>JAAERP010000252.1 GCA_024230215.1 Fuerstiella sp. | reverse complement strand
TGTGCGAGTCTAGCTTGGCAGATCAATACGACTTCTCGCAATGGCGACAAGCGAACAGATTGAATTATCAAGGATCAAATGAATGAAACTTGCGGAAAGATCCTCAGTTGAATTTCAAGTGAATGGCCGTCGCTGTGAGGTTGCAGGAAGTGATGTCTTTCTGACGGTTAGTGAGTTTGTGCGTGAAAAGCTCAGATACACCGGGACGAAAATCGCGTGCGAGGAAGGCGACTGCGGTTCATGCACGGTACTTATCGGGCAGCTGACTAAAGATGGCATGGACTACCGACCCGTGAACTCGTGCATTCGCTTTGTATTTCAGCTGGATGGCTGTCATTTGATCACGGTTGAGGCCCTAGCGGCAGACGGTCAGCTTACGCCTGTCCAGCAGGCGATGGTCGACTGTCACGGTTCGCAGTGCGGTTTTTGCACGCCCGGCTTTGTGATGGCAATCACGGCCGTGTGTCATCGGCAGGGAGTTTCGCCCGATGACATTCAGCCTGCCGATTGGCCGATGGAACTCGCCGGAAATCTCTGCCGCTGCACGGGTTACCTGCCTATTTTCGAAGCAGCTCAACGCTGTGAATCGATCCAGGGTGAGACAGCGGAGTGGCCGCTGATGTCGGACGTAACCGAGGAAAGGTTTGTGTTACTTCGAAAGCTGCCGTTTGATGTCAGCGGCGTCCACCGTGGAGGGCTTCGCCGAGTCATTGGCCCTGTGAGTCTGGATGACGCGTTGCAAATGCGTGCCAATCGACCGGAGGCCCAACTGATCGCAGGAGCGACGGACCTTGGAGTCCGCTGGACAAAGGCGAGAAAAGCCGCTCCGGTGTGGATC
>JAAERP010000251.1 GCA_024230215.1 Fuerstiella sp. | reverse complement strand
TTCCCGGTGCTCACCACGCCATCGCCCGCCGGGGCGGCCCGGCCACACCACACTCTCGGCGGCGGAAACGTGTAATTTCCCGGTGCCCACCACGCCATCGCCCGCCGGGGCGGCCCGGCCACTCCACACTCTCGGCGGCGGAAACGTGTAATTTCCCGGTGCTCGCCACGCCATCGCCCGCCGGGGCGGCCCGGCCACACCACACTCTCGGCGGCGGAAACGTGTAATTTCCCAGTGCTCGCCACGCCATCGCCCGCCGGGGCGGCCCGGCCCGATTCCCAGTCCTGCGACGTTGCCGAAAGCCTGCACAAATCGATTGCCTCGCGGTCCAACTTGCGGCAAAATGGAGAAATGTAGCCTGTGCTAAATCCCAGGGCTGGAGCGTTCTGCCGTTGCTGAGTTCTTCTGACACACATTCCTGTTCGGCAACGGTCGGTCAGAGTTCAATTTACTGATATCAGGATCTATGAAAATCACGCCAAACTTCCTGCTGCGATATCTTCTGCTGACCGCAGTTTTCGGGGTGGGCTGCGGCGACAACAGTGACATACCGCCGGCGGTTACTCCGACTGTCGCCGTCGAACAATATTCCGGTTCCGGCCCGATCAATATTGTGTGTACAACCAACATCATCAAAGACCTTGTTCGACAAATTGGCGGCAATCGTGTCGCTGTCACAGCGATCATGGACGGACCTGGGGTCGATCCTCATTCCTACACGCCATCGCCGCAGGACACCAATGCGCTGACGGCCGCAGATTTAGTAGTGTATTCCGGACTGCATCTGGAGGGGCACTTTGACGGTCCGCTGGAAAGCCTGAAGCATCGTGGTATTCCTGTCATCTGCGTGACCGGTGGGCTATCGAACGAGCAGCCCACTCGACTTCTGCAGACAGGAGACGGAATTGCGGATCCACACGTCTGGTTTGACCCGGAACTCTGGCTAACCTGCGGGCAGCACCTGGCAGCCGAACTCTCCGGATTTGATCCGGATGGCGAGGAACAGTACTCAACCTCCGCTGTCACGTTTGCTGAACTCATGCGATCAACATTGGCACGGGGTGTGGAAATCATGGCCTCTGTTCCGGAGGAACGCCGAGTTCTGGTGACGGCCCACGATGCTTTCGAGTATTTCGCCAGAACATTTAAGTTTCGCGTAGAAGCCGTGCAGGGGATTTCGACCGAGAGCAAGCCCGGACTGCATCGTGTTGATGAACTGGTCAAACTGCTGGTCGACAACAGGATTGCCGCCGTTTTCACCGAACAAAGTGTGTCCGACAGAAACATCGCTGCTCTGGTCGCCGGGTGTGAGGCTCAGAAGCACAGCTTGAAGATCGGAGGCCGTCTGTTTTCAGACACGGCCGGTGCCGAGGGAACAGATGAGGAGACGTTGGCCGGCGCGTTGCTGCACAATATTCGACAGATTGCGACCGCGCTGGGGGCAACAGAATCTGATGTAGGCGCATCCGATCAAAGCTCAAATGCGACCTCGTTGCAGCCTGACACGTCGACTGAGGCAAAGGATTCGCAGTGACGTCGTCCGACGGAAACGAAGAACCGGCCATTTTTGACATCCACGACATGACGGTCGCTTACGATCGGCGTCCCGTGTTATGGAATATCGACCTGACGCTGCGGAACGCGGGATTGGTTGCCATTGTCGGCCCCAACGGAGCCGGTAAAAGCACAATGATTCGCGCCGCCATGGGACTTGTTCCGATGGTCAGCGGTTCCGTTAGCGCATGGGGTTCGGCCATCGCCGGCCAGCTGCCTCGCATCGGCTACGTTCCTCAACGAGGCAGTGTCGACTGGGACTTCCCGATCAGCGTATTTGAAACCGTGTTGATGGGAACGTACGGTTCGCTGGGCTGGTTTAGGCACCCCGGCCGCGTTCAACGGGACCTGACGATGCAGTGTCTGGAGCGCGTCGGTATGCAGGATTATGCCCAACGTCAAATCGGTCAGCTTTCCGGCGGCCAGCAGCAGCGAGTTTTCCTGGCTCGCGCACTGGCTCAGCAGGCAGAACTGTACTTCATGGACGAACCGATGGCGGGTGTGGATGCTGCCACCGAACAGGTTGTTTTCGAATTGTTGAAGTCGCTGAGTGACGAGGGCCGCACGATCGTCGTTGTCCATCATGATCTGAGAACGGTCTCTGAGTACTTTGACGAAGTCGTGCTGCTGAACGTTCGCATCGTTGCCTCAGGTCCCATTGACACGACATTCACGTCGGCCAATCTGCAGGCAACATATGGTGGTCGGCTTTCGATTCTCGATACAATGGCCGAAGCCGTCCGGAAACAAGAGGAGACGGAGTAGTGCCTCTTTGAGGCTTGATGAGATGAGGCAGAATGTCTGCTTCCCACTTTCGTTGTACACCAGGAATCTCCCACCCTGCCCTCCAGGAAGCAGTAAGCTGCTCAGATGTTTTTCAGTCAGACACTAATCGTCCTCACAGGTACGTTGTTGCTTGGCGTCGCCTCCGGCATGGTGGGCACGTTTGCCGTACTGCGGCGTCGAGCACTCGCGGGCGACGTTGTTGCTCATGCGGCCCTGCCCGGTCTGTGCCTGGCGTTTCTGGCATTTCATTCTCGTTCCATCATCGTGTTGCTGACCGGAGCGTTGCTGAGCGGCTTGCTGGGCGCAGTCTCTGTTTCACTACTGAAACGATTCACCCGGCTTCGCGACGATGCCGTGCAGGGGATCGTTCTAAGCGTGTTTTACGGCGGCGGTATTGCACTCACACGTTCCATTCAGAATCACTATCGTGACGAACCAGGCGCAGATCTGGAATCCTTCATCATCGGGCAGGCAGCAACAATGATGCAGGGTGACGTCGCGCAGATTGCGGCCGTCGTCGCTGTGACCGCCAGCATCGTTGTGCTGCTGTTCAAGGAGCTGAAACTGCTCAGCTTTGACGAACAGTTCTGTCAGGTTCAGGGGTGGTCGGCAACGGGCCTGGACATATTACTCATGCTGTTGACGGCAGTGACGGTGGTGGTCGGATTGCCAGCCGTTGGAGTTGTTCTTACGGCAGCATTACTCATCATTCCTCCGGCAGCCGCCCGCTTCTGGACTGACCGGCTGTCCAGAATGATGATGATCGCGTGCGCCATCGGCGGCGTCTCCGGAATCATCGGGACGCTGTTGAGCGCTCATTTTGACGGTTTGCCAACGGGGCCGTTGATCGTGCTGACGTCTACCGCGTTCTTTGTTCTATCGTGGATCTTTGCGCCCCATCGCGGATTGTTGTGGAAGTCACGGGAAGTGACCGACCTTGAAATGTATCTGCCTTGGGTGGAGGCCGCTGATGACGTGCCCCATGCCTCCGAAACCTCCGGGCCACAGGTTGCAACTCAGGAGGTCTCCTGATGCTGCCATCGCTTCACCACGCCGCAACGCAGTTTGCTGCCCGTGTCCCGATCCCGTTTGAGGCACAGACAGTTCGGCTGGCGGAAATGCTGGGCCTGCCCGCAACCGACGTCCAGAATGCGTTCTGGACGATGGCCGTGGGAGCGTTGTGCGCGGTCTGCTGTTCGCTGGCGGGCTGCTTTCTGGTGCTGCGTCGCATCAGTCTTCTGGGTGATGCGCTCAGTCATTCCGTGCTCGCCGGCATTGCTGGTGTTTACCTGGTCACTGGTCGAGTCGACCCGATTCCCATGTTTCTGGGCGCCATTGTGGCCGGAATTGTGACGGCCGTAATGACTCAGTTTGTCCACAAGGCGGCACTGGTGCCCGAGGATTCCAGCATCGGCATCGTGTTTACGTCGCTTTTTGCATTCGGGGTGGTGGTGGTGTCCCACGCCAGCCACGTTCACCTGGATCTGGATTGTGTGCTGTTCGGCGATCTATCGTTTGCCGGAATCAATCTGCAACCGACCTTTGGCTGGCTGGTGCCCGAATCATTTCGCACGCTCGTCCCGACACTAATCATTACGCTGCTGCTGCTCACCGTCTGCTGGAAGGAACTGCGACTGACGTCGTTTGACCCGACACTGGCGGTCACACTGGGCTTCAGCGCGGGTCTCATGCACTATCTGCTGACAACGGTCGTGGCGATCGTCACGGTGTCAGCCATGGAAATCGTCGGCCTGTTGGTTGTCGCACTGCTGATCGTGCCGGCCTCAGTCGCCAGGCTTCTGACCGATCGACTGTCCACCATGCTCGTACTGTCCTGTGTGATCGGAGTTTCCTGTACGACCTTTGGCTATTTGCTGGCACTGCGTTGGAATTCGTCGGCCGCTGGATTGACGGCTGTGGTTGCTGGTGTCGAGCTGCTGATCGCCATCGTCCTCTCGCCAAAGAACGGCCTGCTGGGCAGACTGTTGCGAACCGTGCGTCTGCGGATCCGAATCTGTGCCGAAGACGTGCTGGCCGGGCTGTTCCGACGTCAGGAACGCTCTGATGCACCGGACACGCGGGTGCAGGCATCGCTCTCAGAGTGCCACACATTGGCGGGCAATGGACTTCTGGCCGGAGCAGCCGTGCGTTGGTTGCGCTCGCGACACCTGCTGCAACAGGTCGGTGCTGTGACATCGCTGTCCGAAACAGGACTGAGGTACGCGCAGTCGATGGTCAGATCGCACCGTTTGTGGGAAGCATACCTGCAGGAGAACTTCGCCCTTCCGCCTGACCACCTGCACGATCCCGCCGAGGCGATGGAACATTTCATCGGACCTGGCGTTCAACAGCAGATCACCGAAGAACTGTCTCAGTCCTCTGAAGACCCTCATGGGCGAGCCATTCCGGACGTGAAGAAACAGGACATCGAACAGAAAGCACACCGACGATGATTCGACAGCTCGGCCCCACGTGTCTCTTTCTCTGTGCCGCAATCTTCCACAGCGGTGTCTCCTCTTTCGCAGACGGTCCGGAACGGCAAAAAGACATCGCGTACGATAACGATCACCCGGCTCAACGGCTGGACGTTTATCTGGCGAAGGCTGCCCGGCCAACAGCGGCGATGGTGTACATTCACGGTGGTGGCTGGCGAGCTGGTTCGAAGGATCGCCTGCCCGGGTGGCTGACGACTGCTGTCAACGAAGGCTGGCTTTCCGTGGTTTCTGTTGAATATCGGTTCACTGATGTCGCCCCCCATCCAGCTCAGGTGAGCGACTGCGTTCGGGCGGTCCAGTTTGTCAGAAGCCGCGCGAAAGAATGGAACATTGACCCTCATCGCATTGGCGTGACTGGCGGTTCTGCGGGCGCGCACTTATCGTTGTGGGTGGCGCTGCACGGCGACGCCGCGGATTTGTCATCGCAGGATCCGATTGCACAACAATCTTCGCGAACAACATGCGTCGTCAGCTTTGCAGGACCGACAGATTGGTCGCTGTTGGCGGAGATCGAGCACAAACATCCGGCATACCGACAGTTGCTGGGCTATGAGCCTGGTACACCTGCAGCAGAAATGTCCATGGCAGCCAAAGTCGACGTGTCTCCGATCAGCTTCGCCACACACGACGATCCGCCCGTCCTGTTGGTTCATGGCGACAAAGACGTTATCGTTCCCCTGCGGCACGCCAGCAGATTGCATGAACAACTGAAGTCTGTCGGATGCACTGCGGAGCTCCATGTTGTCAAAGGCGCCAACCACGGGGTCGCGGGAGCTGGTGACAACGTCAGTCGGCGCGCCGTCGCTTTCGTTCGTAAACACTTAAGAATCGATCAGGACGGCAGCGAGTAGACGTGGTGCAGTTCGCGCCGTCACCTTTGCCTGAATAAACATGTCCTCTCACTTTCGGAATCGAATCACGCGGCTGCTGGTCGGCGAATATCTCGGGCTGCTGGCTGTGCTGGCGCTGTTGATCGCATTCTTTGGCACGCAGACGCCGTACTTTTTCACTTTTCCCACGCTGACTGCCATTGTGAACCAGATTCCAGCGCTGACGCTGGTCGCTGTGGGAATGACTTTCGTCCTGATCACGGGTGGGATCGATCTGGCCGTCGGGTCCGTGCTGGCATGTAGTGCCTCGGTGCTGGGCGTGCTGATGGTGGAACACGGCACGTCAATCTGGATGGCGGTCCCCGCAACAATTCTGGCCGGTGCCTGCTGTGGTCTTGTCAGCGGCGCAGTGAGTGTCCTGGCTGGGATTCCGTCGTTCATTGTAAGTCTGGGCGTGCTGCAGATCACACGTGGGCTGGCCTATCTGTTGACCGATTCAACGTCCATCTACGTCGATCAGTCAACGGGTATTCAATTCATCGGCGGACGAATCGCGGGCTTCGGAGTTTCGCCCGCCTTCCTGTTCGCGTTGATCGTCGTACTGGTTTCACAGTTTGCACTGCACCGCACTTTGTTTGGCCGCTACTGCGTGGCGATCGGCTTTAACGAAACGGTGGTCCGTCTGAGCGGTGTGAATACTGCCCGCATGCGAATCGGTGCGTTTGTCCTGTGTGGAGCTCTGGCAGCAGCAGCGGGCATCGTGGAAACGTCGCGGCTGTCGGCGGTCGACCCGAATGCTGCGATTGGTTTTGAACTGTCGGCGATAGCGGCTGCCGTCATTGGCGGCACCAGCCTGATGGGTGGACGAGGGTCAATGACGAACACATTTCTTGGCGTGCTGATCATCGCCGTCCTGCAAACCGGGCTGATTCAGATGGGAGTCAGCGAAGGGGCGAAATACATCACCACCGGCTGCGTCATCGTGGTGGCCGTGCTGCTTGATGCGTCGCGGACGAGGTTCAGCGGTATGATGCGACACTTTTTCGGTGACTATTTTCAACGGTGAGGCACAGGACGTCACTTGCCAATGCAGAAATTGCTGAAGATGTGGTCGAGGATATCGTCTGTGTAGACTTCGCCAAGGACCGCGCGAAGCTGATGCAATGCATCACGTAACTCCAGGGCAATGACCTCGTCCCCGACATTCTCTTCGGCCGAGGAGATTGCTGTTTGAATCGCGTTGGTCGCACCGACAAGACTTTCGCGGCACCGTACCGAAGTGGACGACAGCAATTCTGATCGCGACGAACGGTCACCAGCCAACCGCCGCTGAAGTTCTTCGCTCAACTGCTGTACGCCAGCGCCTGTCTGAGCACTCACGCGGTGACTGTCCTGAAGTTCTGCTGCGTAAGCGGTCTCGGTGATCCTGCTCAGGTCGCAACGAGTGATGACGTCCAGCAGACTGACGCCTGCCGCATTCGCTTGTGCACGCAGGCGGACGTTCTCGGCACTACGGGATTCGTCCAGATCAGCCGCAGTACACCATAGAATCAGGTCACTCACAGCCAATTGTTCTGACCGCAGAGTCTGGGCGTGCTGCATGATGAGATCAGCTGCGGTTTCCCATCCCGCGGTGTCGATCAGTTCCACATCCATTCCGCCAACATTGATAACGCTGGTGAGATAATCTCGAGTGGTTCCGGGCGTCGACGAAACGATCGCTCGCTCCGCGCCAATCAGGCGATTGAAGAGAGTGCTTTTGCCCGCATTGGGCAAGCCAGCCAGCACGATTCTCCGTCGGTATCCCGATGGGAGTCTGGTCGCCGAGTCGTCCGTCAATTGCTGCAGTCGGGTTATACATCCCGTCAGTCGGTCACAGACTTGCTGCTTTGTAATGAATTCAATGTCCTCTTCGACGAAATCAAGTCCGGCCTCCAGATCCCCCAGCAGAGAGAGAATCTCAGAGCGAACGTCAACCAGCCTGGAGGTCACACCTCCGCCAAGTTGTGTTAACGCGACCTGCAGTTCCTCGTGATCGGCGGCATCGATGACCCCCAGCACAGCCTCCGCCTGCACCAGATCTATCTTGCCAGCCATGAAAGCCCGAAAAGTGAACTCACCACGTTCTGCTGACCGCGCGCCACATTCATGGATTCGCTCAAGCGTTGCGTCCAGCAATGGTGGCGAGCCGATTGTGTGGAACTCGGCCATCGGCTGACCCGTGTAACTGCGGGAAGTCGGCCAGAACATCAACGCCGAAGGCAGTGGAGTGCTTAACGACGGTATCAGCAGTGTTCCAACAACGCGTGTCGGAAGACGACTGCACTGCCAGTCTGAGGCATCCTCGTCTGCACGAAACAATTGTCCGGCAATGCCAGCAGCGTCGCTGCCGCTGACTCGAATGATGCCTCGTTCGGCCGGGTCGGACGGAGAGGCAATTGCGGCAATCGTATCCTGCAGGTCCAGCGGCATGTTGATAACCTGTCCGGGAGCAAAGAGGTCAGGAGTCTCTTTCGGAGATCAAGGCGTCCAACGTTCGCTGTACCTTCAGCCGAAAAAGACTCCCGACCCCGTCCCCGAATCAGCGGCCTTTTTTCTTCTTGCCCTTCGACTGCTTATCTTTAGTCTTCTCGGCCTGTTTCTGAGCTTCTTCTGCCGCCGCCATCAACTTCTGGAAGAAGCCCTCCTTCTTCTCTTTCGCAGGCGTCTTCGCTTGCGCACCGTTCTTCTTCGGCCCGGAATCTGCCGCTTCGATTTCTTTCACCGTAACGGACGGTTCGGTATCAGGTGCCGTCGATTTGCTCGTCTTTCCAAGCAACATACGTTCGGCAATACCCCACATACTTGAGGCGATGAAGTACAGACATAATCCTGCGGGCATGTGCCAGAACATGAACCCAAAGAACAGTGTCATAAAGTTCATCATCTTCTGCTGAGCCGCCTGCTGTTCGTCCGCCGGCGGTGGCATGAACATCTTCTGCTGGACGAAGAACAACACAACGGTGATACAGGGCAGCAGATTGAAGTCCTGTCCCAGAATCGGCAGTGCTGCCGGCATTCGAAACAGAGCGTCCGGTGCCGCCAGATTCTCGATCCACAGGAAGTGCGCCAGACGCAGGTCGACAGCGGTATTCAGGCACGTATACAAAGCGATGAAGATGGGGAATTGAAACAGCAGCGGAAAGCACCCGCCCAGCGGATTGATGTTGTGCTTGCGCCAAAGCTCCATCTGCGCCTTGGCCATCTTTTCCTTGTCTTCGCCATACTTCAGCTTCAGCTCGTTGATCTTCGGCTGCAGGTCCTTCATCTTGGCAGCGCTGATTGCCTGTTTGCGAGACAACGGGAACATACAGCCTCGCACCAGGACGGTCAGGCAGATGATCGCCAGAGCATACGGCATTCCCAGCCCATAGAACGTCGACAGCAGTCGGTGCATGCCGCGAGCAATGAAACCAAACCATGACCCGTAGTCCAGAACCTGATCGGCCTCCATCGGTTTCGGGTCGAGCAATTCGCTTCGTTTGGGCCCGACGAAGAAAGCAAACCTGTGGACGATGCTGTCTCCGGTTGCCGGAAGAGTCTGTGGCGACGACGCCATTCGAAAGCTGATATCACTTTGATTGATGTCAAGTCGGTCTTCCTGCACCATCACAGGATAGGTTCGATCGATCCACTTGTTGACAAGTCGCTCAGCCTCCGGACGGTCATCCAGAGGAGCCACCAGGGCGGCGAAGAACTGCACGTCGACACCGGCGTAGCGAAAGACTCCTGTCCAGGAATCACTCGTCTTCAGTTTTCCGCGAATCTGGTTACCGGAGAGATTCTGACCAGCATCACGAGCTGCACCGATATGCTTTTCATACAGTTTGCCCAGAGCCTTCGCGCCAAAGACGACGTCGTCTTCTTCACCGACAAATTCAATCTTGATGTCCCGGTACTTGCGAGTGTGCTCAACATTTTCCAGGACGACTCCGACAGGTCCCTGCAATTCGTATTCGAATGACTGAGGCTCCGAGGACAGATTGGTGACCTTCAGCTCTGCTTCGATCGTGAATCCGGCAGCGTTGGTAAGAAACGCCTTCTGCATTTGCTCCGGAGGAACGTCGGCCACCTGAAGACGAAACGTCTTTTCGACACGCAGCGAATGGTCGGGCGCTTCGAATGCAAATGTGGCACTACTGTCGTCAGAGGCCACCACTTCCCAGTCAATCGTCTCCAGATTCAGTTTGTGTTTTGCAAGTTGTTGATCAATCGTGGTCACGGCCGTCGAAAACGTCCGGTCGTCGGTGGAATTCGTCCCCACAACCGTCAACTGTTTTTCTTCGTTTGTCAGCTCCTTGAACCTGGGATCGGACAACTGAACCGATTCGATCGCGGCGCCCGCTGTATTTAGCTGCACCTCCAGAAAGAAACCGTTTTTCGGGTCCAACGAACCGATGAAGACCTGACGATGCGGGAACACGGCCGGCCCGTTATCAGCCACGACTGACGGTTCACCACTCGGGTCTTCACCACTCGGGCCTTCGGCAACTGCCGGTTGGCCGTCGTTCGCCGGATCGGTGTTCTCCGGATCGGTGTTCTCCGGCCCGTCCGCCGGTGCCTCTGCTGCAGGAGCGGCCGCTTCATTGTTTTCCACAATGGCTGGCGGCTTCTTCGGCCGTGGAAATAACCTGGGAGCAATCAGCCCGTTGTACAAGAATGTAAACGCGAAGAAGCAGACCAGAAATGTGACAAAACGTCGGTTGTCCATAAGACGATTTCGCGAAGTTGTTTCGCGTGACCAGAGCGTATTCCGCTCAGTTGTGCCCGCGAGGGACGTAAAAACTCGACGGACACACGGTCCGATGAAACAGCCGTGATTCGCAGGGAGGAGCAAATTCCTGGACGAGATCCCATCGAAAGACGACGGGGGAGAATACCGACGGAAATTCAGTCCGTGAATCTTGACCCGCGTCGTTCCGGCAAATCAGCGGGGTTTTCCAGGAAATCGTCAGGCAAACCACCAACGTCGGCTGTTTATCGCAGAAAAAACCTGCAGTTTGGCTCCGTTGCCGGCACAGCTCCCGCTTCAGGAGAAAAGCAGCCTGAGAGCCTCTCCGGGATTGTAGCCTCCAGCTGCGCTCTGCAAATGAACCTGGTGGCCGAACGGATCGCTCAGATTACTCTGACCGCATTGAAGAATCCCGCTGTGCAGAAACCTGGAACAGGATCCGTCGCTCGGCTCTCTGCGACAATCCGGCTCCGCCACTGCGTCAACGTCCTTCGCGCAGTCGGTCACCAAGAAAATTGTCCAGTTCGGGGGTGTTGTAAATCTTGTCTGCTGTCTTATCGATGTTGTATTCAACACGGTGGAAGGTCACGGTGTTTCCGTCAACTGTGACGTAGGACGATCTGGAATCGTTATTTCGCGGCTGCCCCACCGATCCCACGTTGATCATCACTTTTTGACTTCCGAGTTCATACTTCGAATCAATTTCCTTCGGGTCCAGAAACTCCAGCGTTTCCGTAAAGACACCGGGAATATGCGTGTGCCCCTGAAAGCAGTATTGCGGCACCAGCGCAAAAATCTTCTCCATCTTCACCTGGTTGTAGATGTCGTCGGGAAAGACGTATTCGTTCAGCGGATTACGGGCTGAACCGTGGACGTACATCGTTGCTTCGTCTTCGCTCATGTGACGACGATTGAGTTCTCCCAGAAACTCCCAACGTGTTTCGGCCTTCGGTCCCTTCGCTCTTTCCAGGACGGAGCGCGTCCAGAAAATCGCGCGCTCAGCACCGGCGTTGAATCCTTCCGGATCGAACAAAGCTGCCTGATCGTGATTTCCCAGCAGACACATGTCCAGATCGATTACCCGATCGATGCATTCGCAGGGGTTGGGACCGTAACCGACGATGTCGCCGAGGCAGAAGACATCCTTGACATCTTTTGTTTCAATATCCGCCAGGACGGCCTCAAGGGCTTCGAGGTTTCCGTGAATGTCACTAATGATCGCTCTCAAGTTCTGATTCCTTCTGCAGAATCTGGCTGCAGATTCTGGTGACAAACCTCAAAGTCAGTCAGTTGATTGGTTGGTTGGTTGGTTGGTTGGTTAGAGGAGGGCAAGTCCCCGATTGGTAAGACGGTGCGAGAACGAATCAGCTGTAATGCTGGAATTCACAGAGTCGGTCATCTGTGTGAGTTCCCCAGTGGATCAGCGGTCTCATACTTCGATCGACCATCAACGAGCGTCAACATGGGCAAAAGCGGTGAATTTTACGGAGCCTTTCATGCAGGAACAACCGCTGGTCCCGTGCGGCGCCGTCATTCATTGAAAATATGCGGGTTTTTACGAGTAGCTGGAAGCGGTTATCGGCCCTCCCGCAATGCCGCGTGCAGATCCAGCTACCTGAGTCCACTGACCCAGGAGACCTGAGTGATCAGGTGATTGATGGACGCCAACGAAATGTGAGCGTTGGTGGCGTACCGCGGTGTGGCATTGGCGGGAAAGGTGGCCAGGGTCGCATCGCCGACCAGGAACACATTGAAGTCTTTCGACAGATTCTCGTAGCCAGCCGTCGTTTTGCAAAAACACATGTCGGTGGCATAGCCTGTCAGCAGGATGTGGCGAATGTCATGCTGCTGCAGAAACGACTTGAGCGGACCGTAACCTTCCACGTCAAAGATCAGCACGTCGTTGGACTCGACAGTCACACTGCTGTGAATTGGAACAGGAAGCTGCCAGAAGCCGGCTCCATTGAAGTCGTCATGTGCGGTGAGTCCAGGGAAACTGCGGAAGTAGTCGATCACCGGTTTGTTCTGAGACAGCAGAAATTCTGCAGGCAACGGTTTGCTGGTGTAATCGAAAGCGTTTAGTTTTTCCGCCAGCTGTATCTTCGCCGCTCTTCGTTCGTCTGCCGTCGGAGTATAGTCGAGCGTGCGATACAGTTTTTTACGAATCGGATCAACACTGCCAATCAGGCTGAACATGATGAACGGTACTTTGGGCCTCATCCGCTTCAGAAACGGATCGACAACCTCACGTGTGTGACGTCCGGCCAGGTGGTTCTTTTCCGGCGTACAGAAGTCGGCGACCCCGGCAGGCTCGGAAGTTCGCCAGCCCTGTCCATCATCGATGCCCCAGGGATGGACCATGATCACTGCCGTGTGCGCAGAATTCAGTCGGTTGGGCATTTCGATAATGCCGCGGGCGTTATATGAAAATCGCCACGCACGCACACTCAGATCGGCGTCGTCATCGTTGACCAGTAGAGGTGCCTCAAAGCGACCAACGTCTTCAATTGGCTGCACAAATACCGGATAGTCGGCCAGCAGTGGTTCCGCATTCTTCAGCGGCACAAGCCTGTTCTGATAGATTCGAGGATCGTCAGCAGCGGCCAGCTGCAGTGAAGTCATCAGCAGCAGACACAGTCGCATTGTTCGACCAACCGTTTGATCGCGTATTGTTTGTGTGCCGTCCACATTCAGTACTGACTTACGGTTCATCTCGCTCTCCATATCAAATTCCGTTCACGGCACGCGCGACGCGATGGTGCTGAGACTTACTAATTCGGCCGCATCTCCGGCGTTCTTAACCAGGTTGCAAATGTGATCCACAACCTCGAATCCGGGATCCTCCACGTACATGATTGAAGGATGGCACAGAAAATCAAACACGCCGCCAGTTGCGATAGCCCATTCGATGCACTGCTCGATTGACTTCAGAAAGTACTCGCGATTCCACCGACTGGTTCGAAAGGCACCGACGTCACTGATGGGGCTCATCGGAATTTCCACCAGACCAGTGGGGTATCGGTACGGCTGGGCTGATTTCATGGCATCTACGATGGACCGGTACACATCATCGCCGGGTGGTTGCAGCGGTTCTCCATACTTGTGCGACGGATATCCGGAACTTACCCAATTGAAACCCTGCGACAGCAACATCTGTTGCAGGTCCTCGCGCCCGTTGAGCGCCGCGTGAGAACCGCCGGGACTGCGGAAACCGTCTGCGGTCACGCCCAGTCGTTGCTTCATGGCTGCCGATGTCAGACGGATATTTTCCTGAACGATGTCGTCCACGGACTTTCCGGCGACCAGCCACGGCGAACGCTGAAATCGGAACTGCACCTTCTGGACATCCGTCGTCCAGATGTTGACGTGATCGTACGTGTGATTGCCGACGGGATGCCCCAGCTGGACGATCTGCCGCAGCCAGTCGACGTCCTGCTGTTCCAGTACCCGACCAACACAGAAGAAGTGAATTAATCCGCCGTGCTCATGCACACGCCGTGCGGCCTGCAGCGAATACTGTTTCGTTTCGTCGTTCAGGTTTCCCTTCTGAAAATCCCACTCCATCATGTCTCGCGTGGGATACTGGCGGCTCATCTCCAGATCAAAGGTGATCGCAATCTGAGCTTTTCGCGCGGTTGTATTACGGGCAGAAGCCAGCGACGGCAACGTTGCCAGCGACGCGGCCGTGGATGCCAGAAAGGTGCGTCGACTACTGACAGCGCAGTCGGTTACGCGGCGAGTGTTTCCAGACGGCATAGATTTCTTCCGGACGAAAACTCGTGGTCGTGTGAACCGAGTTTAGCGATCAACGGAAGCGAGCCATAGCGAGCAGAGGCAGTCTGAATTCGATTCGGACGATTCAGCAACGGCCACCTGACAATCGTCACACTTCGACGGTTTCCATGAGGTCCATGGACATATCCAGTGATTTCACAATGGACGGCACAAGAGCATCAGCTTCGCTGGCAGGAATCTGGCAGGTGCCGGCTGCCGCGTGACCGCCACCACCGTGCTCCAGACAGATTGCACCGACATCCAAGGGGTTAGTGCGATTGAGAATCGATTTGCCCATTGCCAGCACGGTCGTGTCAGGTTGACGACTTCGCAGCAGATGGATCGAAATATTGCATTCCGGGAAGAGTGCGTAAACGAGAAACCGGTTGCCGGAATAGATGATGTCTTCGTTTCGGTAATCAAGCACCACTACGTTGCCAAAGACGCCCGAACAGCGGGCAATCTGCTCCAGAAATGCCTCGCGATGAGAGTTGTACAGATCGACACGTTCACGCATATCCGGCAGAGAGAGAATGTCTTTGATGCTGTGGGTCCGGCAATAGTCAATAAGGGCCATCATCAGCTCGTAGTTTGAAATGCGAAACTCGCGAAAACGACCGAGTCCGGTTCGTGGATCCATGATGAAGTTGAGCATCACCCAGTCCTTGGGGTCAAGAATCTCTTCGCGACTGAAGCGGGCGGAATCAGCCTTATCCACGGCCTCCATCATGTCCGTGCTGATGCTGGTAAATCGTTCGGAGCCGCCGAAATAGCCATAGACAACTCTTGCCGCGGAATCAGCATCCGGATCCATAATGTAGTTTTGGCGAACAATACTGCCATTGCGAACAGCTTCGCTGCCATGGTGGTCAAAACACAGATGGCAGTCCGAAACATACGGCAGATTCGTGATGATGTCGCGGGACGTGATTTCGATCAGCCCATCCTGCATGTCTTTCGGATGCACGAATGTGATGTCGTCCAGCATCTGAAGCTCTCGAAGAAGTGCAGCACACACAAGTCCATCAAAGTCACTGCGAGTGACCAGTCGGTAACGAAATGCTTCGGCTGCCATGATGAGATTCCTGGTATGAGATGGTCCACATTCCGATTTGAGCGAACGCCCGGAACAGAATGACCTGCTATCGTTGATCGCGACATCTAAACGGCGCGACACGGCGAGTTGTTTATTGAATTGGTTGTCTGCCGGAAGTTCCGGGAACCGCATGCAGCTGGTCCGCCTCCGGCACGAATTACCTGTACAGTGAGCATAAGTCAGGAATTCCACGAAGTCCGCGATCTGGCAGCGGTGAGGAAGTGTGTGGCGAATTTGCATCAACGTGCATCGAGTTGGTGTGGTTCTGCCGACTATGCGGTCGTCTTCCGTGGGCGAGATTCAACCGACCTCCCTGATATAAAACAAATACAGCACCCATGATGCTGCGGGTTTTGGCGACCGGCGCAGTCATTTGGCGTACTCGGACCAGTTTTCTCAGGCCCTGATTGGAGACTCCTGGTCGTCATTGCAACAATGGGAAGACCTGCCGTTCCTCCTTTGACAAAGAATCGACCATGAAATCTGTCCTGATTATTCCGAGTCTGCTGATTTGCCTTGCAGCACTTTGCAGCACGACCACGGCGTCAGAGAAACCGAATATTCTGTTTATCGCGATTGATGACCAGAACGACTGGATCGGCTGCCTGAACGGCCATCCGCAGATTCAAACTCCGAACATTGATGCACTCGCCGATCGCGGAACAGTTTTTCTGAATGCTCACTGCCAGTCACCGCTGTGCAATTCGTCTCGCACGAGTCTGATGACGGGGCGACGACCATCATCGACGGGCGTTTACGGTCTGGCTCCCTGGTTTCGTGACGTCGATGAACTGAAGGACATCGTGACGTTGCCGCAGCACTTGCGGAATAACGGATACACGGCACTGACCACCGGAAAGATCTACCACGGCAGTTATGGCCGTCGGCCGAACAAGGACGACGAATTCGATGTGATTGGACCGCCTCCGGGTGTGGGAGTCTGGCCGAAGCAGAAGCTGGTACAGACACCCACGCCGCATAAGTTGGTTGATTGGGGCGTGTTTCCTCACAAGGACGAAGACAAGGGCGATTGGAAAGTCGCGTCGTGGGCCGTCGACCAGCTGGGAATGCAACATGACAAGCCGTTCTTTCTGTCCGTGGGGTTTTTTCTGCCGCACGTCCCCTGCTACGCGACTCAGAAGTGGTTTGACCTGTACCCGGAAGACACGCTGCAACTGCCACCGTTCCAGGCGAACGATCGGGATGACACACCACGCTTCAGCTGGTACATGCATTGGAAGCTGCCGGAACCACGCCACAGGTTTTTGATCGCAGCCAATCAGTGGAAGAACATCGTGCGGTCCTACCTCGCCTGCACAAGCTTTGTGGACAGTCAGGTCGGCCGTGTCTTGCAAGCGCTGGAAAAAAGCGGGAAGGCAGACAACACGATCGTTGTCCTCTGGTCTGACCATGGTTGGCATCTGGGCGAAAAACTGATCACCGGCAAGAACACGTTGTGGGATCGTTCCACTCGAGTTCCGCTGATCTTCGCCGGTCCGGGAGTGGCGACAGGTGGTCGCTGCGAACAGCCGGCAGAACTGCTTGACATGTATCCAACCCTGTCAGAGTTGTGTGGGCTGACAGCCCCCAGGGGAATGGAAGGCCACAGTCTTGTTCCTCAACTGAACGACGCCACGGCGGAACGTGAGTGGCCCGCCATCACGACGCACAACCACGACAACCACGGTATCCGCACAAAGGACTGGCGATACATTCGCTATGCAGACGGCAGCGAAGAGTTGTATGACATGAAGAACGATCCAAACGAATGGAAGAATCTGTCGAATGTTGCCAGGTACCAGACGGTTATTGACCAGCATCGAAAGTGGATTCCACAAAGTCGTCAGCCTGCTCCGGGAAGCCGAAGTCGGATTTTACTGTACCGAGCCGATGGCAGCGTCAACTGGGAGGGCGAAGACGTGGCTGCAGATGATCCGATTCCGGAACTCGACTAGCGTCGTCGCACAGCATTGCCTCACGCAGCGCGTCACTGCAAAGCAAATGTGTTTCCCAGGCGAACAAAACCCACTTGCTGGCGTTTATAGCTTGTATTGCCACCCGTTCCGGCGGCATGCTCACTGAATTCATTAACTCCTGAACACAATAGACGTCTGGCCATATCGCATCATGGAATTCACCGTACCCGACATTGATTCGCAGATTCTTGAGTCGCTGCACAGTCCGTCGCTGGTTGTTTTTGCCGATCAGGTGCGAGCCAATATCGATCGAATGATTGCAACAGCAGGCTCCGTCGACAGGCTGCGACCTCACTGCAAGACTCACAAGATGTCAGAAGTCGTGCGGATCCTTCTTCAAAAAGGGATAACCCGACACAAAGCGGCAACTGTCGCTGAGGTCGAAATGCTGGCTGACGCCGGGGCAGATGACATCGCCTTCGCCTATAACCCGGTTGGGCCAAACATCGCACGTGTTGTCGAACTGCTCCGTAAGTATCCTGGCATCAAACTCTCTGTGACCGCGGATCATCCCGTGCCGTTACGTCAGCTATCAGCTGCGGTTGCCGTTGCAGGCGTCTCGGTTGGTGTGATGCTGGACGTCGACGTGGGCCTGCACCGGACTGGTGTCGCGCCGGATTCAGATGCTGCACTGCAGTTGTATCAATCCATCGGAGAACTGGAGGGACTGACGCACGCCGGGTTTCACGTCTACGACGGCCACCAGCATCAGAAATCACTGGATGAACGCAGGACGGCAGTCCTGTCAGAATGGCCAAAGGTCCTGGAGCTGAAGGCTCGGTGCGAACAGGCCGGGCTTTCCGTCCCGGAATTGCTTTGTGGGGGCACGCCGACATTTCCGGTTTATGCGGAACTGGATGAAAGAGCGATTCAACTGAGTCCGGGAACAGGTATCTTTCACGACGTCGGATATGGTGGGCATTTTCCGGACCTGAACTTTGTTCCGGCCGCTGCCGTGGTGACGCGAGTGATCAGCCGACCAACGCCGGACCGAATCACTTTGGACCTGGGCAACAAATCGGTCGCGGCCGACCCGCCGAAAGGTCAGCGAGTCTACTTTCCGGCTCTGCCAACTGCGGCGCAGGTGATTCACAACGAAGAGCACCTGGTTCTGGAAACCGCAGATGCCGAAAAGTTTCAACCCGGCGATGTTCTGCTGGGCATTCCAACTCACATCTGCCCGACCAGTGCGCTGCATCAGGATGTCGCCGTGATTGATGAAGGAAAGCTGATCGGGTCATGGGACGTCACGGCCAGAAACCGACGAATTACGATTTAGAAACTTATTGCAAAACAACAATTCAACGTTTGCCGTTGACTCAGCCGGACGGCTCAACCAAAGGAATACCAATGCCAGAAACACGCCGAAACTTTCTTTCTGCTGCTGCCGCAACAACGGCGTGCAGTCTTCTTCCGTTTCCTGCCTCACCCACGGTTCGCGCTGCCGATCCACCGGTCCGCAATGGCAAACCGCTGTTGAAACTGAGCCTTGCCGCGTACAGCTTCAACAGGCTATTCGCCCGCCGCGGAACGCCCGAACAAATCGCCGCTGCAGAAATGAACCTGGAGAAGTTCATCGACTACTGTGCCGAACAGGAACTCGGTGCTACAGAGCTGACGGGTTACTACTTTCCGAAGGAAGTGACCACGGAATATCTGCTCAGCCTTCGTCAGCGAACACACCGACTGGGGCTGGATATTTCCGGAACGGCGATCGGCAACGACTTCTGCCTGCCCGCCGGAGAAGCTCGCGACAGGCAGCTGGCTGAGTGTCGCCGCTGGATCGACTACGCCGCGATCCTGGGAGCTCCGGCGATTCGTATCTTTGCAGGAAAGGTACCGAAGGGAGATACCGAAGAAGCTGCCGTGGAACGTTGCATCGATGGTATCAATCAAAGTCTGGACTACGCCGCCACGAAAGGCGTCTTTCTGGCGCTGGAGAATCACGGTGGCATTACGGCAACGCCGGATCAGCTGCTGAAGATCATTGGTGGTGTCAAATCTTCACCGTGGTTTGGCGTGAATTTCGACAGCGGGAACTTTCGCACAGATGACCCGTATCGCGATCTGGAACGGATCGCTCCGTATGCCGTGAATGCTCAGATCAAGGTGATGTTGCATACCGCGGATCGGAAGACGGAGTCCCCGGCCGATCTTTCGAAAGTCATTCGCATCCTGCAAAACGCCAACTATCGAGGTTACGTCGCTCTGGAGTTTGAAGAACGGAATCCGTTCGAAGAGATTCCGAAAGTGCTGAAACAACTGCGGGATCTGATCTGATGCGGGGACGACCGCCAACTCGACAGGCACTGATGCTCGGACAGACCGGGCCGTGTCCCATGGTCGCACACCTGACAGGGCAACCTGTCACACGTAACGAATACGTTTGCTCACGTCTGTGTTGACACTCTGGTAAGGGGTCGAAAGATTTCCCGGACTGAAGAGTTCGGCCCTCATGAATTCGATGTCGTCCCAGCCAATCGCGTTCGTGAAAATTGGCTTCAGGTATTCTTCGCCGAATTCTGACGGTTGCATTCGGTGGTCGTCATACATGGCTGGGTGAACACATCGCGGGTGAATCTCTCCCCACCGATTTCGCAGCTTGTTCGCGGAAATAGAAGCAACATCAAAGCCATTTGCGGGACTGTACTGAAGCGTGGCGACCGCATTGTTTTCACCATTGACCAGCAGCCTGACCGCTTTTCCGCCAAGCTGGGAAGCATGAAAACGGTCGAACAGAATGGGGCGTCCGCCGCGCTGCGTGTGTCCGACTTTGCGAGTGAAATAGGCAGCGGTGGCCGGCTCGTGAGTTCGGGCACGGTCAAAGAATTCAGGCTCGATGCGGTCCTGCAGAATTTTTCTCAACGCGTCTGCCGCACCGCTGTAGCGGATATTGCCTGCCGGGTCGTAGGTTGGTGTCGCGGCACCCAGGTCCCGACCATCTGCCGTTTTCGCGCCTTCGCCAACCACAATAAGAACATGGTGCTGCAGGTCGTAGATCTGGCGAACGCGTTCTTCAAGCATATCGAAGTCAACAGGAACTTCGGGGATCAGAATCAGATCCGGCTGACCATACGCAGCACCCAGAGCGATGTAGCCGGATTGGCGTCCCATGACTTCCACAATTCCAATCCGTCGATGACTTTCAGCCGTTGTGCGAAGTCGTCGAACACACTGGGCCACCACGAAGACGGCCGTCGCGTAGCCGGGAGTCACATAGTTAATGATGTCTTCCAGATCCATGCGGCGCCTGGAACGGACCTGAACGTTTTCGTGACCGTCACCATTGTCGCTTTCGCGCCGCTGCCATTCGTTGGGCTCGTCCAGGTAATTAAGTCCCAGGTCGTTGTCGATGGTCTTGGGTGCCAGCACGCACTGAGTGAACTCCGCTATCGGTTGCATGCCATTGATGGTGCCGTCGCCCCCAATGCAAATCAGACCATCCAGTTCCAATCGCTGCAGATTTTTTTTAACGAATTCAATCTGATCCGAATCCGGATCGATGTAGGCCCGTGAAGAACCAATCAGTGTCCCGCCCAGACACGGATCAAGTTCCGGGATACTGGTAAACAGTGGATTCAGGTGAACGTGCGGAACATCGCTCGTTAGCAGACCCGCATATCCTCGCAGCAGCCCGAAGACATCAATGCCAGCAGCATTAGCCTGTTCCACGGCCCCATAAATGGTTGCGTTCAGCGCCGGTGTGTCACCGCCAGCGGTCAGAATCCCGATGCGTTTCATTTACCAGACTCGTTGGCTATTGGGATAATCAGACTCCACTCACAGAGCATTGTTGCAGAAAGTCGCGGACCCGGCACCCTGACACACCGGGGCAGGTACCAAAATTGAGCTGCCACCCGAAAAACACTGGCCTACTGCCGTTGGTCGCTAAGCTTCGCTCAATAACATGTTCCGTCCGAGAAGAAGCCTGACCAGAAGCTCTGCGGTTTGAGAATTGTGGGTTGGCAGTGTCGTCGTGGTTTGAATTGCCGAAAACCGCGAATACGATGCTGTGACGTCAAAGTGCCGTCCCACCTGCTCTCCTCCGAAAACTGTCCCGCCAGATTGCAAAAAAGGAACCGACCTGTGAGCAATGTTGCCGAAGCAGTACAGAAGAATAAGGAACTGCTGGATCGGCAAACTCGGGAGATTGTGCAGTGGCACTTTGGCGATGACACGGGAAGTCAGTTCTGGCTCGAAAAGAAGAAGGAATTCGACTTCGACCCACTGACAGATGTAAATTGCTTTGACGACCTGAAGAAGTTTCCATTGTTCGAAGATGACTGGTTGCGTGGCGGCCCGATGCGCCGCTGGGTTCCTCGGCCGTATCAGGACAAGCCGATTTATGTCTTTGAGACCGGCGGCACGACGGGCGTTCCCAAGTCACGCGTGGTTGTCGAAGATCACTGGATCGACTACGAGATGTTCAGTGACACTCTGTCGGACGAGAACTTTCCTCGCGGAGCCAACTGGCTGATGCTGGGGCCTTCGGGGCCGCGTCGCCTGCGATTGGCCATCGAACATCTGGCCCAGCATCGCGGCGGCATCAGTTTCTGCGTGGACCTGGATCCCCGCTGGGTAGTCAAGCTGTTGAAGAAGGGCAAAGTCGAAGAAGCCAAAGAATACAGCAACCACGTCATCGATCAGGCGATGGCCGTCATCGGCGCGGGGAACGAAATTCAATGTATGTTCACAACACCGAAGCTGCTGGAGGCTCTGGCGATGCGACTGCTGGACGAAGGCAGCAGTATCGAGGAAGCCGGCATCAAGGGCATCTTCTGCGGGGGAACGGAATTCACTCAGCAGTGGAATCGTTTCGCCTGCGAAGAACTGCTTGGCCCCAACGTCTTCATGACGCCCACGTACGGCAACACGCTGATGGGACTGGCCTGCGGAAAGCCGTTCGATCCCGCGGACGAGTATAAGGTGACATATTATGCTCCGCAGCCTCGAGCCGTCGTGGAAGTTGTCGACTTTGACGACCATACGAAGGTTGTCGACTATCACGCAACCGGTCGCGTCAAGCTGTACACGCTGACCAAAGAGTTCTTCGTCCCGGGCTTCCTGGAACGTGACGAAGCCGAACGCGAAGACCCTCACGAAAAATATCCGTGGGACGGCGTCAGCGGTGTTCGGCCGTATCACGTGTTTGCCAGGACAACCACAGTGGGCGTCTATTAGCAATGTAGGGTGTGTGCCTGCACGCACCATGCCCAGTGAATCACTATCCGGTGCGAGCCTGCGTGGCATCACGTCAGGTGTACGTGCCGATCAAACCGCGGCGGTGCGTGTAGGCACCCTACCTGGCTGAAGCGGAGACTGGGTGCCGACAATCAGTGAATTCAGCAGACCAGGGCATTCACACCAGCTGCTTCGGCCGAGTCTGACGTTTTTCAAGAGCCGCGCCCACGAATCCCGTGAACAGAGGATGCGGCCTGTTGGGCTGTGACTTGAATTCCGGGTGATACTGAACAGCGACGTACCACGGGTGATCGTTCAGTTCCACAACCTCCACAAGCGTCCCGTCCGGACTGGTGCCGACAGGCGTCATGCCTGCATGAACGTATTGTTCCCGGTACTGCGGATTGAACTCATAGCGATGACGATGTCGCTCATTGATTTCTGCAGTTCCGTAGGCCGCCAGTGAGTGAGACCCTTCGGAAAGCAGGCAGGGCTGGCTACCCAGTCGCATCGTGCCGCCTTTATCTTCCACACCAGTCTGATCTTCCAGCAGGCAGATCACCGGATGTTGGGTGTCGGCTTGAAATTCGCTGCTGTTGGCGTCATCGAATCCCATAACACTGCGGGCAAATTCGATCACGGCACACTGCATGCCCAGACAAATGCCAAAGTAAGGGATGTTGTTTTCCCGAGCGTAGCGAACGGCCTGGATTTTGCCTTCGATGCCCCGCATACCGAAACCGCCGGGAACAAGAACGCCGTCGACGCCCTTCAACAGACTCTCGGCACCTTTGTTTTCCAGATCTTCCGCTTCAACTCGTTTTGCGATGATTCTTGTCGAGTGGTGGAATCCGGCGTGATCCAGGGACTCATAAATTGATTTATAGGCGTCGAACTGATCGATGTATTTACCGACAACAGCGATGGTCACTTCGTGTCGAGGGTTTCGAATTCGGTGGATCAGATCCCGATAGTCGTCCAGCTGAAGCGGGCCAGCCTGCATATTCAGCTTCTCGATGATCAGTTCATCCAGCTTGTGCTCGACCAGTCCCATGGGCACTTCGTAAATCGAATACTCCTTATCAACCTCTTCAATGACCGCTCGTTTTTCGACGTTGCAAAACAAAGCGATCTTGTCGGTGTGTTCCGTACCGATCGGACGTTCCGTTCGACAAACCAGAATATCCGGTTGAATACCAATTGTCCGAAGCTGTTGCACGCTGTGCTGCGTCGGCTTGGTTTTTGCTTCTCGTGCCGCCTTCAGATAAGGCACCAGCGTCAAGTGAATGAACAGGCAGTTTTCCTTGCCGACATCCAGCGGAATCTGTCGAATGGCTTCCAGAAAGGGCAGCCCTTCGATGTCGCCGGTTGTTCCGCCGAGTTCTGTGATAACAACGTCAACATCCGGCCCGGCCAGTCGCCGAATGCTGGCTTTGATTTCATCCGTAATGTGCGGCACAACCTGAACTGTTCGGCCCAGATATTCGCCACGTCGTTCCTTGTTAATCACCGTCTGGTAGATCTGACCGGTTGTGTAATTCGAATCACGATTCAGCACACTGGACGTAAATCGTTCGTAGTGGCCGAGATCCAGATCAGTCTCTGAACCATCGTCCAGAACATAGACTTCACCGTGCTGGTAGGGACTCATCGTTCCCGGATCGACGTTGATGTACGGATCCAGCTTCTGCATACGAACGGTCAGACCACGACGTTCCAGCAGCATGCCAATTGAGGCGGAGGTCAGTCCTTTGCCAAGCGAACTTACGACGCCGCCAGTAACGAAAATGTGCCGAGTCATGCTCTATAAAATCCTTGTTTGCCGCTGTCCGGCCAGGTTACGGCTGCCAGGAGGACCGCCTCCTTACGTCTGCAACCATCATCCGACAATTTCAACAAGGCTCGACCGTGACCTTGTCCGGGATGTGCGATGTCGCTCAGCCGGACTATTAAAGCGGATGCCTGGAAGTCCTCAACACTTCGGTGCCTCAATCCTGAATAAGTCCCGAAAATGACGTTCAAAGGGGCGTCCATCGAATGCCTTTCGCCGCAAAAAACTCAGGAATTTTCCGCAGCGCACAAAAAAGCCCCGCTGCACGAAAGTGAAACGGGGCATTGGGGCCCGCTCGGCAGCTCACCCCGAACGGACGGTCCAGATCACCTGGCCAGCAGAGTGTTAGTACCCATAGTCGCCTGCGACTTCGGGCTCTGAGTCACTGCTGTACAGTTCGTACGTGTTACCGTTGTAGTGATCTGTCCCTCGTGAGTGGACCGCGTTGGCTGCATCTGTCAGTTCGCCGGCGACTGCATGCTGAAGACTCGAAAGACCTGCAATGGAGCCCAGGACCAGAATCGTTCCCACCAGAATGACTTCTGAGGAGACGATCATCCCGTCCTGTTCTTTCCATAGGTTAATGAGCAATCGTCGCATCGGAATTAGTCCTGTAGTGCATCAAAAAACACATCGCCGGTTATGTTGCGTTTTGGCAACACTACCCCACAAACGGATTCGCGGCGGAATTCTGTTGACCATTCGTCTCGCCATCCGGCTTTGCCGACCGAATGTATCGGTCGCGATGGTCACAACGACCCATCGCGCGGACTCATTTCCGGAGGGCGACTACGGCAGCCACACACAGAACCAGAAGATAATCAACGATAGTCGTCGGATCACAGTTTCCTGCGCATGGTATGACTTTCCCCGCAGGGTTCTGCAGCTCTGGAGCGCAACACCAAACGCTGACAGGGTTAACGCTGCGCGTCCGGACCAATGATTCAGCAACCCCCGTTGTGGGAAAAAACGGAATCGATGTCTGTCAACGCCATTCCGCGTGACTGCGGTTTGACAGCTCGCTACGCTACGGTGCCTCGCGTGCCTCGCATAGCTGACGCACGCCGTTCGTTCCACGCACTCGGTGCCATCCGGCTTCGACTGTGTGAGACAGCAGGCATTCCGGAATGGACCAGGGTCGGAAACGTCCGCTCGCACCGTCCTGTACGCAAAGACATTGTCTCGCAACCAATCAACGCCGTCCGGGGCCGTTTGAAACCAGTGGTTGCAACCGGAAATCGTTAATGGCCATTGTACCTGATGGAGAGATTCCTCGCGGTCGTCCCGCCGCGTTCGTGAAATACCTGAAGCACGATCTGATTTCCGGATTCCTGGTATTTCTAATCGCGTTACCGCTCTGTCTGGGTATTTCACTGGCATGCGGATATCCGCCAATCGCCGGCATTTTTACCGCGATTATCGGTTCATTCGTAGCAACGCTTGTCAGCAACTCAGAACTCACGATCAAAGGCCCGGCGGCTGGATTGATCGTAATCGCCATCGGGTGTGTCAAAGACTTTGGCGGCGACGGCTTCATTGCTGGTCAGTGGACGGCAACGGATCAGGCAGCACGTCGCAGCTGCAGTGTTGCAGATACTGTTCGCAGTGTTCCGAGCGGGGATACTTGGTGAGTTTTTTCCAACGTCTGCTGTGCACGGAATGCTGGCCGCGATCGGTGTGATCATCATTCTAAAGCAGTTTCCCGTCGCGCTGGGAGTGTCAGCTGACGGCAAGCCGCTCGAGATGCTGCAGGAGATTCCGGCCTACATCGCTCAGGCAAATCCGGCGATCGCGGCGATCGGTATCGTCAGCATTCTGATCATGTTTGCCTGGCCGACGGTCGGAAAGCTATGTTGGCCGCTAAAGAAGATTCCCGCACCGATGGCTGTGCTGTTTGTCGCCGTGCCGATGGGTATGGGCTTCGACCTGTTGCACGTGCATTCCTACCGGCTGCAGGGCCACGAATATCAGCTTAGCGATCAGTATCTGGTGAACATGCCGGATCGCGTGTTCGGCATGTTTGACGATATCACCTATCCCGACTTCACGGCGCTGGGTGAACCAAAAGCGTGGAAATGGGTCATGATGTTCTTCGTGATCGGCAGCCTGGAGTCGCTGTTAAGCGCCAAGGCAGTTGATCTTGTCGACCCATGGAAACGCAAGACCAACATGAACCGAGACATGATGGCGGTCGGAATTGGCAACCTGTGTGCGTCGTGGGTCGGCGGACTGCCGATGATTTCCGAGATCGTCCGGTCGAAAGCAAATATCGACAACGGCGCACGAACGCGATATGCCGACATGTGGCACGGCATTTTCCTGCTGGCGTGCGTGGCGCTGATTCCGACGATTCTGCACCGCATTCCACTGGCGGCCCTGGCGGCGATGCTGGTTTATACAGGCTTTCGGCTGGCTCACCCAACGGAGTTCATTCACGTCTATCGCGTTGGCAGGGAACAGCTTGCCATTTTTGTCACGACACTGGTTGTCGTTCTGGCCACCGACCTGCTGATCGGAGTCGCTGCGGGAATCGTTTTGAAGATGGTGTTTCACGTGGCAAATGGTGTCCCATTGAAATCACTGTTCAAACCGTTTCTTGAAGTTCAGGAAATCGACGAGAAAACCAGTCTGATCCTGGCACGCGAATCAGCCGTCTTCAGCAACTGGATACCGTTCCGTCGTCAGATCGAACAGATTGGACTGGTGCAGCGGCGCAACCTTGTCATCGACGTTTCAGACACGAAGCTGGTCGATCACAGCGTGATGGCAAAGCTGGAAGAAATGGAAAGCGATTTCGAACAGGAAGGTCTGAAATTTGAAGTCCGCGGTCTCGAATCTCTTATGCCACTGGCCGACAACGCCCACGCTGCACGAAAAGGCGGACTGACGACCGTGCGCCGCCTGACGGTTGTGGCGGAAGCCCGGCTGGAAGATTGGTTGCTGGATAACTTTGTGGAACTTGGAGCAACAGGCTACACATCACTGCCCTGTTCCGGCGCGGGTCGCAGCACGATTCGTGGCGACAGGTCAGCTTCCAGTCCTATGGTTCGCATTGAAATCGTAACGCCACACGCGACAGCAGAAAGGATTCTGACCTTCATTCGCACAAAGGTCCTTTCTGAGCATGCCGTAACAGCCTGCGTCGAAACCGTAGACGTCGTTCGGCGCGATCACTTTAGTGAGGCACCGGATGTTGGTTTGACAACTGACAGATCAGCATCCAGCGCTGTCACGGGCGACTTCGCCCATCCTCGATGATCCCGGCAAGCTGAGCCTTAAGCCGAGTAGCAACGTCTGGATGTTTGCTGATCACGTTGGTCGTCTCCGCTGGATCGCTGGTGAGGTCAAACAGCTGATACTGCGGCACTTTGGTGTTTGCCAGTGATTGCTCGACGACCACGTTGCGAGCCGCCTTTTTGTCACTGCGGTGTAGCTTCCACGTGTTCGACCGCAGGGCGTACGTTCCGTTCTGGCCGTTGTTCTGCTGAACCAGGTGATCGCGACCGGCGGCTTCGGCATCCCCCAGCAGCGCACCCAACACGTTGAAGCTGTCAAGGCAACCGTCGGCTGGCAGAGACTGACCACTAAGCGCTGCCAGACTACCTGCCAGGTCGATAGTGCAGACAAGCTGATCACTTAGCCCGGGCTTGATTCGTCCTTTCCAGCGAGTGATAAACGGAGTCCGCGTACCACCTTCATAGACGCTGTACTTGCCACCGGTGTAAGGGCCAGCGGCGCGGTGCCGGCCGATCTTCTCAATCGCGTCATCCTGATAGCCGTCGTCAAGCACAGGTCCGTTATCTGAGCAGAATACAACCAGCGTATCTTCCGCCAGTTTCAGGCGGTCGAGCGTTTTCATCAATTCACCGACGCACCAGTCGAGTTCCACTATCGCGTCGCCACGGAAACCGAGAGACGTCTGGCCCTGGAAACGTTCGTGAGGAATACGCGGCACGTGAATGTCGTGTGATGAGAAGAACAGAAAGAAGGGCCTGTCCTTGTGCTGTTCGATAAATTCAACGGACTTCTCAACCCATTTGTCTGCCAGATCCTCGTCGCGGAAGCGGGCTGCGTGCCCCCCCGTGTAGAAGCCGATGCGGCTGATGCCGTTGTGGATCGTTGAATTATGGCCGTGTGACCAGTCCATCTTCAGAGTGTCACGATGAGTTTTTCCTGTCGGGTGGTCATCGCTCGGTTTTTTTGTGCCGACCCACAAAGGGTCCGCCGGATCAAGATTGGGAACACGGTGATCATGCACATAAACCTGCGGCACACGATCGTTCGTGGTCGGCAGAAGAAAACACGTATCAAAGCCAATTTCGAGTGGCCCCGGCTTCAGCAAGCCATTCCAGTCCGGTCCGCCAGCTTCGCCCAGACCCAGGTGCCATTTGCCGACGACGCCGGTCGCATACCCGGCTCGCTGCAGAATTGACGCGACCGTTTCCGTACCCGGTTTGATGATGGCCGGTGCATTGGGCGGCGCGATCCCTGTGCGCTCGCCTCGAAAGGCGTAGGTCCCGGTAAGCATGGAATAGCGAGTCGGCGTGCAGGTCGACGCAGAGCAATAGCCGCTGGTAAACCGCAGGCCTTCGCCAGCCAGCTGGTCGATGTGCGGCGTCTGCAACGCCGTTGCGCCGTAACACGACACATCACCGTAGCCCAGGTCATCCGCCATGATGACGATGATGTTCGGTGTTTCTGCGCTGGCCGGCGTAGCCACACACAACAGCGTTGTGACCGCGAGCATCAATGCCCTGCCCCATGGCTGCGATCGTTTTCGCACGCATATTTGCGGCAGCCGCCGCAAGCCTGCCAGCGGTTCCCGAGCGGTCACTTGAATTTGGTGAAGGCTGTGCCACATCAGAAGACTCGCTCTGTTCATCATCTTTGGTTCTTTGTCCAGGGTCAGCCCCATAGCTGACTGTCAGCGTTCGCCTCAAGCCATGGCGTATCGGAAGCCGAATCGATTTGCGATAACGGATCGACAACAGTGAAGTGTTGCGAGTATCGGCCCTGAACTCCAGTCTGGAAGCAGGACGCTGTCGTCAACGCGTTCAATATACCTGCTGCAGAAACTGCAGACGCGGTGCCATTCAATCAATCGGTTCTATTGTGTCGCCGCCGGGGGTCATCGTGCCGCTCGTGAATCACACTCTGGGTTTCAGGCCAACCGGTCTGCAGAATCAGGACGGCCACGCTGCGGCCATTCAACGGATAGGACTCTCCGGTGCAATAAGCAGTGTCGGCGACCTCGCCGACACTGGTATCGAACACCGGCATCCACCTTTCCGAAGGCTTGTGCCGTGGCAGAATAAACGATTCGGCAACAGTCTGATTACTGAGCAGCATCAGCAACGTGTCGCCGGTAATTCGTTCGCCACATTCGTCGACTTCATCAATCGATTCCCCGTTCAGACGCACCCCGATGGAATGCACACACCCGGAATTCCACTCATCGTCAGTCAGTTCATTCCCGGTAGCCGACAACCATGCGATATCCTTCACTCCAGCTCCGCGAATTCGGCGCCCCTGAAAGAAATTGCGGCGTTTGAACACCGGCTGATCATGCCACAGCTGGATCACTTTCGTACAGAATTCCAGAAACTCCTGCTGTTCATCGCCCAGGTCCCAGTGCAGCCAGCTGATCTCGTTGTCCTGACAATACGCATTGTTGTTTCCATGCTGCGTCTGTCCCAATTCATCTCCCCCGCGAATCATGGGGACACCCTGAGACAACAACAGCGTCGCAAACAGGTTCTTTCTCTGTCGCAGTCGCACCTTGTTGATTTCCGGGTCTGTGGTCTCGCCTTCCACGCCGCAATTCCAGCCATTGTTGTGACTGTCGCCATCGCGGTTGTCTTCAAGATTGGCAAGGTTGCGTTTATCGTGGTACGTCACCAGGTCACGCAGACAAAAGCCATCATGGGCGGTCACAAAATTGATGCTGGCATGTGGTCGGCGACCGTTGTGCTTGTACAAGTCGCTGCTGCCGGTCAGACGGGTCGCGAACTCGTTCACAGCACCTCCGTCACCTGCCCAGAATCGGCGCATGGTGTCACGATATTTTCCGTTCCATTCGGACCAGCCATGAGGAAAATTGCCAACCTGATATCCGCCGCTGCCCAGATCCCAGGGTTCCGCTATCAGTTTGATTTCTGACAACACCGGATCCTGAAGAATGATGTCAAAGAATGCGCTCAGCTTGTCGACGTCGTGAAGTTCCCGCGCCAGCGCGCTACACAGGTCAAATCGAAACCCATCAACGTGCATTTCCTGGACCCAGTACCGCAGGCTGTCCATGATCAGTTGCAGCACACGGGGCGACTGCATGTTCAAGGTGTTGCCGCAGCCGGTGAAATCCTGGTACTGCCGTTTGTTGTTGGGCATAAGTCGATAGTACGACGCGTTGTCGAGACCACGCAGTGACAACGTCGGCCCGCACTCGTTGCCTTCACCCGTGTGATTGTAGACCACGTCAAGAATGACTTCGATGTCAGCTGCGTGCAACTGCCTGATCATCTGCTTGAACTCGTTGACCACCGCCTGCGGTTCGCTGGCCGAAGAGTAGCGTGAGTCCGGTGAGAAAAACGAAAGAGTGTTGTAACCCCAGAAATTGACCAGTCCATTGTCGACGAGGTGACGATCATCAACGTGATAGTGAACGGGCATCAGTTCGACAGCGGTGACTCCCAGTTTCCTGAAGTGGTCAATGGCAGCATCTGACCCAAGTCCGGAATACGTACCGCGGATTTCTTCCGGCACATCAGGATGCAGTTGAGTAAACCCTTTCACGTGTGTTTCATAGATCAGGGTCTTGTGCCAGGGCGTGCATGGGTGCCGGTCGTCACCCCAATCAAAGTCAGAATCCACCACCACACCCAAAGGAGCAAATGCAGCGTTGTCTGTTGCGTTGAAGGAAGCGTCACCGTTTCCGATTTCGAAACCAAACATTGCATCCGACCACCGGATGCCGCGACCGACAGCGCGGGTGTAGGGATCCAGCAGTACCTTGTTCGGATTGAATCGGTGCCCTGCGTGGGGAGCAAAGGGGCCGTGAACGCGAATACCATACAGCTGACCTGGACGCAGATCGGGAAAATATCCGTGCCAGGCAAGATGTGTACACTCTGTCAGCGGGATGCGGTGAGTCTCAACATGGTCGGAAGCGGAATCGAACAGACACAATTCCACACCGGTAGCGTGCTCAGAGAAGACAGCGACATTCACGCCCTGACCATCCCAGGTAGCGCCAAGTGGATACGGGCGACCCGGCCAGTGACGAATCACCCCCGAACCGGGTTTCGCTGCTTCCTGTGGCAATGTCTGCAACATCCGGTCAACACCTTTGCTTTGGACGCAATCTACTGAAAAATCAGCCATTTCGAAATCTATCGGGCAAAGAAGTGGCGACGTGCCACAGGCTGACACCCAAGAATATCAGGCAATTTCGCCATGGCCGTTCACTTCGCGGTATCCTTCAATCGACCGGATAGGTGCCGAACATGCATATTCCATGGAATTTCGCGTCTGTCACGGTTTTCCCGGTCACGTAGGCTGGATGGTTTTCTCCTACGATTCCTCAGTCAGCAGTCGTGGCGTCCGATATTATGATGCGAGGACATGTCGTGGCGCGCAACTTCACGCGAGATACCACAAATCCTTCTGGCCACACACTTTCTGTTTGACTCCGTTTTCCCTGTGGCCGTATAACGTAACCTACCAATTAGCCCCTTTTATCTATTCAATGCGAACAGCTTTCCCAAAAATTGCCGCTATTCTCCTGACGGTCACTTCTGTGGCGTTCATGGGCATGTCGGTGGCTGCGTACTTCGGCCGTCCGGATCCCATCTCGGAGATGGGAGCAGAGGAAGTCGCGGACTTTAAGTTTGAAGGTAACGCCGAAGGAACTTCCTGGAAGGTAACGCCCATCATCGGGACAGATCAGGATTCGAAGCCGCACACCACGGCCTACGGAGCCCTGCTGGATGCCTTCGAAGGCAAATCCGCTCAGATGAATTCTGAAACCGATGCGATGAGCAAACGGACCACAGTGATCCGCGACGCCATCGAGCAAATAGAACGCCAGCAAGAGGCGGATATTGAGGCGCTGGATCGGCGAATTGCCGTCCTGACCCAACTGGCAGAAGCAGAACACCTGGCTCAAATGAACCTGTCGCAGAGGTTGCAGGGACTATCGGTCGAAACGAAAGTAAAGCGTGACGAGACAACCAGGCGTCGGCAGGATGTCATTCGACTGCAGAACGAACTGGAAGAACTGAAGACCGACCAGTTTCGCCTGGTAGAACTTCGTCGGCTTCTGACAGACCGACTGCTTCGGTTTCAGCTGGAGAACGAGAATCTTGAGCTTCGCTACCAGGAACTTCAGAAGCTGCAGAAACTGACGGACTAGATAGTCCGGTTCCACTCACACAACACTTCGAAATGATGATCCGGAGACTGCTCGATGAACAACGTCGTCGGCAAAATGTTGATCGTAATGCAACTCGTGTTCAGCGTGCTGTTCATGTGTTTTGCAGGAGCGGTGTACACGTTCCAGGGACAATGGCGAACCAAAGCCCTGGATCTGCAACTCGTGGTAGATGACCAGTCCAAACAAATCGACGACGGCAAGGCAACCCGAGACCGTGAAGTCATGGATATCACTGCCAAGTACGAAAAAGCTAACACGAACTGGGAAACTGTCCGGGCAGAACTGCAGAATGCTGAAGCTCAGGCAGCAACCGACCAGGCTCTGCTTGCGGCCGCGTCGCTGGAACGTGACAAAGCGCTGGCAGATTCCGAAGTCGCATCTGCGGAGGCCGCGGCCCGCGTTGTTGAGGCCAATACGCTGAATAAGGAAGTGCGAAGTCAGCAATTACGCATTTCCGCACTGGTGGCCGATATCCAGAGCGTTGAAAACGATCTACTCGACAAGACAGGAAAACTGGCTTCGGCCGTGGAAATCGAAGAACAGCACCTCAGCGAACTCGGCCGGATGAAGGACCTACTTCGCCTGAACGATATCGATCCCGGTCAACTGGTCGTGGGCCCTGTCCCAGGGCAGGTGGAGAAAGTCGACGGAAAGGTCAGAGGAACGCGGCGCAACAAGGCGCGGACGGCTGAACTTGTGGAGATCACGATCGGCAGCGACGACAGTGTTTACGTGAATCAGCAGTTGACAGTGTTTCGCAAGGACAAATACATCTGTACTGTCCGTATCGTTGAGGTATTTCCCGACGTAGCGATCTGTCTGGTAATTGAAAAGACCCGTCAGGGCATTATTCAGGAGGGCGACAATGTCACGACCAAACTCTGATCCAACCATTTACGATGGCTTGATGTTCGTCTCACTGGCGTCGGTTATCGTGGGCATCGTTTTTTTGGTGATGACACTGGGGCAATACGGCTGGAGCGGCCCGTAACCCAGAACCGAAATTGAACGGCACACAAACAGGCCCGACACTTTCACAGTGCCGGGCTGTTGTGTGCGCTGCTGTGATTGCTGCAACGTTACTCGTCCCGGATCAGATACAGAATTCGTCCGCAGGCCCGGCACAGCAGAAATTGGCTCATGTTCATCCGCACGATGTCCTGAGAAGTCGCGCCCGTGTTGCAGGCGGTGCAGAACCCACCTTCCACAATTGCCAGAGCCGCGGGCCCCATTGCGTCACGCAGCCGCTGATAAGTGCCCCGTGATTCCCCCGCCGGAATCACCGTGTCGGCTTCCGCGATCTCTGTCGTCAACCGCTCGATGTCACTCTTCAGGCCCGGCTCAAGCGCCGTGGCCTCAGCCGTAATGTCCGTCGTCTTCTGTACCAGTTCGGACACCTCCTGGGTACGTTGCTTCAGCTCGTCAGTGGCTTCATCAACCTGACTCAGCAGGCTTAGAATCTGGTCCTCAAGTTCTGCATCAGCCGCCCTTGCCGATGCCATCTGAGCCTGAATAATGTCGTATTCTTTGTTGGAGCTTGCTTCGTTCAGACGCAACGTCAGTTTGGTGACTTCTGCTTCACGGCTCTTCAGGTTCAGCGAACTTTGATCTACGGATTTCTTCAACAGCTGAATCTGTTCCTTTTGGTCCGCACACGCCAGCTCCGCCGCCGCGACTTTCTTTTCTGAGACAGCGATTCTCCTGGGACCATGGGCAAGCGTCTGCTCCGCGTCGTCAAGCTGCTGTAACAGCCCGTGCAGATGGTGATAACCCTGAGACGTCTTTGTGGTCATGAACAGTTGCTCCGAACGGAATTTTGCGGAAATTGGCCGCCAATGTGATTGTGATGCTTCAAAAACAGCCGATTCGCCAATGACAGGAATCCTGATTCTATGAAGCCCTGCCTTGATTCTCTACAAAGAAGGCCATGTTAAAGTCTTTGGAAAAACAACTATCCGTCTTGTGCACATGTTCTTGTCAACCGGTGCGGAAGCGAACGAATAGCTACCAGGCCATGGCTCGCACTGAGGTCGAGGGCTTCCCCGCATTCGGTGCGTTCAATTGAGGCAACACGTGCCTCAACCGGTTCGAGCCGCCGCTGAGTACTGTCAGGAACAATCGAAAAGTAACCACTATGAAAACCGGAAAAGTCTTTCTGGTAGGAGCCGGCCCGGGCGACCCGGGGCTGCTAACGCTGCGAGGCAGGGATATTCTGGCCTGTGCGGATCTTGTGTTGTACGACGGGCTGGCCAATCCACTTTTGCTGCGTCTGACAGATTGTCCGTGTGAAAGAACTGCGCGAACTCAGGTCGGCTCCGGTCGCATTGTGCCTCAACAGGAAATCAATGAACGCCTGATCATGGAAGCTCGCAGCGGAAAGCACGTCGTTCGTTTGAAGGGTGGGGACCCGTTTATCTTCGGCCGCGGCAGTGAAGAGGTGGCGGCGCTGAAGAATGCGGGTATTCCGTTCGAAGTGATTCCGGGAATTACGGCCGCAACAGCGGCCGGCGAATATGCCGGCTTTTCGTTCACCCACCGAGACATCGCGTCGGCAGTCGCCTTTGTGACGGGGCATGAAGATCCGTCGCGTGAGGCAACTCGACTGGACTACAAGGCGCTGGCTTCATTTCCTGGAACACTTGTTTTTTACATGGGACTGGGTCGTGTTCAGGATATCTGCACGCAATTGGTCCGCGAAGGCAAACCGGGACACACACCGGCGGCCGTTGTCTGTCAGGCGTCACTACCGCATCAGCAGGTCGTCACCTCCACGCTGGCTGAATTACCTGCTGCCGTAGCAGCATCCGGTCTGCGACCGCCTTCCCTGATCGTCATTGGTGAATGCGTTGATTTACGAAGTGCCTGTTCATGGTTCGAGGAACGATCGCTGTTTGGCCAACGGATCGGCATTACACGACCAGACCACCAAAGCGACGATGTTGCCGGCAAAATCGTCGCGTTGTCCGGCCAGCCCATCATGATGCCGCTGATCGAAATCCGTGCCATCGACGAAGAACAGGCAGCAAAGGCCGATGAGGTTCTGGGCCGGCTTGGTGACTACCAATGGCTGATCTTCACAAGCGTCAACGGAGTCGCGGCGTTCTTTGATCGTTTGTGGCAGACAGGTCGCGATGCGCGATCAGCAGGCCACCTGCAAATTGCTGCCATCGGTCCTTCGACGGCAGCCGCCCTGAAAGCACGTTGCCTGCGAGTCGATATTATGCCGGATTCCTTTCGTGCCGAGGCGCTGGCAGAGTCACTCAGTCCGCACATGAGTGGGCAGCGTGTCCTGTGGGCCAGGGCAAGTCGTGGCCGTGATGTGCTGCCTCAGGCTCTCACCGCTGCCGGAGCAACGGTTGACGAAGTGGTCGTCTACCGCAACGACGATGTCGAGCAATTTGATGCTGAAGTCGTTGATTTGGTACGATCGGGTGCGCTGGACTGGGTCGGGCTCAGCAGCCCATCCGTCGCTCGGCAGTTCGCAAAGCTGTTATCGCTACACCAGATTGCTCAGTCATCACTGCGTACAGGAATTGCGACGATCAGCCCGGTCACGAGTGCTGCAGCGACGGCAGAAGGACTGGACGTTGCAGTCGAAGCCACCACCTACACGTGGGATGGCATCATCGACGCAATCGTAAAATCGACAACACTTCGTTAACGACTACAGATGCACGGGGATGAATCGCTCAAATTCACCGGCGGCCGGAGCCGGTGTATCCCGCCAGGGTATTTCCTCATTGGTGGCAGAATACTCCTGCACGGCCGCTTTGAACTGCTTGACGATTGCCCGCAGTACGTCCCGTTCCGACGACCCCTTGACCACAATGCCATCCAGATTGGCAACTCGACCCGACAGTTGGCCATCGTCGACTTTGCTGAGGATCACGTGGCAACTGAAAACAGGAACGGGATTGCAGTCGTTTTCCGAAATCAGCGGCAGTGGACCGGGGACCTTTTCCACGAGTTAACTCCGATTTACACACATGTTGGTAACGATCAGCATGTGGCGAATACACGGATTCGCCCGGTCGCTGGAGGTCTTGTGCGACCACGCCACATTGAAATCTCTGTGATCGTCGGCAGCTCCGACAGCAATCTGTTTGACCGAGCAGACTTTCCTGTAGAATAACCGACTGTACCCGTTTCGGTCCACACAGCCACGACTGATCCGTAATGCACGATGGTCCGGACGTTATTATTCCTCACTTCGCGAAACAACGCCAACATGCGAACGCTACTCCTGTGCCTGACACTTCCGTTATTGTTGCCATGCTGTCTGCGGGCGGATAATTCGGATCTGACGACAATGCGCGAGAAAGCGACCCGTTTCCTCCGCCTGACGCAGAACACGGATGGGTCGTGGACGGAAAACAGGATGGTCGGTGTCACAGGGCTGGTTACCACTTCTCTGCTGCGGTCCGGACTTCCTGCAGAAGATCCACTTGTTGCGGCGGGGCTGCAAAACCTGCTGAGTCACAATCAGGCGGATGGCGGGTTCTATTCGGAAGGCAGCGTGCATCGAAACTACGAAACCTGCATCACGGTCCTCGCGCTGTCCGCAGCCAACGACAGTGGCCGTTTTGACGAACACATCAGGAAGGCTCAGGGGTTTCTGCGTGATCTTCAGTGGGACAAAGGTGAAGGCATCGAATCGTCAGATCCCGCTTTTGGCGGCGGCGGCTACGGCAGCCACCAGCGCCCCGACCTTTCCAACACTCAATTCATGCTGGAAGCATTCAGGAAGTCGGGCATGAAAAAAGATGATCCGGCGATGCAGAGAATCCTGATGTTCCTGTCGCGAACACAGAATCTTGAGGGTTTCGGTAACGACACCATTTTCGCGGGTAAAATCGGCGACGGTGGTTTTTACTACACACCTGCTGCCGGCGGCGATTCAAAAGCCGGCGTCACTGAAAACGGTGGTCTGAGGTCATACGGCAGCATGACCTATGCCGGATTGAAAAGCCTGATCTACGCCGGCCTGGATAAGAAGGACGAACGTATCCAGGCTGCGACTGCGTGGATCAGGAAGAACTACACACTCGCGGAAAACCCGAGCATGGGACGACAGGGCCTGTACTACTACTTCCACACTTTCGCAAAAACGATGGATGTGATTGATGAAGACAGTTTCCAGGATGCAGCGGGCAACACTCATGACTGGAAAGCCGAACTGATCGAACGACTTGCCGAACTACAGCAACCCAGTGGCAAGTGGACCAATCCAGCCGACCGTTGGTACGAAGGTGACCCAAATCTTGTGACGGCATATTGCCTGATGGCGTTGAGCCACTGCGACTAGTGCTTTGTCACAGGCAAAAGTCAGGGTGGAAGCATTCCCCGGAAAAGGGGGTCAGGTACCAAAAATGCAAAGCACCCTTCGGGCCGTTCCGGTTTTTGGTACCTGACCCCGTTTTCCTCGCCAACCCTAAAACCTGG
>JAAERP010000250.1 GCA_024230215.1 Fuerstiella sp. | reverse complement strand
TGCGATCGGGACGCCTTTGATGGCTCCAATCGCGACGAATACTTTTAGAGAGAAAGACTGAACACCGCTCGCGGTCCTGCAGCATGCCGGATCGCGAGCAACAAGACGCTGGAGCCAGACGGCTAGGCATCCGACTGCAACTCGGACGAAGTGGGTTCGACTCCCACCGGCGTTTCTTGACTGATCGACTGCTGGTTTGGACTACATCTTTACCATGTGAAACGTCTGAGCTGTTCCCTCGCCGATCAGTCACAACACAAAGTTCAACTGCCTGCTGGGAATACATGAAGAGCCTAAGGTAGCGATGTCGGGTGACCGACTAGTGAAAGGCGCTGGAGTCTCTAGCAGACAAAAGGGCCGGTCAACGATCAGCATTTGCTGAAACGGACGTTCTTAACCTCTCAACAACAACTTCGTTGGACTTTTACAAGGCACGACTGACTGCCGATTCGGAGTACATGTTAATTCGGAGGTTGCGGGTTCGATTCCCGTCGACGCTTGCCAAGCTCGCGTCGTAGCTCAATTTGGCAGAGCATCGAAAGGAATCTCTGATTCACAAACTTCGTCAGCCGTTTTTCACATTGCTACCAGAGTGCGAACCGTGCGTGTGCAACTCAATTTCTTCGTGATTAAGCCCACCGGCGTCGAGTAATCGCTCGTCGCACGAAGATTCATTGCCCACACACACAACTCATTCTTTGGAAAGCAAAGTGAAACCATGAACGCTACAACTGAACCTCCGTCCACAACGACCGTCGCAGCACGGATTGCCGGAGAAGACATCAACCAGGGAGACTACGTCACCGTCCTGAACGAAATCGTCGAATTGCCCTCCTACTTATGGAGCTGCTCGGGCGCCGCTTTGCCGGCCGACGAACTGGTTCGTATGCAGTACAAGCCGAGTGACGCGGGTCAGCCCTACAAAGTCATCGCCGTCTGCTTGCCCTTCGTTTACGTCAAACGTCCCAGGGGAGGCGTCAACGTTATCGACACACGACAGCAGCAATTGGTCCGGCTCGACTCGGACCACAGCCGCAGTGTGTGGAAGCAGATGCGGAAGACATTGAAGAAGATACTGAAGTGGCACAAACGCACACGATCGACTGGCGGGTC
>JAAERP010000249.1 GCA_024230215.1 Fuerstiella sp. | reverse complement strand
GATTTCACACCATCAACAACCCAAGTGGGGGAACAAATAGTGCCCTCATACGACATCACCGTCAGACTCTCGACAAGGAGAAACTAACAATGGCAACCACCACCGTTTTGAGCCAACCGGCTCTGCTCATCAACAGCGTTGATTACAGCGACCAGTGCACCAGCGCCACCGTCACCATCAACTTCGAATCATTAGAGGCGACCTCATTCGCCGATGGTGCACGCAAGTACACCGCCGGCCTCGGTAATCATGAGGTGTCAGCGACGCTCATGCTCGCGTACGGCACGTCAGAAGTTGAAGAGAACCTTGCTGCACTTGTCGGCACCACAACCGACGTGGTTATCTACGCAACGTCGAGCACCACCGCTGCAGCAGATAACCCTGAGTACACGTTCACTGGAACGTACCTTGAAAGCATCACGCCGATTAACGGATCGCTCGGAGAGTTGCAAACCATCGATCTCACCTTCACTGGCGGCACCTACGTCCGTGCAACGTCCTGAGTTAAGGCATAGCCGACATGCAACTGACTCTCAGCGTAGACATGGGCGAAGGCCCGTTCGAAGTATCCACAACCCTTTACTGCTGGCTTTTGTGGGAACGCAAAACAAAACAGAAAGTAGCCAACCTTCAAGACGGCATAGGTTTCGACGACCTGGCCTATCTGGCTTATGAGGCATGCAAACTCAACAAAATCGTGGTGCCAGCCGTGTACGACGATTTCTGCAAAAAAATTGTGACCCTTGAACTTGTGGATGGTGAAGTCGAACGCCCTACCGAAGCGGCACCTACAGGCGACAACTAGCAGAGGTGCTGGTCGTCGTCGGCTGGTGGCCGCATGAAATACCATTTGAAGCAGCAGACCTTGCCACCGTGGTGGACGTACTGAAAGAACAAAACAAACATGGCAAAAGCATCACTAGGCGTAGCCGCTGAGGCTGAAGGTGTTGCTGACGCCATCCGCACGTTGGGTCGTGTCGATAAGGAACTCAAAAAAGACCTAGTGAAGTCAATGAAAAAAGCGGCTGACCCGTTGGTGAACGAGGCCCGCAGCCTGGTGCCCACTGCGAAACCGTTAACGAACTGGTACGGCTGGAAAGGCGGCTACACACCAGCGAAAGTGAAGCGTGGCATTTCAGTGTCGCAACGCAACACGGCGCAACGCACACGCAGCGGACAGCAGCAAGAAACAATCAAACTGTTGGCGCTGAAACAAACAAACGCTGCAGGCGCCATCTACGACATCGCAGGCAGAGCCAACGGTGCCGGCAGAAACTCAGAAGGTGCACCCAGGGGCCGAGCCATGATTGAAAAACTGAACGAGCAGGGCACGGCGTCACGAACTCTGTGGCCGGCAGCCGAGAAACGTCTGGGTGAAGTGCAAGACGCCGTGAAAGACGCCATCAAAGACATGGAGAACTACATAGAGAAGGGCTTGGGCTGATGGCTATCACCGTCCCAATCATTTCTGAGTGGAATAAGAAGGCGTTGTCGAACGCCCAAAAAGACTTGGACACGTTCTCCAAGAAAACCAAAAAGTCGTTCGAAGGTTTAGCGAAGGCCGGCCGCAAAATCGGTTTGGGTTTGGCTGCTGTCGGTGTTGGCGCTGTCGCTGTCGGCAAAGACCTGATCGAGGCCGGCGAGGCTGCAGCCACGTCAAACGCACGAATCGACCAAATCGCAGAGTCAATGGGTGTGTTCGGTGACGAATCAAAAACCGCTACGAAACGCATCAAAGACCTAGCAAACCAGATTGCACGCAAAACCGGCATTGACCAGAACCAAATCAAACAGGCACAAGCCACCTTGCTGACGTTCTCGGAGATCGCAGAAACAGCCGGCGATGTCGGCTCATCGTTTGACCGTGCCACTCAGGCGTCTATCGATTTGGCTGCTGCAGGGTTCGGCACTGCAGAAACGAACGCTGTGCAACTCGGCAAAGCATTGAACGACCCGATCACCGGCCTCACAGCGTTGACACGTTCAGGTGTCACGTTCACCGAGGAACAAAAAAACCTGATCGCTTCGCTCGTCGAATCAGGCAACACGCTGGAAGCCCAAAACATGATTTTGGAGGCCATCGAAACACAGGTGGGTGGCACCGCGGAAGCCACCGCCAACTCCAGCGACAAAATGGGTGTGGCGTTCTCCCAACTGCAAGAAAAACTCGGCCAAAAACTGTTGCCAGTATTCGAAAAAGTGACGACCTGGGTGATCGACACCCTCGTTCCAGCCCTGGAAAACGCTTACAACAAAATCGTGCCGGCGTTCCAGGATGCGTGGCAAAGCCTGTCGGACACGCTTGGCCCGATCATTGAACAGATGCGTGACGTGCTGCAACCCATTTTTGACCGCATCGTGCAGTTTATGAAGGACAACACCGAAGTCGTCAAAGTGTTCTTTGCTGTGCTCGCTGGTGCAGCCGTCATCGCGATGATCGCAGCGCTCGCCGCAGCATTTGCCGGCCTACTCAGCCCGTTTGGATTGGTCGCTGTAGCGATCGCCGGCCTTGCTGCAGGTTTCAAATATGCGTGGGAGAACAGCGAAACATTCCGCACTGTGGTCACAACCGTTTTGGACGTGCTGTCCACACTGTTTACGGCATGGTGGGAAACGCTTAAATGGGTGTTCGACAACGTGCTGGGCGGCTGGGACAACATTAAAGGCGCACTAGAACTAGTCAAAGACGCGTTTGTGCTGCAGTTTGACATCATTTCTGGGGTCGTGATGACTGTCTATGACGCCGTGAAAGCCCTAGTTGATGCAGTCAGATCAGCGATAGATTTTGTGGGTGACCTTGGCGACGTTGGAGGCGGCATCGTAGGCGGCGCAGCAGGAGGAATCAAAAAGGCTGCAGGCTTCCTCGGTGGCCTTGTCCCGTTTGCTGACGGAGGCATCGTCACAGGCCCCACACCGGCGCTGATTGGTGAGGCAGGCCCAGAAGCCGTCATACCGCTCAACCAGTTAGGCAGCGTTGCTGGCACAAACATCACTGTGAACATGCCGGCAGGCACCGACGGCGAAGAACTGGTGAGAACATTGGAACGTGAAACACGGCGCCGTGGCTCAATGGTCGGCACCTTCACAGGGAACACGACACGCGTATGACGATTGACGCCACCTGGCAGATCGAGATCGGCGTCAAAGG
>JAAERP010000248.1 GCA_024230215.1 Fuerstiella sp. | reverse complement strand
GAAGCCTCCGAGATCAACTTTAATGGCGTTGAAATAGACGTGAACAATGTGGTGCAGTTTCTGTCACCGCTCGACGGCATGATGTGGACAGGTGCCAGAGCAATCGACATTTCCTACCGGCTCGACGAATCAGCCAAACGATTCGCTTCCAACGAGATCGCTGCCGGCTACCTGCAGCAAACCGAAGGCGAACCACTATCAGGTGAAGAGTTGTCAGAGTTGGCCGCAGCATGGTCGCAGGCACGCAAAAACTCGGCGATCGGCGCACTCAACCAGCATGTCAAGTGGGAGACCTTCAACAGCGACCCGAGCGACCTTCAACTCATGCAGGCCAGAGAATACGCCAGCCTCGAGTTGGCTCGCATCATGCAAGTGCCGCCCTGGCTCGTAGGCGTCGCCGTCGGCTCAATGACCTACCAGAACGCACAACAGGCACGCCAAGACCTGTTGACGTTCGGAGCGTCACCGTTCCTCACCTGCATCGCTGAAACCTTGTCGTCAGACAAAATCGTTGCAAAAGGCAAGCACATCGAGTTCAACACCGACGCCTATTTAGAGACCGCCGACATCATCACAGAAACCCGAACAGAGGAAACAATATGATGAGATTCACCGCACAAGCCATCAGCCTCGACGCAGCAGCCGGCGACGCACCACGCACCATCAGCGGCATCGCGGTGCCTTACGGTGTGAACGCGAACACCTCCACAGGTGTCAACGTCCGCATTGAGGCCGGCGCCCTACCCGTTGAAGGTGCAGCCCCTCGACTTTTAGCAGAACACGACGCTGGCCGCATCGTTGGCATGGTCACAGCCCGTGAAGAAACAGACGAAGGCATGCTGTTCACCGCTGAGATCGCTCGTACCCGTGACGGCGACGACATCGTTGAACTGTTAAAGATGGGCGCCTATGACAGCGTGTCAATTGGTATTGAACCAACAGACGTTGAGCAAGACGGCAGAACTACCGTCGTCAAAGCAGCAAACTGGAAAGAACTATCTATTGTGAGTGAGCCAGCCTTCCAGGCGGCCCGCATCACCGAAATCGCCGCATCCGCAGAGGATGAGGAAGCCGACAACCCCGAACAATCAACCACTTCCGAGGAGGAAGAATCCATGCAAGAAAACACCCCTGAGGTCGTGGAAGCAGCAGCCGAGCCGACCCCAACCCCAACCGTCTT
>JAAERP010000247.1 GCA_024230215.1 Fuerstiella sp. | reverse complement strand
TGTCACAGGCAAAAGTCAGGGTGGAAGCATTCGCCGGAAAAGGGGGTCAGGTACCAAAAATGCAAAGCACCCTTCGGGCCGTTCCGGTTTTTGGTACCTGACCCCGTTTTCCTCGCCAACCCTAAAACCTGGCTGTGACAATGCACTGGTACTTTGTGTCGACTGCCTGCTCAAATTTCGTCGACGGTCGCAAAAATCGGAGGGCCACGCGACAATCATGTCAGGACCATGCGTCCGGGTGGTCTTGACCACAAAGCGGATTGTCAAATCGGCACGTGTCGAAGACGGCCAGGCCAATTCTCACGAACCTCATCAAAGGAACTCGGCAATGTCTGAAGAACGCAGCACATTGGAAACACTGATGGGCCATCTGAGGCAGGAACGAGACGAACTGAGACTCAAGATGCATCTTGCCGAAATGGAGGCGAAGGATGAGTATGATCGACTCTCAGGAAAGCTGGACGAGCTGACGGTTCAGTATGATCCGGTCAGGACAGCCGTCTCCGAATCCGCGGACAACGTTATTTCCGCGCTGGCTCTGGCTGCCGGCGAAATGAAGAATGGGTTTCAACGTGTGCGAAAGGCACTCAAGTCAGACTGATTCGTGTGTACGCGGTGCCGCGAGTATTTGGCCCGGGCGGGCCCTGCCCTGTATTCTTCCGTTCTCGTGAACGGCGTCGAACAGAAGGCAGTGGGGGAAATTCCCAGGCGGTTTCTTGTCTTGTCAGCTCCGTTCTCAGCGATCCAGACCGAAGCCTGAGTATCACTTGAGTTCGTTTACTCTCAGCCCGGAAGGAATGACACGTCGTGGATGTTTCAAGTCTGCCGCAGATAGTACGCAATGCCGGGCGGCTAAATGAAGTCGTTGGCGTATTGGTACGGTTTGGTGTGGCTCCATGGCTGCAGAGTATTCACGTTGAATGGATCCAGCGGCATCTTCGCACGAAGTCGGGAGATAATATTGCTGAGTTATCTCAGGCCGAGCGAATTCGGCTGGCATTCACAGAACTCGGAACGACGTTCATCAAGCTGGGGCAGATCCTGAGCACACGGGCAGACCTCGTTGGCCCGGAACTGGCGGCCGAGCTGGCCAAACTGCAGTCGGGAACGCCTCCAGATAAACCGGAAACCGTTCTGGCGACGGTAGCAGCAGAGTTGGGTAAGCCAGTCAGCGAGTTGTTTACTGAATTCGACGCGAGTGCATTTGCTTCTGCGTCAATCGGACAGGTCCACAGTGCCGTGCTCATGGATGGTACACCGGTTGTCGTAAAGGTGCAGCATGATGGAATCGAAGAACGAATTCGCAATGATCTGGAGATTCTGATTGAGCTGACGAAACTCGCGGAAACGTATTCGCCGCAACTGAAACAGTATCGCCCCGTCGCCATTGCCGGTGAATTCAGAAAGACGCTGGAAAGCGAACTCGACTTCACATCGGAACAACGCAACCTTAGACGATTCGCCCGGAATTTTTCTGATGATGCGGGAGTGCGCATTCCGGCTGCATACCCGGAACGATCTTCTCGCCGTGTTCTGACGATGGCGCGACTTAGTGGAGTAAGTCTTTCCAGACGCGACGCCCTTGTTGCGGCGGGATTCGACCTGTCAGAGCTTGCTCGACGCGGAGCAGACATTTTTCTGCAGATGGTCTTCCGTGACGGGTTTTATCATGCAGATCCGCATCCCGGAAATCTGATGGTGCTTGATGGTCAGGTGATCGGTGTCCTTGATTGCGGGATGGTTGGACGAGTGGATGACGATCTGCGTGAACAGATTGAAGATCTGCTGATGGCCGCAATAGATCAGGACACAGAAAAGCTGCTCGACAGCGTCGTTCGAATCGGGCGTTTTCCCGCAAACTTTGACCGAGATGAACTTAAAGGTGAGTTGATGGTCTTTGTTGATCAATACGCGTCGCAGTCTGTGAGAGAATTTGATGTGAGTGGTGCCCTGAACGGGATGACATCGATTATTCGGAGTCATCACATCACGCTACCGTCGCGTGTGTCACTGTTGATTAAAATGCTGGTCATGCTGGAGGGTACGGCTCAGCAGTTAACACCGGACTTCAGTCTTGCCGAGTTGCTGGAGCCCTATCGTTCTGACGCGATCAGAAGGCGGCTTTCGCCGACACGAATGTGGAGGAAGCTTCAGACCGCTCACCGAGACTGGAGTCGGCTGGCTGAGGCATTTCCGGGTGACGTTTCTGACATCATCGACCGCATGCGACGCGGTAGCTTTAACGTTCATCTGGAACACCAGCGACTTGATTCGATCGTCAATCGACTGGTGATGGGAGTCCTGACTGCGGCACTGTTTGTCGGTTCTGCTTCACTGTGGAGCAACAGGGTTGAACCGCTGGTTTTCGGAGCGTCACTGCCTGGTGCGACCGGTTGTGCCCTGGCCGTTTACCTGGGAGCACAGTTGATCCGGGCAATTCGCAAATCAGGGAACCTTCGAGACGATTAGAGCAATTTACTTACGAATGTTGACGCGACAGAAATCGGGTAGATTGGCAGACGGTCGAAAAAAGGATGGCTACTTTCTTCAGGCGAATCAGAACAGCCGGTTGTATCCGTTCAATGCGGCCACACGGTAGGCTTCGGCCATGGTGGGGTAGTTGAATGTTCTGTTCATAAAGTAGTGCAACGTGTTGCCTTCACCTGGTTGAGCCATGATTGCCTGGCCGATGTGGATGATCTCGGAAGCATTCACACCGAAACAGTGAATCCCCAGAATCTCCAGCGTCTCGCGGTGAAACAGGAGTTTCAGCATGCCCACCGGTTGCCCCATGATCTGAGCACGTGCCAGACTTTTGAACATGGAATGTCCCACTTCGTAGGGAACACATTCTTCGGTCAGTTGCCTTTCTGTCTTACCCAGCGAACTGATTTCCGGACTGGTGTAGATGCCTGTCGGCACATCTTCCATACGCAGCTCTTCACAATGGCCGTTGCCCAGATGCCGTGCGGCAATCCGGCCCTGCACGTAGGCAGCGCTGGCAAGGGCTGGCGGACCAATGACGTCGCCGACGGCGTAGATATGAGGCTTAACCGACTGGAAGTTTTCATTGACCTCAATCTGACCGCGATGGTTCGGTGAAATTCCAACGTTGCTGAGGTTCAGCTCTTCGGTGTTGCCGGAACGACCATTGGCCCACAACAGGATGTCACTTTTTAATTTCTTGCCGGACTTCAGGTGGACAACCACGTGATCAGAAAATGTCTCAACCCGATCGAAGACTTCGTTGTGCCGAATCCGCACCCCCGTATCACGCAGGTGATAACTAAGCGCGTCACAGATCTCATCATCCAGAAACTCCAGCAGGTTGCTGCGCGTGTTCACAAGATTCAGTTTCACAGATAGATTGCGAAACATGGACGCGTATTCGCAGCCAATCACACCGGCTCCGTAGACTGTCATGCTGCCGGGCGTTTCCGGAAGGTCAAGGATTGTGTCGCTGTCGAAGACTCGGGGATGATTGAAGTCGATCTTTGATGGACGATAGGGCCGAGATCCTGGGGCCACGACGAATGATCCTGCCGCAAGTGTCAGGGAACTGCCGCTGGCATCCTCAACCTGCACATGTTGATCGTCCATGAATGATGCGACGCCGTGATAAACACGCACGTCGTTGCGTTCGTAGAATCGCCGCCGCATTTTCACCTGTTGTTCAATCACCGATTGAGCGCTGCGGCGCAGGTCGCGGAAGCTGACATCGATGTGAATGCCCAACTGGCGAAAATTGGAATTAGAGTTGACCTCCATCATGCGATAGATGGCCGCTCGCAGCGACTTGCTGGGAATCGTGCCCAGGTGAGTACAATTGCCGCCGATACGCGCCTGTTTTTCGACAACGGCAACGGACTTGCCCTGCTTCGTGGCCTCCATGGCTGCGCCTTCGCCACCGGGGCCGGTCCCGATGACGATCACGTCAAACTGAGCGTCCGGCCTGGGGGCGGATTCCGCTGTGTTCTCAACGCTCATGGTGTGGCACCTGTCAGGCCGCAGTGCCGAAGCAGTGCATCTGTGTTGGGTTCGCGGCCACGAAAGTCCCGGTAGATATCCATGGGATGGCGACTGCCGCCTTCAGACAGAACCGTATCCCGGAACCTGCGACCCGTGGCAGCAACGGCCGCCTGGTCGTCAAGACCTGCTTCTTCGAAGGCGGAAAATGCATCTGCGCTCAGCACTTCTGCCCACTTGTAGCTGTAGTAACCGGCAGCGTACCCACCGGCAAAGATATGTGAGAACGCGCACAGAAATCGATTTTCGGCCAGCGGAGGCAATGGTGATGTTTTTTCCGCAATCCGCTGATGCACGTCGAAGACTGATTCGGTTCCATCAGGGTCGAACGTGGTATGCAGTTCCATGTCCGTCAGTCCGAACTGCACCTGACGCAGCATGCCCGACGCAGCTCGGTAGGTGCGGGCTTTGCAGATTTTTTCGAACAATTCATCCGGCAGCACTTCGCCCGTTTCATGATGAATCGCCATGCCCAGCAGCGTTGGGCGATGATAACACCAGTTTTCCATAAACTGGCTCGGCAGCTCAACAGCGTCCCACTCGACGCCGCTGATGCCGGACACGTCTCGGAAATCGACTGTCGTCAGCATGTGCTGCAGTCCGTGGCCGAATTCATGAAACAGCGTTTCGACTTCGCGAAACGTCATCAGTGACGGTGTGTCGCCAATCGGTGGAGTCCCATTGCAGACAAGGTGTGCGACAGGCAGCCGCGTTTCGTCAGCTGTTACGGAACGCCCGATGCAATCGTCCATCCATGCGCCGCCGCGTTTGTTTTCCGGACGGGAGTACGGATCAAGGTAGAATCCGGCAATCTGCTGATCCCGTTCGTTGAAGATCTCGAAGTAACGCACGTCCTGATGCCACACCGGAGCTTTCCCATCGGCAGCGCGGACTGAGATTCCAAACAGACGGTGGCACAGACTGAAAAGTCCGTCCATCACTCGCTGTAGTGAGAAGTACGGCCTCAATTCTTCGTCGGTAAACGCGTATCGTTGTTCTCGCAGCCGTTCTGCCCAGAATCCAACGTCCCAGTGAGCCAGTTTTCCGTCGTGGCCGCTTTCGTTCGCCAGCTTAGTGATCTCGTCGAGTTCCACTTTGCCCGATTTCAATGACGCAGCCAGCAGGTCGTCGAACATCTTCCGCACGGCACCGACATCGGCTGCCATTTTTCGGGACAGACTTAACGCTGCGAAGTCGTCGTAGCCAAGTAAGGCGCACTTTTCCCGACGCAATCGCAGGATCTCGTTGATCAACGGACGGTTGTCAATCTCACCGTCTGACGCACGTGTTACGTACGCCCGGTAGGCCTGTTCGCGTAGTTCACGATTGCCGCAGTGTTCCATGAACGGTCCAAAGCTCGGAGCGTCCAGTTTCACTCGCCAAGGCCCCGTTTCCGCAGTGGCTGTGGCGTCGTCTTTGTTTTCGTCCGCGTCAGGCCACGCGGCCGCTGCCATTCTGCGAAAACTTTCCGGTAGACCGCTGACATCTTTGCTTGATGTAATGTCCAGATGCCATGCTTTGGTGGCGTCAAGTACGTTGTTGGAGAAGTCGCTGCCCCGCTGCGACAGTGTTTGAGCGATTTCGTTGAATCGTTCGCGAGCGTCATCGTCCAGGGCAATACCGGCCTGTTCCGCGCTCAGGATTGCCTGGGTGATGATCCGCTGTTGAGCATTGCTCAATTCGCTCCAGTTCTCGGAATCACGGAGCGCACAGAAGCGGTCGTACAGCGGCTTACTTTGTTTTGTCTTGAGGCTGAACTGCACAACTGCAGGCAGCATGTTTTCGTGTGCTTCACGGAGTTCGTCACTGTTAGCGACACCCAACAGGTGGCTGATGGGGGACCAGCTGTACTCGAACAGTACGTCAATTTTTCCGAGCGGCGACATTAATGCATCCCACTCGGCCAGTGGCGCGGCTTCTGCCTGAGCAAGGTGTGTTTCCGCCTCCTGCAGAATTGCAGTGATTGCAGGTTCCACGTGTTCCGGTTTTATCGCGTCGAACGCTGGCAGTCCCGTGCGACAGGACAGTGGGTTGTCAGTTGTCATGTACTCTCTCTGTCGTTCGGCAGGCAAAAATAGATTTGTGCGTCCTGGACGCAGTTGCACTACGCGTCTTTGCAGCGTAGCTGCGTTTTGTACATCGCATGGTCGAGCTCTTCGAGGTCGACCGTGTCAATATGTGTTTCTAATTCGTTGAATAGGTCGTGACTTGCGGTTGCAAGTCAATCAGGACAAAAAAAACAAAACAAAAAAAGGTCTCACGAAGTTGCAACATGACGGTGTTTCGCCGTTGTCGGCTAATTCATCAATCATTATAAATTGGCCCTTATCACCAAGGCTGGTGAATGTTTGGTTGCACGGACAGCGCGTTCTGTGCTGCCTTCGTTTCCGTCTCTCCAGACTGTGTTTTCCCGCCTTCTTTTCATTCCTGTCTCTCAGGCCGCAACAGTCGTTGTTGTCGAGCGATTTCTTTTGAAAACGGTATGGCTCATGCAAAACCATCTTTTCGATCTGCAGCCCGGTCAGTCTGTCCTGCTGGGAGACTACAAAGTGACTCTGCTGGGAATTGAAGACGAAGCGGCTGTCCTCGAAATCGAGGGGCCAGATGGTGAAGTTCAGATTGAACCTGTCAGCTGCACAGAAGTCGAAGTGGAAGAAGAACTTGCAGTCCTGGTCTAAACCGGTTGACTGATAACAATTCGTTGTTGGTGTCGTCGCGACAGTCATGCGGCGTTCAGGGATTAGTCTACGCATCCCGCCCGATTGTTTTGTGCCATTCGCGCGACTGCAGGACCTTTGCTTCCAGTGGTGGGCGACAGCGTCAAGCTTGAACCTCTGGCCGTTCTCGTTGTGAGCTGACGACCTGAGTTGCAGTTTGGGGCGTGGATCGCCTCCGAAACTGCCTCAGTCGATACCGTCGGGCCACACGCTGTTGGTCTTCGCGGGCTCTGGTGTGGGGCGACGGCCATGCTGGTCGGCAGTCCGTTTGTCCCGCAGGACGAATATTCGCGTGTGCTCATGATCGCGATTGAAGCGGCTTTTACTTTGTCACAGCCTGTTTTTAGGGTTGGCGAGGAAAACGGGGTCAGGTACCAAAAACCGGAACGGCCCGAAGCGTGCTTTGCATTTTTGGTACCTGACCCCCTTTTCCGGCGAATGCTTCCACCCTGACTTTTGCCTGTGACAAAGCACTATTCACGCGCTGGCTTCGCTGGCTGGACGCGTCTATCTTTCATTACCACGTGTCGTGACAAGTCAACATGGTCGATCACTTTCGCCTGCGTGTGTGAAGTGTCAGAATGTTCACTTCTTGCTCACACACGGTATGATCGACAGACCGTTTGGGGCAATGTCTCAAACCGATGGGGCAAATACGCCGTTGTTGTTGTTTGCCTATCTTCACTCAGTGCCACAGGTCTTGATAACGAAACAGCCCCCATCATGCTCAACTTCTTTGGTCCACGTCTGAAACTTCCCCTCGTGCTCGCCAGTTGCCTGGCATCGTCCACGTTGCTCGCTGTCGATGATTCTGTCAGCAGCAGTAAGGGTGAGGAGGGCTTTGAGGTGTTGTTTGACGGAAAGACGACTGATGGATGGAACGGTGATCAATCCGTATTTCGAGTCGAATCCGGGGCCATTGTGGGCGGGCAGTTGAAGGAGAAGATTCCCCACAATTATTTTCTGGCGCACCGTCGCGACTTCGCTGATTTTGAACTTCGCCTGCAGTTTCGATTGCTGGGTGACAGCACGAATGCGGGGATCCAGATTCGCAGCAAACGCATTCCCGACCACCATGAGATGATTGGGTATCAGGCGGACCTGGGTCAGAAGTATTGGGGCTGCCTTTATGACGAATCGCGTCGGCGAACGATCCTGGCGGGGCCGGACGCAAAGGAACTGGACAAAGTTCTGAAACGCGACGATTGGAATGACTATCGAATTCTGTGCGAAGGCCCGCGCATTCGGTTGTGGATCAACGGACAGCAAACCGTTGACTACACCGAAGAAGATAAGGAAATACCGCTCGCCGGAAAAATTGCGGTGCAGATACATGGTGGAGCGGCAGGCGAGGCATGGTATCGCAATATTCGGATCAGGCCGCTTAAGAACTAATGCCTGCCACTATCGCTCTGTGACTCACCTGGCCTGACTTGTAACTCGTTGTCGATGTCCTGGTCGCACACCGTGCGGATAAATTCGACTGTCACGTAATCATTTTCACTACTGGAACTCTATCACCGATGTCTGAATCTGCCGTCAACTGGAACAGCACACAACTTACCGCTGGCTGGCAAAAGGGCGTTACCGCGTTCTATTACGCCCTTGGTATGACGGACGCCGATTTTGGCAAAGCTCAGATTGGCATCGGAGTTCCTTTGTTGGAAGGCAACACCTGTAATGTTCATGCTTACGAGTTGGCCACCGAGTTGAAAAAGGGCTGCGAAGAAGCCGGCATGATCGGGTTTCCTTTTGGTACTCCAGGTGTCAGTGACAATCTGACTCAGGGACTCGAGGGCGGCAACGCCAGTCTGCCATCGCGCAACCTGATTGCGAACAGCGCCGAATGCGTCGTGACGGCTCATTGTTATGACGCACTGATCGGAACGCACCACTGTGACAAAAATGGCCCCGGATTCGCGATGGCGCTGGCCCGCACTAATTATCCGGGCCTTGTTGTCAGTGGCGGAAGTATTCTGCCCGGCTGTCACAACGGCAAAGATATTACCATTCTGGATGTGTATGATTCCCAGGCCGCTGTATCGGTCGGTGAAATGTCCGAAGCTGAGAGTGACGAAATTCTGCGCAATGCCTGTCCAGGCCCCGGTGGTTGCGGGATCGCCGCGTCATTCAATACCTGGGGCATCGCGATGGAAGCCATCGGCCTGATGCTTCCGGCCAGCAGTTCGATTCCGGCTGTTGACGCTGAAAAGCGAGCTGAGTGCCGTCGCATCGGCGCGGCCTTGAAAGTTCTGCTGGAAAACAACATTCGTCCCCGAGACATTCTGACCAAAGAGGCCTTCCGTAACGCGGCGGTGTCGATTGCTGCGGCCGGAGGATCCACTAACGGCGTACTGCATCTGCTGGCGCTGGCTCGCGAAGCTCAGGTCGACTTCAGCCTGAAGGACCTGCAGCCGATTTTCCGTGAGACCCCCGTGTTGTGCAGTTTTGCTCCGCGGGGACCACGGACAATGGTGGACCTGCACAAAATCGGTGGCACGCCCGTGCTGCTGAAACATCTTCTGGATTGCGGCCTGTTGGACGGTTCGTGTCTGACCGTAACGGGCAGGACGTTGGCGGAAAACCTGGCAGACGTCCCTGCGCCGCCGGATGGGCAGGATCTGATTGTCGATCAGGACAATTGTTACAAGCCGTATGCGGACATGCAGATTTGCTTCGGGAACCTCGCACCGGACGGTATCGTCTTCAAGGTCTCCAGCATGAAGGACCCGGTCTTTGAAGGCACCGCCATCTGCTTTGACAATCCCCGTGATATTGTGAAGGCGGTCGAGGAACGTCGTATCAAACCTGGCAGCGTCATCGTCCTGCGATACTGGGGACCGGTGGCTTCCGGTATGCCCGAAGTTCTGGTCGCCACGGCAGCTTTAGCCGTGCCGGAATTGGACGGCAAGGTCGCGTTCATTTCGGACACTCGAGTTTCGGGTGTTTCTCACGGCGCTATCGGAGTTCATTGCGCTCCGGAAGCTGCTGTCGGTGGTCCCATTGCCTGCGTACATGATGGCGACACAATCGCCTTTGACCTGATCAACGGGACGATTGAAGTGAAAGTGTCGGACGACGAGCTGGCGGCGCGGAAGGTCGCCCTGCCCCCGTGGCGACCGCGAGATCCCCGTCGCGGCTATCTTGCGGACTTCTGCGCCACATCGGCCCAGGCCAATCATGGCTGTGTCAGTTCAGCATTGATTCCGTCAACAGCCAGCCAATGATCAGCTCAGTGTTTTCGACTCACACCCCAGCTCTGCGCGTGAGCACTCATGAGTGCTTTGGTGTTCTTGATAGGCTCGCAGCACAAGCAAGTGTGTCTCTCAATCGCACGAGACCCACTCGCTTGCGCTGCGAGCTTGTATTGTGGGCCTTTCTCATGCCACCGGCTCTGCCGGTTGTTATCATCGGATGGTGAGATCAGTCGGAAGACGACGAGGAATCGTTACCTGCCCCGGCCAGTGACCAATAGGTCAGCGACCGTTGGTCCTTTACCAGGATTCCGTTCTGCAACAGGACCGGCGGCGCCCATGTGGGGCTGTCCGCAACCTTCCAGGCCGCGACTTTTTCATAGCTGTCGCCGTTCGCTGCAATAATCTGCAATTCACCGTTGTCGATCAGTGCGACGACGTAGCCTGGGACCGACAGAAACATGACGTTCTGGCCGGTTCTGCCTGGCCCCAGCCAACGAATCTCTCCGGTGGCGGTATCCAGGCAGAAGAGTTGTCCCTTGCTGTAATGAGAGAAGCCATACAGCAGGTCGCCGTTGACGACTGCGGAACTCATGTCGAGCGCAACCTTCTCCTGGCCCCAGAGTTTCTTCACCGTCCAGACGCCATCGCGGACCTGCGGCTCAAGGCTGTACACGCCTCGGTTCTCGCCACCCAGCAGTACTCGCCCGTTGTGAAATGCCGGTGTCGGCATGTTTTGGTTATGAGTTCTGTGAGGGAAGGGATACTGCCACAACAGCCGCCCGGACTTGCTGTCCACACCGACGAGGGCTTCATGATTCCATTCCACGACCTGTCGCACTCCATGAATCTCAGCCAGCAGCGGCGATGAATACGATGGCCCGTCGTGGCCCTGACTCCAGACTTCCTTCCCGGTTGCAACATGAAGGGCCACCAGAGCCCCTTCATCGTCGTTGCCGAAGTGAGTGATGACATGATTACCATCAACGATGGGTGAAGTTGAAACGCCCCAGTTCGGTTGGTTCTGCTCAAATCGCGAACCGTAGTCACTCCGCCACAAGAACTCACCCGAATCCGCACTCCAGGCAGACAGATCTCCGGTGATGCTCATCGTAAAGATTCTGCCATCGGCCAGCACGGGAGACGACTTCGGCCCTGTGCCGTGCCACTCGCCCCCGGGCGATGCCTTAAATGGCACGACGTACTTCTGGTGCCACTTCACATTGCCCGTGTCCAGGTCGAAGCACCAGACGACCTCATCCCCACCCTGTCGGGCGTGTTGGTAGACACGTCCATCTGAAACGAGCGGTGATCCGTAGCCCGTCCCTACCTCGACCTGCCACCCTTTCTGCAACTGGTCCGGCCACTGCGTCGGCGGCTGAAAGTTGCTGACCCAGCCGTTGCGTAAGGGCCCCAGCCAGCCTGTCCAGTTAACGTCGGTCGCTGACGCGAGCTGCCCGACACCGGCCCCTGAAGTAAGAAACAGGGCGATCGCAGTCACAAGAATGGGACGTAGCATGTCGAGGATTCCAGTTCGGGCGAGTGAGTGACACAGTTCCTGCAATCGATGTTCGCCAGCGCCGCGAAGCTCTCCTTGTGATCCCGCCACAATTATCGCGGCGGTCAGTGAGTGTCACGGCAACTATTCAAACGACGCAGTAAACACCGCCCCTGCTATTGAATGGCAGAATAATCGGTCGCTTTCATGTAGATCGATTCAGGCCTTTCCCGCAGAAATCTGCCATCCTTCTGCGATTCTTTGGCGACTTTTTTCCAGTCCTGGTCTCCGCCGAACGACTTCCATGATGTCCCGGCAGTGTCCCGACCTTCGTGACGCAGGATGTAGATCAGCGTGTCCTTTGAACCGGGTTCGTCAGCCGGGTGCCAGTACGCGACGGACTGCAAGCCGTGGCGACTAAATATACGAATCGTGTGGTCTCGAAAACGTGCATCCAGATTGCTCAGCTTGTCTTCATTGCAACGATAGATACGCAGCTCAAACACGGCATCGCCGGCCTTTCCTTTGTTTGCAAATTCAGGCGTGTAGTTTGTGGCGTCCATGTATACAGAATCCGGCGCTTTGGCCAGGATTTGTCCGTCTTTCTGTGATTCCCTGGCGACGGTTTTCCACTCAGGATCTGCCACGAATGCCTTCCACGATGCCTTTGCGGCATCGCGGTCCTTGTGCTTCAACACGTAGATCAAAGTGTTCTCCGCTTTCGGGCCGTCAGTTGGAACCCAATAGCCGACTGATTCCATGCCGTGTTTCGTGAACAGTTGCACAGTGTGATCGCGGAACCGTGCGTTCAGGTTATCCAGCTTGCCTTCGTTGGTCGTGTAAGTCCGGAGTTCGTAGACGTCGGCAGATGCCTGTGTTGAGCAGAACAAAAAACTGGAAAGCATGATGCCAGCAAATGTGCGGCAGATTACCTGATCGAAGTTCATCGCTTGTTCCTCGTTGTCGGTTTGTGAATGGGTTTGTGATGGTACAGCATAGCAGGCTTCATCCCGGGATGATCCTGACTACAGCGTTTCACGCTGACTTGTGGCCGCGAAGAGCGATTTTCAATAGCAGTTTTGTTACTCCCACGAGCCAGTATCGTTCACGACAATACGTAAATTGCTCTAGCGGTGCCGTTTGAGTCCGATTTTATTTTTCCTGCGGAACGCTGCTGACCCACATGCCCGGTTGCGGGTCAGCTCCGTTCAGCGAGCCACCAGCAACGAACAGTTTGTCTCCGATGACCGCAGCGACGGGTGAAGACAATGGCCTGGGCAACTCGCCCACGATCTGCCACTCGCCACCAGGAATGCCGGCAGTGATGTGTGGATCGATCCGTCTTCTTTCGTCGCGCGTCATACCACCAACGACGAAGATTCGACTGTTGCTCACAAACGTGCTGCCTTCCGCATGTGAATGAGGTTTGGGAAGTTCGGGAGCGCTGCTCCATGAGTCAGTGTCGGGATCGTAGATGTCAACCCGTGCCTGGTCGTTCTGTCCCTTGTCATGTCCGAACTGGCCGCCGACTGCGTAAATCTTCCCAGCGAAGCTGACAGCGCTGAACTGATTGCGCGCAGCCGGCATCGGCGCTGCATTCTTCCATTCGGCCGCGTTCTGAGAGTCTTCGCGCAGATCGAGTACCCAATGGTTGGCAGCATCGGTGAGTCGATCCGGCATCAGTCCGCCGATGTAGTGCAGGCGGCGACCGACGAGTGCCAGGCCACCCCCTGCCCTGCGTTCCGGCAGCGGCGGTGCTGCCGTGAATGTGTTCCTGTCGATGTCGTAGTTCCACACCTCAGTGATCGCGTACCCCTTGTAGCCATCCTTGAATCCGCCGGCGATCCACACCTGCCGACCATCCAGCACTGCGTTCATGTGTGTGATGGCACTGGGGAGATCAGCAAGCTGTTTCCAGCTGGTGTCTCTTGGATCGAAAACGTCAACACGTTTGCTTGACTTTGTTCCCTTCGTGTAACCGCCAAAGACGAAGAGCCTGCCGTCCAGCACGACAGTCCCCGCCTCCCATCGCGGCACCGGCATGTCGGACAACTTCAGCCATGCCTTATCAGTTGGCCCCTCGGCTGAGAAGGCATGTCCAATAAATGCCGCGGTCGCGACCAACAGACACATGTAATGTTTCATTTGTTTGTCTTCATGACGCAACCCGCAATCGAGCCGCTGTGGCTGTGAGATTCTGAGCAATTCGGAACAGGTTCGTGATATGATGGGACGACTCATTTACTATCAAAACATGTTGTCTGCGACAACTACGAAGGCTGGCGAAGAATGCAGGACGCACTGCAAAATATTTCTCGATGGCTTGCCCAGGCGGTGGAGAGCGGTGCGTCCGATCTGCATCTTGTTGTTGGCCACCCGCCGATTCTGCGACTTCACGGTGAGTTGAAAGCCCTTGATGAGCGGATCCTTGATGAACAATTCGCAGAAGCTGAACTACTGCCGCTCTGCCCGCATGAACAGCGGGAAACATTTCGAGAGACTCGCAATCTCGATTTCGCGCTGCGGCTGGCACTGGATGGTGGTGAACAGCGTTTTCGTGCCAACTATTTCTTCAGCGGACAGCACATCGGTGCATGCTTTCGCGTAATCCCTTCAGAGATCCCGGACTTCGACTGGGCCGGTTTTCCGTACGAACTTGCCGAACGGCTTGTCAGTATCCGCAATGGGCTGGTGCTGATTGCCGGCGTGACCGGTGCGGGAAAGACAACGTCGCTGGCAATGCTGATTGACTTGCTCAATCAAAGGGGCCGATGTCGAATCATCACAATAGAGGACCCAATCGAATTTATCCATGGTCGCTACCGGAATTCCGTCGTGACACAGCGTGAGGTCGGTCAGGATGTGCAGTCATTTGCCGACGGACTTAAGTACGGATTACGGCAGGACCCCGACGTGCTGCTTGTGGGAGAAATCCGCGATCGAGAGACTGCACAACTGGCGCTCAGTGCTGCTGAGACCGGTCACCTTGTGTTTTCGACGTTGCACACGCGAGACGCCAAGGGCGCCGTTTCGCGACTGACGGATCTTTTTCCCGAGGCTGTACAGTCCGACATTCGTTCGCAGATTTCCCTCAGCCTTCGCGCGGTGATCAGTCAGCATCTGGTGCCCGGAGCAGAGACAGGCGGCAAACGCGAACTGGCGATGGAGATTATGATCAACAACGCTCCCATCCGTAGTGGGATTCGCTCTGGCAAGTTTGAATCGATCGACAACAACATTCAAACCGGCCGTGCTGACGGCATGCTGACGCTTGATGACTCCATCAGGAAACTGTTGCGACAGGGCAGAATCTCTCGAACAACGGCCGAACACTTCATCAGCAGTCCCGAAATCCTTGAACTGTAGTTTGCTGCGTTAGGAGCAATTCACTTATTGTCGTGAACGATACTGGCTCGTGGGAGTAACGAAACTGCTACTAAAAAGCGTTCTTTACGGCCACAAGTCAACGTGAAACGCTGTAGTGCTTTGTTACAGCCAGGTTTTAGGGTTGGCGAGGAAAACGGGGTCAGGTACCAAAAACCGGAAC
>JAAERP010000246.1 GCA_024230215.1 Fuerstiella sp. | reverse complement strand
TAATGAGATCAACGGCATGCTGGTGCGGGGTGAGACACTTACGACCCAGAGCGTCTGGGATGATACGGACATGGTGCATGTCCTGCAGAACGAAGTGTACATTCCAGACCTGCACACATCCGGCGGGCTGCGTTTGGAAAGCAGCCCCGCGGAAAGTCTGGTGATCAAGCTGTCCGGGGCGAACTCCGGCTTTTCCGCCTCGGGCGAGCCACTTGACATCGTGGATCGCATCGGTGGAATGCTGCACGTAATTGGTCAGCCCGGGCAGCCCGTTGTGATGACCTCCCTGGCGGATGATACCGTGGGTGCGGGTTTTGACCTGGAAGGATTTCCGCTTACCGATACGAACAACGACGGCGATGCATCAGACCCGGCGGCAGCACCAAATCGCTGGCGAGGTATTTCCATTGAAGAGTACGCGCACGACCGCAACATCGGTGTTTATGTTGAGAGCGAAGTAGCAGACGCAGCTATTCCGGATTCGAATTCGATTACACCTGAAGTCGTTGGCACGCTTGCTAAGGACGAGAAGTCCGGGGATGAAACTCTGCGACTTGGTTTTGAGATTCATGGTACGATCGATAACCCAGGTGATATCGATGTCTACAGTATTTCCGCTGTTGCCGGATCGCAGCTCTGGATCGACATCGACAAATCCACTCAGGCACTTGACAGCGTTGTCGAACTACTGGACGCCAGCGGACAGGTGCTTGCGCTTTCTGACAACACTCTGAATGAAAAAGTCGGCGGCGCCTGGACCGTTGTTTCCAACAACGGAACTCAGGCTTTCCCATTGGATTATTCGCAATACAACAGCGATGACTTGTTCACGCTGAATCAGCGTGATGCCGGCCTGAGAATCGTATTGCCGGGAACGGCCGGCTTGCGGACCGAATACTCAGTCCGTGTTCGCAGCAGCAACATCGACTCCACTGACGGGCTTGCAGATCGCACTGACCTGGAGGACCCGGCTTTGGTCGACAACGGGTTGACTCAGGGAGCTTATCAGTTGCAGCTGCGTCTGCAGGAACTGGATGAGTTTCCGGGAACAACAGTTCAATTTGCAGACATCCGTTATGCAGCCACGGGGATCGACATAACGGGACTTCCAATTCACAGTCCTTTGACGGGCGAATCTGAAGAGGTTGAAGGTTCGAACACGAATCTGGGCAATCTGATGGACACAGATCGCGCTGCACTGGCCGTTCGTGGCGACATTGTCAGTTCGGCGGACGTTGACTATTACACATTTGAAGTCAACTACGAATCCACTCAGCAGATCGGTGGCGTCAGCCTGTCGGGACCACACGTTCCGGTCACCTTTGATCTGGACTATGCGGACGGCTTCGGCCGTGGCGACCTGACAATGGCTGTCTATGACAATGCCGGACGACTGATTCTGGTTGGACGTGATTCGAACGTCGCGGATGACCGCCACCATTCGCCGGATGATTCTCCCGTACTTTCCGACCTGACGCGTGGTACTGTGGGTGCCTTTGATCCGTTCATTGGTTCCGTGGAACTGCCGGGCGGAAGCTATACTCTGGCTGTTACCAACAATCGCCAGCTGCCATCCGGGCTGGATCAGTTCTTTGATTCCAGCTCATCCGCGACCGCTCTACGTGTTGAACCGATCAACTCCGTCGAACGCATTGCTGAAGAGCGTTTTGGCAGCGGGACGGACACGTTTACATCTGCGTCGGAGCCAACCACGGACCTGTTCACGGTTTCCGGTGGCGTTATCGATCCATCGCATATTGTCCCGTTCAACCTGGCCGATGTCGTGCTGTTCGTCAGCTCCGGTTTTGGGGTCTTTGACGGAACTGAAGAAACTACGATACGAACTGTCAATCCGTTTACAGGCTATCAGGATACATTGCTGGGTGAGTTTGGGCCGAGCATCGGGGATATTGCGATGCGACCTGACGGTCAGTTGTATGCGATGACAACCGGCCCGCAGGGCACCGGGGCTCCCAACGCCGGAAACGTTGGACACTATCTGGAAATTGACACCGGAACCGCCGCAGTCAATGACCTGGGTGACGACGGAATCACGGCGAATCTTTCCAACAACGGTGCTCCGCCGGATGCCGTAGCCTACGGCAACGCCCACTTCGTCTTTGACGCCATGATGTTCAGTGGTACGTCCGACAGTGGACGATACGCGATTGGTACTCGTGTCGACCCATTGGCTCTTCCCAATAACACCAGCAAGGTGAATCAATACGACGAGAACGTTCTGTATAACTTCTTGTCGCAGGGCTCGGCTGTGGATGGCGCTGGCGGCGACCGAACGGGATTTGCTCGGGCGTTCTCCGGGGCAGGTACGACTCAAAGAGAAATTGGTCAGGTGAATACGATCGGTGACGCGAATGTGACCGGTATGGCCAGATTGAACGATGGCAGCGATGAGACATACATCGTTGATGAGAACGGAATGTTGTATTCTCTGAGCCTGTTTTCAGCCACAGCCACGTTCATCGCAGATCTCGGTGTGATCGACGCAGCTGGACTCGCGGCTGGTCCCGACGAAGTGGAAGGTGGAGCTTTCGGTGATGTGCTGTTTACCATCGACACTGGTGGTGAGCTGTTTGCCTTTGATACCACCGGCGTGCCTCAGCCGATTTTTGTCGATGCTCAGACGTCTGTCTCGACCGGGACCACCGCAGTTAACGGACTGGCGTTCAGTACTCTGGATCGCAATCTGTGGGGGCTGACCAATCATCGCGGTACTGATGCGGGACATGGCGTGGAAACACGTTTTGATGACAGTATTCTGAATATCCGCCAGGAGGGAGGAACCAGTCTGTACTTCGGTAATACTCGAAGTACAGCTGATTCCGGAAATCAAAACAATCTGACCACCGGAGAGATTAACGACGTTAATTTCCCCGGCGGTGCCCATGGTTCAGCCGTCAGCAATACGTTCAGCCTGGTCGGTTATGACGAAGACGACAAACCCGTCCTGTACTTCAATTACTTCCTGGAAACGGAGAACGCAGAGTACGACTACGGCTACGGGCCAATTCTTGACGATCTGATGCGGGATTCGTTCCGCGTGTTTGTGGGCGATGAATCCGGCGAGTGGAATCTGATCTCCACAAACAACGGACTGCAGTTGTCAATCAGAGCCGATGAGTTTGATTACGGCCCGGACGGCACGTCCACGGCTGCTCCGGTTACGCAGAACTTCCCCGACGTTGTCGAAACTTTTGACACTGGCGAATGGCGCCAGGCACGTGTTGATTTGAGCAATTTTGCCGGGCGAGACAACCTGCGACTGCGGTTTGACTTCAGCACGGCCGGTTCTCAGGACATCGGCAATCTGAATACTCGCGGTTTCGAGCTGTACGCGTTGAGTGCGGATAAACTGTCCGATGGTGACACGTTCATCATCGATGGTACAAGTTTCGAGTTCGAAATGGGCACTCACATGACGGTGCCTTCCGGTGCTGCGGCACTGGGTGAGTCGTTTGACCTGTACGCTGAGACCTTCACATATGTTCTGGTGTCTACAGGTCCTAACGAAATAGCAGTAACGGCGGCCATGACCGCTAAAGAAGTTGCCGAT
>JAAERP010000245.1 GCA_024230215.1 Fuerstiella sp. | reverse complement strand
TGCATCCCGTGTGTGTCCGCATACCGAGCGGCATCGAGCCAGTATCGACCGCGATGTTCGCCCCACGCTTTGGATTCCATCAGTCGGTCAATCCATCGCGACATGGTTCTGTCTCCGTCGGCGGCATAGTCCTTCACGAACGCATCGACGTCGGATGGCTCCGGTGGCAGTCCAGTGATGTCGAGGTGCAAACGACGAAACAGTGTGCGAGGGTTGGCTTCCGGAGCGGGCGAAAGCCCTTCCCGTTCCAACCGGCGTAACACGAAGTGATCGATCGCGTTTTTCGTCCGAGAGGCATCGGAAACATTGGGAACTTCCGGCTTCACTGGCGAGATCAGCGCCCAGTGCTTTTCGTACTGCGCACCCTCGGATACCCAACGTTGGAGCAACGTACGTTGCGATTCGCTCAGCGGCTTCTTCGACTCTGGTGGTGGCATCACGGCGTCTTCATCATCGGACAGCACACGAGCGATTAATTCACTTGCCGATGGATCCGCCGGCACAATCACGCCGGATTCTATCGCGGCGTCGCGCAGGTCCAGTCGCAGATCTGCTTCACGACTGACGCTGTCGAGCCCATGGCAGGCAAAGCAGTGTTCCGCGAGAATCGGCCGAATATCACGGTTGTATTGCAGAGGCTCGTCGGCGTTGGCAACGTCGTAGCCCGCAGGCCAGAATGTAAGAATTGTCGCCACGATTCTGGCAACAGTCAGTCGTGATGTGTGCGAATAGGAAGTCATGCCAGACCTGGAATGAGAACTCTTTGAAATATTGTTAAGCATCGCTCGACAAAGAACTGTCGAGTTTGACGATAATGGACTTCGTCAGAAGTCCTCGGGCAGGTGCGCCGGCGGTACCCAAGCTTCGAGAGCCGCGATTTCGTTCGCTCCCAGCTTCTTCGTAGGTGGCATATCCTTCCATCCATTACTCTGGGATTCGCGTCCGGACAGCGCTGGACGCATCCACTCTGAAAATAATGTTATGCGTGGTCTTCGGGTCGATTTCAAAGTTCCCCTCGTCGGCATTCCTGACATACTTGCCGTTGATCTTCAGGTTCTCGAATGTCACGTTGAATACCTTGTGATCGGCATCCCAGCCTTTGATAGCGTTCTTGCGTTGGAAAGAGCCTGATGCGGTGATGTTTCGAAACGTCAGGTTGGATATCTGACCCATTTTATTGGCTCGGTCGGCAAACTCGTGCTTGGCAAGAGTGATGTAGAACAGACGCCAGTTCGCGTTCTCAATTCGAATGTCTTCAAACAGGTAGTTGCTCATGTGCCCGTTTCCGCCGTGCACCGCGTCGACTGCAGCTAAATTGATCTGGTCGGATCTGTGCTCCATGCGGATGATGTCGATGTTCTTCACATGAAAATTCGTGTTGTCCGTTGGCATGTTCCAACTGATCTGAAATGGGGCTCCGTTCTCCAACTGCCAGATCACACAGTCGCGCACCACCGTGTTGGATTCATAGAGCTTAAATGCGTCGTCGTTAACCTTCACAAAACAGTCTTCGATCAAACCGTGGTCTTCGACATATGCGCCGTCCGTTGAAAACCACCAGCTGATCATCTTGACGTTCCGGACCGTGTTTCGCGGTCCGTTAATGAGGATGTTGTACAGCGGGGAATTAACCAGTGTCAGCCCTTCAATCAGCACTCGCGTCGTTTGCTGTCCCTGGATGTAGATCAGGTTGTCGTCATACATTTTTCCGTGAGGGTAGTCTTCACCGGAAAGAACACCGCGCCCTCTGATAGTAACGTCCTGAACGTTGTTGGCTTTGAACCGCCCTTTGACATAGGCGCCGCCGGCCAGATAGACGGTCTTGTTTGACTCGATGGCTCTGTTGCCGATCTTGTGAAGGCCAGGTCCAAAGTAGATCACGTTCGGGTCATCGGCATTCGGAATGTCGGTTTCAAGAGGATCGGCAAACACAAGCATCGGATGCGTAATGTCGTCGTTGAATTCGACGGATAACTTTCGCGGCCGGTCTAACTCAAACGTGACAGTGTTCCCTTCGATCCGAGGCTCGATTCCGAAGCTGCTTGGAAGAATCTTGCAGCTCTTAATCGCCTCTCCCTTCAACTTTGTGACGACGACAGTGGCCGCGTCTGAGAACGAAAAGGTTGTCCAAGATGTGGTCTTACTGCGATTCGTTTTCTGCTGAGCATTGCACAAGTAGACGAAGCTTTCCTGTTGCTTGCCGCCTTGTTTGACGGCGACCGAATACTGATCCGATGCAGGCACCCCGTCTGGTCTTGGATACGTCACGACCGTGTTTTTCTGAGTAGCAGGTTGGTGGTGCTTTTTCTTGACACCATCCGCCTGACTCGCAGCCATCGCGCACAGGCTGGTCTGTGCGATGACGCAGACCATTCCAACAAACACGCATGCTGAAACGCGTACTCGAAGCGACTTCTCGCGAATCATTTGTTTCATAGTCAATTCCTGTGTTCCCAATGGTTGTACACGTATAGCGTTCAAGCTGCTACGAAAATACTTCACGCACCACCCGACCATGAACATCGGTCAGGCGAAAGTCGCGTCCGGCGTGGCGGTAGGTGAGTCGTTTGTGGTCGAGAAGAACTGTCGAATTTGACGATAATGGACTCCGCCAGAAGTCCTCGCCCTCGGAAATTCTGGCGAATTCAACTGCCATTTATTTCTCGATCGAGCCTTAAACGCATGCCTCGGTCACCGCCTGAACTGCAGCTTCTGCAACAGTATGATCATCTTCGACCGTTGAGCCTGAAACGCCAATCGCCCCAACAACTGTTCCGTGATCGTTGACCACAGGCAACCCGCCTGGAAATGAGATCAAGCCACCGTTGGAGTGTTCGATGTTAAACAGCGAGCCACCAGGTTGTGACAACTCGCCGATGGCCCCGGTCGGCATATCGAACAATCTCGCCGTCCGAGCTTTCCTGCACGCGATGTCAATACTGCCCAGCCATGCCTCGTCCATCCGGTGAAATGCTTTGAGGTTTCCTCCAATGTCTACGATCGCGATGTTCATCTTGACGTTGAGTTGATTCGCTTTCGCCTCGGCCGCCGACAACATCGCTTTGGCAGTCTGAGAGCTGATGTTGTCAGTCAGGGCAATAGTTTGCATGTTTTCCGTTTCCATCTTGGTTCCTAATACGAGGTACGAGATTCGAGGTGATTTCTAACGAGCGATTCGGAATTCAAATGTTCCAGCTAAATAGCGATCAGCGAAAACTGTGTCGATCAAAAGTGGGAAACCGGTTGCGTCGTATTCCGATTCCGCCGCCCCAAAGCGGCTGGTCCCAACGAACTCAATTGCTTGTTCGCCGTCGTCACGTCGCTTATCCGCTCGATACCAGCCCGCCTCCCAATCGTTACCATTGGGATCCAGCGTTCCGAATCCGAAAGCAATGAGGGAATAACTTCCCGGCTGGAGAATCAGTTCGCCTTCTTTCAGAGGCTGCATGCGATGGGCGCCAACGAGGGTGGCTTCTTGTCCCGGTTCAAACACGACTGTCGCCAGCAGCGCACCTCCAGAGTCGTCTCCGAACTCTGCGGGAGTTCCGCCGGTATCGCGACGCCATAGTTCGCAAGTCAATGTTGATTTCAACCCATCGGACGCACTGTCAAACACACCTAGCCGGGTGATCTCGATGGAATGATGGACAACAAAGTCGTGTCCGACCTTGCCAAGATAGGGCTGATTACCCCGAGTTCCAGCCCGAACTTGATACGCGATGTGAAGCGGGGGTTCCACTTCGTCAGGAATGGCTGAATCCAGTGTCAGTTGCTCAATCTTTTTGGAAACCGGATCGACGCGAAACATCTGGCCCTCGCGGACCATTTGACTTGCCATCTCGGCGGAATCAACTCGTGCCAGGCCATCGTGAACGTGGACGTCGATGCTGGAACCGTCGGTCGAGACGGAGAATTCCGTCCCCAGATCAACAACATCTCCGGCAGCAGTGGCGATCGTAAATCCGGTCGCGTTTCCGGGCACCGTCGTTCGTGCGTCACCATGGATAAGCAAGACTCGCTCAGCGGAGACAATTTGCAGCAGCGTGTCGCCGATCAATTTCATCGCAACACCACTATTGAACCGCACGGTCGCTGTCCCCTGATCCAAACGCAACCAACGCCCCGGGCCGATGGGTTCGCCCACTTCAGCATTGAGACCGGGACAGTGCCAGTATCCGACCTGTGCTTCAATCACAGCGATCGAAGTATCGAGCTGTGAACCTTCTGTGCCGACTAACGAACCATTGCGATCCTGGTTGAAATACTGATAACCAAAAACAGCGAACGCCATCGACGCGGCGATTGCGATGAACGACATCCAGACACGTCGGTTACGACGAGACGGCGTCGAAACGACTTCGGTTGAGCTGGAAGCCCGTTCGCTTTCGGGAACAGACTCCGAGATGCGTCTCGCGGAAACCGCCAGTTGCCCTCGCATCGACATGTACTGAACGTAGCGTGCGCGGAGCACGGTATCCGTGCAGATCAATTCCGACAGCATTGCGGCCTGCTCCGCGGTGGCCTCGCCACTTTCAATCGCATCCAACAAGTCCTCAAAAGATGAATCATTCATGGGCAGTCTCCGTGTCAATTCCCAACCTCTGCTCAATGCATCTTTCAAGCTGCCGCAGGATCTTTCGTACCGATTTGCGAATGGTCGGCTCCGACTTCCCCAGTTGTTCGGCGGTGTTCTTTAACGTCATTTTCGGGTGGAAACGAATCGTGATCAGTTCTCGCGATGAGGGCTCCAATTTGGTGAGGCAGTTCTTCAAGGCAGCCGTGCGCGCGGCCAAATCGTCAGCCGACTTTTCGAGATCCAACGCGACCATCTCCAACGCTTCATGAGACAGCACAACGCCATCGCCGCGCCGCGTACGGAGATGCTCCATCACCTTGAGCCGAATGATGCGGCAGCCCCAGGCACCAAAGTCTGTACCGCGCTGAAATTGTTCAGACTTTTGCCACATGACGGTTATCGCGTCCTGAACAATGTCCTCTGCGTCCGAGCAGCCGGGCAGCATCGCAAGCACAACGGAGAAAAACCGCCCCTCGTACTCAAGCGTCAGCTTGACGAATTCGTCCGGACTCAGATTCGACACGTCGGCGATAGCAATAATCCTCGGAAGGATGGGGCAAAGTGTTTGTACTTCTCTCTACCTACGAATGAGCGTTTTTTAGAAAAGCAAAACACAAAATACAAAAAAAGCGTGAAATCGGTTCGGGGAGGACTCACACACAGTCACCGCTCGACGGCGATCGACGGCGATCGACGGCGATCGACGGCGCTCGACGGCGATCACGGCGATCACGGCGTTCACATCGCTCGACGGCGAGCACGGCGAGCAATTCAGGTTTCATTAAGCGGTAAATCGCTTCTTCGTTTGCGTGAAGTTCCGAGGACCGATCTAAATCGATCACGATAGCAGGTGCTTTGGGAAGGAGAATTCCCGCATTCTTCGTTACCTCGCCTTCCCG
>JAAERP010000244.1 GCA_024230215.1 Fuerstiella sp. | reverse complement strand
TGACCTATGGCCGCGATTCACGTGTCTTGATAGCAGAATGGCTACCCCCATGAGCCAGAACCGATTCCCCTATTTCGTAAACTGCTCTAGTGCTTTGTCACAGGCAAAAGTCAGGGGGGAAGCATTCCCCGGAAAAGGGGGCCAGGTACCAAAAATGCAAAGCACCCTTCGGGCCGTTCCGGTTTTTGGTACCTGACCCCGTTTTCCTCGCCAACCCTAAAACCTGGCGGTGACGACGCACTAGTGCTTAAACAGCGGAAACTCATGGCGGCATTTTCGAAAAGAAACGGAAGCGTTAACCTGGTTACAGACATGCCCCGGCAGAACATAGAAGCTTGCTGGCAGGCTCATTCATCATCAAACAAAGTACTGTTATGACAACGGAACCAGACTGGGAACCCTGCCCTGTCGGCACCATTAAAGACGTAGCCGATCGCCAGAAGGAGGCGGCACGTGTCACCACGTTGTCACGTCGAGCTGTTGTTGTCGGCGCCATTTCTGCAGGCACATTGCTTCTTTGGACACAGCGACCGCGACCGCAGACGCTCACATGTCGGCAAGTGTGTGACAAGGGCGTCGGGTATATTCAGGGACAGTTGTCTCCGGAGCTGGCCACAGCGGTTGCCGCCCATTGCAAAACATGCAGGCCCTGCGAAAAACACATCGCCAGGTTGCGGCAAACAACCACGGCCTGACGCGGCGCCGGTTAAGCCGATCGCCTCAAGCCGGCCATTTTCGGCGTGACACCCGGACAATTCGTCGCCTCCGGGTGAGTGCCAAGCGACACGTTTCCGACTTTGGCCCTACAGGTACAGTCGGTACGACCGGCAGAAACCCTGAATAGCCGCGAGTCCATCAGCCCCAATCGTCGTCGAATTGGGCACATGCGGAGTACGAATTGCAAGACTCAGCGTACTAAACGCTCGGATCCGTCCGGATCATGGCAGACGGTTTTTGACCGGTCGCACCCACCGGAGTATGATTCAGACACCGCCACAGCACTTTCAATGCCGTGGTAAACGCCTTTCTACATGTCAATTCAGAGTCGACGCCGTACCTCCTGTCTGCAGACACTTCCGTCTGGTGTTTGAGGCGATCAACTGAGTTCGACACTTCTCCGGTGCATCATGACTCAGCAGTCAAGTGCTGAACTCGATCCAACACAACACCCCACAGAGGCCGAAGTGCCGCTGTTGGATCGACCGCTCGTCGCCGACGAACAGAACACGGTTGTCAGCGCAGGTACAGATCCCGCCACCAACGTGCACTCAGAAGTCACGTATTCCGCTTCCGCTCAGGAAATTCGAGATCGTCTTTTCGGTGGTCACAGCGATGACGTGAATCGAGCGAACGGACTTCGCATCGGTCACTTCGATGTGGAGGAACGAATCGGATCCGGTGGCATGGGAGCCGTTTTTCGGGCCGTTGATCTTGAGCTGTCCCGATTTGTCGCCCTGAAGGTGCTGCATCCGGGAACAGCCGCCGACGCATCGCTGGTTGCCAGATTTCGCAACGAGGCCCGCGCGTGTGCTCAACTGAATCATGACAACGTGGCTCGCATTTTTTTTGCAGGCGAACAGGACGGAATCCACTACATCGCCTACGAATACGCAGACGGCATCAATATCAAGGAGCTGATTCAGCAGCGAGGCAAACTGAGTCCGGCCGAAACAGTCAACTATTCGATTCAGGCAACGCTGGCATTAAGCCACATCGCGGCGGCCGGAATTATTCATCGAGACATCAAGCCATCCAACATCATCATCACGCAATCCGGTCGCATCAAGGTAGTCGACCTGGGGCTGGCGCGACGCGACACGACGGATTCAATCGGCGACATCACGGTAGCCGGAACAACTCTCGGCACATTCGACTACATCGCCCCTGAACAGGCGCGTGACCCTCGGATGGCCGATATTCGCAGCGACATTTATTCGCTGGGATGCACGGTGTATCACATGCTGACCGGACGGCCTCCCTATCCGGAAGGCACGGCATTGCAGAAACTTCTGGATCACCAGGGCAAGACGCCGCCGGATCCGAGAGTCGTAGCAAAGGATGTTCCGGTCGAACTCGCGGCGATCGTGCAAAACATGATGAACACCGATGCTGATCAGCGATACCAGGATCCAGGACAGCTGCTGACCGATCTGATCAGCCTTGCGACGCAGATGGGATTGCGAAGCGTTCCTGCGGAAGGAGTCGTCTGGCGCAGAATCCCTGTCCGACGAATTCGCGAGTTGTCGGGGGCTATTTTTCTGACCGGCGCAGTGCTGGCCGTCTGTCTGACCGCGCTGATTTTTCATTTTCTGCCCGGAGAGCCGGAGCCTCTTCCGGATTGGCTGGAAAAGTCTAACGTGATTCAACTGAGTGCCGCCGATTCTCGCGATATGAACCCGATAGCCGGGTCAATCCAGGAAGCTTCGACACAGACACCAGGGAACATCACATTGAGCCCCGGGACGGGAGAACTGGAGAAATTCCTCGAACAGGTCCGGACGTCCAATCCGATTCCGCTGCCGGGAATCATGCCCGTCGGTCCCATCATGCCAGTCGTTGCGCCAGAGTTCTCGGGCGTTCCATTGCCGGACAACATAGCCACTCCACCGGTCGAGCGGCATCGCATTCGCCTTGAGCCCGCAACCGGCATGCCGCAGGACCACGATTCACTCAGCAGTGCGTTGGCTGACGCACAGTCGGGTGATGAGATCCTGCTGCAGTTTGACGGTGTTCAACTGGTACCGTCCCTGCCGAAACTCGGTCGCACAAACAGCGAAAACATAACTCTGCGTGCAGCGCCAGGGTTTCGCCCGGTGCTTGAATTCCGAGGGGACGACGAACCTTCGTCCATGCCAGGACGGCTGTTCAACCTCACCAACAACCTGAACCTCCGACTGCTGGGCATAGATCTCCGAGTCATCGTTCGGGAAGATGTAATCATGTCGGACGAATGGGTCCTGTTCGAATGCAACGGTCCCAACAGGATCGAACTGCGGGACTGCACTATCGAAGTGCAGAATCCATCACAGCGCCCGGCCACAGTCTTCCGACTCTCGGACTTACCCGTTGACGAAAACTCAGACAGCCGGATTGACATTCAACTGTACCAGGTCGCGGTTCGCGGCGGTACAGATATTGTACTGGTCGACAGTCAGCCGACAGGACGCGTGCAGGCAGAACAGTGCGCTTTCGCCCTGGATGGATCGCTGATTAACAGCGTTGGCTCACAAATGCCGGACAGCGTCGGTCGCCTGGACATCGCTCTGGAACACACGACCAGCGTCCTGACCAGACCCGTCATTCGGATGGCAGACAGCGATGTATTCGACGGCCGAGATCCACAACGAGAATTGCCGACACTTTCCGTGAACAGTTACTCGTGCGTGTTTGCATCACTGCTGGAGGACGGTGTTCTGATTCACTCTCAGGGCAACACCTACCTTGACAACCTTCAGACATCGCTGATCTGGCACGGCAACAGTAATCTGTTTCACCATTACAAAGTCTACTGGAAGATCGAACGCGGTGGCTTCGACCTGGAATCAACGTTGATGTCATATAGCGAATGGAATGAGACATGGAGCCATGTGTCAGACGGACAGGCAGAAGAGGCTGTTGAATTCGAATCGGATGTGTGGAGCGAAGTTGGCGTCATGGAAACACTCTCAGGTGCTGGCCTGAGCGACTTTGCAACGCCTTTCTTCGCGTTGAGCCGAGCGCAGTTCTTTTCCGGCAACGCGGGTATGACGCTCGATCCTGATGGAAGAATTCCCGGAGTAGACGCGTCGCTGCTGACAGAGTTCCCCAGTGCGTTACCGTTACTTCCGGCTGAAACACTGCCGGACGGCACCAACTGATATCGGTGCCAGTGACCTTTGCCTGAATTTTGGTACACTGAGGCGTGCATCTTCCACCTCGACCGGAGTATCAGTGCCATGCGATGGTTTTACGTTGTTCAATCGATTGTCCTGATTTCCGCATCGCTGTCGGCCGGCGACGACAATCAGCTTGCATATCTGGATGAATGCAGCCCATGGTACCCGGATCAGAATTTCCCGAAGCTGACAACTCCTCAATGGGTGGGTGAAGACGGCGTCCAGGCGGTTGTTGTGCTGGCCATCGACGACATGCGCGACACGGCAAAGTACGAACAGTACCTGCGCCCCATCCTGAGTCGTTTGAAACAGATTGACGGCCGGGCGCCGGTCAGCATCATGACATGCGACGTGAAGCCCGATGACCCGCAGTTGCAAAGCTGGCTGGAAGAAGGCCTGAGCATTGAAGTTCACACGATCGATCATCCCTGCCCGCTGCTGCAGGCAGGCGACCTGGAAAAGGCCAAATCGACCTACGACCGCTGCATTGATCTGCTGGCCACGATTCCCGGCAACAAACCCGTTGCCTTTCGCACTCCGTGTTGCGATTCGCTGAATACTGTGAGTCCTCGGTTCTACTCCACGATCTTCAACAAGACGACTCCTGACGGCAAATTTCTGCAGATCGACTCGTCGGTGATGAATTTCTTCACGTCTGAAGATACGTCGATTCCTCGTGAACTGGTACTGGACAAAGACGGCAAAGAGCGTTTCTGGAAGTACAAAGTACGCGGCCTGAAACGAGGCGACACGCTGCACGACAACTTCGTCAACTACATCAGAAACTACCCATACCCATACGTGATCAACAACACGTGCTGGCAGTTTCCGTGCGTTGCACCCAGCGACTGGTCAGCACAGCACCTGCACGGAACCGACAATCCAGTCACCGTGGAAGACTGGAAAGCTGCACTCGACATCACCGTGCACAAGCAGGGCGTCTTTAACCTGGTCTTTCATCCTCACGGCTGGATCAAGGCTGAACAGGTTGTGGAACTGATCGACCACGCGGTGGAAAAGCACGGTTCGAAGGTGAAGTTCCTGTCGTTTCGGGAAGCAGCGGAAAGGCTGAATAAGTCATTATGTGATGGGAAGGAACTGCGCCACGCAGGTGATTTACAAAAGGTGAGCGTCAGCCATGCTGCCTTTCGTACAGAGAATCCTGGACCGAACGCGCTCAGTGCCATACCAAAAGCAGTTCGCGAAGCCGTCGAACTGCGGCGACACGCAGGACTTCTGCCACTACAACGCCCGGATGGTTCGCACAACGGAGTTTTTGTTCACGACAGTGCACTCTGCTGGCAGAACGAAGACACGGCTCATTTGCCGAATCTGATTCAACGAGTATCGTTTGACGAGCTTCTGGCTGAACGGCGTCGACGTGAGGCGCGGTTGGCATTGCCACCTGTGCCAATCGGCGCGGCGGTCGTCGATATCACGCCCGATTATCCAGTCCGGCTCACTGGTTACGGAAATCGCGCAACCGAATCTGCGGGAGTAGCCGAGAAACTCCATGCGCGAGCTCTGGCTATTGGCGGCAACACTGAACAACCACTCGCAATCCTGATGACCGTCGACAACTGCGGCGTACCCACATCTGTAACCGAAGCTGTGTTTGCCAAAGCCACAGCCAAACACAGGATTGGTCGCGAACACTTTGCTCTGTGCTCTACCCACACGCACTCTGGCCCCTGGCTACGAGACTTCGCGCCCAACGTCCTGTCAGATCTCACTGACGCAGAGACCGCTCATCTTAAGCAGTACCAGGAGGACCTGATCACGAAACTGGTCGAAGTTGTCGACAAAGCAATTGCTTCGCGACAACCAGGCAGGCTGTCGACCGGAAGGGGAACAGTCGGTTTCGCGATAAACCGCCGAACTCTCACCGATGGGCGTTGGACGGGTTTTGGCGAAACGCCGGATGGCCCGGTCGATCACCAGTTGCCGATTCTCGCTGCGCACGACGTGAACGGCAAGCTGATTGCTGTACTGGCGAATTACGCGTGCCACGCCACAACAGAGACAGGTCAGTTCAATCAAATCAGTGGAGACTGGCCGGGCCTCGCCGCGGACCTGATTGAGGCAGACAACACGGGGGCAGTGGCCCTGATCGCCATCGGCTGCGGGGCTGACGCGAATCCTGCACCTCGAGGAACGCACGAAATGTCGCGACAGCACGGTCAAGCAGTCGCCGATGAGGTGAATCGGCTGCTGGGACATACTGTCGCGGAGGGAGTGAAAAGGCAGATTCAACTGATCGATCCGCGCATCACCTGCAACATGGCGTATGTCGATCTGCCGCTGGGACCACTGCCGTCGCGGGAAGAATGGGAACAGCGGGCGAAAGAACCGGGCCATACTGGTGTGCACGCCCGGCAATTCCTGAAGCTGCTGGACGACGGCAAATCCGTCCCCACCACGGTTCCACGGTATCCCGTGCAGACATGGTGTTTCGGTGAAGACCTGGCGATGGTGTTTCTTGGTGGAGAAGTCGTTGTCGATTATTCCATTCGCCTGAACGAAATGCTGGATGGCGACAGGTTGTGGACGAACGCCTACAGCAACGACGTTCCATGCTACATCGCGTCCAAACGCATCCTGCGCGAAGGCGGATACGAGGCCGATCAATCGATGGTCTATTATGGGCGCCCCACTCGATTGGCACCGGAAGCCGAAGACATCATCTGCGACACTGTGCAAAAGCTGCTTCCGCACACGTTCTATTCCGCAGAGTTACGCGTTGAATTCCCAGGCCCCAAAACTCCTGAAGAATCGCTGGCGTGCATCACGACACGGGCGAACGTACGCGTCGAACTTGTCGCTGCCGAGCCGCTGATACAGGATCCCGTCGCCTTTGATTGGGATGTTCAGGGCAGATTATGGGTCGTCGAGATGGGTGACTATCCCAACGGAAGCCCAGGGCCACCGCTTGATGTCGACACGACCAACAAAGTTGGCGGCGGACGAGTACGAGTTCTCGAAGACACCGACAGCGATGGCCGTTACGACAAAGCGACCACGTTTCTGGACGGCCTGCCCTTCCCCACCGGCATGGCCCTGTGGCGAAACGGCGTCATCATCACGGCCGCCCCGGACGTGATTTACGCCCAGGACACAGATGGCGATTTTATTGCAGACGTTCGCCAGGTGCTTTACACCGGATTCCAGGAAGGTAACCAGCAGCACCGAGTTAACGGATTGCGATGGGGACTTGATGGTCTTCTGTATCTGGCGAACGGCGATAGCGGTGGCGAAATCAGTGTCGTCGGTGCACTCCACGACGGCGCTCCGACCGATGTGGTTTCGGCGGCCCGAACGAATATCAGTGGACGTGATCTGCGCATCAACCCGGACTTAGGCCTGGTCGACGCAGTCAGCGGACGGACACAATTTGGACGTGAACGGGACGACTTCGGCAACTGGTTCGGTAATAACAATTCCAACCCGATCTGGCACTATGTTCTGGAAGACCACTATCTCAGGCGCAATCCTTACGCTACGGCCTCAACGACGAGAGCAGAAGTCTCCGAAATCCCGGGAGCTGCCCCGGTCTTTCCGACCAGTAAAACGATGGCTCGGTTTAACGACTTTGACAAAGTGAATCGTTTCACGTCCGCCTGCAGCACTTCCATCTACCGTGACAGTTTTCTGGGTGAAGAATTCTACGGCAACGCCTTCACCTGCGAGCCCGTTCACAACCTTGTTTCTCGGTTGGTTCTGGAGCGCGACGGTGTCGCTTTCAAAGGCCGGCGAGCAGAAGACGAACGAGAATCCGAATTCTTCGCCAGCAGCGACAACTGGACTCGCCCGGTGATGGTTCGCACCGGCCCGGACGGTGCCATTTACGTGGCCGATATGTATCGCCAGGTCATAGAACATCCCACGTGGATACCGGCCGAATATCAACGTAAGCTGAATCTGCAGGCCGGCAGCCACAGGGGCCGAATTTTCCGTGTCGTTCCAGCGGGAGAATGCTGCCAGTCGGCAGCCGACGCACAGCTGGCCGTTAAGACATCCGTCACTGCCCCCTCACACCTTGAAGGAGACAAATCAGCAGCCAGCTCTGCAGAACCACGGCCGAATCTTCGCGATTGGTTTACAAAATCGTGGCAGGAAACAGCCACAGATGATCTCATCGAACGTGTGGCCAGCCCCAACGGCTGGTGGCGAGACACAGCTCAGCGAATTCTGCAACATCGAGGAACGGTGCCTTTCGAACGCCTGGCAGAACTCGGCCGCTCACACTCGTCCGCTGCTGTGCGTGTGCAATCGCTCTACACAACTCAGAACGTCAATTCGGCGGACAAAGCAAAGGTGCATAATCAGCTTCTTTTTGCCTTAAACGACGAACACCCGGAGGTGCGACGCAATGCATTGAAGTTACTGGAATCGGCACTGCTGAACCGTGAGTCTCGACCGCCCGACCAGGTATTGCAGTTAGTCGATGACCCGTCGGCGGTTGTACGCCGGCAGCTGGCGTTGTCATTGGGTGCGTCCGGTCACCGCGACTCTGCCCAGGCTCTTGCCACACTGTTAAGACAGAACACAGGATCGATTCAGATCGTAGACGCAGTCATGACTGCGCTGACGTCCGACAATATAGGTCACGTTTTGCAGCAGACAATTTCCGACGGTGGAGTGCCGGACACAGCAGTCGCTCAGCTGATCAGTCAGGCGGCGGCGATGAAGAAAGTCGACGCTCTACGACAGCCGGTGCGTGCCATTCTGCAACAGCTGGATGGATCTGCACAACAGAAACGCGGAGTGTGGGATTCGGCAACTCAGGTTATTCGCAGCATTCGGCGACACGATGTAGTGGACTCGGCCGTGAGAAACGATGTAAGTACTGTCGCAGCGATTGCTCAGGCGAAAGCCAGCGCCGCTGGGCTTGCGACAAATCCTGACGCGCCAGATGATCTTCGCGTAGCCGCTCTGCAGTTTACGGCGGTGGCAGGAATTCCGAATTCTGAAGCTGCCGAACAGCTGGTCGCCGTACTAAGCCCCCTATCGTCAATCGCTGTTCAGCAGGCCGCCGCGACGGCCGTGATTCAAACTTCGCCCGACGTCGCAGCAACGCTGTTTGATCGATGGAGCGTTTTAACACCCGCCGTAAGGTCGTCGATTGTGGAACAGCTGCTGCAGAGTTCATCACGAACCGAGCTGCTGGTGGATGCTGTCGCCGCAAAAAAACTGGCGGCAAGTGACATTGACGCCTCGGTTCGCGAGCGGCTGTTCAATCACCGTAATGACAAGCTCAGACTACGGGCAAAGGAAATCCTTGGCACGACAGCAAGTATCGCCCGCGCCGTTGTTATCGCGGACATCCAGATGCAGATCGACAACCTGACCGGCGATGCCACTGTCGGCAAAGCCGTCTTCGAAAAACGCTGTGCCACGTGTCATCGCCTTCAGAACACTGGCAAAGCCATCGGTGCAGACCTTGCAGCGCTTAAGGACCGTTCGACCAACGCTCTGCTGATCGCCATGCTCGATCCCAATAATGCCGTCGAAACAAAGTTTCTCAGCTACACGGCTGTCACTGCCAATGGGCTGACATTCAATGGAATGCTGTTGAGCGAAACCGGCAACAGCGTGACATTGATGGGCACTGACGGCAAAGAGCACATTCTGGCTCGAACAGACCTTGACGAACTGAACTGTTCCAATCGATCACTGATGCCGGAAGGCCTGGAAAAGGACCTGACGCCTCAGGATTTTGTCGACGTCATTGCGTTCGTACAGTCGTCCGGTGTGAAATGGAAACAGTTCGAAGGCAATCAGCCGCAGGTGATCACCGCCGACGCCGATGGAACATTAACGCTGTCGGCAGCTGCTGCTGAAATCTATGGACCAAGCCTTATTTTCGAACGCAAATACAGCAACCTTGGTTTTTGGTCATCGACCAGAGACTATGCAGTATGGAACATCGATTCTCCTGCATCCGGCCACTGGACGGTGGAAATCGAATACGCCTGCGACAATGCCACGGCGGGTAATCCGTTGAAGTTGTCCACGGGGTCACGCCTGCTCAGCGCCCGAGTGCCCGGCACGGGCAATTGGGACACCTACAGGACGTGGACGGCTGGCAACATCGACCTGCGTCGTGGTCGAGGCCAACTGATTGTCACGGCGCCGGACAAACCAACATTTGCGTTGATCGACCTGCGGGCGATTCGCTTAATACCACCGAAATAGGCCGGCAGGCTCGACGCGGTCATATCACGTTTCGTGTCACTCAAGCCAATAAGACCCACGCTGGCGCGTCAAGCTGGCATTGCTTCCAGACGACCCTTGCACGTCCAGCCCTGGCCCACGACTCGTTCGAAACCACAATCTGTGATTGCACATGTCTGGATCCGGAATGCTTGTTCCTGTTAAACTTCTGCTCAAAGAAGATCTGTCGTTGTGACATCGATCTTTGTCGGAAGTCAGACGCATTCTGATCGTGCGTGCCTGTCATTCTGCTCAATCGCAGTTGATCTTCTTCCCGCCCATTTCCATATTCGATCGGCAGCCGTACCCCGCGGCGTTCCGCCGCTTCGTTTACAGAGGTCCAGTCATGAAACATATTGCGATTTGCTTTGTGTCTGCCGCCGCAGGAACAGTTTTTGGAGCCTGGCTGATCAACGCCGGAAGCTCTCTGCCTTCTGCCGCAGGACAGCCACCGTCACAACAGACTGATTTGGATAATGACGTCGCCGCACAATTGCCGGCTAAGAAACCGCGCGCATATCTGGCAGATGGTCTGACGCCCGACGAAGCAGCGTCGGCGTATGTTTACGAATTGAACAATCGCAGCGTCGCCAACATTGCGACCCGCATTGGGGGCGAACGTACGTTGTTTCGTCTTGAAAACCCGACCGAGGATGCCGGCTCCGGTTTTGTGCTGGATATGAACGGACACATTCTGACAAACTATCATGTCATCGAAGATGCGCAGCGAATTCTGGTAACGCTGTACAACGGAGAATCGTACGATGCCGAACCGGTCGGCGTGGACCCAATCAATGACATTGCCATCATCCGGCTGGACGTACCTAAAGAGCTGCTGTTTCCGGTTACGTTGGGTGACTCCAGCTTACTGAAGGTCGGGATGAAAGTGCTTGCGATCGGCAATCCGTTTGGTCTCGAACGAACAATGACCACCGGAATCATTTCCAGCCTGAACCGAACGCTGCCTGTAACACGAGCGCGGTCGATCAAATCGGTGATTCAGATCGATGCGGCCATCAATCCGGGCAACTCAGGCGGACCGCTGCTGGATTCTCATGGCCGCCTGATCGGCATGAACACGGCGATCGCCAGCCACACCGGGCAAAGTGCCGGAATCGGGTTCGCCATCCCGTCCAACCTGCTGGCACGGGTGATCCCGGAATTAATCGAACACGGTCGCGTCATTCGCCCCGACATAGGCATCACAGAAGTGTGGCAAACCGAAGAAGGACTGCGAATCCTGAGAATGGATCCTGAGGGCCCGGCAATGAAGGCTGGGCTAAGAGGACCGGCTACTCAAAGACTAAAAAGGGGATTCGTTGTCTTCGAATCAATCGACCGCAGCGCCGCCGATTTGATTGTCGGAGTCAACGGAAAAGAGACTCGGAAAGTCGACGAGTTTCTGTCCGAAGTGGAAAGTCACCGACCCGGCGACACGGTCGTCCTGCAGATTATTCGTGACGGCAAACCGATTCAGGTCGAAATTCGGCTTACGGAATGATCAGTCCAGTGCATGAGTCAGCAGACCACTGCGTAGTTTGGGTTCAAACCATGTGCTCTTGGGAGGCATGATTTCGCCAGCATCAGAAACGGCCATCAGTTGCTGAATCGATGTCGGATACATCGAAATTGCACAGGCCCAGCCATCAGACGTGACTCGTTTTTCCAGCTCATCGGTGCCCCGAATACCACCGACGAAGTCAATCCGTGAATCGGTCCTGACGTCTTCGATGCCGAAGATCGGCTCTAACACACGCTGCTCAAGAAGCGCAACGTCGAGCGAAGCAATCACATCGGATTGATCGATCGACTCTGCCGACACGGTGAGTCGATACCACGAGCCATCCAGATAGAAACAGAACGATCCGGCAGCTGACGGAACGGGGTCGTCTGTGGGTTCAACGATGCCAACATCGCTTAATCGCGTGAGAACTTCATCTGCAGACTGTCCGTTCAGATCCTTGACGATCCGGTTGTACGACAGAATGTTCAGTTGGTTCGCCGGAAACAGAACGGTCAGAAACCAGTTATATTCTTCGTTGCCGGTGTGATCCGGATTAGCCGCCCGGCGTTCCGCTCCCGCTCGCCACGCGCTGGCAGAACGATGGTGACCGTCCGCGACATAGAACGCCGCCACAGATGATAATTGTTCCACAAGCGCTGCCGCATCGGCAATCGGCCAGACTGTATGCTGCACACCATCGAGTGCTGTAAAATCGTACAACGGCTGCGAAGACGCAGTTTCAGTAACCAGGGCATCAACAGCGGCAACGTCCCGGTAAGTCAGAAACACGGGCCCCGTGTGGGCGTTCAGGGTCAATAGGTGACGCGTTCGGTCGTCCTCTTTGAGCTTTCTGGTTTTCTCGTGCTTCAGGATCAGATTATTTTCGTAATCATCAATGTGGCAGCAGCAGACAATGCCCGTCTGAGCCACACCGTTCATAATCTGCCTGTAGACGAACAATCGTTCAGATTCGTCGCGAGCAAGAACACCGTCACTGAGCAGCCGATCCAGGTTCCTTCGAGCCGTTTCATAGACCTCATCAGCGTAAGCATCAGTCTCCGCCGGCAGATCAATGTCCGGTCGCACGATGTGCAGAAAGCTGTGCGGATTGCCTTCCGCAAGGGCGGCCGCTTCTGTACGGTTGACCACGTCGTACGGTACCGAGGCAACCGTGGCTGCGTTTTCTGCCGTGGGACGAATCGCCTGAAACGGTTTGATGCGAGGCATAATGCTGCTTCTGTGAAGATCTTTGTTGACCAAGGATTCGGGATTGGAACGACTGCCTTGAGTGCATCCAAGGTCACCGCCTCGTTGCGGACAAAAATTCGAACGATTCCAGGCTGTGAGAGCCGTCATGTCGCGTTACAGCGAATTACGCTGACTCGTGGCCGCGAAAGACGTGTGCCAGCCTGAGAAAATGTCCGCCCACAAGCCAGAACGGTTCGCGAGAATTGCTAAACTGATCCAGTATCCGGAACACGTTTGGAAAAAACCAAAACATCCGGGATTGATTGGGGTCAGCAGAATTGTCGCAAGAGGAACGAGACCTGGGAGTTCAGCCCATCGGACAGGTTCTGGAAGAGTTCGGCCTGAAGCCACACGATCTGGTTGCCGCGTCTACCGAGCAATTGACACACAAGATGGTGTCGCGTGCCGTGAAAGGGCGAAGGCTCACGAAGAACACACAAGGAAAGGTGATTCGAGCCCTGAATGCTGCGGCAGGTCAGGATTTCGATGCCGAACGACTTTTCACCTATTAGTTTGTCATGGCCGCGAATGAGGCTGCAGCACATAGCCTTGGGTGAAGCCCACGGAGAAGAAATGATTCGGAACCAGTCCACGGGTGTACCCCATAGCTACGTGCTGCCGCAGCGATGCAGCGAATCGCAGCCACGCATTCACAAATCAACGAACAGAACAGACAACTATGCATCAGACCACTCGAACGTCAGCTGTCAGGCCTCAACGATTTCGGACTTAGTGCTCTCAATAAACCCAACAACATCACCTTTCTCGGCATCGGCAAGTTTGAAGTGGTCCAGAGTATCATGGACGTGTCCGATGAACCGTTTCCAGTCATCCTCGGAAATCTGCATGCCCCTGTGCGAGACAACCATATTGCGACCGGTGTAGTACATCGGACCACCGGCGTTGTGGCACAGAAAATCGATCAACAGCTGCTTCTCGCGCTGGACACCGTCATCGCCTCGGTGACTCCAGAAGCGTCCGAGTTGTTCGTCGCTCGCGAGACGAGGAAGTAAGTTGCTCACGACGGCGGAGATGGCGTCATATCCACCCAGCCGATCATACAGAGAAGAAGCTGTTTCAGTCATTTCGTCCGTTCTGACTCATGAGTTATTGCTACCCGTGTCGCAAACTAACAACTGCCGCGACATGCCGCGAACACGGTCGGCCGGGATCGAAGATCAACGTGCAGATCTTATCGACGGACCATGCGTCTTGTTGTATCACGCCGAAATCAGCATAGCAGTACCAATGTATCTCCTGCAATGACGATCGACAACCACGGACCGCACGTAGCGCCAGGCTCTGTCGTTGCCCAGAGGCAATGTGGACATCACGAAAACGCTCGTCAGCCGGCAGCTACAAGTGAACGGTGCGTCACACGGCAACGACAACCGCCACAACCAAAGCGACTGTAAGAAATCCAATCAGAAGATATCGTTTCAATCTTGCCGCGGCTTTGACTTCGCGAACGGTCAATACAGCCTCCAGCATGGCGACTCGTTCATATCGCAGGGCACCGCTGGTGTGAGGTGCGAGTGGCAGTTTGGTAAGGTTTGCGTTCATGGTCCTTCCTTGCGAAGACGGAGAAAACCCCAAAAGTTTCACGCTGACTTGTGGCCGCGAAGAACGCGTTTCAACAGCGGTATTAATACTCCCCCGAGCCAGGATGCTTCACGAGAATAAGTAAACTGTTCTAAGCACTGAACGTCAAAGTAACGTTCAGATCAGCTGTTCGTATAAACACAGAATTCCTTAAGAGTGATCGGCAAATCCTGGCCGTTTTCTCAGATTGCCAGACACAACCATGTTCCGACATACTCTTCGTGAACTGGCCAACATGGTCAACCTGGCACGTCAGGCAATACAGCGACAACAAACAGCTAACATCGGTTGAGGACGCAGGCTTCTCCGGAAACCGGGATTGAGGGCAGCGATCCATCGTCGGATTGACACCGCGGGAGTGGCGGAATTCAGACAAGGAAGAACGGGACGTACACCGCTGAATTCTCCTGGCGCTATTGCACGCGGCCGGTCGATAATTGCACAACCAACACATGAAGAAAGTGTCCGATAAGTCAGGCCACTCTACGGCAGCAGCCCGCGTTCGCGCAGTTCATTCAGGTTGTCGGATGCGCTTTCTGTGATCCGTTCGGATGCGTACTTCAACAGTGCGAAACCAGCCAGCCCGGGAGGCGCCGTGAGGACAGCAACGCGGTCCTCTTCGTCAGCATCCAGCTGACTGTTCAGGCTGTCAACGGCCTCTTCGACCGTATCCGTCACAATACGTTCGGAACCCTGGTGATTGCTGAGCTTGAGGTTTGAGAACGCGGCTGACCGTGCCATCAGGAATTCCGCAAATCCGGAGTCTTCATTCTCTTCAAAGAAGTCGCGAAATTCGGGCTGCATACTGTCTGGTGTAATAATCCTGGCACGACTCACTGTGATCTGTCCCTGGCGAACGCGGACTGTCGTGTCGTCGTTTTCTCCTGGCGTCACAAGGAAATAAGGAAGATCGGAATCACCGAAGGTAAACAGCGAATAGGTAACAACGCGTTCTATGCGCACCGCGTCCCACATGCGGCGAAAATGCTGTTCCTGTTCGAATTCATCAAACATCAGTTAACAGTAATCCTTGTTCGTTGTGAAAGGGGCTGAAGCCGCAGACCTGAAAGTAATACACACAGGACCACCGCCAATCGTGGCAAATTGCTGATTAAAGTCAAAGGACTTTCACAAGCATTCGAAACAAGCTGTCTGCAGATGGCCGATAAGCCGGGTTTTGTCGACGACAGTTGCCTGTCGCGGGCGTTCATTTATCTACGATGCCAATTGCTCGACACCTCCAGCAGCTGACCCGAAGGAATAACAACCCGGACCGAATTGCGTGCGTCCGAGGACACACATCCTTCTGCTTAGCTTTGCTCCCGATGGGGTTTACCCAGCCGACTCAGTCACCTGAATCGCTGGTGCGCTCTTACCGCACCGTTTCACCCTTACCTGGAAAGTCGTTGCCGACCTCGCTTCACAACACACCCCAAAGAAGTGTGTCATTCAGGCGGTTTGCTTTCTGTTGCACTTGCCCTATCCTCGCGGACGGTGGGCGTTACCCACCATCGTGTCCTGTGGAGCCCGGACTTTCCTCTCCGCCAGAAACTGACGCAGCGAACGCCTGGCCATCTGCAGCCAGCGGGTGCAGTCTATCCGGTCCGGCAACTGCGAGCGAAGTTATGCTGAAAGAAGTTCAGCATCTTTTCAAAATCTCTTCAGCATGCGCCGTAGCGCATACAGATTGCCACGTCAGGTGTGACGGATCTGCGGAAGATGCTCAGGGACCGCAACTACATTCTGTGACGAAGACAGTTGCCGATGGCTCCACTGGATTGCGCCACCAATGTCATGCATCGGCTTGCCCGGTGTGATAGAGTCTGCAGCCAATGGACTGCAATCCTTGCATGGGACGGACGAACAAAGGCGGCTGAGGCGGTATAAATGAACGCGGAACGCAATGATCGGTCCACGCATCTGTTTGCGGCAGCGATCTTCATCAGCGCGTTCCTGCTGTTTCAGGTTCAACCGCTGATTAGTAAGGCTATCTTGCCCTGGTTTGGTGGGGCACCGGGAGTCTGGACCACCTGCCTGTTGTTCTTCCAATCCGTTCTGTTTGGCGGTTACGCTTACGCCCACCTGGTTGCCCGCTGGATGCCAGTGCGCGGTCAGGTCATTCTTCACGGGTTGCTGATCAGTGTTGCGGCGATTCTGCTGGGCATCCTGCCGGATCCGTCGTGGAAACCGGAGCCGCATGACGACCCGACGCTTCGCATCCTGGCGTTGCTGGCTGCCACTGTTGGTCTGCCCTATTTTCTGCTGTCGGCAACCGGTCCGCTGTTGCAGCGCTGGTTCAGCGTGGCCTATCCCGGAAAGTCACCGTACCGACTGTACGCAGTATCGAATGCCGGGTCACTGATCGCGTTACTGTCGTATCCGTTCGTTTTCGAACCCGCCCTGAATATGAACTCTCAGGCGAGATTCTGGTCGGTCGGATTCTGTATCTATGTTTGCCTGGCGGTCATCTGCGGCATCAGGCTGTGTTCCATTGAACGGTCTGTCCCGGTTCCGAAAGTTCACCACGGCCAGCAGGGTCACCGGCGGCCACGACGATTCCTGTCGTGGTTTCTGCTGGCCATGATTGCCTCCTCCACCCTGCTGGCGATCACCAATACGGTTTGCCAGGACGTTGCCGTGATTCCGTTCCTGTGGGTCGTTCCACTTTCACTCTACCTGCTGTCCTTCATTCTTTGCTTCGACAGCGACCGGTGGTACCGACGTGCCGGCAATGCGACGATCACGTGCGGACTGGTAGCCGTCCTTTGCTGGACACTTATGTTCAAAGCCGATCCCTCACTTATGCTACTGGTCGGAATTCACTTTGCAGTCCTGTTCTTCATCTGCATGATGTGCCACGGTGAGATTTCACGCCAACGTCCTGACACCGAACACCTGACGTCTTACTACCTGACGATGTCGGCCGGCGGAGCCTGCGGTGGCCTGTTTGTGGCAGTGGCAGCACCAATGTTGTTTCCTGACTTCTGGGAACTGCACGTTTGTCTTCTGGCTGCCGCAGTCTGCGCGGTGCGAGTCATTTTTGACGATGGAAAGTGGTTTCAGCTGAAGATTGTCGGTGCCCTGCCCGCTAATGCCGCTTCCATTGTGTTGATCGTCCTTGTCTCAACGCTGTTCATCGAATCCGTTGTGAATTATCGCGAATCCGTCTCCATGACACGCAATTTCTATGGCGTCCTTGAAGTGGAAGTGGACGCGGTGGAGAAGGCAACGATTCTGCGACATGGCCGAATCATCCACGGGCTGCAAGTTCGATCATTTGGCGGTTGGAATAGGCCAACGACGTACTACGCGCGACGCACCGGAGTCGGACAGGCCATTGAATTGCTGCAGTCAAGAAAACGCTCTGTTCGCATTGGCCTGGTTGGCCTGGGAGCGGGAACACTGGCGGCCTATGGACGTGCGGGGGATGTCCTGCGGTTTTACGAAATCAACGACGATGTTGTCGAACAGGCAGAAACTCATTTTTCGTTTCTCAGCAGTACGCCAGCCACTGTGGAGATCATTGTCGGCGATGCACGGCTGTCACTGGAATCGGAACGCCCCCGGAAGCTGGACCTGCTGGTACTGGACGCATTTTCCGGTGATGCCGTACCCGCTCATCTGTTAACCCGGGAGGCCTTCAACATCTATCTGAACCATATGGCTGATGGAGCCATCATCGCCGTCCATATTTCGAATCTCTATTTCGACCTTCGTCCGGTGGTGGAGGGCATAGCAGACGAACACAGTCTTCATTCGATCGCCATACAGGTTCCCGACATCCGCGCACCTGTGGATCCCAGCAGCGAATGGATTCTGCTGGCCGAAAAGAAGTCAACTCTGGACGGTAAGCCGACCTTCCACAACGTATCCGCGCCGCAATCCAGACGAATCCTGTGGACGGACAGTTTCAGCAACCTGTTTCAGATTCTGCGATGAAACGCCACCCGCGGCGGCCGGCCGCAAAACGCTGGCAACGATCAGCCGACGTGTTCCGCATGTGGTGATCGTTAGATTCAACAGTACTGGTCGCCTTCTGTGTACAGCAACTCCGCTCCGTCGCCGCAGCACCCTCAGCGCGGCGACACCTCATGTGCAGAAGACGTGTAGCAGCTTACCTATTGTCGTGAACGAGCTCCTGGGAGTATCAAAACTGCGATGAAAAACCGCTCTTCTTGGCCACAAGGCAGCGTGAAATGTTGTAGAAATCTCTGGTAATCCGATGCGTAAGCGCGGGATATCTCTGGATTGGGTTCATTCGCCGTCCCGCACGCTTCGGGTCTCTGGAGGTCGCGCCAGAGACATTTCGAAACTGCTTCCAGAAGACGGCCCGCCCTACCTGATGACTGTGTCGGCACTTACCGGGCACAATGGTTGACTTCACGGCATGCCAACAGCTTCACTGCGAAACATCCAGCGATGGCTCAGTAAAGCCCTCTGCGGACCAGCGACTGTTAATCGATGCTGTATCCGCAAGCCTTGCGGGAATATTCACTCATCAGATGCCCGCTCTGGTTCCGATGAAGTTCATTTTGCCGTGTCCCCCCGGGTGAACGAAGTGGTCAGGAGGTTCTGAAATCAAAAAAGGTCGCGGTAATCGCTCTGGTGACTCTGCCTGGCCGCATCAGAGTCAGTCCCTGTGCCGCAGAAGTGAGTCCGAACGGTAAGCACTGGAACCGATCGGTCATCGCGGCGGGCACAAAAGGAGAAATCCGGGAAAGGTCTCGTTGGCTTCTGTTTGCCGCCTGCGTCCTTCACTGCCATAATCACGCGTGTCGGGGGCGCATGTAAGAACATTCGTCCGAACGGGCGAACGGGCGTTGGATGCCTGACATCCAAACGCTATCAGGCCGCCGACGAAACCCACAAGTTCCCGTAGCTCAACTGGATAGAGTGTCGGCCTCCGAATCCGGTTTGAAGTCCACATAAACAATGAAAACACTGGGTTCCGGAGTTTTCCAATTGTTCAGAAATGTCCGATTTGTACTGCCTGCGGGCGTCGCGACGCCCGGTCATTCACCCTGACGAATCGCCACGGACAAAGTGCACAAGTCCGCGCAAAACGCGAACACTGGCCAGCTTTTCAGTCGCCCACCGGGGGCTTGATTCGTTTCGCAGTGTCCCCCTGGACTCACATCTGCGTGGCAAACGCGCCCCGATTGTCGGACTATCCCACTCTGCCGTGTTCACTGTTTCCTCAGAAGCAGATCTGGCCCCATTGAGAGTGGCAGATCCTGACTTAGATCTCGCACGATGGTCTGAGGAATCACGCCATGAATAGATGCGGAACCAGCCGTGCGATGTCGTGGCGGCATGAATAGACGCACGGATGGCATGCTCTGTTCGTGAAGTTTTTTTTGTAAACCGGGAGGAACCGTTCAATGCGTCTCACCGAAATTGGTGTGGCGGTGCATTCCTGATGAGGTGGCGATGTTGCTGTCTGCCACATGGCTCACACCCCTCCCAGGAATCGTACCATGTTTATTAAGACACCCCGAACCGGACTCGTCGGATTCGTCGGATCTGTCACACTGGACGTGTTTGCCGCCTTGCAGGGCGTCCTTTCCCTGGGAAGCAAGCATGATTGCTCGTTCGACCTTCAGCTGGGTGGTGGGGCAGTCAATGCGGCTCGACAGGCTCAGCGCCTGCTGCCGCATGCAGCGTTGTTTGCGTTTGTCGGATCGGACGATTTGTCGGAGGTTGTCGCTCAGAAAATCCGGCACCAATTTCCGAACCACGTCATAGTGCCGGCCCTGGATGAAACGCGGATCAGCGTTCTGTTCGATGGGACGTGTTTCACGACGCGACCAGCTCTCAGCGTTACACAGTTGCCAACCGAGTCATTAGCGATGTTGTCGACATGCGAAGTCGTTGTATTCGCCCCGGCAACACCTGCGGACAGTCAGTTTCTACTGGAGGCGATGAAATCGCTGCCCGACGATTCCCATGTCATCCTGCAATTGTCTACGTCTCAGCTGAAAGACAGAGACTCGGCCGTCAAACTCATGGGGGCTGCTGACACGGTTGTCATGAACGAAGGCGAAGCTTGTGCCTTTGCTGGCAGGTCTTCCCCGATGGCTGCCATGCAAACAGTTTATCAGGCGTGCCGCGGAGACCTGATCGTCACGTCGACGACCGGTGTACGGGCCATCATTGATGCGGAAGAGATCAGTCAGCCTGCGTTTCGAGTGGATGACGTAGAATTGACTGTTGGAGCGGGTGATGTTTTTGTCGGTACGTTTGCAGCTGGTCTCGCCCTGGGGCGATCGGCAAAACGATGTCTGTCGATCGCATTGGGTGCCGCGGCTCTGCATGTGATGGGGGCTTCCTGTCCTACTGAGCTCGACGATATCGTTGACGAAATTACGGCCGCGAACGGAACCGCCAAACCGGTCCGCCCTGATGCTGGGCACCTCGAAATATCCACCGCACGACGAGGGGGAATTGCGAATTCGGTCACTGCTCGCCGGTAAGAACGTGTTCGCAGACTTGTAATTTGGCGTCGGCATCTGTGAACTCTGAAGGATTCCTGCAGATGCCACCCGTCATTTCCTCCATCAATCTTTTATTTTATGACATCTGGTCACACGAATCCTCGGCGATTAAACGAGCTGCTGGTCACGGCGGCGAACACATGGGTCGACCTTGGAAACTCAACAGTATGGACTGACCTGTTTGGCAACTGGCGTGGCACGAACGATCTGTTGAATTTCGCATTGGATTTTCCTACTCAGGAATCACAGGACACTGCGAAGGCGTTGCCTGGATGCGTCGTCATCGTGGAATACGCTCGCTGGGCGTTGACGGCTGCGGCTCCGGCTGACGCACTGTCATTGCTGGTGCAGCACGCCAATCGAATTCTCGAATCGTCGCCGGATTCACGCAGAGCTGACTTGGTTCACGCCTTTACATTTACGGTGCTGGCCGGTGTCGCCGCGGGGAAAAAGGATTTCCCTTCGTGCAGCGAACACCTGAAAGAAGCCGCAATCCTGTTTGACCGGCACTGGGCGCTTACGGACCTGTGGACGGCATTGTCGCCGGATTCGCCGCTTGCTGCCGACGGCGTTAACTTCAACAGTGATATTAAGGATCCGGCCCATTGTATGCTGGATGGAATGGAACACTGCGGAACTTTCGGCACGTCCGGAGTGACGGTTTCCACATGGCTTGTTCTGCATCGTTTGCTCAGTCGGATTCTGGGATCGGACAATCAGGGGAATATCAGCAACAACGAAATCAAAATGTTGTTGTACGACAGAAATAATCGCCACGGACAGATCACGCAGGCCGTTCTTGAAATGGTAAAGGCTCCGCGTGTGGGAGCCTACCTGGATCCGCTCAGCTTTGGGGTTTGTCGTGTGCTGCCCAGTATGCGGAACAGCATTCGCTTGGGGTTTCGTTGCTGTCGCCCAGACACGGTCGCACAACAGGCGGCCATGCGAATTTCAACTTCGCTGTCGGTGACACTGGGCAGCCTGTCCGGTGGCTCAGCAGGGCCACTGTTTGCGGCCGGGATGATCGTCACAGCCAAACAACAGCAGCTTGATTCCACTCGCAGTGCCACTTGCAGCTTTGGTGGTACAGCAACGCTGCTACACCAACCAGACGGCATGCCGCTGGAAGCTGCCGATCTTCAACTGAAACCAGTAGCGGGCATTGTCAGAAAGATCAACGAGGCGTGGCAAGTACGGAATAGACTGGGTGAAATCTTCCTGCACGAAGATGACGCAGCAGTCTGGAAGATCGCCAACCCTGGTCGGCAGCAACCCAGTGTGACGGGAATCACGACGCTGGATCAACTGGTCGCCGGTATGACTCAGAATCAGATTCTGGACCACGAAATCGGACGTCACGCAGAAGAAGCCCATGCGGAGTGGGACCGAGTCCGAATGGCGATCCGTGAGGACACGCAGAGCACCTACAAAGATCACCGATTCGACTGCTATGTGGAACCATCGCTGAGAATTGAAGGACCACCGAAATTATCCGAGAAAACCGACAACCAGTCACCGGACAGCGGATCTGAACAGCTACAGGTACACGATCGTGAACGTGAGGAATTCGTTGTGCCTGGTGATCCTGGCGCGGACAAGGATAAACCTCTATTGCATCTACTGGAGTTCTATCTAGTCCCGAAAGTCTCTCCGGCCAGTGATGCTCGTGAGGAACTGGCGTGAGGAGTGCCGAAGATTATAGCGATCTTCGTTTGCCACAGCGGCTAATACTCAACGAGGCTGATTTTTCGAGCGTTTGAACGCTCTCAGCGTAG
>JAAERP010000243.1 GCA_024230215.1 Fuerstiella sp. | reverse complement strand
GTGCCAAGTCTGGAGCAGGAAGGGCATGTTCGGCGCCGAAAATAACCAGTCTCCGGTGCCGAGAGATGAAATCAAGCGGCGGAGATGCGAGACTCTGGCGTGCCGTACGTGCCTTGTTTTACGGCGATTTGAGTTCAGCGGAGTATTTTGACCCTACGCGGACACACGTTACTTCCAGTGATAGTTGCCTCGGATTACTTTTCCTGAGTTGCCTGCTCCGTGCATCATATTCTGTGCGTTCTGGAACTCAATGATCTGCAGCAGCCATTGGTTGATCATACCGAAGAGGGCGGCGAGCAGTATGTGCCACAGCTTAAGCAGGAACGTCAGGTTCGGCGCTGAGAATCGCCAGTCTCCGGTGCAAGGAGATGAAATCAAGCGGCTGAGATGAGAGACTCTGGTGAGCCATAAGTCCCGTGTTTCACGGCGTTTTAAGTTCGGCGGAGTATTTTGACCCTACGCGGTTCAACTGTTCGCTACGTTTCGGATGCTTGGTTCGCCCCGTTTTCTGACCGCCGTATACATTGCTACTTATGCGACTGCTGCCATGTTCTGACTTTGCCGATGATGCTGGTCAGGGCGGCACGATTCATTGGAGTCGACGCCGAATATTCAGATAACGGATCGTTGAGGATCTGCTGCAGAAACGTCTTGGCGCATTGTCGGGTAAACAAAGGCGAAGTGTCGCGCAGTGCACTCACCAGTTCGGATAACTGGGCTGTTGTTGGAGGCTGGCTGAGCATTGCCGAACGGAACCAGCTCAGCATCGCTGCCGTAGTGGTCTGGTCAGCCTTTTGAATACGGCAGATTAATCGCAGGTCTGATTCACCGACGACTGCGTTTTCACGGAAACGGCTGACCAGCCACTGAATCAGCGCATTCCGATGCACCTCGTTTGCTGAACCAGCCAGCCGGCCGGCCAGGGCTGTGGGGATCGTCTGCGCTGCACCAACTGCACAGGTCAAAGTCGCCTGGGAAGCAATAGTGCCAGTAACAACATCGGCGGATGTTTCAAACTGAGCCGCCACCTGTGCAAAGTCAGCAGCCGTGTTGAACGCCACACAGATTGCCGCCGCTGGCACGACGGGGTCTCGAGCGGGTCGATACCAGTCGGTAGGACTTTCCGGGCGAAACACTGTGACCTCACCCGAGAAACTGAATCGGCCCCATGAACGGCGTGTGAATCTGCGACCGTCAGCCCGCACTGCGCCGCGGTAGGCAGCCAGCGCGGTTTCGCCGGCATCACGCTCGAGAGCGATCGTGGTGTTGTTCTGAGTGGCTTCGACATCAAGTATCCGACCGAACACCTGAACGAGCAGCCGTTGTCCGGCTTTCAACCCTTCGATTGCCAGCCGGCCGCGATGAACCGTCAGTAGTGGAGTGAGTAATGAATCATCGGCGGATTCAACGTCCGAGCTGTCCGTAGTTTGAGCAGTGATTTCGATCAATGAATTCGCATCGGCGATCATTGTCGCGCCACCCGAAAGCTCTCCCGAAACACGGCTGTATGCCAGGGTCAGTAACTGCGACCGATCATTCGACGTCCACAGCCCAGAGGCCGATCGGCTCTGGATACCGCTCCAGATATCTGTTGGTGCTGATCTTGCGGCGGCCACACCTTCAGTTTTCGACCAGTTGACGACGACCACTGCCTGTTCTTCCAACGGCATCGTGGCAGGGTCATCCGGGACAGGCGGCTTCGGGGGCGACGGTCCCGGATTCATGCCCGGACGGGTATCCTCAACGATCTTTGGTCCCGGCTGATCGAGCGGTGGAGAATCCTGCGGTGACTGTCGAACTGAGTCGTTCGGCGTTTGCGAACCACTCGAGTCATCCTGAGCGATGTTCTGATGCTGGTCGCGTGGTTTCTTCATCTGTGGAGACTCGATACGCGGAGTCTCCTCTTCAGACTGGACAAACTCCTGAGTAACTGGTCGCCAGTACCAAAACACAGCCATGAGCGCCGCAAGGACGGCCGTTGCAGCAACAACAACCAGACGGGAATCACGACGAGACCCCTGGAGGACCACGGGCGCGGGATCCACGAACAGGTGTGGAAGATCGCCGACTTCCGATTCCGTCAGGGGTACTTCGACTGGAGTTGTTACCGGGTGTGAACTGCCTGACCCGGCAGACGAATTGTCGGCTGCCTCTTTCACCGTCGACCGCCCGGTTGACTCCGATATACCCGCTAACCCGGAAACGATCGAACGGGCTCGAGCCTCACTCCCGGCCACAGTCTCCAGCAGGCTTACGTCTCGGGCCGCTTTCCACGCCGAGACGACTTCCCTCAGCAGACTCTCCGACTTCCAGCATCGCTGCTCGAAATTCGACAGTTCTTTATCCGGCAGACTGCCCTCGACGAACCGGGCGACGTCAAAGGGATCCGTGTCGTCGAAGTGTTCAAGCAGTTCTTCCGGCGTTGCAGCGGCCTGTACCACCCTCACAAGCTGGCGGTACTGGTCCGCAAACTGAGAATCGTTCTCCAGCCGCTGGCGCAGCCTGATCGCCGTGTCTGCTGACAAATCATTGTCCAGCAGACGCAAGAGACTGATCAGGTTGGATGAAGCGACGGACATGGTTGCACGAAGGATAGAAGTGGTTGGAAAGAAATTAGTTGGGAAGAAACGTCACGAGCCACGATAACATCAGTCGTCGGGGGGGCGTTCCAGGACTGCTTTCAACCGACGCCTCGCACGGCCGAGCTTTGGGCCAACGGCGTTGACGCTGATCTTCAGCAGTCCGGCGATTTCTTCGTAAGATCGCGATTCGTCATAAAACAAACGCAGAACAAGTTGATCGTTCGGCGATAACCGTATCCGGGCCTGAGCGATGTGCTGCAGACGTTCCTGATGCGCCGACTCATTCCCATCGGTCACCTGCAACTGCTGAAACAGCTCCGGCTCGACATTGACGGGCAGACGATTCAGTCGGGAGATTTGCCGCAGAGCAAAGCGACGGACGATCACCGAGAGCCATGTCGACAGCCGACTCCCTCCAGCAAAACTTCGCAGTATCTTCATGTCGAGTTCGGCCAGTGCCGCGTAAACCTCAGCACTGATCTCGTCGATCAGTTCGATCAATCCGTTTGTGCGGCCCACTTCCCGACAGGCTGTCGCGATCCGTGACTGCACCAGCCGATCGTAGCGGGACAGAAAATCGATCCAGGCAGCTTCATCACGCGCGAGAAGCCGCTGCACCAGAGCCAGATCCTCACGGATTGGATCGCTCTGGTGCGGCGGCTCAGTCACGGCCGGACCATTGTCCGGCCGTGACGAATGTCGCTTAAGATGAAGGTTCCTGGGCAGAGCGATTACCCCCTCAAGGCGTCGGCGAGAATCTCCCGCTGGCGAGCAAGCAGTTCGTCAAAACTCGCAACAGAATCTTTACAGTAGTTAATAACGCGCCGAGCCAGCTCAAAGGCACCGACACTGTCCAGATAGCGAACACACTTATCGCAGGTTGTCGTGATCTCGACGGTCGCCAGTCTGACGACATCCCGTGTGTCCTTAACACACTTGCGAGCGACCGCGTGCGCCGCCTCAACCCGCCCCGCACGGATCAAACGACGAATTCTGTCGGCACACGCTCGCGTATCATCGGCAATGACAGTCTGGGCACGCTCCGCCACGCTGTCTACATGGTTCACACACCTTTCCACCGCATCCTGCGGATTGACGTGGGCCTGAGCGTTCAACGCGGTTCCAAGGACAACAGCACACACACTAGTAATCGTTTTCAGTTGGCTCATGACTAACCTCATTCTTGAAATTAAATTGGTGAAATGTCAACTGCCGCAGCGAATAGAGTTTTAAACCGGTTTCATCAGATGAGTGCAGGGCGGGGAAACTTTCGTGCAGGGGATTTCTGTTTTTCTCTTATTGAGCCGGGATTTCGCTCGAACTGCGATCAGAGACGACGACGACAGGCCGTTGACGGCTTTGTCCAGACTTCGAAGAGAGTCCCTGCCGATCGATGCCCGTGGGGTCAAAATATTGAAACGAACATTTCGGCCGGCGAAATCCAAAGTTGCGCGGGTTGATTTACCCCGTAGGGTCAAAAAACTGAATCGACGGCAAAGCTCTTTGACAATCAGGTTTTAGAAATAGAAAACGTTCGCGATTTCGGCCGTGCGTCGGCCAGAGATAGCGACCACTGATCGTGAAATTGGCGGCGTTTCGCGGTGAGCGCGTACCGTCATCGCAGATCGTGCATGTTCCAGTCGTTGAGAAGTAACATCAAGCAGCTCGCCGGTGGTAGTACTTGAGCATGCCACCAAGCCGTTCTCGGCACTCGATCTTACCCGCAACGGCATTGACATTATCGCTCGGATCGATGAGCTGGTTGCCGAGGCCCTGATGGTTTCTCTCGGCATGATAGTGCTTGACGTATTCACCAACTGCGTTCTCAAGTGACTGACGTCCGAAGAAAATTATGCGGTCGAGACATTCTGATTTAAGGCTTCGAAACCATCTCTCCATGTACGCGTTCAGGTTGGGACTCTTGGGTGGCAGCAGGATGATTTCGGTGTCCGTGTTCTGCTCGATGAATTCCCGCAATGCGATGAAGCTCGTATCGCGCTACACAATGATATGCTTGGCGTCTTTCAGGAACCCATCTTCACAGTCGGTCAGGTTGCGGCAGACCTGTTTCATCCACGTGGCATTCGGACTCGGCGTGATCCCGGCAATGTGGACGCGGCGCGTCTTCAAGTGCATC
>JAAERP010000242.1 GCA_024230215.1 Fuerstiella sp. | reverse complement strand
GTCATTCGTGGTGGTGACGCGATCAGCAAACGTGCCGCCATGCCTGACGCCCGTTGTTCCGGTGAGAATGCCTTTTGTAGGATCGTTGGTTGAATGCCGCCTGTGATTGATACAACGCCAGACGGGACGTGTAGCGGCACTGTGCCGTCTGTCTTGCGGTCGACTGTGATGCCGTCGCCATTATGCAGCGATAGCCAATCGGCTTCGTCCGCGCCTGATTTCCCGCTGTACCGATTAAACGAACCGAACCAGCCGGCTCGTTCGTCGCGATGCAATAACACGCCTTTGGGATTGTCTCGCAGAATCGGCGCGAGTGCTTCCACTGTCGCATTGCTGACGGTCAGGCGTTCGGGCACTGGTGCGTCAGGCTTGGCCGGTAGCGGATCCCCTGTGCTGCGTTTCTTTTTGTGTGTTGCCAGATCAGCGTCGTACTGTTGCACCGCTGCATCGTAGTCGGCCCGTTGCAGTTCGTACCGATTCAACGCGTCACGTTGTAGTCGTTTAATCGGTGCCAATGCTTCCGTTAGTGCCGGCGTTTTCGCTGTGCCTGATTCCCCAACAATGACCGTCCAAAGGGTAGGCAACGAATACCAGGTGTTTTTGACGTGCAGTCGTCGTGCGTTTCCAATCACTGCACCCGCTGCCGTCAGCAATGGCAAAGCGACGTAGGCGGCATCACAACCAATGGATTCCGATGCTTCCACTGTGTAGCGTTTCAGTGTGTCGGGTAGGGCGTCAACCGGGAATGGCTTGTAGGCGTCAACGGGCGCGGCTGCGTCAACGCCTGCTGTTACCTCGTGCGCCCATTCGGCGTCGTCAGTCAGTAGATGGTCATTCATCATGGCTGCACCCTCATGAGTTCGGCCATCGCCAGACGCCGTGCAACGTCACGCGG
>JAAERP010000241.1 GCA_024230215.1 Fuerstiella sp. | reverse complement strand
CCGTCACAGAAGGGATGGAATGCGGACGTACTGGATGCGTCCGGTCCCATGACCAAGCGAAATGGCATTTCGAAGTCAGACTTGAAGACAGCGCCGGTAAAACGGCTTTACTCTGGCTCTCAGCAGATAGACTCAAGAAACTTGATGGAACGACAAAGGAGGAAAGACAAGACAAAGACAAAGCTGCCAGAGGAAGTCCCTTGAATCGTTGAACAGCAGCACATGGGGACACAGCGAAAGCGTCGGGGTAAACCGGGTTTGAAGTTGGGAACGAAAGAGTCCTGCAGTGAAGACTTAGCCAGTCACGCTGGCCCCGAGCTGTACTGGCCGACATCATGGGGCCATCCATCTGTTGGCGCGTGCGGCGGCAGCTTGTAGAGTTTGGCGATCCTGTGAACAGTTGGGCCAAACAGGTGCCGTCCGTCCGTCGGGGAGCGACCGGTCGTTGTGGCACGACCAGGCCGCGAGGCGGCCAAAGCAGGTAGCCGTGGGCCCACGGAACAGGACAAGGCAAAAAAAGAAGCCGTGAAACGGCGATAGCAATTTCCAGACAACGACCAGGCAGCCAACGATTGCAGTCGTTTCACGGCTGATTGCCAAACGGGGCATCCTCACCGCTGGCTGAAAGCCTGTGGCTACGTGCTTCGGTCTCTTCGAGACCAACAACGGAGTCACCGGTGCCACGCGCTAGGCGCTGGTCGCTGGTCGCTGGTCGCCTGACCTCGCCCACTGAACGACCGTAGACATCGTGGACTGGAGAACGTCCGAACTGAAGTAGGGTGGGGTAAGTTCGCGTTGCTCAATGGCGGGTCGGCGCGAACGGCGGTGTTCCAGTCGATCGGTTGTGTGATCATCCGATTAGAACGGAGAACGCCGACCCACCGACGACAGGATTCGCTTGACCCACCCTACGCCTGCTTCGACGTTGCCACGACTGACGCGACCGTTGCCGACAATTGTGACGCCGCCTACATCGTCGCACTATTGGTTCCCGACGGCTGAGACTTACGAAACCTTGTCCGCAGGTCCTGCATCACGAAAAATCTTTGCCTTATAGAGGCCGAGCTTGTTTAGCCAGAACTGAAACATCACCCACAACGTCAACAGGCCGTATCGCGTACTGCGGCGAAAGTTAATGCTGGAGGCTTCGGCAAAGTAGCGAACGGGCACAGGAATGTCGGCCAGTCGGAAACCGTTCGCCACAGCCTGTGCCAGAAACTGAGTGTCGAAGACAAAGTCGTCTGAGTTGTTCATCCACGGAACGGATTCCAGAACTTCGCGTCGATAGGCTCGAAAGCCACTGTGGAAGTCACCCAGATTCTGTCCCAGTGCGACGTTCTCTGTAATTGTCAGGCAGCGATTGGCGATGTACTTCCAGGTAGGCATTCCGCCCTGCAGTGCTTCTGCCCGAGTACGAATGCGAGACCCCATGATCACGTCACAGTTGCCCAGCCGAATAAGTTCGGCAGCGACCGGGATGACTCGGCTGTCATATTGATAGTCGGGATGAATCATCACGACTATGTCAGCTCCCAGTTCCAGAGCACGTGTGTAACACGTTTTCTGATTTCCGCCGTAGCCGGTGTTTGTTTCGTGTCGAATGACGGTCAATCCCAGAGATTCCGCCACTTCCACGGTGTTATCACGACTGCAGTCGTCCACGAGAATAATCTCGTCGACGCCGCCATCCGGAATGTCCTTCACGGTCTTTTCGAGTGTTGCTGCCGCGTTGTAGGCGGGCATCACCGCAATAATCCTGACTTTGGACTCGTCTGCCATCTCAATCCGTTTCTCAACGTGAAAATTGAACCACAAAAGAAGCGACCGGCCGGCAGCCCGGTCACCATAGTGTAGTGCGCCAAATCGAGGCCGGACGTTGGAGAAGTCGGTGCCAATGCCGACTGAGACCCGCATATTCAGTCGTATCGGCAGCGACCGGCAGTGATGATTCTTCACGAGAGAATTCCTGACCTCTGACACTGACTGATATGTCGTCCAGCGGATAATTCGTCGCAGTCGGTACGATCGTCATTCGCCACGGCTACAATCGACCGCCATGAGCCGCATTTTTGAGCAACCACACCCACTTCACCTGCGTGTCGATTCACTCGATGACCCGCGTCTGGACGTATATCGCCACCTGAAAAAGAACAATGAGAATCGCCACGAAGACCTGTTGATCGCGGAAGGGACGACAGTTGTCGAACGTCTGCTTCGGAGTGACTACGTCGTTCGTTCAGTGCTTGTCACAGATCAGAAGTTCCCGAACTTTCAGTCGCGCCTCACGCCGGACGTTGTTGTCCATCGCGTGACCCGGGATCTTGCTACACAGTTGGTAGGATTCGAGTTTCATCTGGGTGTTCTTGCCGCCGCCGAACGAAAACCCTCGCCACTCATCCAGGATGCTGTGCCGGCAACCGGTAGCAGCCTGGTACTCTTGGGCGATCACATCACGGACCAGCAGAACGTGGGCCTTTTGATTCGAATTGCCGCAGCTTTCGGAGTCGATGCGGTGATTTTCAGTCGTGGTTCCACGGATCCGTTTTCACGTCGCGTGATGCGAGTTTCAATGGCGAACAACCTGTTGCTGCCGGTGATCGAATCACTGGATACCGAGACTACGCTCGAGCAGCTGTACAGACTGAATTACACGCCCTGCGCGACGGTATTGGATGAGACCGCAACCACGCTGGCAGACTTCAGCTTTTCTGAACGAACTGTCCTGGTTTTTGGCAACGAATCTCATGGCATTGCCCCATCGCTGATATCCGGATGCAACACAAGACTGACGGTACCGATGCTCAACGGAACGGATTCTCTAAATGTATCAATCGCCGCCGGGATATTCTGTCACACCTATCGCAGCCAGTATCCGAATCGAAACAGTGATGGGAAGCGATAGCAGCAACACCATGTGACCACAGGAGCCGGAACTCATAGATACGTCATCAGAAATCACGAAACGAGTCCTGTTTACCGGCCAGGTGCAGGGAGTCGGCTTTCGGTGGACGACAAATCGGATCGCTGCGACATATCCGGTGACCGGATTCGTGCGAAACCTGGCCGACGGTCGAGTTGAATTGGTTATCACGGGTAGCGCTGAGGCCACGGCCAAATTGATTCGGGACGTTTGTGACCGTTTCCAGGGCATGATTGACTCGATGGCAGAGGAACAGATTCAGCTGACCAAAACGATTTACGAATTCTCGATCCGCCGCTGAATGCCCGCGAGGAAGCGTTTCATGGCGAGGCAGTTGCGCGCAGCTGAATTCTGCCATTAGCCCAGCCTACTTATTGTCGTGAACGATACTGGCTCGTGGGAGTAACAGAACTGCTTCTATTGAAAAGCGATCTTCGCGGCCACAAGTCAGCGTGAAACGCTGTAGCACAGCGATTCGGCATTCACATTCAACGAATAAGGAAGGCTCAATATTTTGGTCTTTACATCGAAGGAGTATTCTCATGAATTTCACAGCGAATGCACCATGTCGGGGCACATCCGGTATAATGAGGAATCCTGTCAGCTAATCTGCTTACACGACCAGCGTGGCGGACCGTCACCTCGCCGAATACCAGTAAACGTGCTGACAAAACCATCCGGGGCAGTTCCGGAACTCGACAGCAACGCAATGCTCTGAGCTGGCGAACATCAAAGAACCTGCGACGCGTGTTCGAGCACGACACCTGAGAAGACAAGATGCGATTCTATATCAAACTACTCGTTATCCTGGGCCTGCTGAGTGGCGGCGGTTACTACGCGTGGCGTCAGGGGTCTGCCTGGCTGAAAGAACGCAACAAGCCACAATTTCGAAGTGCCAGAGTAGAAACGGGAGACATTCGGATTACGAGAAACGCAACGGGAACGGTAGAGCCGGTGCTTTCGGTGCACGTGGGAAGCTTTGTATCCGGGCCCATTGAAGAACTTTTCGTTGACTACAATGACGAGGTAAAAGAGGGGCAGATTCTGGCGACAATTGACCCTCGGATCTACAAGGCCGCCGTTACTCGCGACACGGCTGGTCTGGCAACCCGCGAGGCAGATGTAAAGCGTGTGGAGGCTCAATTACAGCGAGCGGTTAATGACGAGAAACGAGCGTTGGCCCTGCAGGCCGAGAACGAAGACTATATTTCACAAACGGAACTCGATCAGTATCACTTTACCAGAACCGGACTGGACGCTGAGTTGACGATTGCGAAAGCCTCCGTCGAGCAGGCAGTCGCAAACCTTGAAAACTCAGCCGCAAATCTCCAATACACGAAGATTACGTCACCAGTTGACGGCATTGTGACTCATCGCAAAATTGATCCGGGACAAACTCTGGCCGCTCAGTTTCAGGCTCCTGAGCTGTTCGAAATCGCCCCGAACATGCGGAACAGGATGCATATTGTGGCTTCAATTGATGAAGCGGACATGGGAATGCTGTTGAGGGCGCAGAAGGCAGGCGAACCAGTGATATTCAAAGTTGATGCCTACCCGAATCAGCTTTTTGAAGAAGGAAAAATCGAACAGATACGGCTCAGTTCCACGGTGACTCAAAACGTTGTCACTTATCCAGTTGTTGGTGCGAGATGTCGTCGCCGCCTATTGGACATTGGTAGAAGCCAGAACGCAGCTTTGGGCCAGGGAAAAGCAGGTCGAACAGGCGAAAGCGGCATTTGACCGTGTGGAAGCCCAATTTCGAGCAAAGCTGGTCGCCCTTGGCGACGTCGCCCAACCCCGAGTTTCCTATGCCAACTTCAAGGCGAATCTGATCGTAGCTCGAGGCAACGTGATTCAGCGAGAGGCGGCTCTTAGAAACCTGCTCGGGCTGCCGCCGGAAGACGGAACGCGGATGGTGCCGTCGACTCCACCAACACGAGACCGCGTAGAATTTGCCTGGCCGGAACTGGTGGAGACAGCCCAGCGTAGACGACCGGACCTCATTGAGCTGAATCTTATCCTGCAGGCCGATCAGCAACGCCGGCTGCAGGCCAGCAACCTGGCTCAGCCATCGCTCAACGCCGTCGCCATTCATCGCTGGAACGGAATCACAGGGCGCATGCTGAACGACAGCAAGATCAGCTCAGGCCTGGGCGACAACCCCAGTTGGACGCTCGGGATCAACTTCGAAGTACCGCTGGGACTCCGCAGTGCTCGTGCGAATTTGCGTTCGCATGAGCTACTGATCGCTCGAGACCGAGCCAACATTCAGCAGGGGCTTCACGACACGGAACACACGCTTGCAACAACGGTAAGAAACCTGGATCAGTTTTACGAACAGTACGAAGCGTTTCGGGAAACCCGCGAGGCGGCTCGATTGAACCTGCAGGTTCAGTTTGCAGAGGAAAGGGCAGGACGCGTCATCTTTCTGAACGTTCTGCTGGCCATCACTGACTGGGGAGACGCAGTGTCGTCTGAGGCCTCGTCGCTGACTCAATACAACACGAGCCTGGCAACGTTAGAGCGGGAAACCGGAACAATTCTCGATACGCACGGCATCGTGTTCATGGAGGAACGCTTTGCAGCGGTCGGCCCACTGGGTAAACACTTCGCCCCGGAATGCTACCCACGAAGTCTTCGGCCCGCTGAAAATGCGTCGCGGTACGAGGATTCGAGCGAGGCCGCTGAAGAGGCTTTCGACCTGGAGGACTTTCCGAGGCCGATACGAATAAAGCCAGAACCAGTTCCGGATTCCCCGGAATCCTCGGCGCCCCCAGGACCCGGTGCTGAGAGCAAGGACCGGACGTCAGTGGAGAAGAAGCTTCCGAGAATGAGCCTGCGGCGACTGTTCGAACGATTTCGTTCATAGGTTCCATCGCGCAAACCGCGGCAAAACCGCGGCAAAGACGCTTTTCTATCGCGCGCTCGCGGTAAGTTCGCCGGTCGCTCCGAACAGCTCAATCAACGATTTTCTGATGATTCGTACGGTGGTGACCGTGCTGGTGCGGAACGTCTGCGGAAACGACAGAACCATACGGATCAGAAAAAGTTGCCGACTGGCGTGGCTCGCGCAGAAAGTTCGGACAGCGAATGCCCGTGGATTCAGAACGGCCACTGCGGCGTTAGTCCGGAGCCAGCGAACATTGGTCGCAAACTGTTCCCTGTGTGGCACTTGCGGCTCCTGGCCAGCCACATTTGGGCAGGACGGGAGCACGATCACGGCCGCCTGAGAATTCTTCCCAACGTTGCAGTAACTCACTGCGTATGCATCAATCTTGCGGTACGTCGCGTCTCCCGCCGGGGAAACGCGACAGTGGTGCAGGGTTTCAAACTGTCGCACGGTTCGGTCCAACCGCTGTGCGTGATCGCCAAATTGACTCGACCTACGAACACCTTCCATCGTAAGTGTGACCTCTGGTTTCATGAACAATATCCTTGTATTCGCTCAAGCGTCCGCAGAATCTCCCAGTTGGATGTCCACGTGGGTCGTGGCGTTGCTGCTGTTCTTTGCGCTCATCGGCTTTTCCTACGGCACCCGAGCCGGGATCATCGCTCGGGCGACGACCAAAGAAGCGATTCGGCAGCCCTTATTCTTTCTGCTGCTGATAGTTTCGGCGGTAGTACTGGTGGTCAACACCTTCATGCCATTCTTCACGCTGGAAGACGACGTCAAGATGCTGAAGGAATGTGGACTGGCCACGTTACTGATTTCGGGAGTGCTGCTGGGTGTGTGGACCGCTGGAACCAGCATCACAAACGAGATCGAAGGTAAAACGGCGATGACCCTGTTGTCGAAGCCCATCAACCGACGGCAGTTTATCCTTGGCAAGTATATTGGCATCATTCAGGGAGTGCTGTGGTTGTTTCTGCCACTGACCCTGATCTTCTGCTTCGTGATCTTCTACAAGGTTGGCTACGACCAGCGGGAAATGTCGAAAGAGATCACGGCCTGGTTTCAGACTCAGCAGATCATTGGTGGCATCGAACTGCCCCTGCCGCACCCGGCACGTCTTGCTGTTGTCACGCAGATTCTGCCCGGCGTTGTGCTCTCGTTCTTCCAGGTCTGCGTCCTGACGGCGATCAGCGTTGCCGTGGCCACCCGATTGCCGATGGTGGTAAACCTGGTGGTGTGTTTTGCTGTCTTCGTGGTGGGCAATCTTACACCGATGATGGTCTCCCAGGGAAAAACCGTCATTCAGAATGAGGTGGTCACCTTTATCGCCCGGCTGATCGCGACGATTTTGCCGTCGCTGGAATCGTTCAACATCTACGCCGCCGTCGCGACCGGCCGTTCAGTGCCGCCGTCTTATCTGGGCACCAGTCTGCTGTACGGTACCGCCTATGCCTCCGCCATGATTCTGGTGGCCTTCATTCTGTTTGAAGACCGCGATCTCGCGTAGGTTCGTCCGTCATCCGACGATTGATTTCGGCGGTTCTGCGGTATCGTCCCTTCAATTCACAAATGGCTCGGTGCCAACGTCACCGCAAGCCTTGACGGTCATTCCCGCACAACCGGACTCGGCTGCACAAATCCCTGGGGTCAGGTTACCAGCCGCAGATTCGCTGGTGATGGCAGGCACGTCATCAAGGGGCGACTGTTGGGTATCTGCCCGTGAAACGTCATATCGCGCCGGTCTTTGGCCGCTTTCCCCCCCGGGAGAGTACCGGTCAGGCAAGGGTTTTCTTTCGCCAAATGTTCTGCAGGCAAATCCGGAGCTCTGCTGTGTCGTCGCAGTTGTGACATACCGGCCCGCAGGTTAGAGTCTTTTTGAACAACAATGATTCGCCTTGTGCGCATCTTTGTAGCAACCAGCGAGAGCGGGCCAACTGTTTCCGAGCGTCAGCTCGAATCGGCTTGCTGGCCGTCCCCTGTGTGAGACCGTTGATGACCGACGGCAAGTGATTCAGGACCTTGGGCGTCGGTGAATCTCACAGCATCCAGCATCGAAAGTACTTCCGTGTCCGACGCTGCTCCCAGTACCTTCCGCAAAGTAATTTCAAACCAGCAATTCGTTGGTCGACCGTTGATCACGTCAACGATCGCGGTGATCGCGGCCGCTTTGCTTTTGATCGGCATCATTCTGTGTGCCGCCGGCGTGACTGAGCTGCTGACGCTAAGAATGCTGGCCGAAGATCGCGGGCTGCTGCCAACAGCAGAAGGCCTCGCTGATGGACCGGTTAATCGAATCCTGATTCACTTGATTCTCGCGATTCCCCTGCTTCACGAATCCGGATCGACTCTGACGTTTCTTTTTGGCGGGGCCGCTGCTTTGCTGGTGTTGCGAGGCATCCTTCGAGGTTACGCGCAGACTCGGATCAGCCATCACGTCGCTGCTGCGGTGAAGCGTCTGCGCGAACACATTCATCGTCATGCGTTGCGGTCCAACCCAGGCGATCTGGCGGGGGTTCAACACAGAGCTTCGGCCAGTCTTTTCCGACAGACGGCCCAAACGCTGGAAGACAGTTCGCGGGCCTGGGGATTTCGCCAGCTGACGTCAACATGTGACATCGTTGTACTGGTCATTCTGCTGCTCGCGACTCAGTGGCGAGTGGGTCTGGAATGTGTTGTTCCGGTCATTGTGTGCTGGTTTGTCTATCGGTTGGAAACAGAGCGTCACGAAACGTCTTCCAGCCTGCTGGCGGAACAGATGGAGCGTGGTGTTCAGAAGCTGACAGATGACCTGGACAAAGCGCAGATTGTCGCGGGTTATGGAATGGAGAACCTGGAGCACGAACAGTTCAGCAGCAGTCTGCATTTGTATCAACAACGTCGTGAACACCTGCATCGACAACTGCTTCGTGGCCGGTGGGTTTCTTTGGTCATTGTGATCGTCAGCGTTACGGTTCCTGGTTTTCTGATTGCTCGTCATCTGTTGTTCGGCAGTGCCATCGGACCAGCCGCCGCCGTGACACTGACAACGCTGGTTGTGCTGATCACGTTGTCACTGCAACGGATGCAGGAAGTTCCCGTCCTGGCGGGGACCGCTATCGTTGCAGCCGACGAAATCAATCAGTTTCTGCTGCGCGTTCCTTCGGTCAGTCAGGTAGTCGGTGCAAAGTTTCTTGAGCCGATGTCACGTTCGCTTCAGTTCAATCAGGTGAGCGTCGAAACAGAAACGCACCCGGAGCTGATCTCCAATCTTGACTTGAAGTTTGAATCCGGGCAACGCGTGGCTATTCTGGCACTGGACACGCACGAAGCAGAAGCACTGGTGAGCCTGATTCCTCGCTTCCGTGACCCGCAGCATGGTCAGGTCCTGATCGACGGTCAGGATATTCGCCGAGTGACTCTGGAGTCCCTGCGTGCCGAAGCGGTGACTGTCGGTGGGCAGGAACCGGTGTTCAGTGCCACCGTCCTTGAGAACATCACGGCCGGGCAGTCAGAAATATCTCGTCAGGACGCTATCGAAGCCAGTAAGTCGGTCCACGCCGAGAGCTTCATTCGTCAGCTGCCGAAGGGTTATGAAACTCCGCTTGGTGAGCACGGGGTGCTTCTGGAGCCCGGGCAGGTCTTTCGGCTAAGTCTGGCCCGGGCAGTAGCACGCAAACCGGCCCTGTTGGTGATTCAGGAACCGGAAGCAACACTGGACGAAGAGACCAAGGCAATGCTGGACGACGCGTACCAGCGAATCTGCAACGGTCGAACCGTCCTCTTTCTGCCCTCTCGACTCTCGACGGTGAAGAAATGCAGTCGCCTGGTTCTGATTCATCAGGGGCGCGTCGCAGCTGACGGAACGCACGAAGAACTAATGCGGTCGTCAGAACTCTACCGTCACTGGGAATACATGCGATTCAACGTCTTCCGCTAAGAACGAAGAAAACGGTTCCGCAATCCGAATAGCTGCCGGGCACAGGGAAACCATCTGAGAACCGGACCGTGCCTGACGTTGCTGGTAATGTGTTAATCACTCCCAGTCGCTGTTTTTCGTCAGGACTGAAAATGCTGCAACCCACCAGTTTTCTGCTGGCACTATCGCTGCTCGCATCCGCGCCAGCCGACGAAGACACTCCTTCGGAACAGCAGCAGGCAGTCTACCTATTGCCGTAGACGATCCTGGCTCGTGGAAGTAGCGAAACTGCGATCGAAGAGCGTTCTTCGCGGCCACAAGTCATCGTGAAACGCTGCAGAACGTCATCGCCCGTTGATGCCGGACTCCATTGGATCAAGGCAGCACGTTATTCCTGTAGTGAACTGGTTGGAAAAATCGACAGGCCGCAGTCCTCCTTTCCAATGGAATAGACAACGTACAGGTTGCCGTCGTGTTCGTAACCATACGGATAGGACCATTGCTTGCCTTTGGCCTGGCCGGCAAATCGGGGCGGTTCTGATTTCCCGTCGCGAATGCGATACATGCGGTTAAGTGTCCCTGTTTCAGGCATGCCAACAGAGATCACCAGCGTGTCACGATTGACGAAGTTGGACAGTAAATATAGTTCTCCCGAACTGAGCCGGCCCAGATATGCTTTGGAGCGGGGCATTGGCAGGTTGCTTTCGACCGCTGGTGTCCAGTTTCTTCCGTAGTCGGCGCTGGTTGCCACCCACGCGACACCTCGCCCACCTCGAATCACAGCAAGGACGTTCTCGTCGTCCGCCCACACCGTTGTCTCGGCGAATGACGGAGCAAGGCGTGGCGGAAATGGAATGGATACGGTGTCCCACATAGTCACGTTGTCTCCCTGGCTGATTGCAACCACGGGAAATCCGTCTTTGTCCTGACCGCCAGTGATAAGACTGCCATTCTTCATCCTGACAGGTTCGTCATAGGGCCAACAATTGTGCATTACGATACCACGTGACTGCCAGAGACCTTCGTCTTCGTTCAGGACGAAAGCTTCGGCCATGAGTCCTGGAAAACGACGACCTGCTGTACCGATCCCAAAACGTGAGCAGATGGCCCAAAGTTCGTAATTGTGTTCAAACAGAATGCCATGGCTGTGGCGTTCCTGGGTCTTGAAGCCACGACCGATGACTTCAAGGTCGGACCACGTATTGCAGTTATCGATCGACCGCCGTCCCTGCAGTGTTTCCTCCGGCCCGTTCTCGTTGGTCGGACTGTTCGCCCAGTTGGCGAAAAACGTACCATTGTGGCTCACAATTGCAGCTCCATGCAGAAACTTGTACCCGTCGGCGGTGGCCCGATGAATGGTGCTATGCTGCACGCCGGCAACGAAGGGCACCGCTTTGACGTCCGTGGGAATGGGCGGGCCGGTCCATAGTTCGAAGGGTTCCGCCAGAGCTGGCAGGTCTCGCGGCATGGGTAGATGCGTTCCGCCGCGAACCACAACGTCGTCAACAAGATACCACGCACCAGAGGCAATTCGTTTTCCGGAAACGAGATCGATTGCGTTCAGCAGAAGATTGGTGCGATAGGCACTGGCGGTAGTTGTTACTTCCAGGGGCAGCTCTGTACTGCCCGACTGCGAAAGTCGGAAGTCGATCCCCTGTCGCCGGGCATCGACAGTCGCACGCAGGCGATGCCAGACCGGGGCCTCGATATCTGCCGAAGGTACAACGTTGCGGGATACGATTTCCCACGTGCGCGTACGACCATCAAATTGTTGCAGCGTGCCATTCTGAATACAGAGATTCAACTGACTTGCATCTGTCCCGCCGGGTTCATGAGACCAGATATTCAGCGAACGATGGTCACTCTCGGAAAACGCAAACGAAAACTCGATTTCAACACGTTCCTGCGGCTCGGCGAATTGTTTCGATAACGCCACTAACCCACCGGACCTGGACTGACGACCGACGAGACACTTTTCCGAATCGCCGTGACCACCCTGAGTGACCGTCACGTTCGCGACCGTGTCGGCATTAAACAGCTGCCAGCCAGCGGGCGCCGTGCCAAGGGTTTCCGCTTCGAAGTTCAAGGACAGAATTACGTCACCTGCACGTGCGTTAAACGCCAGGAGCGAAGAAAAACTGAGTGACAGAAGCAGGATTCGCATGGGAACGGGACCTATGAAAGGACTGATGCCCCCAACTTAACGATGTGGCGTTCAGATCCCAGTAAAGAGTCCCGGTCTTTTCAAAAGACCGGGACTCTACGAGAAGGTCCAGAGGGTCGGGCCCCTTCGTCTTCCCCCCTTTCGTTTTCCCCTTTCGGTACCACACCACCACGATGCCAACTCTTGTGCGTTGGGGCAATTGAAATGACTTCTGCAGCAGACATCTGTTAGAATCCAGCAGGTAAACTCGAACAGGCTTCGTTCACCAAACGACGGACACCGGAATGCTCACGGTTACAGGATCTTATCAAAGTCGATTCTGCGATGGAGTCACGCGTCGATCGTTTCTGCGAGCGGGCACATTGGGGGCCTCGGCCCTGTGCCTTCCCGATCTCCTGCAGGCTGATGAACTCAATCGCGGTGCCGGACGTGATCAATCCGTGGTGATGATTTACCTCCCCGGCGGTCCGACTCAGCACGAAACGTTCGATCCGAAACCACGCGCGCCGCAGGACATTCGCGGTTCGTTCCAGCCTGTCAGCACGGCTGTTCCGGGAACTCAATTCTGTGAGTTGCTGCCGAAGCTGGCGGCGATGTCGGACAGATTCTCGATCGTGCGATCGCTGGTGGGTTTGATGAACCGCCACGAGTCGTTTCAGTGCTACACAGGTCGACCGGGTGGCCGAGCGGGCGATAATGAGCCGGCTGGTGGCTGGCCATCACTTGGTTCGACAGTGTCCAGCGTACTGGGGCCAAACCGCGATGGCATGATTCCCTATGTCGATGCGGCTCCCAAAATGGGGCACAGGCCGTACAACAATCGTGGTGTTCACGACCCGGCATCAACCCTGTCATGGCCGGGCTATACGGGCAGCGATCACGTGCCGTTCACGCTGGAAGGCGACGTCAAACAGGATCTGATTCTTAACGGGATCGATTCCGTTCGCCTGCAGAATCGGCGAAGTGTCCTGACATCACTCGGTCGGCTGCAACAACAGGCCGATACTCACTCGGGGCTGGATGCGTTTCAACAGCAGGCATTTGGGTTATTGACATCCAGCAAACTGGCAGATGCGTTGAATCTGGAAAAGGAAGATCCCGCCATCGTCCGCCGTTACGGAGAAGGGCAGGGGACAGATCCCAGTTTCGGTGGTGCTCCTCAGAGTCCGAAACATCTGCTGATGGCTCGGCGTTTGGTGGAAGCCGGAGTTCGCTGCGTCACCGTGGCTTTTGGGGCGTGGGACTGGCATGCGAATCGGGAAGGCACGATCGAGTATCTGTCTCGCAGGTATCTTCCGGTGTACGACCATGCCTTATCGACCTTTCTGCAGGATCTGGATGAGCGAGGCCTGCTGGAGACAACGTCGGTCGTTGTGTGGGGCGAGTTCGGTCGGACGCCAAGAATTAACGCCAAGGGCGGACGCGATCACTGGGCCGAGACCCAGTCAATCCTGCTGGCCGGTGGTGGCATGCACGGCGGAATGGTGATCGGTCAGACGGACAGGGACGGGGGACGCCCGGTCGAGCGGCCTGTTCACGTGCAGGAAGTGTTTTCCACGCTGTACAGAACTCTTGGCATCGACGTGAATAACACAAAAATCAACGACTTGAACGGCCGCCCTCGGTATCTGGTCGACAAGGATCGGCAGCCGATAACAGAATTGTTCGGTTGACACAGCAATCAAGGGTGCAGCATGGCGAATGCAGATTTCAAAGACCGATTGCTCGAATGTCTCGGCGGTGCATGGCCGGAACCCGGCCCCTTAAACCCGATCGTCTCTGAGACCACACAGGCTGATAGGTTTCGCATCGAAAAGCTGACGTACGAGGCGGAGCCAGGCGATCACATTCCGGCCTTGCTGCTGATCCCGGACGGCATCACGGTTGCGAATACGGCTCCCGGCATATGTGTGTGGCATCAGCATGCGGGCCAGTGGCATCTGGGCAAAAGTGAACCTGCAGGCCTGGCTGGCAACCCAATGCATCACACCGGCGCCGCGCTGGCTCGTGAAGGCTACGTAGTGCTGTGCCCCGATGCACTGGGATTTGAGGAACGCGAAAAGGGCTATGATCTGACAGGTGGTAAGCTGGAGCGGTTTCTGTTTCTGAAGTACGTGGTGGAAGGGCGGTGTATGGCGTGGAAGAACATCCTGGACATGCGCCGAGCGGTGGACTACATCTGCAGCCGTGCCGAAGTGAAGGCTGACAGGATTGGCTGTTATGGGCATTCCATGGGCTCGACGCACACATGGCTGGTGGGTCCATGGGAACCTCGATTGAAGGCTTTGGCTGGCAACTGCTGCCTGCCGACGTACGCCGCCATTCACGAACATCAGATGCTGCACTGTTTCCCGAACTTCATCCCCGGGATTCTTCCGTACGGAGACACTCCTGACATCGCAGCACTGACCGCTCCCAGGGCATTACATCTGAATTGCGGAGAACTGGACGGCGGCAGCCCGATTGAACATGTGCGGCGTGGCATTCAGACAATTTCGCGGGCGTATGAAGCCATGCACGCCGAGCATAAGTTCACACACTACATCCAGACCGACACCGGACACGTACTGAGCGACGAAATGTGGACCTACGCTCGAGAATTCTTTGCCCGACACCTGAATGGATAACTTGTCGAGCGGTTCGACGGGCTCCCGTTTCTCAAATCAGTGTGGAACAACTCTTGAAAATTGCGCAGATTACGTTAGCGTTCACATTCTATGGTTCCTGCCTGTGAAGAATGGGCAGGACCTGTAGACGGTTCAGGAGCTCGCTGTGTGACGTTGGTCACGATGCAACGAGCATGATAGGGAAGACGGTGCAATTCCGTCGCGGTCCCGCCGCTGTAACCGGGGACGAGGTTCCTGCTTAAACCACTGCTGTTGTTGCCAGTTTTCATGGGAACGACGGTGGGAAGGAAGGAATTCTCGGACGATCCGGAAGCCAGAAAACCTGCCTGAAACGTTGTTGGTGTCCCTTCGCGGAAAGGCGACGTCGGCCGTAGTCAGCGCGGGTTCTGTGTTTTGACAGTCCTCGAAAACTCTCAGACTCATCCATATTTGCGGCAATCGTCTGGCGAATGCGTGGGGTGTGTTCATTGAGTTCGTGCTGTACTGTAGCGCCGGACGTTCGCTGCTCCGTGGCCTTAACCTGGAGTCCTGTTCAATGTCGTCGCTGAAACAAAATGCCGCCGTCATGGCCGATCGGTCACAGCCACAAACGATCCGCAGATCGCGCGGATTCACACTGATCGAGCTGTTGGTTGTCATCGCCATCATCGCAATTCTTGTGGCATTGCTGTTGCCGGCTGTGCAGCAGGCCAGGGAGGCGGCTCGCAGAACTCAGTGCCGCAGTCGCCTTAAACAACTGACTCTGGCTTTGCACAATTACGCCGACGTGTATTCTGAAACGATGATCCCGTATGTGATCGAAAACACGGCCCGGATGAACTACTTAAGCTCCTTCAGCGGTTCGCAGGGGACAGCACAGTTTTGGTTTGGCGTCGTGGACTACGATGAACCGGATCCGACGAAACAGCTGAATTTCGCAGCCGGGCCGTTGAGTCCGTCCATGGAGGCGAATTGGAAGGCGTTTCAATGTCCCAATTTTGGCGTCGCCCAGATGGACAATGTTCGGTTTGGTCGGCCGGCATCAGGATTCGGATACAACGGGAACTTTCTTTCTCGATCCTCCGGCATTGAATGGCTTCCGCCGTCCTGGGCCGCACAACCCAGCAAAAAACCAGCCACAAGAAAGTTCCGTGACATCACGCAGATGACCGAGACAATCGTGTTTGCAGATGCAGCTCAGGTCAAGAGTATTTCCTTTGCACCGCCTGCCTACAGTTTCGAAGAAACATGGTTGCTGGAGCCGCCCAGCAACAACTTTCCGAATGTTCATTTTCGCCATTCGGATTCCGCCAACGTCGCCTTTCTGGACGGCAGCGTCAGACCCTTCGCCTATGCGAGCTCCGTCAAGGTTCCCGGATCGAATTACCTGAGTCAGCAGCAGGCCGACCTGATGAAAGATAATCGGCTGGGCTTCGTGACCAACGGAGACCTGAACGACCCTCAAACGGCCGACGCCCTGTATGATCGAAAGTAGCGGTGGGATACAACGCCGTTTCCTGAATCACATTAGAACACGGAGCCACGGAGAACACAGAGAAACGCCGAACATGAAACTCGGTGTCCTCCGTGACTCCGTGTTTAAGAATTCTCCGCTCTCGCGCGAACCGCCTGCCTGTCTCACCAATGCTACTGTCGGGGCCGATTCCTACCAGCCGAGCCACTCAATGTCGCCGCCAGGAACCGGCCCGTCTGGTTCGCGTTATTGATACAAGCCCGCCGCGCAAGCAAGTGGGTTTCTCAAGCGCACCAGACCCACTCGCTGGCGCTTCGAGCTTGTATTGCGGCCGGTTCTCACCGGCCACAGTCAATGGCTCGGCCGGTGGGAACCGGCCCTACGTCTGCTAAAGGAGACTTAGCCAGTCGGTCGCAGTTTCAAATTGCTGATCGAGCCATGTTGAGTCGTTTTCCGTGCTCCGCAGCATCAACGCCTCATCGGCGAAGTCACCGTCGATGGGCGCGAACAGGTCGTCTTCTGTGTCGTTGTCGAGAGCCGCCGGAACATTTACCGACGTCGTGGGGCTTGTGCCCGAAGCACCGGTCGGTGCGGCACCAGGTACTGGAACTCCGGGCGCTGGCGGATCTGCGATGCCCTGTGGGTTCGAGTTTCCGCCGTGAGAGCGAAGATGGAATCGGCGGATTGGCTGTCGGACGTGCGACTGGCGGCTCCGGAGTATTGATAGACAGAATCGGTCGTGCTGTCCACGATCCACAGATGATTCACATCGGTGGGATCAATCGTGATTCCACGCGGGTTCACATTGGCACTGTCAATTGTCCATTTTCCGACCAGCGTGCCTGATGTAGTGTTTTTGAACACTTCATCCTTCTTACTCTTCGAGTTCACGACCCACAGGTGAGTACCGTCGGTCGTGATGCCGCGAGGATTTCGATTGCCGCTATCGAGGGCAAAGCTGCTGGTTGATGCAACGGTGCCAAAGGTCGTGATTTCAGTACCGTTCTCGTAGAAGAAAACTTTGTCTGTACCCTTATCGACCAGCCAAACGTGTTGACCGTCGGTGGCGATTCCTTCGACTTTGGACGGACCGCTGGCAACCCACTGGGCAAGTCGGAAGCCGTCGGCGTCGTCGATGGCGATGTAATTGGTGGAATAGACGTGCCAAATTCGCGTGCCCGTGGCATCCGCGGCGACTCCGCGTGCGTTAGCCAGCGAGTTTCCGGCGACACCCAGGTATGCTCCAGCGGCGTCGTACTTATGAACCTGCGGTGCGGCGTTGTCCACGACGTAGAATTTCGTGAATGGAACGTAGCTGAAGATGATTCCGCTGCCCGTTGCCACAGCAAGTTCAGCGCCGCTGGGATCGCTCAAAGTAACAAGAAGTCGTTCGTCGTCTTCCTGCAGTGCGTCCGCGTTTACCTGTACGGTCATATACCACGTACACCTCGCCCGCATTTTCAAGGCCAGGAAAGTCCGCTCGCATCGCACCTAGAATGAAATCAGGTCTGTCATCGCCATTAATATCTCCTCCACCGCCAGGGACACGAGACAGGATCGCATCTTCTCGGAATCCACTAAAGATCGCTCCCTCAGTTTCGTCTAATCCTGCGAGATCAATGGTTGCATTAAAACCGCTGTCACGACCGTAGATAACGTAGGCTTCACCTGCATCAGCGACTCCATTTGAAAGATCAACGCCCCTGGCAACAAGAACCACATCGTCGATGCCGTCACCATTGAAATCACCCACGCCACTTACAGAGTTTGCTCGGTCTCCTTCATTCACACCAGGAATGTAAAAGCCGTTGGTGCCATCAAGTGTCGTGAGGTCAAAATCGACTGGAAAGGCATCCTGCTGACCAAAAACAACAAATGTCTCGCCAGCGTGGTATAAGCCGTTTCCGTAGAGAGAAGCCGCAACAATATCATCAATGCCGTCCGCGTTGATATCGCCTGCCGAACGAATTGAATAGCCTTCGCCTGTTCGGAATCCGTCACTACCATTCAGGGTCGCCAGGTCCACTCCATTGATGAACGGGTCGGGGTTCGTAGGTGTCGCCGCGCGGCCCATGATAATACTTCCACCTTCACGCACGGGAAGATCATCTACTCCATCACCATTGACATCACCAACGATACTCAATCGGCTATAGCCTCCCAGTTCGTCTTCAGCGTTCAAGCCTGCAATCACTGTTCCTTCTGACCCGTCGCCACCGTTGGCGGCCAACAAACTACTAAGCTGAAATTCCCGGGCACCGGTTCCGTCATTATCAATTATCGTCGCCTGACCAGTGCCATCGGTGATCGAGTCACCTGCCGACGGATTCGACAGCTCGACGGTGAACACTTCTGTTGATTCCAGAACTGTGTCGCCATTGACGGCAACGACAATCTGCTGAGACGTCACACCATCGCCAAAGGCCAGCGTGCCACCAGTGGCTGTATAGTCGCCATCGCCGGTCGTCGCCGTGCCATCGGCTGTCGCATACTCAACGATTACCGTTCCCGATGTGTCTCCACCGCGAGTGACCGTGAAAACAAAATCGGTGGTACCGCTGTCTCCTTCGTTCGTTTGAACGTCATTGATCAGGAACGTCGAGCCCGCATTGGTTCCTTCGATCACAACGTTGCAACGTTGCAACGTTTCCGTCTTCACGTCCGCCACTGACATTGGCACGAAAGCGAATTTTGAAGTCGTTGGAAAGAAAGCCGCTCAGGTCCATCGTTTCGTGATGCCACACGTCTTCCTGATCGACGTTGCCCTGCAACGTTTGAACTTCCTGCCAATTTCCGGCGGTCTGGACATCAAGGGCGATGTACTCGCCGCTGTCCCATTTCTTTTCAATAAACCATGAATAGGTCAGCTCGGCACAGTCATAACCGCTCAGGTCAATCGGATCGGCCAGCGTCAGTCCGGCGTCGGTGGCCCGGCCGTCAACTTCTGCTGAACGGTTGCCATCCACGGCTCGTTGTGAGGAATCGAACCAGTCGTTCTGGCTGTCCTCGACCCATTGACCATTCCACTGACCGTCTTCAAAACTGTCGGCAAATAACACAGTCAGCAGACATTTGTTTTCCAGCCGCTGAAGCTGACTGATGCGATTTCGTTGCTGGCGGCGAAGTCGAGCGCGGCGGTTTCGGCTGCGGTTTGAGCGTCGTGTCAACATTGCTGAATCTCCTTAAAATTGGGGAAGGTGTTGTGAATTCAGTTGTGTTAGCATGCAAACAGCCAACGCCCGGAACGCGCGCAACGCGAGCGTCCTGGGAGATGCCGGGCCGGTGAGGAGGTAGTTTCGCGACTTAGCCTCACCGGCCGCTTTTTTTGTTTTCAATCGCCCCGTTGGGCAACGCCGTGAAGGAAATTAGACAACTAAT
>JAAERP010000240.1 GCA_024230215.1 Fuerstiella sp. | reverse complement strand
GTTCTCTTGTTCGATCAGTCGCGTGGCTCGGTTGGCCTGCGCGGCGGTTCGCAGGCGGGCGCGTGCGAACTTGCCGGGCCTTTTAACTCGCACTGGTCCGAATTCACCGGCACGGAATCGATGTCGTTTCAGTCGTTTGCGTTTCTTGGCGATGCCGCCATGCTCGTGCAAATGCCAGAGCCTGCCGGCGATCTCGTTGACCGGACCGATGACCACATCCGGCATCGACTTATTGGCTTCGTAGCGGATTGATCGTTTGAGTCGGCCAGTTTGTGTGTGGGGTGGTGATCCGGGTCGAGATGGCTTCTTGCGTCGGCGGATGCTCCGTCTCGCCGTCAGTCGGATTGCGGCACCGGCGTGTCCGAGCGAACGGAAGGAGGCTTGTTCGACTTTCTGTTTGAGTGTCGATGTGTGGAATTTGGTCTTGGTCTTAATGCCGATCACTTGGCCAGCTCAAACGTCAACGTCAGCAGGCTGGTGAATTGGCGGAGTTGTTCCCAGTGTTCGGTCGAATACAACACGCTGTTCTCGACATGGATGCAGCGAGCCGCGACCAGCGAATCGAGTCGCTTCATACGGAAGACATCTGCGATCTCTTCCACCAAACCAACCAACGGATCGATCTCGGCGTTGTCGCCGTCTTTGAATTTCTTCTGGACCGCGATGTCGATCTTGCCGTGATATCGGTTCTGCGAGCGATCCATTGGCAGGAACTCGACCTCGCGCGGCACCACGCTGACGCGAAGCTCCTTCATGTCCTCCAAATCGAAGTTGGGAACATACAGTCGCTCGGCGTCGATCGGTTGCGATAACTCGGCGGCGTTCAGCTCGGCGGTCACACTATCGGCAATCTGCAGAATCGTTGTCATGCGGGAATCGAGTCAATTTGTTTGGTGTGAATGCGAAGCTTCAGCCGGAACGGGTCGCTATAACGCCAGGGTGGTTCGCCACCGAGTGACATCACCTCGAAGATGAATGTGGTGTCTCCGTCAACCTCCGCAATTCGATCTCCACGGCGCGGCAGCGATCCAATCGCAGACAATAAAAGGTCGCTGGTGTCGATAAGGAAGTCGCGGACCTGGCTGCGGGTGATAACACCCTCACCGTCATCCTGCTCGTAAGTCGATCTGCCGATGGTCGCCGGTAGTTCCGCTTCCATATCGTCTCGCTGGTAAACGACCAATTGCGACGCATGTGTTTTCAGCTTCTGCGCCAGCCACGATTGGCCATCACGAAGCATGTCGGTCATTGTTTGCGTGCTGTCTTGGTCGGTGCCTTTAGGAGGTTGGACGCCTTCACGTTCAACTCCTCCAGCCACGCCTCATCGGCGCGGCGTTGGTATTCGGTCGCGATGGCGCCTGCTTCTTCCTGCACCTGCTGCTCTCGCAGATTGGCTAAAGGCGCCGACTGCTGAAGCTTGGCGTTGGTCGATGGCGCCGCATCACCGCCTCGCTTCTTGATAGGAAACAGGGCGACGGCAAGCAAAACCAGGACGACGACGGTTGCGATTCCCAGAATCATGTTTTTAGAATCCTCTCTTGATAAGGATGAAGCCGAGTAGGATCACGGCGACGACGATCAGGGCGAGCGTTGCCAGTTCACCGGCGGAGGCCCAAAGGAGTGCGTTTCGGTTGTCGCGGACTTCGTCGAACAGCAGATCGCGAACTCGATCACCTGGACGCCAATCATCGTTCGGTTCGACGGGACAGTAACCATCGGGACAATCCTCGGGCGACAAGTACATCGTCGGTGAAATCGCAGCGTCCCACGAATAGCCTCGCGTTTTTAGCGCACCGGTTTTCTGGGCCTGTTGGGTTTGCTGATAGAGTTCGTAGCCATGTTTCATATCGGCGTAGAGCTCATTGGGCGTTGTTGGAATCATCGTTCGCCCAGCGGCATGGACGTGACCGCCCGTACTGTCCTGAAACAAGACAACCGGAAACTGATCGGCAGGCACGATCTGGGCGAAGCGTGTGCGGTAAAGAGCATTGCTCTCCGTGTAGACCTGAAACTCACACGCGTCACGAAGTTTTCGCAATTGCCTGTCACGATTGAACCAATCGAGCAGTTGTTGACTCCTTGAGTCGCTACCGACGAAAAGTGCAATCTGATATTTCTTCTTGGGCGGCTGTGGTTTGGGTGCAGCCAGCGGCACGCTGTTGGACGGAACGATCACTGGAACGGATGGCGTCCTGACGGCCGGAACGACGCGGGATGGTTGAACGATTCTTGGTTGCACCACAACGCGACTGGGCCGGTAGCCTGGCGGACAGATCGTTGTGCCTTGCTGTTTCAGCTCGCCCTGGGCCTGCAAATTCACATCTTGAGGCTCGGTGAGCCTTTCGATCCGTGAGACGGAAGGAGCGAGATCGTAGCCGGGCGGATTCCAGGTCGGATTTTTCGCGGGTGGATGAATAGGCGTGTGAACCGTCTCGAACAACACGACCAGAAGCACGGCATGGATGACCGCAGCGGCAAGCAGCCCAACGCTGAATTGAATGCGAACTTTTTCGTTCATTGAATCACCTCGTAACTGCGATAGGGCAGCGAACTGGCCGGATCGTGTAAGACAGACAGAGCGAATCCTCCGTAGCCGGCCCACAAGCGAATGAATTGTT
>JAAERP010000239.1 GCA_024230215.1 Fuerstiella sp. | reverse complement strand
ACTACGTGAATCATAATCTTACGCCTGTCGGTTTTTGCTACCTGGCAAGAAACGCTGGATAACAATGTGATGCACGCGAAGCCGGACTTGCGCGTGCCTTTTTCTGCTTGCAGATCTATCGTTCCGGCTCGGTGATCACGGTCGTTACCCAGCTAAAACGAAACTCAGCGACGCATGGCAAGTGACATCTCAATTGGCGAACAATATTTATGGGTCGCGAACCGCCGACTCAGTTCGCTGATCGCGTTTGTTTTAGAAGTCGCGTCGGACGATGCAGGCACTGACGAAGAAAAGGGATACGTTGCCAAACTGAAGAAATGGGACGAAACAGAACATTGGCCCGGCTGCGGATTTGATCTCCACGAACGCTTCCCTACTGTCGACGAAAAGCAGTTCTGGTCCCGATGCTTCTTCAATGTTGCACGCCGCATCTTTCGTCACGAAATTGGAAATCAAGATATTCAATTCTGGCAATGTGGTGCCATTGGCGATGCGTACGTGACTGCGCGGATGCTGACCAGCGCAATCCAAAAAGAAACCGGGACATCGTGGTTCCCAGATACCGAAGACGCAGCAGACGCACAGGAATACTACGATCGACTCAACATTCAAACCTGAAATTGCTGGGTAACAAACGCATGCACCGGAGCCGCCGATCCGGGCGAATTTACAATGGATGCATCACTCCGGCGGCCCGGTGATGCTAGACGTTAGCCAGCAGAATCGAAGTCTATGTCGTTAGCCGACTGGAATTCATACATCGACGCAATCCGCAGCGCATGCGAACAACATGTCGCAACCTTTCCACCGTTTCGCGATGAAGACACAGATTCGCCCGCCTTCGATGT
>JAAERP010000238.1 GCA_024230215.1 Fuerstiella sp. | reverse complement strand
GATGTCGTTGATTGGCTTGGGTTCCAGATAAAGCTGACGCAAGACGAACTGGACTTCTCTCTGGGCGTTAATAGCTGGGATCGCCTTGAGTTCAAATTTCAGGAGGTCAAAGTCCGCAAAGAAAAGGGCGACACCTACACGAGGGACGAGATCAACTCGATTGGATTTGGACGCGTGCTTGAAAAGGCTGTCGCCATTGAGGAACACCAGATTGCTGCTGTTGCCCAGCAAATCCGAGAACTGGCTGACGAAGCCAACCTCGACATGACAGGGTTTACCGACGACGAAGCCCACAATGCTTGGTTGAAAGGTCGTCAGAAATGGCAGGAAGCCCGTGAAGACGTAATCCCTTGGCTACCTGCTGCCTGATCAGTTCATCGGCACCGGGTGCGTTGTGCGATCAAACACGGCCGATAGGCGGTTACCTTCCAAGGGGACCTGCCAAGTCGTTTGCTCGTGGTTCTCGGTAGGCTCCTCGATGACTGGCTCCGGCTCTGCCGCTGACGCCAGCTTGGGTGCCAGCGTGCGGATTGTCGTCAATGCTGACAAAGCCTTCTCATGACGCCTTGTGGCACGCTGTGACGCGTCAACCTGATACTTCGGTAAATCGACGCCCTTGCCAACACACCGTGCTTCAATCAACTGGTGGAAGCCTTGTTCAAGGTGCGTGGCAACCACCTGATCAACGACCAGTCGCTCCAGTTCGGTTCCGCTGCCTTCATCGAGCAATCCCTGACGCAGCTCTCGAGTACTTTTGAGCATCATTTCACGTTCGAACAGGTCTGGGCCTGAGATCGCACGGACCCACTCTGTCTGGACCTTTGCTGCAACGTGACCGTGGTTGCTAAACAGATCAGGATGCTCCTGCATGACCCGTCTTAGCGTGACCACTGCGTCCCGGTCACCGCTGCGACACCGGCGAACGACTTCTTCCAGAGTCACTTGTTCGGTAACGACTTCGTCTGGTTCCAAGTCGCTGTTAGCTGGATCCTGATTTTCGCACTGCATTGTCCTGATCATTAGCTCGTTCCTTCGCTTT
>JAAERP010000237.1 GCA_024230215.1 Fuerstiella sp. | reverse complement strand
GAGGATTGGTTGAAACTGGAATTCTGCTCGTCTGACTCACCGGAGTTCAACGGCGGACCGGGCAGCGATGTTTTTGAAGTGGCATTCAACTACTTTGCGGCGGTAAGTAGTGCCTACGCGACCAGTTACTAGACCATCATGGAGTCACTGTAATAACAGCTTGTTCTGGCTGTCGTAACACGGTGACTGTTGATTGTGCAGTGTCTCTGCGATTGCATGAAGTGATCTTCGCGTGCTGTTGTTGTGAGCCGTAGGATGACGCAATCGTTTATTAGTTACTGTAAGTGGTTGGACTTGCGCGACGGGGTGTCGGATGATGGGACCGCACCTTCCTGATGGGCACCCCGTCGTGCTGGCACCAATTTATTGAATTTCTCGAAGGCAGCAGGACTGCGGTACGAGAACCCCGTTCGGCAATGAATCGGCATTGAAGCAGACTCGTAAATGGACCTCCTACAGGCATCGTTTTGTCGCAGTGTGCTGAGTGTTGTTGGTGTTCGACTTCATGCGATTCACCTGATGCAAGTTGGCGGAGTATTCGTTTCGGACCTGGTTTCAGCAATGCAGAACAGGTGTTGTGATTCATGTTCGTGTGCAATCTTTCCGTGCAGGACGCATTTGCGCCATGGTCATCGAGCAAGCGATTCTGTTGACGGCAGAGTCTCCGGTAAATAGAGTCCCCACTTCCAGGTTGCCTTCGCAGACAGTGCCACAGGAGTGCCGCAGAATTCACGTTCTGCAGTACCCCCAGAGTGGACTGCGGGAAACTTTGCACATGGCGGCAGATCAGACTTCGTCGACTTCCCAGCCGGCACGGAAATCAGGCACGAGAAATTGTTCGATCTTGTCGTTGCCCGTTGCTTCGAACGCTTTGGCGTTCCAGTCAAAGCCAGCTCCAGATCGAAATGCTGCATTCGCGAGCAGAACAGATTC
>JAAERP010000236.1 GCA_024230215.1 Fuerstiella sp. | reverse complement strand
ACTGTCTCCGCCCCGAATGCGTCCTCGGTCGGCGTTTCGACCACGGTCTGGTGACCTGCGATTTGCAGAATGTGTGTTTCTGGCATTTTGATTTTCTTTCGTTGATTTTACCAGGTGGAGAAGAATTCGTTTCCATGTGATTGTTTAGGACAGAACACCGACGTCCCGCAACGCCTGAATTACCTGACCAATTGTGTAGCCGTCGAACGTAGCGGAGTCGTCGGAAATGCCGGACGTATTTGCGGCAAAGGTTGCCGCAGCGTGTCCCGTTGTTGGTCGAGTTACAGGTGTCGCGCCAAACAAACCCACTTTTACCCCGCTGGCCGACGGTTGTATCTGCACGCCCGTTTGCCAGGCCGTTAAAGACACCTCGTAGGCTTCCCATGCGTCGGTCGAAAATCGCTGGCTGTCTGCACCGTTCCAAGACACGTTCCCTGAACACTCCAAATCCCCGGTCGTGGAAACCGAAAAGGTCTCGCTCCACCCTCCAGAGTAGGAGTCCAGGCACAAAGATCCGGACGTGTTCAGCCGGATTCCGTGATACATCCCCCCACCGATATTTAATCCAATCTGATGCTGTGTTCCGCTGGTGTTCGACGAACTGGCTGACGTGTTGACGACGGCCTGTGCGGTAGATGCGTATCTCCCGAGCATTAAGTTGCCAGCAAGTTTTCCAGAGCCAGCAGCGGACACCTGGAAAACGTCATTCGACCCGTCATTAGCGAGGATTAAATCTGCCGTATGACCGACACTGCCGTTGACTATCAGCGGAGTATCGGTGATAGCAGGTGCAATGGCGTTGAGGATGCCTGCTTGAAGTTCACCCAGCGTTGTCGCCCCCGCTCGGAGAGACAGTACCCCGGCAGAGTCTCGATACAGCCGAGTATCGACTGTTCCCGCATTTGCAGAGCCATCAGACCAACCGAGGTATGCGTCACTTTTTATCGCGTGACCTGCACTGGCGAACATCCAGATTTCATCGCTACCGTCGTGCCAGGAGGTCTTGCTGTCACCCTCGGTCTTGAATGAGCCTGCAATTCCAGTCGTGCCAATTCCTATTCGGTCGACGATGATACGTTCGCCAAACGTCGCCCGGCCCGTTGAGCCGTCAATCGTCATCGCGGTCGTTAGCGTGTTCGCTGTTGAACCTGTCGATCCTGCTGCGGCAGTTTTGAATACTATGTCACCGCCGACACCCGTACCTGTTCCGATACCGCCAGCAATGCTGATGTCCGCACCGGCTATATCTGTTCCTGATCCGCCTGTGCCGTGAATCGTCGTGTCGTCAGGCGTAGCGTATGCCACGCCGGTGCCAAAATACACGTCCTTCATGATCGCGGCGTATGACCCTGCCACAAATTGGTAGGATGCAGTTGATGCTGATATCGCTCCGAGGACTATCGTGTGAGTATGATCGGCGTACGTCCCGTAACCCACTGCCGTTTTGGAAGCGTTCCAGTTGCTGCCAGCGGTACATCGAGCGAGCGATCCGACTGACGTAGCGTATGGATGTGCGACACTGTCGGCCCCGACTGCTGTGGCCTCAACGCCCACTGTGCTCGCGTCTGGTCCCACTGCCAGACCGTCAGCCGCTGTGCATGAAGCTCCCGCACCAAACGACTCCGATCCCGCCGCTGATCCCGGATTGCTGAATTCTTCTGCCGCTGTGACCCTCGCTCCCGATCCGAACGTAGCAAGAGCGGCTGTCTGGCCGACACTACCGTTGACCACCAGTGGTGTGTCTGTGATGGCCGATGCAGTTGCGTTGAGGATTCCCACGTCGAACTGACCGAGTGCTGACCCGTCGCTCGTCAGTTTTAACCGGCCTGCACTAACCGGACTCAGGCGTATGTCAGCGGCTCCGATTGTGTACGTGTCGGTCGAATCCCAACCGACATACGTGGAGTCATTGAAGGTCAACGAGGTGCCAGGCTTGATGTGCCACTGTCTGTATCCAGAACTCGCATTGCTCGACAACCAACAGTTTCCGCCGTACGCCTCAAAATGGAGTGAATCCAAAATCGAGACAAACCCCGCGCCGTCATAACTCCCGTCAGTTACAACTTCAAACAGCCGCTGATTTGCCGCTGCACCTGCACGTCCGATATCGAAAACAGTACCACCAGATGTTGTTCCCTCGATTTGCAGTTTCGTTCCGTTCCAAGTAGGACCGTCTGAAGCGATATTCCCCGACGCATCAACATACAAAATTCCCCCAGAACTCCCGCCACTATGGGCATCACCTTCTGCATGTGATCCTGCTGCGACCCACGCGGAAAAATTCCCGTCTGTATCGAACGAAGGCAGGAGACCGTTGCTGGCGGGCATAGACTCAGGCCCGAATAGCTGGACACCTCCGTGGACTATT
>JAAERP010000235.1 GCA_024230215.1 Fuerstiella sp. | reverse complement strand
TGGTTCCGCAACGCAGACAATCAATTCGTCGAAATGCTTGTTGAAGGTGGCTTGGCTGGCATAACTCTGTTTCTGGCCGTGGGGCTGTCCGGGCTGATCACGGGTATGGGGGCGTGGAAGCAAGGCCAACGATCGAAGCCATCGAATTCCGGACACACCACACGTGAGTCACGGCGTCTCTACGCAGGACTTGGGATGGCGGTTGTTCTGGCAACACTCTCGCAGGCGATCTCAGGATTCTTTGACTTTGGTGTCGGCCTGCCCTCCGCAATCGCCCTGTTCACTGTGATTGTTGCTGCGTCCGCCGGGGTGCTGAGCAAGAGTGCAATGGCTTCATCGGTGGGTAGTACCGGCGCAATTCACTGCAACAGTAAACTGGTACTGACGATGCAGATCTGTCTTCTATGCGGCGGAGTGGCACTTATCCGCGATCAGATCGCCGCTGCAGAAATCAACCGCAGCGTGGTTGCCGGAAAACGTTTGCTGCCATCCCCGACAACGCCAGAGCAGCTGGATCATATCCATGACGAACGAATGCGTCTGGAAGCCCGACTGATCAACCGACCGGACGATCCCGAAGGTCTTCGCATGCTGTCTCGACTGGTGACTGCCGACTATCGCTGGCAGGTGATGTTGCTGGACAGTGGCGAATCGGTACGAGACCAGCCCGGATTCGACGCCGCATTTCAGAAGTTCACAGTCTTTGGCCTGGCAGCCGTGGCAAGACAGAACGACGTTGCAACAGAATACATGCGGTCGCAACTGGCACCGATGCTGGATGATTCCGGTCTGCCGAGAATCCTGAAAAATCTGCAGCGCCAGTTTCCTCTGATGCCAAATATTGCATTGGCTCGCGCACAGGTCAGCGCTATCTTGTCCGACGATACGATGTTGGCACAGCAGGCTTCCCGGGCGATGTTTGTCGAACCGTCGAATGCCGAGACCTTGTGTCAACTTGGCTCACTAGCCGTCCGATGCGGTCAGTTCGAACTGGCCGAGAAGTTGTGGAAACGCAGCATTCAGGTGTCGGTCGAGTTCCAACCGGTCGTTCTGCTGGACGCCCAGTTACACTGGAGCAAGACCGATGCCATGCAATTATTCGGCCCCCACAACTACGTAAGATGCGTCCGCGCCGCACAGAAAAGTCGAGACGGTACGCTGACGGCCGAACTGTACGATCGTGCCGAGCAGCTATGGCCAGAGCAGTTGTTGAACAGGACAGAGGAGGCAGACCTGCTTAGAGCCATGCATCTGAAAGCCACGGAAAGACGCGATGATGCCATTTCATGGTCACAGGAATGCGTCCTGCTGCCCGGTGCCCGAATTCCTCATCGTCGATATCTGGCAGGTTTGCTGGAAGAAGCAGGTCAATACATGGACGCTCTGCAGGAATGGCACGCAGTCCGATCGCTGGAATTCGGGGATGCACAGGCTGATGCCGCGATCGCACGCCTGAATGCGATGGAGTAAGCAAAACTCCTCGGTTTTTGGCGAATAGTCCACAGCGCCGGAAAAGGGGGTCAGGTACGAAAAATGCGAAGCACCCTTCGGGCCGTTCCGGTTTTTGGCACCTGCCCCCGTTTTCCTCGCCAACCCAAAACTCTGGCT
>JAAERP010000234.1 GCA_024230215.1 Fuerstiella sp. | reverse complement strand
GTGCGTCCTTGGTAAGGACGAGGTCATGGGTTCAAATCCCATCAGCAGCTTTGGTTATGGTTGATGTGGGGTTGCGTCTCGTGTGGGGCCGCTGTTTGTGTTTTTCTGAACGTTTTGTTGATTGCTAACGGTGAAGGACTGTTGGGGTCGACGTGGAGTCTGGTGATGGCTAAGGAAACTTTCGAACGTACAAAGCCTCATGTGAACGTGGGGACTATTGGGCATATTGACCACGGCAAGACCACGACCACTGCTGCAATTCTTGCGGTACAGGCGGCCAAGGGTCTGGGGACCGTCAAGAGTTATGCGGATATTGCTAAGGGTGGTACGGTCCGCGACGCGACTAAGACTGTGACGATTGCGGCTAGTCATGTCGAGTATGAGACTCCAAATCGTCACTATGCCCACATTGATTGTCCGGGGCATGCGGACTTTATTAAGAACATGATTACTGGTGCGGCTCAGATGGATGGAGCTATTCTGGTGGTTGCTGCTGATAGTGGGCCTATGCCGCAGACTCGCGAGCATATTTTGTTGGCTCGGCAGGTGGATGTGCCTGCACTTGTGGTCTTTATGAACAAGGTGGATCTTGTTGATGATGAGGATCTGTTGGAGTTGGTTGAGTTGGAGGTTCGTGAGCTCCTGACGAAATATGGTTTCCCGGGTGATGATATTCCTTTGGTGAAGGGTAATGCCAAGGGGGCTTTGGATAATCCAACTGATGAGGCGTTCAGTGCGTGTATTACCGAGTTGATGGAGGTTCTTGATGCAAATATTCCTGAGCCGGTTCGTGACGAGAATAAGCCGTTCTTGATGTCGGTTGAAGATGTGTTCTCGATTGAGGGTCGCGGCACAGTTGCGACTGGGCGGATTGAGCAGGGTATTGTTAAGGTTGGGGAGAAGGTCGAGATTGTTGGTCTGGCGGACACGCAGGAGACCACGTGTACTGGTGTGGAGATGTTTCAGAAGACTCTGGATCAGGGTCAGGCGGGCGACAATGTTGGTCTTCTGCTTCGTGGGTTGAAGAAAGAGGATATTCAGCGTGGGCAGGTTCTTGCTGCTCCCGGGTCTATTAATCCGCATACGAAGTTTGAGGGTGAGGTTTATGTTCTGAGTAAGGATGAGGGTGGTCGTCATACTCCATTCTTCTCGGGTTATCGGCCGCAGTTCTACTTCCGTACGACGGATGTGACTGGCACGACGGATCTTCTGGGTGGTGCTGAGATGTGTATGCCTGGCGATAATGTCAAGGTTGAGGTGACTCTCGGTAAGCCAATTGCAATGGAGGAGGGGAGTCGTTTTGCGATTCGTGAGGGCGGTCGTACTGTCGGTTCGGGTATTGTTACGAAGATTGTTGAGTAGTAGCTGTGTTGGAAATTCACTGCCTGCTCGCCTGATGGTGGGCAGGCAGTTTTCTGTTTGATCTGGTAGGGGTCTTCCGGTGAGAGAATACATTTGGCTGGAGTGCACCGAAACGGGGATGCGCAATTATCGAGTCGCCAAAGAGACTCGTGGTACAGAGCGTCTTGAGTTGAAGAAGTACTGTCCGAAGCTGCGCAGGCATACCCTGCACAAAGAGTCTCGCAAGAAGTAGCCGCGTGGCTTGGACGGACGTAGCTCAATTGGCAGAGCAGCGGATTCCAAATCCGCAGGTTGGGGGTTCAAGTCCCTCCGTCCGTGTTTCTGCTCAATTGTGTTTGAAGTAATTTGCTGAGAGTCTGGTGGATGTCGACTAAAAGCCCGTTGGCTTCAATTTTTGGTGAGCTGTTTAGGTTTGGGTTGTACAAGCCTACTCAGGGACGGATGGTTCGTCAGGCGACGTTTATTGCTGTGGCTGTGTTGGTGGCATTTGGCTGCTTTAGTTTGTCAAACGGGCCGCTGGGTGGTGACGATCAGCCGGTTCGTATTGGTGTTCCGTTAGGGATTTGGGTGTTGTTGTGTTGGGTTGCCTTTCGGGTGGTGTGTGTGCCGCAGTTTGCTGACTTCCTGATCTCTGTGGAGTCGGAGTTGGAGAAGGTGGTTTGGCCTGGTCGCAGGCAGGTCATGCAGTCAACTGTTGTGGTTATTGTGACAATGCTGTTTTTGGGCACATTTCTCTCTGGTGTGGACTTCGTGTGGAAGTGGTTCTTTTCTTTGATTCGGTTCATTGAGTATTGATTTGCTGGTCAGTCAGTGAGAACGTGACAAAACCTGATTCGGTGAGTGTCGGTGGTTGAAATGTCGGATGGAGGCAGTCAGGATACCCCGCTTCGCTCGCGGTGCTTGGGGTTTGTAATGTCTGGGATGGCGATTAATTGATGTCCAATGAATCTGTGGAATCCGACTCGTCTGATGGCAAGCTTTGGTATGTGCTGAAAGTTCAGACAAACCGGGAGCGCACGATTCGGGATGCGTTGCTCAAGAAGATCAAGCTGGAGGGGCTCGAAGAGTTCTTTGGGGAGATCATGATCCCTTCTGAGAAGGTTGTGGATACAAGAAGCGGCAAGGCCAGGGAGCATGATCGGAAGCTGTTTCCGGGCTATATAATGATCAATATGGTTCTGAATGATGAGACGTGGTATCTCGTTCGGGACACAGGTGGTGTAGGAGACTTTGCCGGGGCTGCCGGGAAGCCAATGCCGATGGAGCAGTTCGAGGTTGATCGAATGCTTGGCAAGGCGGAAGAGGACGCAGGGTCTGCTCCGAAGGTCAAGATCGAGTTTTCGCACGGTGATATTGTGAAAATTCGCGAAGGTACGTTTGAGGCATTTGAGGGAACGATTGAAGGGATCGATGAGCACAACGGCAAGGTGTCGGTGTTGATTGAGATCTTTGGTCGGTCGACGCCAGTTGAGTTGGATCACTGGCAGGTTGAGTCTGTTTAACTTTGGATCTGGGTTTGCTGGCTATGGGCAAGCAGCTTGTTGCGGAAATTAAAGTTCAGGTCACCGGTGGGCAGGCTACGCCAGCTCCTCCTGTGGGTACTGCGTTGGGTCCGCATGGTGTAAATATTGGGCAGTTCGTCCAGCAGTTCAACGATCAGACGCGTGATCTGATGGGGACGACAGTCCCTGTTGTGATTAGTGTCTACAACGATCGTTCGTTCGACTTCGTGCTGAAGAGCCCGCCGGCAGCGGTGCTGCTGAAGAAGGCAGCAGGGATTGCCAAGGGGTCTTCCAATCCTCTTTTGAATAAGGTGGGTACTGTTACGACGGCGCAGTTGGAAGAGATTGCGAAGGTCAAGTACGCAGATTTGAATAGCAGCTCTGTGGAGCAGGCTGTGAAAGTTATTGCTGGTACAGCTCGCAGTATGGGGCTGGAGGTTGTTGAGTAGTTGTTGTTTTGTTGGCGTCAGTTTCAGTTCATAGTTGAAATCTAGGTGAAGTCATGGCGCGTCGCTCAAAGCGAATGGCAGCTCTGTTGAAGAAGGCTGCCGGGTATGAGGTTCTGGAGTTGGGTGCGGCCGTTGATGCACTGAAAACTCTGGATGAGAGTCTGCCCAAGGGCGTTAAGCCGTGTGGCTTCGATCAGGCCGTGGAGGTTGCGTTGCGGTTGGGGGTTGACCCCAAGCAGGCGGATCAGATGGTGCGCGGGTCGATAGTGCTGCCTCATGGGATTGGTAAGAGTCAGCGCGTGATTGTGTTTGCTCAGGGTGACAACGTGGCTGCGGCCGAGGCTGCGGGGGCGGATAGTGTTGGTGGTAAGGAGCTTGCGGATAAGATCAAGGATGGCTGGCTTGATTTTGACGTGGCGATCGCCGCGCCGGATATGATGGGGGTTGTGGGTCCGTTGGGGCGTGTGCTTGGGCCGCGGGGGTTGATGCCGTCTCCGCGTGCTGGAACGGTGACGCAGGACATTGCGACGGCCGTCAAGGAGTACAAGGCTGGGAAGGTGGAGTTTCGTGTGGATGCCGGTGGCAGTGTTCATTGCATCGTAGGGCGGATGTCGTTTGAGCCAAAGCAGTTGAGTGAAAATATAGAGGCTCTGTTGCAGTTTGTGCGTGCGATGAAGCCTTCGACATCCAAGGGGGTGTACATGCGTGGGTTGAGTATTTCGGGCACGATGAGTCCATCCATTTCTGTGGCTGTCTAGTTCGGTTCTGCTGAGTAGCGTTGGTTGCACCGGAATTCGGTAAGGTTGTCATATGAGTCGTCAGATTAAAGATATGTTGATCGAGGACATTCAGTCACGTCTCGGCGATGCCCGTGACTTTCTGGTGGTCGATTGCTCGAAGCTTGACGCGATATCAGCGAACGAGTGGCGGTTGGGACTTCGTGAGTCAAATATTACGGCCTTGACTGTTAAAAATTCAATCGCGAAGAATGCGCTGCAGCGACTTGGTGTGCAAGGGCTTGATGAGCTGCTGGCGGGCCCGTCGACTTTGTGTTGGGGTGGCGAAGATGTCGTCGCTCTTTCAAAGGAGATGACGCGTTGGGCAAAGCAGCTTGAGCAGTTGTCCATCAGGGGTGCCACCGTTGAGGGGCAGGAGTTGGATGCACACGCAGTTGATGCTTTGAGTAAGAGTCCGGGGAGAACGGAGCTGATCGGTCAGATTGCAGGTTGCATGCTGGGGCCGGGTGCTCAGTTGGCAGGTGCAATGCAGGGGCCTGGAGGGCTGCTTGCTGGCTGTCTGAAGAAGATCTCGGGCGAAGATGAATAACCGCTGTTTCCTGTCGTAAGTTGTTTGGGCGGGTTGGCAGTTTTATTGCGATAGCTTCATTACAGATTTGAAAGGTAAGTACAAATGTCTACTGCTGAGGCAGAAACGACGGAATTTGACAGTGCAACAAAAGAACTTGGCGACAAGATTGTCGGTCTGACTCTGCTGGAGGCCAAGAAGGTTGTGGACTACCTGAAGGAGGCTCATGACATCGAGCCTGCTGGTGGTGGTGCGGTCGTGATGGCCGGTCCCGCCGGTGGAGACGAGGGTTCAGCCGCTGCTGTAGAGCAGACTGAATTTGACGTGGTTCTGACAGGCGACGGGGGCAACAAGATTCCCGTGATCAAGGTCGTTCGTGCTGCCACAGGCTTGGGCCTGAAGGAAGCCAAAGACATGGTCGAAGGCGCTCCAAAGGCAATCAAAGAGGGCGTTTCGAAAGAAGATGCCGAAAAGCTGAAGGAAGAAATCGAAGGCGCCGGTGGTGCCTGCGAAATTAAGTAGCACAGATTGAGAATATCTGTAGTTGAAGCTTCGCAACGAGGGCTGGAGCGGCGCAAGCTGCTCCAGCTACTCACGTTAAGTGGCACAATCTGCCCGGATTGGCTAGACTTCCGGCCACTTGCGTAACGGGTGGCGTGTTACAGCATTGTGCTTTCGGACTCTGATCGACGGCTGATTTGATCATCAAGACTCTTTTGCCATCGCATTCTGGTAAGACCCCGGCAGTTGCCTCGTGAAGGCAAGTGTCTTTTGTCGCGCGCTTGCGGTCGCGACGCCTAGTCCGATTTATCTTGGTTCCGTATTGTTGACTTCAGAAGGCAATCGTTGAAATGCCAGTTCCCGCTGTTCGTACAATCGACCAGGATCCGGTTCGAAACTTCGGAAAAATCCAGGCTGACTACGAGATTACGGATTTAACTCGTATTCAGACGGAATCGTACGCCCGTTTCCTGCAGCTTGATCGGACCTCGCGGGATCGACTTGAGCAGGGGCTGGAAGGCATTCTGCGGGAAGTCTTTCCGATCGAGAGTTATGACGGCCAGTTTCGTCTCGAGTATGTGCGTTACGAGCTTGGCAAGCCGCGATACACTCCGCCGGAGTGTCGTCAGCTGCGTTTGACTTACGGTCGGCCTTTTCGGGTCTGGTTGCGGCTGATCAAGGAGCAGCCGGTCGAGGAGGAGGTCTATCTCGGCGATATTCCGATTATGATCGGCGGCGGCGAGTTCATTATCAATGGTGCAGAGCGGGTTGTGGTTAGTCAACTGCATCGTTCGCCTGGTGTTGACTTCGTGATGGCCGAGGAGACGGCCAGTAGTGATCGGAAGACGCACTCCTGCCGAATCATTCCTGAGCGTGGCAGCTGGATTGAGTTGATCTGCACAAAGAAGGATGCGGTTGCTGTTCGTATTGACCAAAGCGGCAAGTTTTCTGCGATGACGCTGCTGCGTGCCATGTCGCCGGACTACTCGACGGATGCAGCGCTGATTCGGCTGTATCACGATACCGAGGAGTTCAGGGTTTCGGCAAAGACGGAGCCTGCCAGGCTTCTTGAGCGTTACGTCGTGGATGACGTTGTCTTCCCGGAGAAGCACGAGCGTTCCGGCGAGATTCTCGCAGACGCAGGGGCTCAGCTGACGGAGGTGATGGTTGAAGAGTTGATTTCGTCGGGTCTGAAGTCTGTGGAGTTGGTCGAGGATGTCAGGGATGTGTTGATTCTGAAGACGCTCGGAGAGGATACGACATCGACTCATGAGGAGGCGCTGCTGCGGATCTATCAGCGTTTGCGTCCTGGCAATCCGCCAAATCTGGATAAGGCGTCAGACCTGTTCAAAGAAAAGTTCTTTGATCTGAATCGCTACCGGCTTGGTCGTGTCGGTCGTTTTCGTATCAATCGAAAGTTTGATCAGGATGTGCCGGACGACGAAATGACGCTTCGTCCGGAGGATTTCATTAACGCCATCCGCTACCTGATGCGATTGCGTTTGAATGATGAAACGGCGCACATTGACGACATCGATAATCTTGGAAATCGTCGTTTGCGGACCATTGATGAATTGGGTGCCGATGAGATTCGGAAGGGTTTTCTGAAGCTTCGTCGGACCGTTCAGGAACGCATGAGCCTGAAGGAAGTTGACGGCATGACGCCGCGAACACTCATCAATCCCAAGAGTGTTTCGGCTGCGATTGACTTCTTCTACGGTCGAAGTGAACTTTCGCAGGTTGTCGACCAGACGAACCCGCTTTCGATGCTGACTCATGAGCGTCGGCTCAGTGCGTTGGGGCCCGGCGGTCTGAACAGAAAACGTGCCGGCTTTGAAGTTCGCGACGTACATATTTCGCACTACGGTCGGATCTGTCCGATTGAAACGCCGGAAGGTACAAACATCGGGTTGATTTCAAGTCTTGGGATTTTTGCCAAGGTTGATGATTATGGGTTCCTGATCACGCCGTACCGCAAGGTTGTTGAGGGGAGAGTCACAGATGAGGTTGTCTGGCTGCGGGCTGATGAGGAGGCATTTGCTCACGTGGCCCCGGCAGACACGCCAATCGTGGATGGGCTGCTTCAGGATGACCTGATTCTTGCGCGTTACAAGAGTGATGTGGTCTGGGTTCCCAAAGAGCGAGTTCAATTCACTGACGTGGCGCCATGCCAGATGGTCGGTGTCTCCGCCGGGTTGATTCCGTTTCTTGAGCACGACGACGCCAACCGTGCGTTGATGGGCTCCAACATGCAGCGGCAGGCTGTTCCGCTGCTGATCACCGAGCGGCCGGTTGTCGGCACCGGGATGGAAGATCATGTCGCGCAGCACTCTGGCATGCTGCTGCGAGCTGAAAAAGCGGGTACGGTCACATACGTCGATGCGACCTGTATCGAAGTCGACGGAAGGCGGTTTCCACTGCGAAAATTCGTCAGGTTGAATGAACGTACGTGTCTGAATCAGAAGCCGCTCGTTTCTGTGGGTGACAAAGTTCGTGCCGGACAATTGATGTGCGACAGTGCTGCCACCAAGAACGGCACGCTGGCGTTGGGTCGCAACGTTCTGGTCGCCTTCATGTCGTGGGAAGGGTACAACTTCGAAGACGCGATTATTCTGTCAGAGCGTTTGGTGAAGGAGGACGTCTATACGTCGATTCATCTTGACGAGTTCGACGTTGAAATTCGCGAGACGAAACTGGGCCGTGAGGAGTTTACCCGCGACATTCCCAATGTCAGCGAGAAGGCTCTGCATCAGCTTGATGATGACGGCATCGTCAGGATCGGGACCCGAGTTCATCCCGGCGACATCCTGGTGGGTAAGGTTTCACCCAAAGCGAAGTCTGAATTGACACCTGAAGAAAAACTGCTGCATGCGATCTTCGGGCGAGCAGGTGAGGATGTTAAAAACGAATCTCTGGAAGTGCCCAGCGGTGTGGGTGGTATCGTCATTCACACGGAGAAGTTCTCTCGTCGCATGAGTCTGTCGGAACTCGAACGAAAGAAGTTTGAGGACAATCTCAAGTCGGTTGAGGCAGAAGGTGATGTTCGCATTTCTGAGGCGTTTCGTGTCTTCGCCAGGTCGCTGAAGGCCGAACTGGGGCAGCCGCTCACCGACCCCGATGGTCGTGACATGGGCACGCTTGATGAGGATAAAGCTGTCGCTGAGTTTGCTCGTGGCTTCATGGCCTATTTTGAAGGTCTCGACATCCGCAGTGCTCAGAAGAAAACGGGCGCCCGGAAGCTGCTGAAGGAAGAATGGCCGGTTGTTGAAATCCTCATTGACGAAGAGAATCATCGTCTGAATAGCCTGAAGCGAGGCGACGAGTTGCCCAGCGGTGTGCTGCAGATGGTGAAGGTGTATGTTGCCTCAAAACGTCACATTTCCGTGGGCGACAAGATGGCTGGCCGCCATGGGAATAAGGGTGTGATTTCCAAGGTTCTGCCTGTCGAGGATATGCCTTATCTCGAAGACGGTACTTCTGTTGACATCATTCTCAATCCGTTGGGTGTTCCCAGCCGTATGAATGTGGGGCAGATTCTGGAAACTCACCTGGGCTGGGCTGCGGGCGTGATGGGATATCGAGCGATCTGTCCGGTCTTTGACGGAGCGACAGAAGAAGAGATCCGCGAGGCTCTTCGTGAAGCAGAGCTTCCAGAGGAAGGAAAGGCTCACCTGTTTGATGGTCGTACGGGTGAGGTAATGGAGCAGAAGACGACTGTTGGTCGGATCTACATGCTCAAACTCCACCATCTTGTTGACGACAAGGTGCACGCTCGAGCGACCGGGCCGTACTCGCTGATTACGCAACAGCCTCTGGGCGGCAAGGCCCGATTCGGCGGCCAGCGGTTCGGGGAAATGGAAGTTTGGGCACTGGAAGCGTATGGGGCTGCATACATTCTGCAGGAACTGTTGACAGTCAAGAGCGACGATGTCGAAGGTCGCACCAAGATTTACGAATCAATGGTGAAGGGTGAGAACACGCTTGAAGCGGGCACTCCCGCCAGCTTTGACGTGCTCAACAACGAGATTCGCGGCCTGTGCCTGAATCTTCAACTGGAGAAGTCCGGTCATTAGGTCGGACCCTTGCCACGTGCCACCCGGATGATTTGTGGTGCGAAGTCTATCGTCAGTTTAAGCGTGTATTTTTGCGACGGTCAGCCACATCGACCGTTGAAGTTTTAAACATCAGGTGTTGAGGAGTCAGGACGTGAGCGTAAGTGAAACCACTTTCGATCGAGTCAACGATTATGCGTCTGTGCGCATTGGCCTTGCCAGCCCTCACGATATTCGTAGCTGGTCCTTCGGTGAAGTCAAGAAACCGGAAACGATCAATTATCGAACGTATCGACCGGAACGTGACGGACTTTTCTGCGAGCGAATTTTCGGCCCTGAAAAGGACTGGGAGTGCGCTTGCGGCAAATACCGTGGCATGAAGTACAAGGGTATGATCTGCGATCGCTGCGGTGTCAAGGTGACACATAGTCGCGTGCGTCGTAAGCGCATGGGGCATATCGAACTGGCCGCACCAGTCGTTCACATCTGGTTCTTTAAATCGATGCCCAGCCGCCTGGGTGCGATGTTGAACATGAAAACGACGTCGCTGGAGAAGGTGGTCTATTTTCAGGACTACGTTGTCATCGATCCCGGTGAAACGACTTTGACCCAGTGTCAGATGCTGACCGAAGATGAAGCTCGTCAGGCACGTCGGGACTTCGGCGAAGATGCGTTTGAAATCGGAATGGGAGCAGAAGCCGTCAAAAAGCTTCTGCTGCAAATGAAACTGGTTGAGCTCTCAGAGGATCTGCGGGGCAAGCTGGCGACGACCAAGAGTCAATCCACGACAAAGGATCTGATCAAGCGGCTGAAGATTATTGAAGCTCTGCGAGACAGTGATAACCGCCCCGAATGGATGGTGCTGGATGTAATCCCCGTCATTCCTCCTGACCTGCGGCCCCTCGTTCTGCTGGATTCCGGAAACTTTGCCACCAGTGACCTGAATGACCTTTACCGTCGGATTATTAACCGCAACAACCGACTGAAAAAACTGGTTGACCTGAACGCGCCGGAAGTCATCGTTCGTAACGAAAAGCGAATGTTGCAACAGTCCGTTGACGCCCTCTTCGACAACAACCGTTGTAAGCGACCCGTTCTTGGTTCGTCCAATCGACCGCTGAAGTCGTTGACGGACATGATCAAGGGTAAGCAGGGGCGGTTCCGCGAAAACCTGTTGGGCAAACGCGTCGATTATTCTGCTCGAAGTGTGATCGTCGTGGGGCCGGAGCTGAAGCTTCATCAGTGCGGTCTGCCCAAGAAAATTGCGCTCGAGTTGTTTCAGCCATTTGTTATTCGCCGGCTGAAGGAATTGGGCCACGCAGACACAATTAAGAGTGCCAAGCGGATGCTGGAGCGTCGTGATGAGGACGTTTGGGATATCCTGGATGAAGTCATTCGCAATCATCCGGTTCTGTTGAACCGTGCTCCTACGCTGCATCGTATTGGTATTCAGGCATTTGAGCCCGTGCTGGTGGAAGGGAACGCGATCCGCCTGCATCCACTGGCCTGCAAGGGCTTCAATGCAGACTTCGACGGTGACCAGATGGCCGTTCATCTGCCGCTGTCCATCGAAGCGCAGGTTGAAGCGACCACGCTGATGATGTCCACGCACAATATTTTCAGCCCTGCTAACGGCGATCCGATTATCACGGCGTCTCAGGACATCGTGATGGGATGCTATTACCTGACGATGATGCGAGAAGGCCATCTCGGTGAAGGCATGGTCTTTGCCTCATCTGAAGAAGTCTTCATGGCTTTTCAGTTGGGCAAAGTATCACGGCATGCCACGATCAGAGTTCGGCTGCCTAAAGGCAAGCGGCTTAAGGGTGATGGCGCTAAGAAGTATCAGCAGGGCGGTCTGGTGGAAACGTCGCCGGGACGCGTCATGTTCAACGACGTGCTTCCGGATGGCATGGCTTATTATAACCTCACGACACGCAGCAAGGACCTCGCGCGGGTTATTTCGGACTGCCACCTTGATCTCGGTCGTCGTGCCACCATTGAGCTGCTGGATCGCATGAAGAAATGTGGGTTCCAGGCATCAACGGAAAGTGGTCTTTCTTTCGGGGCCAGTGACCTGGGTACTGCACCGAACAAGGAACAGGTGATTGCGGAAGGCGAAAAGAAAGTTCTGAAACTGATGAAGAACTTTCAACGCGGCCTGATCACAGAGAAGGAACGATACAACAACGTACTGGACATCTGGACTCATGCCGGCAAAGAGATCACCGAAAGCATGATGGAGCAGTTTGAGCACGATGTGCGTGATGAAGGTCGCTACGTTAACCCGATTTATCTGATGGCCAATTCCGGTGCTCGTGGTGGTGTCGGGCAGATTCAGCAGCTCGCTGGCATGCGAGGCCTGATGGCCAAGCCGAGCGGCGAGATTATTGAAACGCCGATTAAGTCAAACTTTCGTGAGGGCCTTACGGTGCTTGAGTACTTCAGCTCAACGCACGGTGCTCGCAAAGGCCTGGCGGACACTGCCCTTAAGACAGCGGACAGTGGATACCTGACTCGAAAACTGGCAGACATCTGTCAGAACATGGTTATCACCATGCGCGATTGCGGCACCACCAAGGGGCTGACTCGCGGTGTCGTCTATCGTGGTGAAAAGGTCGAACTTGGTCTGGCAGATGCAATTCGAGGTCGCGTCAGTCGCACCAATATTGTCAATGCCATCACCGATGAGGTCATCGTTCAGGAAGACGAACTGATTACGGTTGAGAAGGCCCGCAAAATCGAAGACATGGGGCTTGAGCGAATTCAGGTTCGCAGTCCTATGACGTGCAATTCCAAGTTAGGCTTGTGTCAACTTTGTTACGGTATGGACCTGTCGACCGGCGACCTGGTGGAACAGGGGCTGGCCGCGGGGATTATCGCAGCACAAAGTATCGGTGAGCCCGGGACTCAGCTGACGATGCGTACTTTCCACATTGGTGGCGTTGCCCAGATGGGAACGGAGGAAAGTGAATTGCGTGCCAAACGTGGTGGCAGGATTCGCTTCACACGCATCCGCAGCGTAATGAACTCTGATGGCAAGCCGGTCGTCCTGGGACGCAATGGTGAAATCAGCATTGTTGACGCCAAGGGGCGAGAAATTGAAAAACAGACTGTGCCCAACGGTGCCATTCTGCAGGTCAAAGAAGACGATACCGTGGCGGATGCTGCAGTGCTCTGCAACTGGGATCCACACGCCGTTCCCATCATCTCGCAGGTGGGTGGTAAAGTCCGACTCGACGACTGCGTTGAGGGACAGACCATCCGAACAGAGAAAGAGGCTTCCGGAAATATCCAGCGGACAATTACAGAACATCGTGGGGGACTTCATCCTCAGGTGATTGTCGAGGACGGTGCCGGTCAGATCCTGGACTTTTATTATCTGCCGGAAGGTGCCACCGTGCTTGTGAAGGACGGCGATCCGATTTCCTCCGGTTTCGTTGTGGCAAGAACACCTCGTGATGCTGCCGGAACGCAGGATATTACCGGTGGTCTTCCGCGCGTTACCGAATTGTTTGAGGCCCGAAGTCCGAAGGACCCGGCCGTCGTAGCAGAGATCAATGGCGAAGTTGAGTTGCTGGCGGAAAAGAAGCGTGGTAAGCGAATCGTTCTCGTTCGCGGCGAAGACGGTACGGAGATCGAACACGTTATTCCTCACGGGAAACAACTTCTTGTTCATCAGGGCGATATCGTTATCGCGGGGGACGCGCTTGTTCGCGGCCCGTTGGTGCCCGAAGATATTCTTCGCGTCAGCGGTCCGGAAGAAGTTCAACAATATCTGCTGCATGAAATTCAGAACGTATATCGTGCCCAGCGGGTCGAAATTGATGACAAGCACATTGAAATTGTGATTGCTCAGATGCTGCGGAAGATCAAAATCTCTAATGTTGGCGATACAGATCTGCTGCCGGGCGTGCTGATCGATAAGTTTGAATTGCAGCGTGTTAACGAAGAACTGCAGTCAACGTGTCGGATTACTGACCCGGGTGACACCGAGTACGAGATCGACGACATGGTGCCGCTTCCGGAAGTGGATGAAGTGAATGCAGAAGTTGCGAAGCCCGCAAAGTTCACTACTCCACGCCCGGCAAACGCGATTCCTCAGTTGCTGGGCATCACCAAAGCTTCTGTGCAGAGTGAGAGCTTTATCTCCGCGGCCAGTTTCCAGGAAACGACAAAGGTACTGACAGAAGCTGCTCTCGGTGGTCGAGTGGACAACCTTGTGGGGCTGAAGGAAAATGTCATTCTTGGTCACCTGATTCCTGCCGGAACGGGGTTCCACACTCACCAGGAGTCTCATGTTCGCATTCACGATGATGCGATCCGGGAGCAGGAAGAAGCCAAAGCTCGCATCCTGGCAGCTCGGGACGATATGTTGTCGGATGCTGATTTGATGGCTCGGCGGGCTGCGGATAATGATGACAATCGCCCCAGAGCTCCGTCTCTGGCCGATTTGACTCCTGATGAATAAGACTCTCTCAGGGATAGGGTGTTTTTCCCTGAGAGCTTCCACAGTGGGGCAGTCCTGAATGACGTTGCCCGAAGCGTGGAATTAAATTGATTGCTACAACACAAGGTTGACGATCAATGTAAGCACCGGTAGAGTGCTCGGTTCGTTTCCATTTTGCTGATTTCTGACACCAAAGTTCAGGTTCATGCCGACAATTAATCAACTCGTCCGAAAGCCGCGGAAGCAGCAAAAACGCAAGAATAGAACACCACTTCTTGAGGGGTGTCCACAAAAGCGTGGTGTTTGTCTGCAGGTTAAGACTGTCACTCCGAAGAAGCCGAACTCAGCTCTTCGAAAGGTGGCTCGTGTGCGACTGTCAAACGGAAAAGAATGCACAGCCTACATCCCGGGCGAAGGACACAATCTGCAGGAACACTCCATCGTGGTTGTTCGCGGCGGTCGTGTTCGTGACCTGCCGGGTGTTCGATACAAGGTGGTTCGGGGTGTTCTCGATACACTGGGCGTCGGTGACCGCCGTCAGGCACGTAGCCGTTATGGGGCCAAACGGCCTAAATAATCCACACAGCAATAACAAATCTGATACTCTGACATGGTCAAAAAATTCACAGCCAGTGCTCAGCAGTTGAAGCCGGATACCCGGTTTGACTCAAAACTGCTGTCAAAGTTCGTCAATTGCCTGATGTACGATGGCAAGAAGAGCGTAGCCACACGTGTCGTTTACGACGCGCTGGAAATGATTCAGAAGCAGCTTCCCGACGAAGATCCGCTGGACGTATTCGTCACGGCTGTCGAAAACGTCAAGCCGGCAATTGAAGTACGGTCCAAACGCGTTGGCGGTGCAACTTATCAGGTGCCGACTCCTGTGAGTCCAAAGCGTCAGCAGGCACTTTCGATTCGGTGGATTCTGGAAGCCGTTCGGGGTCGCAAGGGGCGTCCTGTGGGTCGCTCACTGTCTGACGAATTACTGGCGGCGTATCGTCGTGAAGGCAACGCCATGACCAAGCGGGAAAACGTGCATCGTATGGCGGACGCAAACAAAGCGTTTGCACACTTCGCATGGTAGTTTCGCCAGTTCACGCTTTTTAGTGATGGACCGAATTTATTCGCCAGACAGGTGTTCCTGTTTGGCGTTTTTTTTTGCCCGGAAAAAGGGCCTGCGACAATGACTCGATCAATTGACGGAATCAGGAACATCGGCATCATTGCGCACATTGACGCCGGCAAGACCACGACGACCGAGAGGATCCTGTATTACACCGGCGCTTCCTATCGCATGGGCAATGTTGATGACGGAACGACGCAGACCGATTTCGATCCCGAAGAAGCACAGCGCGGGATTACGATTTATTCGGCGGCTGTGACGTGCGAGTGGGACGACCACACCATCAATATCATCGACACGCCTGGTCATGTTGATTTTACGGCGGAAGTGGAACGCAGCCTGCGGGTCCTCGACGGGGCCGTCGTGATTTTCAGTGCGGTCGAGGGTGTTGAAGCTCAAAGTGAAACTGTCTGGCGCCAGGCTGACCACTACCAGGTTCCCCGCTTTTGCTTTATCAACAAAATGGATCGTATTGGAGCTGACTTTGACCAGGTGCTGCGGGCGATGCGCAGTCGACTCAAGGCGACGCCGCTTCCCGTGCAGATACCCATTGGACAGGGGCCTGTCACAAACGCGGATGGATTCCGAGGGATTATTGACCTTCTGACAATGAAGGCCATGTACTGGGACATCGAGTCCCGCGGGGCAGAGTTCCGTACGGAAGATATTCCCGCAGAGCTGGCGGACGATGCTGAGTTGATGCGTTCGGATCTGCTGGATGCGCTGTCAGAGGTCGACGAAGAACTCATGGAGGCTCATCTTGAGGATCAGGGCGTCTCCCGCGATCTGATGGTGCGGGCATTGCGGGCGGGGACCATCACCGGACAGTTTCAGCCGGTGTTGTGCGGGTCTTCTCTGGATTATATTGGCGTGCAGCCGGTTCTGGATGCCGTTGCCGAATTTCTTCCGAGTCCTCTCGACCGGCCAGCCGTGGTTGGCATCGACACATCACCCAAAGCGAATGGTAAGGAAGTGTCACGCGAAGCCACCACAAAGGAGCCGGTTTCTGTGTTGGTCTTCAAGATTCAGTCTGATAATCACGGCGACCTGTATTTTGCTCGCGTGTATTCCGGAGTGCTCAAGAGCAACTCTCGGTTACTGAATCCCCGCACAAAGAAAAAGGAACTGATTACCCAGCTCTGGCACATTCAATCGGATTCGCGAGAGAAGGTGGAGTCCGTGGAGGCTGGCGACATTTGCGGCATTGTCGGCCCCAAGGATACCGGAACAGGAGACACTCTGTGTGATCCGCAAAAGCCGATTGCCCTGGAGCAGATTCGTTTTCCCGAGACAGTGATCTCAATGGCGATAGAGCCGGAATCGAGTGCCGATCGTAAGAAGCTGGTCGAAGTTCTGGAAAAACTGCAGCGACAGGATCCTACGTTCACTGCAAAAACCGATGAAGAAACCGGGCAGACAATCGTAAGTGGCATGGGTGAGCTTCATCTGGAAGTCGTTCGCCACCGCATGGAACGTGACTTTCGGATGAAGGTTCGAGTCCATAAGCCGCGGGTTAGTTACCGTGAAAAGCTCGGCGACAGCGCCAAAGTTAGTGCTGAGTTTGATGTGACAACACCGGCAGGAACGCTGTTCTTTGGGCTCGATCTCACGGCCGAAGAATTCACAGGCGGCGACTCGCCGATCACGGTCTCCTACAAACTCAAGCCAGGCACGTTGCCTGAACCAATGAAGAAAGTACTGCTGGAATCTCTTGAAAGGGAGGCAAACGGAGGTGGCAAAGACGGGTATCCGTTAATGAGCCTGCGACTGACCGTCAATAAGATTGACTACCGCGAGGGGGAAACAACCGACACTGCCGTGATGTCGGCTGTGTCGCAGGCATTCAATAAACTCCTGCAACAGGGAAACTTCCTGTTGATGGAACCTGTCATGACATTGGAAGTCGTGACTCCGGAAGAATTTTTGGGAAATATACAGTCCGACCTGAACTCCAGGCGGGCAATGATTGTAGACTCCGACCGGCGCGGCGACCTGTGCGTTTTGCACGCCGAGGTCCCGCTCATTGAGATGTTTGGGTACTCTACGCAGATTCGGAGCTTGTCTCAGGGCAGGGCTTCGTACTCAATGGAGCCATGTCGTTACTCAGAAGCACCACGAGACTCAACTCAATAGTGGTGCTGACCGATAATCTGCGAAACACTCTCGAAACTGTATGTCGAATCGTTGACACGAAGGGATGACATCCCTAACATGTGCGATTCCCCGTTTTCGGGTGATGAAGAATTTACGTAAACTCTTTGGTGAAGGCGACTTGCGGTGGCTGCTGGCGAAGAAAGTATCCGAATTCGGATGGAAGCGTATGACCATTCGGTGCTGGATCAGTCCGCGGCGGATATAGTCGACACTGCAAAGCGCACTGGAGCCATCGTGCATGGCCCGATCCCGTTACCGACTCGGATGGAGCGGTATACGGTACTTCGGAGTCCTCACATTGATAAGAAGTCGCGTGAGCAGTTCGAGATTCGGACTCATAAGCGACTGATTGATATCTGTCAGCCTACTGGTAAGACGATTGATGCTTTGAATAAGCTGTCTCTTCCGGCGGGGGTTGATATCAAGATTAAGGCAACTGCGACTGCCTGATTTGGTGCTGTTGTGGTTGTTGTTGCTTGCTAATCCTGTCACGCGTGTGGCGGTGTTCCTTTTTGACGTTCAGCGCACGGGTGCTGCACTATGCCTGTTGGTCTGCTTGGTAAAAAAATTGGGATGACACAGGTTTACAACGACGAAGGCGTCGTTGTTCCTGTGACGGTGGTTGAGGCTGGGCCTTGCGTTGTGACGCAGGTGCGGACTCTTGATCGCGATGGCTATGATGCTGTGCAGTTGGGGTTTGGTGACAAGCCTCGCCGGTTGGCGTCTCGTGCTGCTCGCGGGCATGTGGCTGATATTTCCGGGCGTCGCCAGAAAGAGCGGGCGGCTGCTGGTGTTGAGGTTGCGGAGAAGCCGGGTTGCGAGCCGAAGTCGTTCGTTCGTGAGTTCCGTTGTGATGATTCGTCGCACGGTGTGCAGGTGGGGCAGTCGTTGGCTGTTGACTCTGTCGCGGACTGGGCGTTTGTTGATGTGATCGCGACGTCCAAGGGGCGTGGTCATGCGGGGGTTATGAAGCGTCATAATTTCAGTGGGCAGCGAGCGACGCATGGTGTTAAGCGTGTTCATCGCCATGGCGGTTCGATTGGTCAGAGTGCGGATCCCGCTCGGGTTATTCGAGGCACCAGGATGCCGGGGCGGTATGGCGGGAAGCGGATTACGGTTCGGAATCTGAAGGTGGTTCGGGCTGATCTGGAAAATAACATGTTGCTGGTGGAGGGTGCTGTGCCGGGTCCGAATGGCGGTTATGTTGTGTTGCGTCATTCTGCTAAGAATCGGAATTAGGTGAAGATATGATTAGTGTGCCGATTCGGGATGCCAGTGGTGGGGGGGCAGGGGCTTATGAGTTCGACCCTGCTGATCTGGTGAAGGGTGAAATCAATCGTCAGTTGCTGCACGATGCGGTTGTGATGTACGAAGCCAATCGTCGCGTGGGGACAGCGCAGACGAAATCTCGTGGGATGGTTCAGGGTAGTACAAAGAAGTTGTTTCGTCAGAAGGGCACGGGGCGTGCAAGGGCTGGGAATGCCCGCACGCCGGTTCGTCGTGGTGGCGGTCATGCGTTCGGTAAAAAGCCTCGCGACTTCGGTTATCGTTTGCCGCGAAAAGCAGTTCGTAGTGCGACGAAGATGGCGTTGCTTAGTAAGTTTCAGGACGGCCAGGCGGTTGTGTTGGATGACTGGAAGTGCGACGCTCCAAAAACAAAGTCAGTGGTCGCTGCGTTGAAGGCTCTGGGGGTTGACGGTTCGTCTGTGTTGATCACAACGGATGGCGTCGATTCTAATGTCTATAAGTCGGCCAGGAATGTGGCTGGTGTTCAGGTGATGCCGGCGTCGGATTTGAATGCTTATTCGCTGTTGCGTAATCGCAATTTTGTGGTGACTGTTTCGGCAATGGATAGTCTTCTTGGTCGCACGGCAGAGGTGTCGGCGTGATGGGTGGCAAGGTGTCTGAAAAGAAAACCGGCGTTCAGCTTGAGTCTCATATGGTTATTCGTCGCCCCCTGGTGACGGAAAAGGGCGTGCATGCCTCTGAGCGGCTGAACGCTTATGCGTTTGAGATTCATCCGCTGGCAAACAAGGCGGATGTTAAGAGGGCTGTTGAGCAGCTTTGGGATGTTCGCGTGGCTGAGGTTCGCACGCAGAATCGCCAGGGTAAGCCTCGCCGGGCTCGGGTTGCGTTGGGGCGAACAAAAGGCTGGAAGAAGGCGATTGTTAAGTTGCACGATGAAGATCGGATTTCGTTCTTCTAGGCAACGTTGGTTGATTCAGATTAATTCTGCTTGCAGGATTGTGTAATGGGTATTCGATTTTATAAGCCAGTTACTCCAGGGCGGCGTGGCGCTTCGGTCTCGGATTTTGCTGAGATTACGGATCGCAAGAAGCGTCCCGAGAAGTCGCTGACGGTGCGCCGGAAAAAGACTGGTGGTCGCAATAATCAGGGTAAGATTACTGCTCGGCATCGTGGTGGCGGTCACAAGCGGTTGTACCGGATTATCGATTTTAAGCGAAGAAAAGACGGTGTGGTCGGCACGGTTACGCATATTGAGTACGATCCTAATCGGTCGTGTCGTATCGCGCTTGTGCAGTATGAAGACGGTGAAAAACGGTATATTCTGGCGCCTGAAGGGTTGGCGGCCGGTGCGAAAGTTCAGAGTGGTGAGTCGGTTGAGCCTGTGCTTGGCAATTGTATGCCATTGGGTGCTATTCCGCCGGGCACGGAAATTCATAATATTGAAATGCAGCCGGGGCGGGGCGGGCAGTTGGTGCGAAGCGCCGGCACTCGGGCTGTATTGAACGCTCGTGAGGGCCGGTGGGCTCAGGTGACTTTGCCAAGTGGTGAGGTTCGTCGTTTGCCGAGTCAGTGTCGAGCGACGATCGGTGTTATCGGAAATTCGGAGCACAGTAGTATTGTCTACGGGAAAGCGGGGCGTCGTCGCTGGCTTGGGTGGCGTCCGCATGTTCGTGGGACGTGTATGAACCCAGTGGCTCATCCGATGGGTGGTGGTGAAGGTCGCAATTCAGGTGGCCGGCATCCGTGTAGTCCTACGGGAAAGCCGGCAAAGGGTGGTCGGACGCGAGCGAAGCGGAAAGCTTCCAGTAAGGCAATTATTCGTCGACGTCGTTCGCGTCGGTACGGTGAGGTTAAGGTCTGATTGCTGTCATTTGGCAGTGCGGTGTTGGTCGTTGGTAGGCCACTCGGTTTCGAGCGGTGGTTTGGGTTTGTGTCGCGGCGATGCTGCATTGGTTGAGAACTATGGGATTCTGATTCATGGGTCGATCGCTCAAAAAAGGGCCTTACGTTGATGCCAAGCTGCTCAAGAAAGTTGAGAAGCAGAATTCGGCTGGCCATAAAGAAGCTGTGAAAACCTGGGCTCGCGCGTCCACGATTTCTCCTGAGTTCGTCGGTCATACGTTTTTGGTGCATAATGGTCGCGCACATCTGAGTGTGTACGTGACAGAAGATATGGTGGGTCACAAGCTGGGTGAATTTGCTCCTACGCGAACATTTCGTGGTCATGGGGCAAGGGGTAAGGGTAAGTAGTAGTTATGGGTCTTATAAAAGCTACTCATCGTCACGCACGTATTTCAGCAACCAAAGTTCGTCCGTTTGCAGACCTCATTAGAGGAATGACGGCGGCGGACGGTGTGGAGGCGCTTCGTTACGTTCCCAACCGAGGTGCTCGTTTTCTTGAGAAGGTTCTCAAGAGTGCGATTGCTAACGCTGAGGATCGTGGCGTTCGGAATTCAGATCGGCTGAAGATTAGCGAATGCCGCGTGGATGGTGGTCCAATGTTTAAGCGAGTGCGTCCGCGTGCTCGCGGGATGGCGTTTATTATTCGGCGTCGCACCGCTCACATTCATGTTGGAGTGGATGCGCCTGAATTGGGGTAGGCGTTGCGGATAAGGTCGTGAAGTGAGTTTGATTCGAAGGAGCGAACTGCTTTCGGCCACAGTGCTGGACCGAGATGGTCAGGTTGGCGGAGGCGTTTTGCGACACTCCTGAGTTACACAGATTGGTTTAGAAGAGGTTGTTACGATGGGTCAAAAGGTCAGGCCGACGGGGTTTCGAGTCGGTGTCATGGAGAATTGGCGGAGTCGGTGGTATGCACCGAAGCGCGAGTTCGGCGACCTTTTGCTTGAAGATTTCAAGATTCGGCGATACGTCGCGAGCAAGTATCAGTTCGCTGAGATTGCGAAGGTTGAAATCGAGCGAACGCGTGATCAGGTAATTGTTCATTTATTTACGGCCCGTCCTGGGGTGATCATCGGTCGCAAGGGGCAGGAAGTAGATCGCTTGAAGGGCGATCTTGAGGAATTGACCGGTCGTCGGATGGATTTGAAAATCGTGGAGATTGGCAATGCCAATCGAAACGCTAAGTTGGTAGCAGACAAGGTTGCCCAGCAGCTTTCCAAGCGGGGTAGTTTTCGTCGGGCTATCAAGAAGACACTCGATGAAGTCATGAGTTCCGGTGTCTTTGGAATTAAGATTGAGATGTCGGGCCGCCTTGGTGGTTCGGAAATGTCTCGTAAAGAAAAAGCGAGCCGCGGGTCGATCCCGCTGTCGACATTACGGCGGCATGTAGACTACGGATTTTCAGAGGCCAAGACTTCCCAGGGGATTATTGGCGTTAAAGTTTGGATCGACCTGGGCGATTATTCGGACGAGGAGTCTGGCGATGGCGTTAATGCCAAAACGGGTCAAGCATCGAAAAAGCCAAAGAAGACGTATAAAAGGTGATGCTCATAAGGGCAACACTGTGGTTTTTGGTGAATGGGGCCTGCAGTCGATGCAGCAGGGCCACGTAAGTGCGCAGACAATTGAGGCGTGCCGTATTGCGGCGACTCAGTATGTCCGCGGAGTTGGTAAGGTTTATATTCGGATCTTTCCGCACAAGTCCGTTACCTCCCGTCCACTTGAAACTCGAATGGGTAAGGGTAAGGGGGAACCGGATCGATGGGTTGCCATCGTGAAGCCGGGGACAGTGTTGTTTGAGTTGACCGGTGTAGGCCGAGAAGGTGCGCGAGACTGTTTCAACAGAGTCGCTCACAAACTTCCAGTTAAAGTTCGTCTCGTCGGCCGGCGTCCGGTCGTCGAGTGATTCGGTTTGTTGGGGTGGTGAGATGTCCAAGGCGAATGTGCTGCGAGAGATGTCGGACGAACAGTTGGAGCATGAACTGCGCGAAACTCAGCAGTCGTTGTTTCGTATTCGGTTCCAGTCTGCCACGGAGCGCAATGATACTCCGAGCAATGTCCGTAAGCTGCGACAAGTGATCGCTCGGGTAAAAACGATACAGCGTGAGCGACAGATTGCTGTCGCCGCCGAAAGTTAGTTTGGTCTGTTGAGAAGAGTTGCGGTTTGCAATGAAAAAGACTCTCGTCGGTACAGTGGTCAGTGACAAAGCGTCCAAGACTTTGCGGGTGGATATCGAACGTCGATTTCCACACGGGAAATACGGGAAGATTGTGCGCGGCCGCACCGTATGTCATGTACATGACGAAGAAGAGCAGGCAGCACAGGGCGATCTGGTTGAGATCGTGGAGACCAGACCACGGTCAAAGACTAAGCGTTGGGATCTTCTGCGGATCGTAAAGAAGGCAGATGGCGTTACCGTGGAAGCGGCATCAGCAGTAGTGGATTCAGAATAGGGCCGTTTGCAGCGAGTGAGATGCTTGCTGTGTTGAGGTGTTTTCATGATACAAATGCAGACAGTCCTGGATGTCGCTGACAATTCCGGCGCTAAGCTGGTCCGGTGCATCAAGGTTCTTGGTGGTTCCCGTCGGCGGTATGCGACTCTGGGCGATATTATCGTTGTGAGTGTGCAAAAGGCGTTGCCGGGCAGCAGTATTAAGACCGGGTCCGTCGTTAAAGGCGTGATTGTTCGTTGCAAAAAGGGAAGACGGCGGGACGACGGCAGTTACGTCCGGTTTGATCGCAATGCCGTTGTTATTCTTGATGCCGACGGCAGTCCTCGTGGTACACGTATTTTTGGTGCGGTGGCTCGTGAATTGCGGGATCGTAAGTTCATGAAGATTGTCAGTCTGGCCAGTGAAGTTGTGTAATCGATGCGGTGGCTGAGTCGCACCAGAGTAGAGATCTGTAAAATGGCACGCTTGTTAGAAAAATATAAGACAGTAGTTGTCCCGGCGCTTCAGGAGTCGCTCGGACGAAAAAACGTTCATGCTATCCCTAAGCTTGACAAGATCGTTGTCAGCATGGGGGTCGGCGAAGCTGTTCAGGATCGAAAACGACTGGACGCAGCGGTCGGCCATCTGACGATTCTGGCCGGGCAGAAGGCTCAGGTTTGTCGGGCGAAGAAATCCGTTTCCGGGTTTCGTCTTCGTGAAGGTATGCCGATCGGTTGTCGTGTTACGCTCCGTGGAAAGCGGATGTACGAGTTCCTGGATCGGCTGATCACACTGGCGTTTCCTCGCGTTCGCGACTTCCGAGGTATCAATCCGAAGAGTTTCGACGGACATGGAAACTACAATTGCGGACTTCAGGAACAGATGGTCTTTCCTGAGGTGGATCCGGAAACGGTCAACCAGCCACAGGGTATGAATATCACTATTGTTACAACGGCGAAGACCAATGACGAAGGTCACTCTTTGCTGAAAGGCCTTGGAATGCCGTTCAAGAACGAGAATTCCGACAAATAACTGCAACACCAGCGTTGGTAAACCAATCTCATGGCAAGTAAAGCAAAGATCGAAAAAGCAAATCGGACGCCGAAGTTCAGTTCCCGAATTGAGCGTCGGTGCAACCTTTGCGGCCGGCCGCGTGCCGTTTACCGCAAGTTTAAGGTCTGTCGGATCTGTTTCCGTGATCTATGTCTGGATGGATTGGTTCCTGGAGCCAAAAAGGCCAGTTGGTAACACCGTGGTGCCTCCTATGGAGGCGACAGAATCTATACAAGAACAGACGAGTACCTGTCCCATGATGACTGATCCGATCGCAGATCTGCTCACACGAATTCGCAATGGCATCCACGTCGAGCGGCCGTATGTCGATATGCCGACATCACGTCAGAAAGTGCGGCTTGTGCAGGCTCTGGAACGGGAAGGGTATGTCTGGGATCACGAGATCGTCGAACTGGAAGGTGCTCCGGGCAATGTTCTTCGAGTGAATTTGAAATACGGGCCAAACGGCGAGCACGTGATTCAGCATATCGAGCGAGTCAGCAAACCGGGCCGCCGGGTTTATGTCGGCACCTCAGAAATGAAGGAAGTTCGTCAGGGTCTTGGTATTTCAATTCTGTCGACCTCCAAAGGCGTTTTAAGTAACCGCGAGGCGCGCAAACAGGGTGTCGGCGGCGAACTTCTCTGTCAGGTCTGGTAGTTCTCCTTCCTTCACACGTTTCAATCCAACAACTGGTGTTTGGGCAATGTCTCGAATTGGAAAAAAGCCGATCAGTTTCCCGGCCGAAGTGACTGTGACCCTCGCTGGTCAGGAGATCAGCGTCAAGGGAGCAAAGGGTGACCTGAAGCTGACAGCGCACGCCAACATGGTGTTGGAGGTGAATGATGCTGATCGTGTCATCACGGTATCAAGGCCGGACGACCTGCGTGAAAACCGTGCATTGCACGGGCTTACTCGCAGTCTGATTCAAAATATGGTGGATGGCGTCGTCAAGCAGTTTGAACGTCGTCTGACGGTCGTCGGCGTTGGCTACAATGCGTCGCTGGCTGGCAACAAGTTGTCTCTTCAGGTGGGGTTTGCGAACACCGTCGTTCTGGATGTGCCGCCCGGAGTTGACGTGGAAGTTCCTGCTGCCACCAGTGTGATTGTGCGAAGTGCGGATAAGCAGGCTGTCGGTCAGTTTGCGGCCAATGTCCGTCAGGTACGACCTCCCGAGCCTTATAAGGGCAAAGGTATTCGATACGAAAACGAACAGGTACGGCGTAAGTCCGGTAAAGCGTTCGGTTCCAAGTAGTGTTGGCCGTGTAGCTCATAAGGTTGGTTGAGATCAATGAAGGCTCAAAAGCGATTAACAAAGCGAAAAGTACGGCGTGGGTTTCGTGTGGGAAATCGTGTTCGTCGCGATGCATACGGTCGGCCGCGTCTGTCGGTGTTCAAGAGTAATCGCCATATCTACGCACAGATAATCGATGACGCGGCTGGGCAGACATTGGTAGCTGCCAGCACCGTGGAGTCGTCGATCGCGGGTGCGGGGAAAGTGGCCAGCAACTGTGATATGGCTCAAACGGTTGGCAAAGTGCTGGGCGAACGGGCGAAGGAAAAAGGCATTGTAGAGGTCGTGTTTGATCGTGGCGGTTTCCGCTACCATGGTCGTGTTGCTGCGTTGGCGGATGCCGCTCGTGAACAGGGTCTGCGATTCTAGACCAGTTTTGGTTTCAGAGATGAGGTGAAACGTGTCTTCAACAGATACACAAAGAGATGCGGGCGAATCAGTCATTCAGATTCGTCGTTGCGCGTGCGTGGTTAAGGGCGGTCGTCGTTTCAGCTTCGCTGCTTTGGTGGTGACGGGCGATCGAAATGGCCGTGTCGGCTATGGTTACGGTAAAGCGATCGAAGTTCCGCTGGCTGTTGAAAAGGCCACGAAGGCTGCGAATCGGTCGATGAAGCCGTTTTCACTGGTGGGGACAACGATACCGCACCAGGTGATGGGCGAATTTCGAGCCTCTCGCATTCTGCTGCTGCCCGCCAAACCCGGTACTGGCGTTATCGCCGGTGAGTGCGTCCGTTTGGTGCTGGAAGCCGCGGGGATTTCTGACATTCTTACAAAGAGCTACGGCTCGACCAATCCGTTGAATCTTGTGAAAGCGACGTTTGATGCTCTGTCACAGCTTCAGACTAAAGATGAAGTCGAACGTCTGAGAGGAGTGTCGCTGTCATGATTTTGAACGACGTACATACAGGCATACAGAAAAGAAAACCTCGAAAACGCATCGGGCGTGGGCCCGGGTCCGGCCACGGCAAGACCAGTGGAAGAGGGCATAACGGCTATTACAGTCGGTCAGGTTCAAGGCGTCGCGCAGGGTTTGAAGGTGGTCAAACACCTCTGTTCAGGCGAGTCGCGAAGCGTGGATTCAACAATAAGGCATTCGCCGACACGGTGGTGATCGTCAACGTTGGTCAACTCGAAAAGGCGTTCGAAGATGGTGCGGAAATCACCGTGGACGCGCTGGTCGCCAAGGGAATTGTTCCGAGTCGACATGATGCGTTGAAGGTGCTTGGGGACGGAGAATTGAACAAAAAGCTGACCGTGATGGCACATCGCTTCTCTCGCAGTGCAGAAGAGAAGATTGTTGCTGCCGGCGGCAAGTTTGAACGAGTTTGACTGGCGCGCGGACGCATGCGTTCGCAGAAACTTCGTAAGGATTGAAGTTTCGGAGAGGAAAAATGCTCTCAAAACTATTAACCGTGTTCCGTGTTCCGGAGCTCCGACAGAAGATCCTGCTGACACTATTCCTGTTGGCGGTCTACCGTATGGGGTTTTCGATCACGTTGCCATTTATGGACCATGCCGCGCTTAAGGAAGTGTTCGGCCGGTCTGGCGGCACGGGTTCGGGAATCGGCGACCTGCTACAGGTCGTTTCTATGTTCTCGGCGTCCAGCATTACGAATGGTTCCATCTTCGGCCTGGGCATCATGCCGTACATCACGGCATCGATTGTTTTTCAGCTATTAGGGACTGTTTATCCACCCTTGGAGCAGTTACAGAAAGAAGGCGAGTCCGGTCGCCGACGATTGAACGAATACACTCGCTACGCCACTGTGGTCATTTGTTTTCTGCAGAGTTTCTTCCTGATAAGGGGGCTCGCGGCTGGGGCACTCACGGGGCAGAGCGTTTTATTGGACGGTTACAACACTGCAGGTTGGTGCCTTGTTGGAACCGTAGTGATGACATGCGGTACCGTGTTTCTGATGTGGATCGGCGAACAGATTGATGCTTACGGGATCGGCAACGGAATCAGCTTGCTTATTATGGCCGGAATTCTGGCGAGAATGCCGGCTGCAGCAGGCGGCTTTTTGAGCGGGATCCTGGAAAACGGTTTGCAGTTAGGCGGCGGACAGGGGGTTGAAATTCTATTGGTGTTGGCGGCTCTGTTTGTGATTGTGATTGTCTGGGTGGTGTTCATCACTCAGGGGCAACGCAAGATTCCGATTCAAAGTGCAAAACATGTTCGGGGTCGAAAAGTAATGGGTGGACAGCGTCAGTGGCTGCCGTTACGTGTGAATCAGGCGGGCGTCATGCCGATTATCTTTGCCTCCAGTTTACTGCTGCTGCCGTTCTTTGTCTTTAATCAACTGGCAAACATCTGGCCCAACAATGCGATCCTGATGACGCTGGGCGGTGCGTTCAGTCCCGGTCAGGGATTTGTATACAATCTGACCTATATCTTTCTGATCTATTTCTTCTGCTACTTTTGGACGGCGATTACTTTCAATCCCAAAGATATGGCGGAGAATCTGAAGGATATGGGAAGCTTTATTCCCGGTTATCGACCGGGGGGGCGCACAGCGTCCCACCTTGAACAGGTAATGATGAGAATTACGTACGTTGGTGCGGCATTTCTTGCGATTATCGCCGTGATACCAACGGTGATTTCCACAACCCTTACGGGAGACTACGCGATTGCGAGCTTCTTTGGGGGGACTGGTCTCTTGATTATTGTTTCCGTGGCTTTGGACCTGGTGCAGAAAATTGATTCGCATTTAATCATGCGGAATTACTCAGGTCTGTTGGACACTGACGATTAGCTTCGGAAAACGCTTTTAGATATTTGTCCGCGGGAGTTGGTTCGATGAAAGTTCGGTCAAGCGTCAAACGAATTTGTGAACACTGCAAGACGGTTCGTCGTCGTGGCCGTACCTACGTCGTCTGCACTGCGAATCCTCGACATAAACAGCGTCAGGGCTGATCGCTTTTGGTTCAAGGGCGTCAGCAGGGGTTGGACTTCGTTGATAAGAACCTGTTGTTCGCGTTCGAGTCGTCTGTGGCGGCTCAGGTTAGTTTTGTTAGTTGGAGTGAGCTTCGATGCCTCGTATTCTTGGTGTGGACATCCCAAACAATAAGCCAACGTATGTTGCGCTGACGTATCTTTTTGGTGTTGGTCGCGTGCTGGCGGTCAATATCTGCTATGAGTTGGGGATAGATCCGCAGGTGCGGGCGAGTGATTTGTCCGAAGATGAAGTGAGTCGAATCACCAACCATCTGGACAAGAATTATACAGTTGAAGGGCCCCTTCGGCGAAAAGTTCAGCAGGATATCGGTCGACTCCGCGAAATCCAGTGTTATCGAGGTTTGCGACATCGTCGAGGCCTGCCGGTACGCGGCCAGCGGACGAAGACCAATGCGAGAACTCGAAAGGGTCGAAAGAAGACCGTTGCCGGGAAGAAGGGCGTAAAGGACGCCAAGCACTAGGTCTGTGTTCTTTGAGGGCCCTCTGACTTCCGTTAATCTGTGAGAAATTGAATCGTGGCAAAAGTAAAGCAAAAAAAGCGAGTACGTCGCAACGTAACGAAGGGCATCGCTTTCATCAAAGCAACCTTCAACAACACCATTGTCACCATGACCGACACAAATGGTGACGTTCTGTGTTGGGCCACAGCGGGAACCGTTGGCTTCAAGGGGAGTCGCAAAAGTACGCCGTTCGCGGCGCAGCGAGCTTCCGAGACTGTAGCCGAGCGAGCCGCAAAATGTGGCGTGAAGGAGATTGAGATTCGGGTGAAGGGACCCGGATCAGGGCGGGAAAGTGCTATTACCGGCCTGCAGTCTTCAGGGATCACCGTTCGGTCAATCGAAGATGTCACCCCACTTCCGCACAACGGCTGCCGTCCCCCGAAAAAGCGTCGCGTCTGATTGGCGTTTTTTCTATACGTGGTTGACGTGTTCTGACTATCAAGAGCCCCTGTTTCAGGAGAATACATAATGCGAATTCGATGGCGTGGTTTGGAACTTCCCAGTCGGGTCTTCCCGGTTCGAGAGTCTCTGACTGCTGAATACGGCAGGTTTGTTGCCGAGCCGTTTGAGCGTGGCTTTGGGTCCACAGTGGGCAACAGTCTGCGACGAATCCTGCTGTCCAGTCTCGAAGGTGCCGCGATCACCAAGGTTCGTGTACAGGGTGTGCAGCACGAGTTCACGACAATTCCAGGTGTTGTGGAAGATGTCACAGACATCTGCCTCAATCTCAAGTCGCTGGTGCTGAAGAATTACAGTGCTTCCGTTAAGACGGTTCGTATTGAGAAGAACACTCGGGGTGTGGTCACAGGGGCGGATGTGATTTGCGATGATCAGGTAGAGGTCATCAACAAAGATCTGATTCTTGCAACGATGACCGACGATGTGCCCTTCAATATTGAAATGACGGTGGAGAACGGACGTGGTTATGTGCCTGCGTCGGAACACTATCAGAACGATCCGGAGGTCGGCCTCATTCCGCTGGACGCAGCATTCTCTCCCATTACTCGTGTCAGGCATCAGATTCAGGAAACACGTGTAGGCCAGCGGACTAACTACGACAAGCTTAACCTGGAGATCTGGACCAACGGAACGGTTTCTCCGTCCATGGCACTTGTCGAAGCGGCCAAAATCCTGCGGAAGCATCTGAACTGCTTCATTACGTATCGCGAGCCTGGTCCGGAAGCGAATCAGGACGGTGGACTAAAGGGGATGATGGAGTCCACTGGATATTCACCTGTGGACATGGAACTGGAAGAGAAGCTGAACAAGAGTCTGGCCGAATTGAATTTGTCGGTGCGGGCCACAAACTGTCTTGAGTCGGTCGGTATCAATACCGTCCGGGACCTTGTTGTGCGGTCAGAGGATGAGCTCCTGCAGGTCCGCAACTTTGGTGAAACGACGCTCGACGAAGTTCGAGAACGCCTTGAAGAGATCGAACTGGCTCTGGGCATGCGACTTCCGAATCAACAGGCTATTGGCTAGGCCGCGGAAGCAAGATTACAGAATTTCCTTAGACTACGATTGAGAGATTTGTCGCCATGCGACATCGACTGCGTGGAAGAAAACTTGGGCGAAATGCATCACACCGTAAGGCGATGTTTCGCAACATGGCGGCCAGTCTGATAAAGACGGTACGTGTGGATGAAGAAGATCCGTTGCGACCACGCGTGGCCGGGCGCATCGTCACCACGGTGCCGAAGGCCAAGGAGCTTCGCCCATTCGTTGAGAAACTGATCACACTTGGCAAGAAAGCCGTTGCTCACGAGCAGGCTGCAGCAGAGTTTGCATCAGACGCGGAGAAAGGGACTGACGCCTGGCGTGATTGGCGGACGTCTGACAAATGGCAAAAATGGTCGCAGACCATTGCTCCTGCTGTCGCACTTCGTCGGCAGGCCTTTTCGCTGTTGCGAGACAATGATGCCGTTTCAATTCTGTTCGAAGAACTGGCCGAGCGGTTTGCAGATCGTGACGGTGGGTACACGCGGGTCGTGCGGCTGCCCAACGTTCGACTTGGCGATTCAGGCCAGCAGGCCTTGATTGAATTTGTCGGTGAACGGGATCGTGTGAAGTCCAGAAAACGAACCGCTCCGGTTGTTGCCGAAGAGCCTGTCAGTGACGAACCAGCTCCACAGCAGGACGATCCAGTAGCAGTTTCTGAAGAGGCTTCAGCAGTTGACGACGACGCAACCGATACTACGGAAGAGTAGGGGCACTTAGTCCGTCGACTCGGATTACACCACAGGCCGCTCATCATGAGCGGCCTGTTTTCGTTGAAAGCCGATATTGCCGCAAATCGAGGAAGCGAATAGTCTTCAACGAATTCGAAGTGGTCCGGAAAGCGGACTCACGGAAGCCGTTCCCCCGATTGCCTGAGGTCTGTCAGTTGTCAGGTAAGGCATTTGATTTCTGTGCTGCCATGAGGCGACTCTGTGAAGACGTTTGTCGGCGTCATCCGGAGTTTCGTCATATTGACATGAGCCGGGTGGCCGTGACATTCGCACAGACTCGGTCGCCAGTGGAATGGGGCATGCAGGCGAAACTGACTCCCATGCGTTTCGAAAACGGCGCACTGACTCAGCACAGGGACGGCCGAGAGTGGACTGTTCAGCGGTTGTACCATGACGGCCAGGAAATGCTCTACATCCTCACGTTCTATCTGCCGCGTTTCCTGAACCAGACCTACAAGGAGAAGCTGGTCACGACCTTTCACGAGTTGTATCACATCAGTTTCGCGTTCGACGGCGACATCCGCCGGTTTAGAGGTGGCTGTTATATGCACACTGGCAGTCAGGCCAACTATGATCGCCAGATGGAAAAGTTCGTGAATCAGTACGTGCGAATGAAAGCTCCGCCTCTGCTGCGGAAGTTTCTTAAGCATGACTTTCATGGTCTGCGAAAGGTCTGTGGCCCCGTCGTCGGATTACGAGTCACTGTTCCAAAGCTGATACCTCTGGACGACGCTGCATAGCTGATCGAAAGGCAATTCGATGGATTTCGACCCTTCCGACGTGCAGAGCGTTCATTTCACATTTGCAGCGATGGCGGTCGCGATTCGGCAGGCGTCAAGAAACTGCGGGATGTACAGTGTTTCGTCGACGGTGTGGATTCCCGCCTGGCCGCATCCTAACGTCACCGCAGGGTAACCGTGGGCGGATATCCAGTTGGCATCCAGTCCGCCGTCACAATCACGCGCCACGGGCTGCAGCCCCGTTTGTCGCACGGCCGCTTTTGCCACCGTGACACACGCTGAACTTTCAGGAATTCTGAATGCTTCGTAGCGAGTGTCCTCTTCAAACGTTAGTTTGCCACGCTTGCCCGTGATGTTTGTAACTGAGCGAACCGCAGCTTCGAACGCTTTGCGATATTCCTTCACAATGCGTTTGCGAAACGACGGGCGATGACTTCGTGCTTCTGCTGTGATCGTTACTTCCGGCATTACAACGTTGGTTGCGGCTCCGCCATTGACCGTGCCTATGTTGCTGGCGCCACGATTTTTCGATTTTGTGACCAGGCCGTGCCATCCGTCACGTTGCAAAGCCGCGATTGCAAGGGAGGCGACGACAGAGGCATTGACTCCATTTTCCGGGTGCGCACCGGCGTGGCTGGCGATACCTTCGATGACGATCGACAGGTTCGTCGCCCCAACGGCGCCGATGATCAGGCTCGCCGGGTCGCTACCGTCCCAGTTGAAGCACAGTTTCGGACGGCCAAGCTTATTCGCTGTCAGAAACCGCGCGCCTCGCAGGCCGATTTCTTCCTGCACGGTAAACAACAGGGTCAGCGGTGGGTGAGGCAGGTTCTGTCGCAAAATCTCGGAGACGGTAGTCAGCAGCACAGCGCAGCCGGCGCGGTTGTCGCCACCCAATGCCGTCTTTCCGGCAGGGCGGATTACGTCTCCCTTGCGGACTGGCTTGCAACCGACGGCCAGCGGAACTGTGTCCAGATGAGCCATCAGCAATCGGCGTGGCCCCCTGAGGTTACCCTTGAGTTTTACGATCAGATTTCCAACCTGCCCGCCGGCAGGGCTCCTGCGGTGAGCCGTGTCTGACGAAATCGCCGTTTTTGGGACACCCGCGCGCACGAGCTCTTCACGGAGCCAGGCAGCGACCTTCGACTCTTCGCAACTCTGGCCAGGTATGGCCATCAAGTCCATGACTCGGTTGATGGCGGCGGATTTTTCAATTGAATGCATGTAAATCCCTCTTGTGTTTTCCGCCAGCTTGGTAAGCAGTCCAATGTTCTGTCTGTGTTCTAGTCGTATCGTAGTTCAGGCAGGCCGAAGTCAAGGCGTTGTCTTCTGCACCGTCTGTATCGTAGTGGCCGTGGCGGTCGGCACCACCGAGATTCACTGATTGCTGGTGCCTGTATCATCTATGCGACCTCTCTTTGCACAATCTCGTGCTGGCGGATATGGGCCTAACCGTTATCATTCAGCGATTAGTTGGCGGGGTGAACCGTTGCCCACGGAATGATGCAGAAGAAGCACGGAACGGCCACCAGGCCGGTTCGAGCCGATGCTCGGCACCAGACGGCCCGCTGCCGTTGGTCACGCCCCCAACGTCGACCGCAATAATGTCTTACCAAGAAATATTCGCAATGCCACGGTTGAGTCAGGCAGACCTGATTGAAGTAAACCGCACGTTTGAAGAACGCTCGCCGCAGGAATTGCTTCAATGGGCGAGTACTACGTTTGGCGATCGGATTGCTGCGCTGTCTTCAATGCAAAAATCCGGCAACACGATTTGTCACATGCTCCAGGCAGTTTCGGAAGACATGTCAATCCTGTTTGTTGATACAGGAGTCCTCTTCCCGGAAACGCTGGAAACGCGCGACCGTCTGGCTGCAGAATATGGGCTGACCATTAAGACATTGGTACCTGAAGAATCGATGGCAGAACAGTCGGCGGAACGTGGCATCCTGTATCTGACTCCTGAAGGGCAGAAGGAATGCTGTGAACTGCGAAAATCTGCTCCTCTGGACGCCGTTGCCGGCCAATATGATGCTTTAATCAGCAGTCTGCGTCGATCAGACGGAGGCGCTCGCGGCGCTTGCCCAATCCTGTCGGTTGATACTCGTCTGAATTGCCTGAGGATTAATCCACTCGTGAATTTTGATGACGATCAGTTGGCCGCATACATCAGCGAAAACAATGTCATCACAAATCCTCTGCACGATCAGGGTTACTCGTCCATCGGCTGCAATCGCTGTACGACTCCTGTGCTGCCCAACGAGCCGCAGAGAGCCGGACGCTGGCGGCATCTGGGGCCATGGTCCGTTTATTGCGGAATCAACCCCACTGATCTCGACCCTGAACGGTCACCTGCCGTCGAGTTTTCTCAGGACCTGGTCGACCGAATTCTCGGCCGTTCGACGGATTACATGATCTAACAGTGGATGACAGTGTGCGTCAGGAGGGGCGTCGTCCCTTCGGCGATTGATGAGATCGGGCTGTTTCCATGGGAGCGTTGTCGCTCATGTTCGCGACAATTTCACGTTCCACGTCGGCTCCGCCACCGGCCCTCTTTTCATCTGCCAGGGAATGCTTGAGCATTCCCAACAGGAACGTCTGCGAACGTGACCTTGATAATGTCAAATACGGCATGATTCTGGCGTTGCCGATTTGCCACAATTCAGAACACGCTGCATTGGCGTTATCCTGCGCCTGTAACGGTCAGCGAAGATCCTGAGTGTTTTCCGGATTGACGAATTGCACGCTTGCAACCGCCATGTTAACCGCGTGACAATGTTAATAGTGCGTGCCCTACCACTAGGTGCCATCGCGCGTTCCTCTCAGGTTAACTCCGTTTCTTCGGTCGACTCTGTTTCTCAGGTTTTCCTAATATGCCATTTGGCCTCACGGCATTTCTCACGGCATTCGTTGCCAGTGTAATCACTGCGCCTCTCATGGCTCGATTTGCTCGTTGCGTTGGCTTACTCGACCAGCCAGATGATCGCCGTAAGCTGCATGATCGCCCAATTCCGCTTACGGGTGGTCCCACGATCCTGATTTCGGCGTTTGTTGCGGTCACTATCACTCTGTGGTTGAATCCCGAGCTTCTCAAACCAACGGTAAACGATGCCAAGTTTCTGGCGTCGCTTCTTGTGTCCGGCGGATTGATTGTGGCGATCGGAGTGATCGACGATCGCTACGGGCTGCGGGGACGTCAGAAGCTGGCTGGGCAGATTGTCGCGGCGTTAATTATGCTTCCGTCCGGCATCATCGTCAGCAAAGTCAGCGCCTTCGGTTTTACGATGTCGTTTGGTGACCTTGCACCAATAATGACACTCCTGTGGCTCGTCGGAGCCACCAACGCGCTGAACCTGATCGACGGTGTTGATGGTCTGGCGAGTACGACGGGGATCGTGTTGAGCCTTTCGATCGCGGCCGTGCTTTACATTTTTGGTGGTCGCCCGGATGGGTTGCTGATCTCCCTGGTATTGGCTGGGGCACTGTTCGGATTTTTGATTTTCAATTTTCCTCCGGCCCGGATGTTCCTGGGCGATTCCGGCAGCATGCTGATCGGCCTCGTCCTTGGAGCGGTCGCAATGAAGTGTTCCATCAAGCAATATGCGGCCGTCGCGTTGATTCTACCGACAGCCATCTGGGCCATTCCACTGTTCGATGTTGCGATGGCAATTGTTCGACGTAACCTGACAGGCCGAAGCATCTACGAAACCGACCGCGGACATTTGCACCATTGCCTGCAACGAAACGGTGTGGGCGGTGCACGTCTGTTGGGGGTTACGGCAGGTTTGTGTGCGATCACCGGAATGGGGGCCGTTGTTGCCTCATACACTGGTCGAGAGTCGATCGCCTGTGTGGGCGTCGCCATGTCGTTGTCAATGCTGGTTCTCACGCGTTCCTTTGGACACACGGAAATGAGCCTGCTGACTAATCGTCTTCGTCGGCTCACTGGTTCGATGTTGCAGCGTTCTGTTCCTGATAAGGCAGTGCTTCACGATGAAGAGGTTCGTCTTCACGGAGATCACAACTGGCAACAACTATGGGAAACGTTGACGGAGTTCGCAGAACGGTTTGAGATGGATACTGTCGAGCTGATAGTTAACCTGCCGCTCATTGGCGAGGAATACCATGGGAGTTGGAAGCGCAAGACGGCAACTGAAACGCACGAGAAATGGAAATCTGAGATACCGTTGATCGTGCATGATATGCGAGTCGGACACCTCCGCGTTGCTGGAGCGGTCGGTGACGGTTCCATCTGCAAATGGATGAGTGATCTCATTGGCGGACTGGAAGCATTTGAGTCGGAACTCGTGTCGCTCATCCAGGAACTTCGGCGTGAAAAGCTGGGCGTCACGTCGACGCCGACACCGTCAGTTGCCGAATCGCCGTCAACACTGAGCGATTCACAGAAATTCGCGTTGCAATAGATCATCTGATTCCCTTCGGTATCTACGGTCGCATTTCTTCGTATATACGGCACGTTGCTGAGCTGAAGTGATGCCGTGTGCACCGGTGAGCCGTCGATCTATTCCATCGTGATGAAATGTCAGTCTGATCTGGTCGGTACCGAGCACTGCGATGCACCTGGCTGGCGAGCCTCCTTAATCAGCGGCTCAATTCTTGCATTCAGTTCCCTCGCTTTGGCTGTCGCTTCGTTCAGCGGCAGTCCGTCCTTCACTCCCGGTCGTTTGTGGCCCACGTGAGACAACCAGGAATCGTGCAGCAGCTTCTCTTTTTGTTTCATCAATCGCTGCAGTTCGGATGCAGGTTCCTCCCACGATTCCACGCCCCAGGCTTTCAGGATCGCCGCTGCCATGATGTGATGGCCTGCTTCATTCATATGAACACCGTCCGAGGCAACATGAAACTTCGGATCCGTCCTGCGTTGCTCAGCCAGGAATTCCGTCACCGGTGTGTGTACGTCAATGACCATCTCTGCCTTGTCTGCCTGTTTCAGTATCCATTTGCCGTAACGTTGCAACACATTGTCGTAGTCTTCGTAGATGGCAAACCACGCAAACTTTTCGGATTCGGCGGGCAGCAGTTTACCTTTCTCATCCATCAGCGGTGTTGGATCAAACGGCGGCGGCGTCACCAGCACGATCTTCGCACCAGCGGCGTGCACCTTGTCGATAAGTTTGTTGATTCCGACTTGATAGGCCTGGAAGCGGTCCGGGTCGAATGGGTAGTAGATTCCGTCGTTCATTCCGTAGCACACCACAACGACATCCGGCTTAACTTTCGCCAACGCCCGGTCGAGTCGTTCATGGACGTCCGGTCGAGGAAACGGGTGATCCGGTTCAGACAGCCCGCTACAGGTTTCGCTCGGTAGTCCGATGTTGACGATCTCCGGCATCGGATTGACGCCCTGGATACGCAACTGTGTTTCGATGTCTGCTACGTAGTAGCCGGAGTTGGTAATCGAATCTCCGAGAAAGAGGATCCGCTTCGCTTTCAGCGGAAAGGAATCTTCAGCCGCTGCCGTATTCAGGACAAGGGCAAGAATCAACAGGGCAGAGCAGGAGGCTGGGCGTTTCATCGTGATCAACCTGGAAATGGAAGAAGAACCTATGGCAGCGTCATTCAATCGGATCCTATTCTACAGCGTTTCACGCTGACTTGTGGTCGCGAAGAACGCTTTTCAGTAGCAGTTTCGTTACTCCCACGAGCCAGTATCGTTCACGACAATAAGTGAATTGCTCTAGCGCGTGTCGCACGGACGTGTAGCGGGTTCGGTGAACCAATTTGCAGCCCGACGATGGCAGAAGTCGCTACACTTCGGTGAAGCGCGCTTTATGAACGATGCCGATCGGATGTGCACGCAGAGAACGTGAGCTGCCGTGAAAAACTGACTACCGCGAGCTTGCAGCCATGGCATGCCGGTGCAGATACATTGCAAATGCAATTGCATTTGCCAGCCTCGCACCGGCGCGGCCTTTCTGAGGGACCTTCGGTGGTGTCAGGTTGAGCGACCTGATTACGTTGTGCAGCTTCCGACTGCCTGCATGGACATTGACCGACTTCAGCGTTATGGACGGGGCCGGACTCGCGCCAACGCGACCAAGCAGCCGCCCTGTGCTTTCGTTATAGACACACAGCATGTCCGTGGGCTTTACGAAGTCTTGCCACGCCTGTCGGAAGGCTTCGACAGAAAACGCTTGTTGAAAGTCCTGTTCGTTCAGTTGCAGATATTGCAGGAAACTGCTTCTTAGTGGAGACTCAGGCTCGATCGCGCATTCGAATGATTCGCCGGTACCCAAACGCTGAGCGACCCAGTACACCGGAGATTGAACCGCCCGTTGTTTTCCTTTTGCACCAAAAGAAGCTTCTCCGTATGCCACGACGACGTTGTCAATGTCGTGGATCAGCGCGGATGGAATGTTGACGCTCGGGCGCGGTGGTCCTGTGGCGCGGCGGAGTCGCCCAATCTGCCTGGGGTGTTTGACCTGGTCGTCGATCATTCGATCAAATGCAGTCACTAATTCGTCAATCCCTGGCGTCTCTGGTTCCAGGACTCGCAATGCATCCACAGTCGCTTCGAGGGTCGACAACGCGGATTCGGTGGGTTCTCTTCGAATCCGATAAGTGCTCGGCGCAGCGGGATCAAGACAATAACGCGGCAGACGGTGCAGGGCAGGGATGTCTCGCATTAATGTCTTGGCATGATGCCAGGTGCCATCCAGAATAATCAGTTGAGTGGGCCTGTCGCCGACCGGAAGCTCCGACAATAACTTCGCGTCCGGTCCGGGATACAGCACACCGGTCGATTCATGAAGCGGAAGTCTGGCAGCGGCCAGACTTGCTGTCTGGTTAACATGCATTTCGCTGTTCTGCAGCGCCTGCTTCACGATCCGAGCTGTATTGAAGGCGTGGAATCGTTCTTTGACATGCTGCAGAATCAGAATGTGCGTGCGATTGTCGATCGATGGGATCACCTCGCAAAAACAGGCTGCCTTGGGCCGGTAACAAACGTAGCACCGCTCACGGTGTTCGGTTGCGTCTGGTTCATCGCTCCTGGCAGATTGCGATATCGGTGTTGTTGGAGAATTCACGGCGAATGAAGAATTGATAGAGGAGTCTGTTTTAACTTCGAACATCTCAGGAAGCAGCCGATCTGGTTGCATCTATTCAAAGCGTAGCGCCGACGCCATAGGCTAAGAACGCAAGCACCTGAACGTGAATCTCCTGAGCGTTGAAAACGTGTTCGGCGATACTCACTTCTTTTTCTTGCCACGCATCAGCCCGGCCTTTGCCTGCCAGTCGACACTTCGGTCAAAGATCGTGCCGTATGGTTTGTAGTTGTGGTAGTCGACGGCGGTGTCAGCCCAGTGAGCGACAGCCTGGTCGTAGGTCGACTGCATTTCAGTCAGCGTGTTCTCGTGTTGAGGGTCGCCGACAGCGTTGGCCAGTTCCAGTCGATCGTTGGCCAGTTCAAAAAGTTCTTCGGTCGCGTCGAAATCGCCTTCGGCGTACGGCCAGTAGACGTACTTCCAGTTCTTAGTGACGACGCCAAAACTGTGAACTTCTTTCGGTCCCCAGACATTAATCAGCGGTAGAGTTTCATGAGTTGCAGAATTCGGGTCATCATAAAGAGTCATCAGGCTTTTTCCGTCGATGTTCTCAGGTATCGGCCGGCCAGCCAGTTCCAGGATTGTGGGTGCGAAGTCAACATTCCCGGTGAGAGCACTACATCGCAACTGCTTCCCACTGTTTGGATGCCGCGGGTCGAACACAATCAATGGAACTCGCGTCGACTCTTCGTATGGCAGCACTTTACTTCCGTAGCCGTGGGAACCATTCATGAAGCCGTTGTCGGACGTGTAAATGATCACCGTTTTCTCAGCGACGCCTGAAGCATCAACGGCTTCGCGAATCATGCCGACGGCAACGTCGATGGCGTAGATCTGCTGGAAGTATAATGCCATGACTTCGTTGTACTTCGTGCTGTAGTTCCAGCTGTGAAAACGTTCGTACTGGCGTCCCTGACGGCTCTGTTCACTGAAGTGTTCTCCAAATTCTCGCCCGTAATTGCCCGGCTTTGAAAACGTCATATCTCTATACACGTCATCAAATTTCGGGTCCGGCTGTACAGGATGATGTGGTGCCTTGAAGCTGATTGACAGACAGAACGGTTTGTCGCCGGCAGCCGATTCGGTCACGAAGTCCCGTCCGAAGGCGCCATACGACAATGTCGAATGGGGATACTCGTCAGCGTACTTCGCCATCGACTTGTTCTTTTTTGTGTCATAGGACGTCTGACCTGGACCGCCACCCCAGACGTCGAACTCATCCTCCGGAAGTACTCCCTTCTTGCCCGGCGAGTCCGCTACTTCGAATCCAAACTTACCGGCGAACGCCGTTCGATATCCGGCTTCGCGCATCAGCATGGGATATGTTTTCGCCCAATGATCGCGGAGCAGGGCGCCGTGTTCGAAATTGCAACCGGTCTTGTATTCAAACATTCCTGTCATCACGTTTGCTCGACTGGCCATACAAATGGCGGTCGTGTCGTAGTGAGCGTCGAAGATCATTCCATCAGCAGCCAGTTTGTCCAGGTTGGGCGTCTTCGCCCCCGGAGTGTCGTAGCAGCCCATCGAATATGTGGCCTGGTCGTCGGCCATCAGGAAGATGATGTTGGGGCGGTCAGCGGCCTGCAGCCCCGCGGGTGCGATGACGGAACACGCGAGCAATAGCAGACGCAATTGTGATGAACGGAACATGGCAGATTCTAACTGGAATGGAAGTAAATAACTCAGCAGAAGTCTAGTGATCATGGAGGCATATGAAGAGTGTTGGGGGGCATTTTCCGTGCGATCTATTGAACCAGAGTGTGCGCTGTGGGACCCGGTTTGGATTTCGTTATGCGATTCAGAGTCCGAAACAGGGTTTCCGACTGCTCTCGGATCTTCACTCTTCCGCTCGAGGTTCGTGTCGCTCTACTTCACCCTCCTTTCCAGGGAGGTTCGACTCTCCTCGGGGCGGGGGATTCTGGTCTATGCTGTAAAGGTCGATCTCTACCATCGTCGTCCCGCGACGAGATTCACAATTGGCCGCATTCAAGTGCTGAGAGTCTGTGGCCGGGCGGTGTGTAGGCTGAAAATGGAGTGTTCTCTTCAGAGCACCGCCGATCTCTTTCCTGAGCTCAACGCTTCATTAACTCGTGCATTGGAACGTCGCCACCTTCGCCGTACAGCGGTGAGTCTGAGCCTCGACTGCCAGGAAGGGGAGCGACGTTTGTATTGGGCAGCCAGCGTCGAAGTCTGGCGATCAGATCCCCGTGCTGCGGATCAGCGGCAATATTCTGCCATTCGTTGGGGTCTGTGCGATGATCATATAATTCTTCACTGCCGTCGCTGTAGCGAATGTAACGCCAGTTGTCGGTGCGCAGCGTGTGATTGTTGGGGCCAAAGGTGGTCAGGGCCGGGCGGTTCCATTTCTTTGCAGGGTCGTTGAGCAGCGCGGTGAGCGATCGTCCTTCCAGATCTTCCTTTGTCGGCAGTTTACACATCTCTGCCAGTGTGGGGAAAACGTCCAGAAGACCGACTGATCGTGCGCAGGTGCCGCTGGTGATGCCCGGCCCGGCGAAGATCAGGGGCACTCGCGTGGTTTCTTCCCATAGAGTTCGCTTGGCCCAGCGAAGTTTTTCGCCCAGATGGAAGCCGTGATCACTCCAGAGAACGACAATCGTGTTGTCTGCCGCTCCGCTGTCCTGCAGCCCTTCCAGAACCATGCCCACAAGGCTGTCGACAAAGCTGTTCGTGGCCAGGTAGGATTGAACAGCATGCTGCCATTCCTTGTTCTCGACCATCCACGAATGCCGCGGGCCGGTCGGGTTGAGTGTCAGCAATTGCGAGTACTTACTGAGGTCGTCGCGATCCGTGGCCAGCGATGGTGGCAACTGCACGCTGTTTAGTGGGTACATGTCGAACCACTTCTTCGACGCATAAATGGGCACGTGCGGCAAGTGGAATCCGACCGCCAGAAAGAATGGCTTTTCGTGTCTGGCCAGCCTTGGCAATTCACGGGCCGCCCACTCGGCGGTCAGGTAATCGCGTTGTTCTTCGTCGGGAACATTCACCTGTCCCCAGTCCCAGAGAGGGTTTGAGTTCGGCAGTTTGTAGGCGAGTTTTTCTTTGTTGCGGCGCCACCCCTTCGTTGGTTCGACGTGATCAAATGAGTCCAGGTCGACTTTGCCGTGAAAGATCTTTCCGCGAGTTGATGCGTAGTAACCGTGACGACGGAAATACTGAAACAAAGTCTCCTCATTCTTTGTGCCGTCAACCTGACGAAAGTTGGGTGCCAGAAAATACATTCCGGTTGTCGACGGTAATTTGCCCAACAGCATGCTGACTCGCGAACAATTGCAGATAGGAGCCTGGCAATGCGCGTTGGTGAAGTTGACTCCGCGTGCTGCCAGAGCATCGATGTGCGGCGTCCTGACCTGCGGGTGGCCTCCCAGGCAACCCACCCAGTCATTCAGATCGTCAATCGCAATAAACAACACGTTGTGCGGTTGTGCTGCGCGGAGGGACGAGGTCAAGGGAATCGCCATCAGAAGGCATACGAGTCGAAGTGGTGTCATTCGCAATTCCCACAGATTTCAGGCACTCAAAGGATTACAAACGTCTTCCACACGTTTTCGGAGAAAGCCAGTAGCCCCGCTGGAATCCGCAGAAAGAAACTTTGTCCGCCGCGCTCATGATATAGAACGCCGGGAGTTAGGAAAGCGGGCAAGGTCCAATACCCCCGTGAGTTCGAAACGTATCGGCGGGACATGGTGAATCTGCAGAAGGCCATGACGGCTTCACTGCAGGGGGCCCGGCAGAATGGCGCCCAGCGAGCTTAACGCGTGCTGACAACGATTGGCGCAAAGATTCGGCGGCGCCGTGCTCGCAGCCGCGAATCTCTGGACGTCATGAATATGGACAGCTCGTGTCGCAGGAAAAGATAGGCGTTCCAGCAGGCATCAGTTGAGTGTACTATTGCCTATCACGCGATACATGATGTAACAGGGGGCCTCGTCATCGGTCCCTTATTCGGGCAACGATGTCCGTGCCGGGAACACCAGAAGGCAGCGCGTTTTCCTGGTCCCTATCGTTCAAGGCGTTGCTATTACCGGTAATCGCTCGATCTGATTCGACCCGTCTGAGCTTGGTCCGATGTTGAAACTGTTGTCCATTGCTGTTCTGTCGCTGCGTTTGCCGATTGCGGAGACGTTTGAACCGTACAATTGGCAACCAGAGTTCACCAAACCTTCGGAGCTGCACATCGTTGAGTCAACGGTGGCCATTGTTACTCACGGCTCACGTCATTTCGACCCCCTGGGAACGACACGGAACGGTGTTAATCAGGTTATTGCCACGATGAAACGTTCCGGTCTGCCGGTCGTTTATCTTCACGACCGACACAACTCATCAAATCCCGGCTGGATGTATTTGTACGACGACTGGAATCCAACTGCGTTTCTTGCATCAGACGTTGGCCACTTCGATATCGAATTTTCAGACGTTGCACACGTTGTTTGTCTGGGAGGCTACTTTGGGCAGTGCGAGCGATCCACTGTCGCCGACGGCATTCGACTTTGGCGCAGAGATGGGGGAGGCCACGATTTGCGAATCACTCAGATTGTCGATGGGACGTTTTGTGTGAACGAGTACGTTCGATTCAATGATCCCTATTACTCACAGGTGCGTGACCTCTTTCGGAAAGATCTTCGGTCCCGACATCCGAAGGCCGTCATTTCAGTGCAACAAATCATCGAGCAGATCGATGACGAAAGACTGGTCGTTGAGTTCCTGAAGCGACAGCTGCCTACGTTGCCGACGAGGGTCAATGTGTTCGTCGACGCTTTCGGTCAGTACACTTCGTTACGGAACGTCGCCGGCAATGCGATGACTCTGACGTTTGCCTACAGGCGTTCAGATGACTTTCTAATCTTTGAAACACCGCCATCAGAACTGCCGTGAGTCTGTTGTTGTTGTCGTTGCGCATGGTTGTGACTGCACGTCGGACGTAAGTCGCAGGATGAGCTCTTTTTGCACAGATTTGTGGCCCACTGTGCAGTCGAGGTATGTCAATTCGCTCCGGCGCTGCCTTGACTGAATCTGAGACGCGTAGTGGCGTTGCACACGACAGGTCAGCGTCCTGGTTTACGCGGAGCACGTGAATTTAACTTCAACAAAGCGCTGGTTCGGAGGTCGATGCATTCCATTCGAAGCAAGTATTGAACCTGCGAGACATCGGTATGGTGCGTCGGTTATACTCGCTGCAATGAAGTGTTCGTCATTCTTCAATGTCGTGTTGCGTGAACTCCTCGAGTGCCGGAAAACAACACAGATCATGTCGCTCATCACTGTCGGTTTGGTTTTCTGGCTGTCCGGATTTGCCGGGCTGGTGTACGAGGTCGTCTGGTTTCGTCAGTTGGCCACGACCTTCGGTTCAACAGGTGCTGCGATTGCTGCCACCACTGGTTCTTTCATGGCAGGCCTTGGATTGGGCAGTTGGGTCGTCTCACGGTATGCAGATCGTATTCAGCATCCTGTGCGATGGTATGCTGCGCTGGAATTGATGTTGGCAGCGTACGCCTCGCTGATGGCCAGCTGGATTGATCAGGTCGAGACGCTTTGTCAGTGGGCAGCCGAACAGGGATACTCCGGATCGGTGATGGCGATTGGGCAGTTCACCATGATCTTTGTAGTTCTGGTCATTCCCACCGGATTGATGGGAGCGACATTACCGCTGATGTGCCGGGCCTTCGTTCAGAAAGACTCTCACCTGGGCCGCCGATTTGCGTGGCTGTATGGGTTCAACACGTTGGGCGCTGCGGTCGGCGCAGCCGTGGCCGGATTCGTGCTGATTCAGGAATACGGACTCTCCACGACGTCCCGCATCGCCGTTGGAATCAACATTGTTGCGGCGATCAGCGCGTTTTTGATTTCTAAATCGATGTCCGCCAGTCCCCGTGAGTCAGCAATTTCAGTCTATGATCAGGTAACGAGTCGTGAATCGACCGGTCCCCATGTCTCCACCGCAACAATTCGTTTAGGTGTGTTCGCCTGTGGTTTTGCCGGGCTTGCTGCGCAGAATCTGTGGGTCCGCTCTCTGTTGTTTGGATTCGATCGATTAAAGAACACGACTTACAGTTTTTCCGCGGTGTTGACAGTCACGCTGCTGGGGCTGGTGATGGGGACGACCGTCGGCTATCTGCTTGTCGATCGGCTGCAACGACCGCAGCGGGCCTTTGCTGCCGTTGTTGCCGGGTTGGGGCTCAGCATTCTGTTGTCAGTATTCATCCTGATGACGAGTCCAAAGATTCTTGACACTGTGGACCCCAGGACGCTGCAGGTTGATTTTTCTCAGGCGGTCAGTTTTGTTGTGTTCAGAACGACGGCCGTCGTGGGACTTCCATGCGTTCTGTTGGGGCTGGCGACGCCTATCGCCGTTCGCTGTGTTGGCAGTCCACAGTCAATTGGCCGCGAGGTGGGCCGTCTGTACGCCTGGAACACGCTGGGTGCTGTTATTGGGGCACTGGCTGCCGCATTTCTGCTGCCCCCATCTCTGGGATTGCTGCCGTCGCTGTTGTGGATCGGGGCTTCACTATTGATCGTAGCCGGTGTTATGCGGCGTCAGTCATTCCTGATGGCTCGTCTCTACATGGCGGTCGCCGCGTTTTCAGCACTGGTCGCCGTGTTTGCTCCCGCAGATTTCTGGTGGCTGCAGTCACTTCGCGCCGGGGAAAAAATTCTTGCGTGCCATGATGGTGTGACGGGCACCGTCTGCGTGATTGAAAGTTCTTCTGGTGAACGACGAATCTGTGTCGATGATGTTCCGGTGGCCGGGACGTCCAATATCATGCAGACGGATCAAAAGAGCCTGGCTCACTGGAGCATGCTGATTGCAGACCATGCGCAAACAGCTTTGACGGTTGGCTTCGGCAGCGGTGGCGCGTCTTATTCGTTTCTGTTGCATGATCAGCTGGAGAAACTGCACTGCGTTGAAATTTCGCCGGACGTTCCTCGCATGGCTCCGCTGTTGAAAGACGCCAATCATGGACTCCTGGACGATCCGGATCCTCGATATCGCATTATCTATGAAGATGCCAGAGCATATCTTGCCAGAGCGATTGAGCGATACGACGTCATCGTGTCTGACTGCACGGATTTGAGGTATCGGTCCAGTGCAAATCTCTACGACCTTGAGTACTTCCAGTTGTGTCGCGACAGAATGACGGAGGGGGGATGCACCACAATCTGGATGCCTTTGGGAGGTTTGTCGACGGACGCATTTCGAATGACACTCAACACGTTCGATACGGTGTTCCCCAATATGACCGTTTATTACCTGCACAACCGGTGGACTCACTTTGTGTTGCTGGTTGGTCGAAACTCAGCCCCGAAGTTTTCGTTGAGCCGGATTCGCCAACAGCTGTCCGAGCTTGACGTTCGGCAGGATATGGCCGAAATCGGGATGACGGAGCCATACAAGGTTATTGCCACCTTCTTAACCTCAGGGAGTCGGTTGCAGACTTCGATACGGTCGCTGCCGTTGAATACAGAAGACATGCCTCGACTGGAATTCGACGTGCCACGTTTTGACATGGGCCCATGGTCAGCTCAGAAGAACCTCAACTTCCTTCGCTTACAACGCGCTCCGATTCCCGATGTTATGTCACCCGAAACCACGGAGGAAGAATATTCTGCAGCGGGGCGTTACCACCAGGCGGCCGAACACATCATGGCGGGGCAGGCCGCTGCTCGAGCGTTCAGGTTCGAAGAAGCGACGCAACAATATCTGGCTGCTCAACGATTGACGCCCGAGGATTCTGCACTCGAAGCTGCATTGCGATTTCCTGATCTGCTGGCTCTGGCCGAACGGGGGCAACCAACGGCCACACTGCTGCTTGGTCGAACAATGCAGTTGCGAGGTGACGTAACGGGAGCTCTGAAGGCAATGAAACGTTTTCACGAACGTCTCAGCACTCTGGCGGGATCAGACGAACCAGAGAAGCGACAGTGGTATCAGCAGGGACTGCAATGGGAAGCGACAGCGAAAGTGTGGACGCAGGAACTAAGCCTTCCGCAGTCGGCAGAACAATAATGGAATCCAAGGCAGGATTCTTCAATTAATCAACGCTGATGAGTCTGGCATGGTGACAGGCACGTAACGTTGGCTATGCTCTCTGAAAACGATGTTTTGTCACAACTACAGCGTTTCACGCTGACTTGTGGCCGCGAAGAACAATTTTCAGTAGCAGTTTCGTTACTCCCACGAACCAGTATCGTTCACGACAATAAGTAAATTGCTCTAAGACTGAATTCTGAAACGAGTCGACGGATTCGAAAGGACACAAATGCTTCACGCAAAGGTGATCGCCCCCTGTTTGTTGATGATCTGCGTGGCCGGATGTCACCAGGAGGAAGAAGTTGTTGAATCGCTGGAACTCTCTGGTGGGACGATCTCGCGGGGGCTGGATGGCAGGCCCCGGGCAATTCGTTTTGATGACGGAAGTCCATCGAACGCCGACCTGGCCATCATCAAAGGCGTCACCAGTCTCCAGGAAATTTATGCGGATGCTCCGAATGCTGGCGATGAGGAATTTGCGGTGTTTGCCAATATGCCATCGCTGTCGGTTCTGTCCCTGACCAGCACAAAGGCCACAGGGAAATCGATTGCATCATTGGCCGCTTCAAAGTCGTTGACGCACCTGGATATCTCGGGGGCTTCCGATCTCACGGACGATGACCTTAAACCACTGTCAGCCCATGCCCATCTTCGCGTGCTGAAGTTGTCCGAAATATTGTTGACGGATGCGATCGCCGATGTGATTGTCACGTTGCCCAAGCTGGAAGAACTGTCGCTGGATGGCACAGAAATAACGCATGTGACCATCAGGCGACTGGCGGAGCAGAGCCCCGGGCTTAAGTCTCTGTCAATGGGGTCGGCTCTGATTACAGATGACGTCATCCCCCTGATTGCCAGGTTCAAAGATCTGGAGACTCTGGAAATCACGCGTTCGGCCATTACCGGTGCGTCAATGGCTGCATGGAGCGATCTGGCTAAGTTGAAACTAATCCGATTGACTGACTGCGCCAGCGTAACGAACGAAGCCGTTATGGATCTTGCCGATGTTGCACTGCTTTTTCATCTGGATGTGTCAGGGACTCAATTCACGGCGATTGGTCTGAATCAGAAAGGTTTCGCCAGTCTGAACGTGCTCGAAGCAGACCGCACCGGTGTTACTGACGATGCCATCGCGCAGTTCAAGGGGCTGCCAGTCTTATATTCCGTCACACTTCGAGGCACGGCTGTCACCTTGCCGGGCGTTCGCAATCACTTTGCGGGTAACGACCAGACGGCAATTACTGTCGGTGAATAGATCAAGGAGTGATGCGCACTCTGCGACGTCAGGTTGAAGCGGGGGCTTGACCTGAATACAAAAAAGAGGTTGCAGCACGGGGCTGCAACCTCTTCTTTTTTTTTGCGGTTGTCATCTGAAGCAAATCAGTTGCCACCAGCCTGTTCCTGCATGGCTGCTTCCATCCCCGCTTCCTGTTCCTCATCCAGTGCCGCTTGTTCGGCGGGATCAACCTCAGGGATATCGGATAGGTCGTCACCACCGCATCCAGTGATGGCGAACGTGGATGCCGCAGTCAGCAACAACAGAGCAAATAGACGTTTCATCAGAAAAGACTCCTAAAGACGATGAGTTAATGGTGTGGCATGTGTGGACGTTTGGCAGCATACAGGCATGATCAGAGTGTCACAAACGAAGATGCGGCTGTTTTGTCGAAATCCGGATGCACGCCCCGGCTGTTGAACCCTGCTTCAACTTGTCAACCTCATTCTCTCTAATCGATCGGCGAACCTCATTTCAGCCACCGATGGGGTTTGATGCTGAGTTGAAGTTCGCGACCACTCGTGCCGCAACGCCTGACATTTCAGGCCGGATCGCCGCTGTAAGCGTTCCACGGAAAAGCACATCAGTTCCCCAATGCACCCCCTGACTCCCGCGGACCGCGCTTGGGTTTACGGCAGGGTTTGACATGTTGAGCAAGACGTTGGTTATGCCCTGACGGGGCATGGCGGTGCCCTTGGCAATATGGTGTGTAGTGCGATTGTTCAACGGAGCGGTCATGGAAACCTGGAAAAATTGTGAAAAACCGTTCTTTTTTGCTCAGAGTCCTCGTTGTTATGAACTACCTGATTCTCCATAATAAAAACCACTTGACCTGTGTGTCGCAGCATAAAGCACTGCTGCTGCTTGAGAAATTACGCGATATGTTTTTATTCGTTCTTCTCGTTTCCTCAATCGAAGGTGTCATCACATGAAGCAGACAACAAAAGAGAATCGGTCGAGCAGCAAGGGGTTTACCCTGATTGAGCTGCTCGTGGTCATCGCAATTATTGCGATTTTAATCGCCCTTCTGTTGCCTGCAGTACAGCAGGCTCGTGAAGCGGCCAGACGAACTCAATGCAAGAACAACATCAAGCAGTTGGGGCTCGCACTTCACAACTATCATGACGTGTACGGGGCATTCATCTTCGGTAAAGGCGGTACAGGCTGGCACGCGGCGAATACCGGAAACTGGGGGCGACTGAGTGGCCTGCCCGGGCTCTTGCCGTATCTTGACAATGCACCTCTGTACCAGCAGATAACGTCAGCCGGCACTTTCAACGGCACTGCCTACCCAGCTTTTGGTCCTGAACCATGGAAATCGAACTACACTCCGTGGCGCACTCAACTTTCTGCGTTCCTGTGTCCGTCTGATTCGGCACCACGACAGGGTGCTGGTAACAGCAATATCGCCAAGACGAATTACGGTTTCTCAAACGGAGACTCAATTCGCGGTTCGCAGAATTCAAGGATCAACCGTGGCATGTTTGCTCACTCCGCGACGTACGGGATCAGGGACGCTCTGGATGGTAGTAGCAATACGATCCTGATGGCGGAATTGGTGAAGGCAAATGGGAATGGGCTGTTCAAGTTAGGCGGAACGGCGATCATTGCGAATGTGGATACCGATCCGACCTTATGTCGGGCGGCTTTGGATCCGAATGACAAGAATGCATTTAACACTGGGACCACCATGCGGAACTGGTCCGGTGACCGTTGGAGTGACAGTAACGTTTCCATGACCGGCTTCAATACGGTCCTGCCTCCGAACGGTCCACGTTGTTCACACAATACCTGGGATGGACGGTGGGGGGTTTACTCTGCTCAAAGTCGTCACACAGGTGGAGTGCAGGTTCTTCTTGGCGATGGCTCTGTTCGCTTCGTCAGTGAGAATATTGATACGGGCGACGCATCGACTCCCGACCCCGGAAATAACCCTGGCAAGAGCCCATACGGCGTCTGGGGAGCATTGGGAACGAAAAACGGTGGTGAAACGGTTGGCGAATTCTAATATCTGGTCGCCGGTAACGCTGAACAATTGAACCGATGGGCACAACGTGTCCATCGGTTTTCGTTTATCGACATGAAAAATCGGCTACTCTTCTTATTCGCCGCTCTGTTGATCTGCGCTCTGGGCTTCTGGAGGGTTTTTCTTTACGTGCCCCCGTGGTCTGCCGACATGTTTGTCAGGCAGGTCCGGTTGGCAATGATGAGAGATCCCCAGCAAGGCTGGGCGACAGCTCGACAGGCGATGCGTGTCCACCCGAATGATCCGAATGTTCTGACCCTGGCGGCAGAAGCGGCAGCACATGCAGAACATGTGACGGACATGATCGATATCGTCACACGCAACGAAGATCGTTTGTTGATCTCCGACGTGCCGCCCGGCTCCACGACCATTAACGTCCTGATCGACAACGGCTACCACCGGGCCGCGCAGGGACTGCTGGATTATCGTCTGAGAAAAGATCCGGATGACTCATTCGCCGTCCGCACACGAAGTGACCTCCTGCTGAGGCATGGTCGTCATTTTCAGGCAACAGACGATCTGAGACATTTGCTGTCGCTGGGGGCGATTAATCTGGATGAGCTTGTGTTTCTGTCCAGTCGCAGAGAATTTCTGGAGGACCGATCCGGTCTTAAGAAGGCTGCCGCAGTAGATCCGGAATTCGTTCCCATCACTGTTGGTCTTGGCGCTCTTGCTGCGACAGAGGGGAATCTGCAGGATGCGAAAGCGCAATTACAGAAAGCCACATCCAGTAATCAGGCGCCGGCAGAAGCATGGGCCGCATTGGGATTGGTCTACTATCGTCTGGGGCTGATTTCGAATGAACTGCAGACGTGGCGCGACAACGTCCGTTCCAGGGAGCTTAATCATCCGGACATACACTTTGTCACAGGATGGATGGCGTCACAGGAGGGGGCCTACCAGGATTCGGTACACGATCTTTGTCGTGCGTTGCAACTTGCACCATTGCATCGCCCTGCCTGCCAGTTGATGTCCGGGTTGCTGGTGCAACACGGTACTGCAGGGGAGGAGGCTGAATTCTTTTCAGAACGAGCAGCTGCGATTCATGAACTGGAAGAATTGGCTCACAGCGTCCTGTTCGGTGATCGCAGCTTCACGAAGATGGAGAAGCTGGCACAGTTGTGTGAACAGTTGGGCGAAACTCGACTGGCCGAGGCATGGTGGAAGGCCGCCGATCTGTTTCGGCCAGACTCGGGGCAGTACTCTGCTGCACGTCCGGAAGCTCAACAACGAAGTTCCTTCAAGAGGTCAATCGCAGTGGCTGATCGCCTGAAACGACTTTTGTCACGGGGGATTACTGACGAGTTTCGGGTTGTCAACGGTATGAATCGATTGTCCTCACTGAAAGGAACTCGATCGGGGACTGATTCCATTGTTGAGTTGCAGTTTCATGATGTGGCTGCGTCCGTTGGTATTACGGAAGACTATTTTGGTGCTGTTCCGAATCCTGATGCGGGGCTGTGGATCTATCAGGGCTTTGGTGGTGGTGTGGCTGTTATCGATTTCGATGGTGACGACGCCCCGGATTTCTGTTTTACTCAAGCCAACGACTGGCCTTCGGGAAACGAGCTGCCTTTCAATCATCAGGATCTGCTGTACAGAAACCGCCAGGGCGTTTTTGATCAGGTCAATCATCTGGCGTTCAGCAGCGAACGTGGCTTTGGTCAGGGGATCGCTGTCGGCGACGCCGATCGCGACGGTTTCCCGGACCTATACGTTGCCAATATTGGCCCGAATCGCCTGTTGATGAACAACGGGGACGGCACGTTTCGGTCGGTCGATCTTGCGGTTACTTATGAATCTCAGCCCGGCTGGACCACAAGCTGCCTGCTGACGGATCTGGATGCCGATGGTTTTGACGATCTTTATGATGTGCAGTATGTCGAGGGCACTGACCCATTCAAGAGGATCTGCCATGGCGGACCGGAGGGAGCCGTTCGAGGATGTCTGCCTTCGCTGTTCAATCCAGCCCACGACGAGTTTCTACACAATCAGGGAGATGGGCGATTTGCCGTGCAGACGCGGATCAGCGGTTTAACGGAACTGAAGGGCCGAGGGCTGGGCGTTCTGGCGGCCGATCTGGATGGTGATCCGGGATTAGAAGTTTTCGTCAGCAACGACATGACGTCGAATCACTTTCTGAAGATTCAACCGACTGAGACAGGTGTTCGATTTGCCGACTATGCGAACAGTCTGGGACTGGCCAGAAACGGCGAAGGACAAGTGGAGGCGTGTATGGGAATTGCTGCAGCTGACATTTCCGGAGATGGCGCGTTAGACTTGTTTGTGACGAATTTTTTCGAAGAAACGAACACGTATTACGAGTCTCAGCCCGGCGGTTTTTTTCGTGATCAGACGCGAATCGCACAATTGGGGGCGGTGTCATTGAAGCAGCTTGGATTTGGCTCGCAAGTGCTGGATGCCGATCTGGACAGAGATTGGGATCTGTTGGTCGCCAACGGTCATGTTGATGACTACCGACACTCTGGCATCCCCTGGAAGATGACTTGTGACCTCATGCAGAACACAGGCGCTTCTGGCTTTGTTCACTGCAGGGCTGACAATCTTGGAGGATATGGTGAGATTGGAGTTCTTGGTCGAGCGATGGCCCGAGTGGACTGGAATCGAGACGGTTTGCCGGACGCGATCATCACACATCTGGACCGTCCTCCCGCGCTGCTGGAGAATCGCACCCATACACGTCATCACTCCCTTAGCCTGCGTCTGACAGGGACCGCCTTAAATCGGTCGGCCGTTGGAGCTGTTTTGACGATAAGTCTGGGTGATCAGGATCTGGTGTTTCAGTGTGTCGCCGGAGACGGATACTATTGTTCAAACGATAGAACTTTGCTGTTCGGCACTGGGCAACTTGCTGTCGTTCCGAGAATTGTGATCCGTTGGCCTTCAGGGGGCGTGCAGGAATTCCTGGACGTACCGGCCGATTGTCGAATTCGCGTGATTGAAGGCCACGACGTGCTTTACACAATATGTCCATGACTGACACATCACGGGGGCCGGACAAGGTATTGAAACCACAGGCACGCAGACCGCTACGGTTTACGTGGCAGAAACTGTTGATGATTCTCCTGTGCCTCTTGGGCGTTACGGCGTTTGCAGTAAGAGACCGGGCGTATTGTTTATATGTCAGACACAATCTATCGACGTTGTTGAATGAGATCCGGCTTCAGGAGGCGGTTGCAGCGGCAGACCGGTACGGGGCGTCAGTCGATTGCCCGCAAGTACGATTGTTGTCAGTTCAGGCTTACCGCCAGAATGGGGATCTTCAGGCTGCAGAACGCCTGCTCGCCGACAGTGAAAGTCTGATCTCCGCCTCCGATCGTGTCATGCAGGAGCGCACTCTGATTCATGTCCGCATGGGGCAGCTGTCTTCAGGCGAAGCTCTGTTGCCTCGTCTGCTGCGTGACACTGATCTTGACTCACGTGATGTGTGTGAAGCGTTTGCAATCGGCTTTCGCCTGAACCGTCGTTTTGAAGAAGCAGCCGTGCTGCTTGATGCGTGGAAATCAGACTGGCCGGCAGACTTTCGTCCGCACTATCACGATGGCCTGATGCGACAGACTCTGACAGACTGGCAAACAGCTGTTACGTCCTATCGGAAGGCGATCGGCCTGAATCCAAATGCTGACCAGTGCCGTGTGAGACTTGGAGAGTGTCTTAACCAGCTTGGACGTCACGAGGAGGCGTGCGAGCAGTTTCGAATCGTGACGTCACGTGATTCGACAAACATCGATGCGTGGCAAGGATTGGCAGAGGGGCTGCAGCAGCAGGGGCAACATGTATCTGCCAGAAGCGCGCACGTTCATGTCCTGGCACTGGATCCGGGAATTTTTGCCGCCCGTCTGGCGATTGCTGAAATCGATTTTGACGAGGGTGACATTGCAGCGGCGGAAAGAAATATTGGCGAACTGGCTGCATTTTGGCCTGATGACGCCAGGACTCTGTATCTTCAGTCCAGAATTGCAGCGTCGAGCGGACGTCACGAGGAATCGAAAAAGCTCCACGAGTTATGGAAGGTCGCAGACCTTGCCGTGCAGCAGATGGAAAAGGAAATTCAACTACTGGCGAATTCGCCGGACAATATCGACTTACAGGTTTCGATCGGAACCGCTATGTTAAATCATTACTCGCGGGAGCTGGGGTACCAGTATATTGCGGCAGCACTGCAGATGGCTCCGAACCATTCGGCAGCCATAGCGGTCCTTGCCGACTTTGATGCAAGACGGAAACAGCTGAAGATGATTCCGATTCCTGACTCAGGAATCGGCCAGGCGTCTGACGCGAGGCACCATGGACAGCGCCATGAATAGATTTCGGATGTCACATGGTCAGGTAGAATTCAATGCCGCTTCCAATCCTCGTTGTGGTCCGAATTCAGGTTCTGGTCGTTCTGCGGCGAGGTGTGTGTTTTTCTGCAGCTGCCTGTTGTTGCTCGGATGTGAAAGAATCTCCCAACGTGGCACGACCTCTATACCAGAAGATTCTGAAGAATCTGAAAAAGGAGTGTTAGAGCAACGCTCTGTTGCGGCGTTGCCGGCTCGGCCGGATTCGCCGTTTCTGAATACAGCAGCCGATGTGCAGTACGTTGGAAGCGACGCATGCAAAGACTGCCACGATGATGTTCACAGGGCGTTTCTTCAGACACGGCACAGCAGAGCTCTGTCTGTTGCCGATCATCAGGTTTCTCCTGATGCTCGCATTCGTCATGATGAATCAGGGTACGAATACACAACCAGGACAACTGCCGATGGCAAGTTGATGCAGACAGAGATCGTTTTACTTGGGGAGCAGCAGAGAACGTCTCGAGAAGTCATGATTGACTACGTTGTCGGTTCGGGGCGTTTCGGAATAAGCCACCTGACGCAGCTCGACGGCTTCCTGGTGCAGTCTCCTTTGACCTGGTATTCAGACCGCAAAGAATGGGGGATGTCGCCGGGTTTCGATAGTCCATCGCAGTTATCGTTTCGCAGGGCCGTCTCAGCCAGGTGTCTTTATTGTCATGCGGGCCTGGTCGAAGTTCTGGACAATAATGAATTTCACTCCAGGATTCATGAGCATTTTGTCAGTTGCGAACGGTGTCACGGACCTGGACAATTACACGCTGAAAAACACCTGAATGATGCAGCCTCTGCTGATCCATCGGCATTTGATGAGACAATCGTAAATCCCGTACATCTTGCACGTGATCTGCAGGAAGCGATTTGTCAGCAGTGCCATCTACAGGCGGACGCTCAAATCGCGGTTCGAGGCTACGACTTCGATGCCTATCGGCCTGGCTTGCCGATTCAGGAGTTTCGTCAGGACTACAGATACGGGCAGGCCGGTGACAGCATGACGATCGTCGGTCATGTGGAGCAAATGCGCCGAAGTCGCTGTTTCACGGAAACGACAACTCTGACCTGTACAACATGCCATCATCCCCATGCAGACGATTCTCAGGTCGAATTGCCAGCCGCCTTTCGAAAGGTTTGTTTCCAGTGCCACACAGATGAGTCATGTTCTGAGCAGCCTGAACTGCGTCATGCGAAGGCAAAGAATCAATGCACGATTTGCCATATGCCGTCGGCTCCCACGGAAGTGCCGCATGTCGCCTTTACGCATCACCGTATCGGCATTCACCGATCGATTGACCTGCGTGCAGAAGTTGGCGACGCGTCCGCGAAATTGATTCAGCCGGTACTTGACGACACGAGTCTGACAGAAGCGGACCGCGCCCGGTGCAGAGGATTGGGAGCATTAAGAGTTTTTCTGGGGCATTCCGACGCGACGAATGAGCAAACTCTGCGGATTGCGCAGGAGTCTCTGCAAAGGGCATGGGATCTGGGAGCAGGCGACGCAGATGTCGCCGCCGGTCTGGCCACAATTGCTTTTGAAGTCGGGTGGTCAGAGAAGATCGAAGATTGGGCACGGCAGGCGTTGCGACTTGATCAGACGGCATCGGAAGCCCGAAGTTCTGCGTTGTCGCTGCTTTCGGAATTGCAGTTTCGGCAGGGGAAATACGACAAGGCGTTTCGAGGTTTTCAGGAGCTGACGAAGATTCGCCGAGATGCCAGAGCGTGGTTTTTTCGCGGCGTTGCGGCTCAGAATCTCAACGATACGACCGAGGCCATTATGTCTTTGCAGAAGTCCGTTGAAATTAATCCCCGCAACCACGCGGCGCACGTCGCACTTGCCGCGTTGTTCGAATTGAATGGTGATCAGCGATTGCGAGATCAGCACAAACAAACCGCGGAAGATCTGATACGATCAAGTCGGTGACAGAGGTGTCGCGAACCGAAGCCGCGTTATGGCCAGTGTGCCCTGGCGGTTGCTCAACGTTCAATATTTCAGTTCTTACACAGGTCTTAGCGGATGAAACAGTCAGGACGTGCCGCAAACTCGTTCGCCAGCCGCAGTCTAATTCTTCTGGCGCTTCCGTTTGCTGCCGTTGGTGTGGCCTGGTTTCTGCTGGTGCCGCCAATTCCGGAACAGGCCGTCGATCCGGTTGAAGAAGCCTCCGCAGCTCTTGAAGCCGGTGATATTGAAAAGGCGTTTCGGATCGTGGAACAGCTCCACGGTGCGTCAGCCGATTCGGAAGTTACCTATCTTATGGCGGTAATCGAGAGTCTTCGTGGCAACAACGAACATGCCCTTGAAGTTATTCAGGAATTGCCCGACTTCCGGACGGATCCGCGATTGCTGACGATGGCGGCTCAGTTTGCCCTTGCCGTTCCCCGGTTGTCGGTAGCGCGTCGGCTGTTGGGTCAAGCTCTGGATATTTCTCCTGAGCATGAGGAGGCCGTTAGAATGCTGATCGGTCTGGAGGGCAATCTGCTGAACGTACAGAAAGTCAGAACCTTAATCGCGGATCTTGATCGGCGAGACAAGGCGACTGCTGAAGACGTGTTCCTGTTTTGTTCCGGCAGTCGCGTCAGCTACGACCTGTATGAAAACGTGAAGCGACTGGAACCGGCATATCAGAATGAACCCGATCAGGGTGAGATCGCGTATGCTCTGATCAACAACTATTTGGCAATGAATCGGCTGCCGGCTGCCCAAAAAGTCATCGATGCCGCAACAGATCAGCATTCAATCAGCAATGGTTGGCTGGTTAGCCTGGCTGCGGCAGAGCTGGCGGTGATCTCGGGCGACTTTCCACAGGCCGCGAAAAGGTTGCTGGAGATCAAAACATCGGACGCGAAGTCTGCCAACTACTGGATTTTCCTGGGTCGAGTGTTAAAGGAACGGGAGGCGTCCACAGCAGCTGTTCATGCTTACCGGAATGCTGCACAGCTGGCACCATTTGATCCAGAACCGATCTACGCTCTGTCCAGACTGCTTAAGGATTCGTCGCCTGAAGAGGCGGAGCGAATGAAGAAGAAGACTCGCCTGTTGCAGCAGCTCAGCGTTCAGGTGGAAGCGGTTGCCTCACTGGACTCTCTTGAAGAAGCGGTGGAAAGATTTCCATTGATCGTTGAAAAACTTGTTGATGCAGCTGCGTACCGGGAAGCGAGAGTGTGTTTGAACTGGCTAAAGGCGGAAGGCTATCGTTCTCGTGAAGCGACTGCTCAGGATGATCGACTGAAGCAGCTGGCCTCATCTCCGCCACAAAGGCTTGTGCCGCCTTCGACATCGGGATTGCGGGTGGTCGATACGTCGTCTTTGGCATTCAGTCAGTCAGGTGCTTCGGCAGCAGTCGACTTGATTTCGTTCGTGGATGTCACCGACGATCTGCAGATCCGGTTTCAATATGTCGCTCCGTCAGACGAAGAAACAACGATTCTGACGTCACTTGGTGGTGGCGTTGCGGCGTTCGACTTTGATTGTGACGGGGCAGTGGATTTGTTTCTTCCACAGGGAGGATCTCTTCCTGGCATAGAGGATCGGTCATCCGATGGCGATTGTCTGCAACGAAGAACACAGGACGTTTTCGTTGACGTGTCCTCTGTGGCGATTCCAGCTGTCAGCGACTACGGGCATGGAGCAGCTGTAGGGGACTTGAACAATGATGGGTTTCCTGATCTGTTTGTCACGAACTTTGGTTTGAATCAACTGCTGCTCAATAATGGTGACGGCACCTTCACGGACACGACCATCGTCTCGGGACTGGGGGAATCGGAGTGGAGCGTCAGTTCTGCGTTTGAGGATTTTGACAATGACGGAGATCTGGATGTATATGTTGTGAACTATCTGACAATCGGTGTCCACGAGATGGAAGCGTGTACCGACGAGCGGTCGACTCCGTGTGGCCCTCTGAATGTCCCCGCATGCCAGGATCGACTGTACGAAAACCTGTCCAATGGCACGTTTCGCGATGTTACCAAATCTTCAGGTGTTGTTGTGTCGGACGGAAAAGGCCTGGGAGTGGTCGTCAGGGACTTTGATGGAGATGGACGAAAGGATGTTTTTGTAGGCAATGACACTACTCAAAACAGGCTGTTCTTCAATCAGTCGGCCGATCAGCAGCTGGACTTTCAGGAAGCGTCAGCGATCGCCGGTGTAGCTGTTGGCGGTGACGGAAAGTCGGAAGCCTGCATGGGAGTCGCAAGTGCAGACCTGGATAATAATGGTTTCCCGGAAATCTTCGTCACGAACTTTGAAGGAGAGACGAATACACTGTATTCGAATATGGGAGGCCGAACGTTTGTTGACAGCACGGAAGCCATGGAGTTAGGCAGAAGTAGTTATACGATGATGGGCTGGGGGGCCCAGTTTCTGGACATTGATGATGATTCGATGCTGGATCTGGTGGTTTTGAACGGTCATCTTCACAACGAAAGCATGATGGCCCACGTCTATTTGCAAAAGAACGCTCGGTTCAATCTTCAGTCATTTCATCAGGGTGACTACTTCAACGGCGAATGGCTGGGACGAGCACTTGCTGTTGCCGACGTTAACCGTGATGCTCGCCCCGATCTCATCGTGACACATCGCACTGGTCAGCCGCGTATTCTCTTGAATCAATCGGGAACGCAGCGACGATTTGCGATACGGTTGATTGCCACCGGTTCGCACCGAAATGCTGTGGGAGCCAGAGTTTCGGTGAAGTCAGATGACTCAATCGTCACTCGTGTTCTGAGTAACGACGGTGGTTATTTAACAGCCAACGAAAGATTGCTGTGGTTTGTTGTTCCGAAATCTGGCGTCGTTGACACTCTAACCATCGAATGGCCATCGGGGCATCGGCAGCAACTCCGGAATCTGAGCCCTCAGACGGACACAATTATCGTGGAAACGGACACGCAGGACGTCCGCCTGATGACGTCGCCCAGATAGCGCCGACATATGATCGGCTGACTGTCCATACGAGTGTACCAGTGGTGGTCTCCTGTGTTTCGAGAAATCGCCAACACACTGGCGGAGTCCGTGACACACTTTTTCAGTGGGCTGCTGTCATTCGTCTTCGATCAGAACAATGGTCTCACCGGATGCCCACGGCCCATTGACAGTTTGCCTGCTGCCACTCGGCCAGACGATGTCGATGGAATCAACCTGTGTGACGTCACCCAGTCCGACATACATCCTGGGAATCCCCTGAGCAAGATAGCCGACTTTTCCATCATTCAGTCGAAGCAGTCTTCTTTTTGCCGCATGAATTGTCAGTAGTGCCCCCACGCCGTTTCGATTGGATGATTTGCCTGTAAGCCTGATTCTGACATACCTGACGCTATGACGCTGAGCAAGATCGCTTTCGAGGACGAGGGGGACATCGTTGAACTCATTGGTGATCACATCCAGATCGCCATCGTTGTCAATGTCCAGAAGAACCGAAGATCGTGAGCCCAATGATCCCCAGACGGTGACCTCTCCCTTCCGTCCGGCAACGACTTTTTCCATCAGCGAGCCCTCAGCTTTTTCGCAGTCGACCTGAATCCAGGGTTGAGCCGTTCGTCCTCCCGTTCGCGGTTCCACGCCCAGAACGAATTCTGCATCATGAAACCGTTGGCCGTCATTCAGCATGACGCTGTTGATTCCGTAGCGGTATGGGTAGTTCATGCTGGACGTGACGAAAGCATCTTCCAGTCCGTCCGCATTCAAGTCCCCGCTGCTAAGACCCCACGGCCAGTAATTCTCTGCGTTGTACTGCGCTGATATTTCGGTGAATACTCCTTCGCCATCGTTTCGGAAAAATGCGTTTCCATAAACGCTGGCTCCTTCTGATTTCAGCAGTGACTCCGGCAGTTTCATCGTCGCTTTATCTTTCTCTTCAAAGAAGAAACTGTTCAGGCTGACTTCGGATCGAATGTCGGCCAGGATGTCCTTGCTCATGTCGGAGTGCATGTCGGTTATGAACAGATCCAGGTCCAGGTCATTGTCAAAGTCGGCGACGGCCACTCCCATGGCACCCCACGGAGTCTTTGGGAATACTTCGCGGCTCTTGCGCACAAAGCCTTTCCCTTTCTGGTTCTCGAAGTATTCATCATTGCCCTGCATGTCCAGGGCATACAGGTCCGGCCAACCGTCGTTGTTGGCGTCGAAGGCGGCGGCATCTCCCGTCCAGCTTCCTTCCTGGAGCCCGGACTTCTCCGTGACATCTTCGAATGTGTGGCCATCCGTGTTTCTGTAAAGGCGGCTGGATTCTGCCCGTTCGGGTTTCAGGTGTCCGGAAAATGCGTCCTTAAACCCGACGTAGTATCCACCGCGACCGGTTTCTTCTGTCGTGTATTTCCCGACGTTGCACAGAAACAGGTCCAAAAGCCCGTCTTTGTCAAAGTCAAAGAACACGGCTCCTGACGAATGCCCTTCGTAGCCCAGCCCTGAGCCATCAGTCGCATCGGTGTACTGTCCGTGACCGTCGTTCAGAAATAACAGGTTCCCTTTGCGAACGGCCGTTACATACAGATCGGCGTCGCCATCGTTGTCGACATCAACGAAAGAGGCCGCCACGCAGACACGATCACCAACCGCAACACCAGCCGTGGATGTAATGTCCTCAAACGTACCGTCACCGCGATTTCGATACAGTTCGTTTTCTCCAAGTTGGTTAACGAAGTAAACATCCATTAGTTCATCACCGTCGACGTCAGCAATCGTCACTCCATTTCCATGATCGTAGTGAACTCCTTTGTAATCACTGCCGGCGTCATCCACGATCTGGTGCAGAAAACGGATTCCGCTTTTCTTTCGGACGTCTTTAAACTGAAAGTCATGCTGGACTGGTATTTGACTTATCTGTTCCATCTGCGTGTCGCGGCGAGCTTCCATCCACGTCGTGTGCAGAACCTCGTGTAGAAACGGAACCTGTTCCTGCCAAAGCTGCTCAATCGCCTTTTCCAAAACACTGACATCGTCATACGCTCCTCGGATTCGACCGACAGGATCGATGAGAATAACTGTATTTCTCAACTGCGTCAGACCACTGTCTGATTCATCAAACTCATCCGCTGGTGCCCAGTAGAGCCGATGTTCGTCCGAGTTGCGGCTTCCGTTGTCGGCGAGGTTTTTCAGCATACTCTCTGTAACATCAGTATCGAGAAACAGATCAACGATCAGCGTGTATTTCCAGTTCGATGTGGAACTGAGTTTTTCCGACAGATCTTTCAGGACATCGGAATGCTGCTGTGCCGTTGCGTCATCTGCTTCTGCAAAGATCTGAACAAGGCAGACGCTCCCGTGCAGGTCTCGTCTGCCGACCTTGTCGCCTTCATGGTCAATGAACAGCGCCGATGGGAACTCTCCGATCACTGGCAACTGACTGGCCGCTGGCTGTGTGTCGTCAGCTGCGACATCAGGTTGATTCGAAACTCCGGGAACCGTCGTTTCCGACGGTGGACCGGATTCGGCGGCCGTGCCTCTTGATTCGACGGTGGCAGCGTCATTGCTGGCTGGAAGCGAGTTCCCGGAAGACGAGTCCTTAGTGCATCCGGGCAGAAGAACTGCGAATGCGATCAGGACTGTAGCGGACGTACACGCATGAAATGTTATAGGTGCGACTGTCATGGTTTTGGGGATACGTAAGACAAGGAATTTTCATCACGTCAGCACGAGGTGGTCGTTGCGGCAGATATGAGGGCTCCCGCGTATTTGGATTTGGAATACCGTATCCAGGACTGCCTGGCCAGTCTATTGAACACGTCGCATTGTCGACCGGGAGAGTTGCGGCACGGCCACTGGACGGTACCCGATACCCTCAAGACCAACACGTTGTGGGACATATTCCGAATTGAAAAGCGGGTCTGAAATGCTCAGCTCATTGGCTTCAGGATCAATCGACCCCCGTAGATCAGATTCTGCTCCGCCAAAGTAACAGTCTTTCACATTCACGGCGTGAATGATGTCCATTTCGTAGCGTGCGCCTGTCGGCGTGCCTCCCGCAACAGTGTTGTCCCAGAACAGGCAGTGCGTGTAGGTATTACCTCTGCCCTTGTCGTCGACTCCGTTTCGGTTTCCGGTGAATGTGCACTGTCTCACGCTCACGCGCGACTCAGGAAATACGGTTAACGCTCCGCTGCCGTTTATTGAGTTGTAGCTTCGATCGTCGGGGCTGACATCATCCAGGCCGCAGTTTCCTTTGTTTCCGACGAACAGGCAGTTCCGAAACGTTGCGGCACTGCCCGGTAGCACATCGACACCAGCGCCCGTCAGCTGACAGCTGTTGTTGCGAAATACGCAGTTCTCAAAAAATACCATATGGTCACGGAAGCCCCGGTGTTCGACCGACACACCGCCCCCGCAAGGGCGAGCATTGTTGTGGTCCACCACCAGGTTGATCAAGGTCGGATATGACCGGCCAAAGATCTTGATCCCTCCGCCATCTGAAAAGAAAAACTGGTCCCGTGTAAGTCGTGCTAATCCGATTTCCGGTTGAATCAAGTCGGCATTCTCTTCGGCCTGAAATGCGTTTGCACCGGTAATCCGTACTCCCTCCATGACGGTAGAGTTTGTGATTCCGTCACCGAAATAGACGACGTGGTTTACAACGGCCGGGAACGTGGATGCATTCTCATCCGCAATCGTTTCGTTGTCGCCGCGCAGAATCACTTCCCCGTCGCCGACAATGTGAATCTGATCGTGTCGCCGATTCAGGTAGATGAGCGCCTGACCGTGCTGTGCCGGACGATATGTGCCTTCATGCAGAATGACTTTCCGACACCCTGTCTCTGCTGCCTTATCCAGCGCCACCTGGATGTCCTCTCCTTCATGAACATGGATGACGTCGGCCGCTACGGATCTCCCCGCCGGCGACGCGCTGTCTGAACCGGACCAGCAACCTGACATGGAGGTCAGCGCCATGTACACCGCACCATGACCGGCCAGGAAAGCCAAACGAGTGATTCGCAGTAACATCTGAATGTGCTCGTTGATTTGAAAAACGAAGGAGCAGCCTGCCGGACAGGTGTGAGACGCGTTCAGTGTGAGACCGATTCCGGAGAGTTCGGTGCGCAGGCTATTCGCATCGTCCCGAGGACGTCATCGTGAAAATACCTGAGCCCACAGAGTGGGTCCGTGCGGAATTCGTGTGTTCCCTCTGTTGGGCTTCTAAACTGAACAACATGTACCATGTCCGGAACGGCAATTTCGATGCGGCCGTCAGGGACGTTGAGCGTGTACACATAGTCTTCGCTTGTGAGAACCAGGATGACATCCGTCGCCGCAGGGACAATCAGGTCATTTCCCAGAGACTCTTCATCGCCGGAGGCAATATCACCGTCTGGCCCGGGAGTTAGAAATTGCCACTTGAAGTCTCGACCTCGAGCTTCAAATACGAGGGGCCTCGTTGGCGGCTTTTGCTGCTGCAGAGAATCCGGAGCACGCGCCGAAGTATCTTCAGTCTCTGAACTGCAGCCGAGAATCACGCACAGCAATGCCGCGGCGTTTCTCACACTTGTGTATCTGGAGATTCTATGACAGCAGTTCATTTCGGACTCTGCTCACAAATAATGTCTGAACAGCTGAGGGCTCGAGGGACACAATCAGTAGAGAACACTTATGGCTGGCACTTACAAACGTCAATCTGCCTGGCCATACGTGATGATGTTGCAGGCTGACACGTAACTGAATTCCAATTGTATTCATCATGATCACCGACCCCAAATGGTTTTTCATCCCGTCAGTACCAGAACAGAACAAACAAATCGGCCACCCCGGTTCTTCTGTATATCAGTTCACGACGTATGCGGTTGAAGGACTGACAGCAAACACATCGCTGACGTTTCCAGCTGCTCGGTGTTCACTGTACGCTGGGAAGACAGGGGCGTCACGATGAGAGCCTCTGAGTACCCATGTGTCTGGATGGGACAAGCGAAAAGTCTGGCAGACTGCGTATCCTGTCGATGAATTGACTTCGGCCGGACAAACCCGTGGAAAGACTGCCGATGTTGAATTCAATCGTGGTTAAGGTCGCTGATGCAGCGGTTAAACTGGTCGCAGGTCGACATACCACGATTTACGACGTCGACGGAGCGTTCTGAACTGCAGCTATGTCATCCACGGAATAGGGACCGAAAACGCCGCGTTCTTCGGACTCGCCATCGAAAGGTACCAGTACCAGCGTTCCTCGAACGCTTTCCCGCGAGTCAGGAAATCCGTGGACGATTGTTCCGTCCTTGAGGGTCACCCGAACCTCGTGCGATTCATTGACGCCCGCCATTTCCGGGTGAGTCAACTCAGGAAAGCGCTCCCAGACCCATGTCCAGAGAGTTGCTTTGATATCGACACGGCCCGCAATGTCCAGCCATTCGACTTCGGCCTGATGCAGTTGTTTGAGTGTTGCCTGTTGACACCACGGACGAAGCACATCGTCAATCCACCGTCGCCGAGAGGCCGCTAGTTCTTTGAACGAAGTTGGAGAGCTTCGTGTGTCATCTTCAGTCATTGAATCTGACGATTGCCAAACTTGGAAGCCGTCTCAGACGTTTGCGTCGGCTGGCTGCGATTGCCCGCCGTCACATTTCCTTGGCCACCAGGATTGCCTGCTGCGATCTGAGGTTTCTGAGGGTCCGGTTTTGGTGCCCAGTTTGCGACGGACCAGGTCGGGTACTCATCAGCCACGCTGACGGCAAGATCCTGCAAACTTTCCATCAGGCGTTTGTTGCTCATCTGTTCATTCCGCAGTACCCGCTGCAGAACGAAACGTCGATTGTTCGGGATGTAGGCGAAGAACTTACCGTTGCCGAGACGGTCGTTGGCAGCAAGCAGGCGCAGCAGGGCAGTGCGGGGGACTTCGTTTGCCGTTTCAGGAATCTGATCTAGCCACGCCATTACCCATACCGACTCTCCGTTACGGCTCAGCACCGTCGACATACTGAATTTCCACTCTTCGCCGCGGACCTTCGTCTTGAACGCGAAGTCATACCGTTTTTCGGTTTGGATTGGCTTCAGGCCAATGGTGATCAGCACTTGCCCAAGTGACTCTTCGGTCAGAGCGCCGGGCAGAGGTGCGCGCGTGGCGTCCTGGAAACTGTTATCCTGTCCTGTCGCGCTGCTGACAAGCAGCAGAATCGGCAGGAGAACTGCACAGGTGAATTTAATGGCTTGCACTCCTTTGCATTGATCTGACGGATAAGCCCTTGCCCCGAAGTAACAGCGTCACCCAACCGGAAACTGCTCCGGTTATTCTGCAGCGTTGTCCTGCTGCAGATCACGACGTCAAGTTGCAAAGTTCCGCAGATCCTGCCGACACTAACTGGCACTATTGATCGAACAGAGCCGTAAGACAGATTTGGGACCACGTCTCAAACTTATCCAGTTCGCGCAGCATTTCTTCCGGCCGCGCGAACCTTGCGTCTATCATCGACTTTTCACGTGGCGCAACTTTGGGGGAGTCCAGGTCGAAAATGTGAACAATTCCCAAATGGACTTTTCCGACGTCCGTTTCGTCGTCATTAATCAGGCCTACGCATCGCTCTGTCCATTCGGCTTCCAGATGGATTTCTTCTTCGATCTCCCGTTTCATCCCTTCAGAATACGGTGACCCCACTCCATTCAAATCCAGTGTTGAGACATGACCGCCAACACCGACTGATCGTTTTGCGTGAAGCCGAGCTTCTCCCTGGTCGTTGCCGCGGCGATAGTTGAACACGCTGCCGCCGCTGCGAAAGATGCAGTACGGGATCAGCTGTTTAAAAGAAGGATCCTCTTCCATTTCGTTGCGAGGTCGGTAGCTCGCGTGAATGGGGTCGAGAATGACATCGAGGTATCGATTCATGTCGCCGCAGAATCCCTGGAAGTGGCCGATCTCGTGGAACACGGCGGTCGGAATGACGAGCACTTGCTCCACGGGCGCATCGACGGCGTTGGTGGTTGCTGTTTCGGTCATGAATTTGACTCCTTCAAAATGAGGTGTAGGTGTCGACTCTGTCAATTGCGGAATGTCATGCCGACCAGGACTGAATTGTGTCCGGACAGGTTAAGAACACCCCTAACGGAAACGAATGACTAAAGACTGACGCGGGACTATGCCGCCTGCCCGGACATCAGTGACTTCACCGCCGCAACGATATCAGGTTGTCGCATAAGCGACTCACCTACCAGAACGCCTCCGACGCCGGCTTCGCGAAGCCGGACGATGTCCTCATGGGTGCCAATGCCGCTTTCGCTGACGAGAACGATATCGTCGGGAACATCTTTTTTCAGGTCGAAGGTATGTTCCAGTGTTGTGACGAAGGTTCGCAGGTCTCTGTTGTTGATGCCAATTAACCGCGCACCGGTTTTCAGAACTCGCGAAAGATTTTTCGGTTCGTAGAGTTCAATCAGAGTTTTCATGCCCAGTTCCAGCGAATAATCGTTCAGATCCTGAAGCTGGCCGTCATCAAGGCATTCTGCGATCAGCAATACACAGTCTGCGCCGGCCACGCGAGCCTCCAGAATCTGATAGCGATCGATGATGAATTCCTTTCGCATCACGGGAATCTGAACATGCGTCCGGATCTGTCTCAGGAAGTCCAGATGGCCCTGAAAGTACTTTTCGTCCGTCAGCACGCTCAGGCATTGAGCTCCCGCCGTTTCGTAGCACGTAGCAATTTCCACCGGGGAAAAGTCCTGCCGAATAATTCCCGCTGACGGCGATGCTTTCTTCACTTCCGCGATTAATCCAGGCCGCGTACCGGCCGACAACGCGGTCAGAAAACACCTCACCAGCGGCGCATGCGGCAGCTGAGCTTCAAGTTGATCCGCGGGAATCAGCTTTTTTGCTGCGGCTACTTCTGTTTGCTTGTGTGCGACGATTTTGTCAAGAACGGTTGTCAATGTCGGGCTCCGCTGTATGGGGCGGCTTTGAGTTTTCTGAGCAATCTGTGATCTGCACGGGAATCAGATGATATCCTTGGCGATTGGCGATACAACACGGCCACGCGGTTAGTCTCAAGTCGTCGTGATTTTGCGCCAACAGCCACATTGTTGCGTTCCTCTGCTCCATCCAGGCCGACAGCTAGAGCTGTTTATTTATTGTCGTGAACGATACTGGCTCGTGGGAGTAGCAAAACTGCTATTGAAAATCGCTCTTCGCGGCCACAAGTCAGCGTGAAATGCTGCAGTGGTCTGAGGATAGTGTGAGTAATCGCTGTCGGCGACGATCCGTCGTGTTGGCATGGAACACAAGCAAGCCGGAATTCGGAGGTTCGCCTGGTGGTATACTTAAACGCACGCTCCGATCTCCCGTACAGATCGGGCTCATTCCTTCCGATGACATTCAAATCTGAATTCGCTTCCTATGCCGTCCGATGTTTTGCTAGTTGCTCAGGTGAATGCGGACGTCCTGCAGGACATCGAGATCACGGCAGGCCATATTCTCTCGGGGCTGCTGGTTCTATCGGCATTGGTCGGAAGCCTTGCCATGATCGCCGTGTGGGCTAAACGCATTGGGCAGGGCATTCCAGCCCTGCCGGCCGCAGCCCGAAAACCACTGTGCGTACCCGTGCTGCTGCTGCTGTGTGGCCTGGCGCTGACGGTGGCGATGGCAACGATGGTCGCCGGCACACCGGACGGGACCCTGGATGTCGCCACGTCAGCAGAGTCGGCGGAGGAAACCCCGGCGGAGGAGATCGCAGCGTCGGGTTCCTCTGACGTTGATGCCGACGACGTTGATGAGACTGAACCGGCTGGCGATGCTTTACAGACACCAGACGTGGGCGCGAGTAATGCGGCAGACCTGAAAGAGTTGCTGGTCGGGACCCTGACAATGAACCTGACTATGTTTGTGATTTTTGGGACTGCCATTTTTCTGGCTCAGCAGGGAAGGTCCCGCGTACCGGGGGGGCGGGACGACCTGACGTATGTCGCCGAACAGGAAGCAATGACGACGCAACCATCGCCTCAGTTTGGTGATCTGGATGCGCCGCCTGATGTGATGACGCCGATTCCTTCCGCCAGCCTGGACAGTCCGTACGCTCCGTCAGAACCATTTGGTACGCTTGCTGATTCTGCAGATGACGGGGCAGCGACACCCAGTGATCTGTCTGATCCGAAACTGCCGCTGGTACAGGAACGCTGGAAATTCAACCGCGAACTGCGTTATGCTTTCGAGACGTTTCTTGTCGCCTATCTGCCAACAGCTGCTGTTCGAATTCTGATGGTGTCATTGCTGCCTGAAGCTCCTTCGCACCCGTTTCTTGAGATGATTCAGGACGGTGTTGACTGGGGGACGATGTCGCTGATCGCGGTCATGGCCGTCGTCGTAGCGCCGCTGGTCGAGGAATTGTTGTATCGCGTCACAATTCTCGGCGGCATGATGCAACAGGGATGGCTGGTTCCTGGGTGGATCGTGTCCTCTGTGTTGTTTGGGTTTGCCCATGGTTTTCCGGACAGTATCGCGCTGCTGCCGCTGGCATTCGCGATTGGCTATGTCTACATGCGCCGTCGTAGTTATCGAACGGTGATGCTGATTCACCTGTTGTTCAATGGCTTTAACATGGTCATCGCCGGCGCATCCCTGATTTAACCGGGCATGGATGGAAGTTTGAGCAGTGGAACAGAGGCCCTCTGCCTGTTAACCTGCACTCCGCCCCGAGTTTTCTATCCCGTTTTCTTCAGCCTGTTCGAGCGAATCCGTTGACCATCTCATTTCCTTCCGTCCAGGAACAACTCAGTATTATTCGTCGTGGTGTTGAGAAGATTGTTCCTGAAGAAGAGCTCGCGAAAAAGCTGCAGCACAGTCACGACACGGGAACGCCGCTGCGAGTGAAATACGGTATCGATCCGACCGGCATCGACGTGCACCTTGGGCACACCGTACCGCTGCGGAAAATTCGCCAGTTTCAGGAACTCGGTCATCAGGCCGTGATCATTATCGGCAACTACACGGCAATGGTGGGTGACCCCAGCGGTCGCGATGAAGCTCGCAGTAAGCGGCTGACCGAGGACCAGGTTGAAGCCAACGCTCGCGACTATCTAATGCAGGTTGGCAAGGTCGTCGACCTGGATCGAGCGGAAATCCATCGCAATGGTGACTGGTTCGGCAGCATGTCGTTTGCCGAAGTGCTGAATTTGTGCGGGCGAGTGACCGTCGCTCAGCTGTTGACGCGCGATGACTTCGCAAAGCGTTATCGTGAAGAGAAGCCCATCTTTCTGCACGAGTGTCTGTATCCCGTCATGCAGGCATGGGACAGTGTGGAGATCAAGTCTGACATCGAACTAGGCGGCACCGAGCAGTTGTACAGTTTCATGCTTGCCCGCGACCTGCAGGCTCAGCAGGACGTTAATCAACAAATCGGTATGATGTCGCCCATTCTTGTCGGTCTGGACGGCGTCAAACGCATGGGCAAGAGTCTCGGTAATTACATCGGTGTCAGCGAAACGCCGTACGAGATGATGAAGAAGTTCATGCAGCTTCCCGACGACGTGATGAAAATGTACTTTGAACTGTTGACCGATCTGCCGATGGATGAAGCCGATCAACTGCTGGCAGGTCACCCCAAAGAGGCTAAAGTGAAACTCGCGCAGACAGTCATTGGACAATACCACGAGGGGGCAAAGGGCATTGAAGCGGCGGAACGCTGGCAACGAGAAATCGGAGGTGGTGGCCTTCCGGCAGACATTCCGGAAGTTGAACTCGCGGCTGGTGAGCTGGACGATGGAGGCCTGCCGGCCTATCTGCTGCTGGTGAAACTCGGGCTGCAGTCGTCAAACGGCGAAGCTCGACGGCTGATTGCTCAGGGTGGCGGAAAACTTGGCGAAGAAAAAACAGTCATCGGCGACGCGAACCAGAAAATCACCGTCGAAAACGGTATGCTCGTGTGGGCCGGCAAGAAGAAGTTCTGTCGCGTCACGTTGACGTAGGCAGCGAGTGTTTTCTCTGTTCTTATTGTAATTGACTAAGCGGCGGGTTGAGTGCCACTGGCTTGGTCAGTGTTTGCATGAGCCGCGCGGCACTGGCAAACAACAGCAAAACAGCCAACGTCTACGGCTTTTGTGTCCCTCGAGCAGTTTACAATTTGACGGAACCGGTTCTGGCTCGTGGGGGCAGCCGTTCTTCAATCAAAACGCGTCAATCGCGGCCATGAGTCAGCGAAATTCGCTGTGAAGGAAACCTAATGTCAACAGGATTTGGAATTGTCGGTACCGGCATGATTTCGCATTTTCACGCGAAGGCGATCGCCGAAATCACGGGGGCCCGTGTTGTCGCGTGCTGCGATACGATCGAAGAACGGGCCACCAGCTTCGCCGATGAATATGGGTGCAAAGCCTATACTAACATCGACGACATGCTGTCCGATGCAGACGTGCACATTGTCAACGTCTGTACGCCCAGTGGCGCTCACCGCGACCTTGCCGTTGCCGCGGCTAATGCAGGCAAGCACGTTGTGGTTGAAAAACCGCTGGAGATTACGCTCGCTCGCTGCGATGACATCATTAACGCCTGCACCGAAAACGACGTTCGACTCTGTGCCATCTTCCCGTCACGATTCAGCGCTGTGAACATGGAGCTGAAAAAGGCCGTCGAAGAAGGTCGATTTGGCCGACTGACGCTGGGCGACACCTACGTTAAGTGGTGGCGAACTCAGGACTATTACGACAGCGGCGGATGGCGCGGGACGTGGGGCATGGACGGCGGCGGAGCCTACATGAATCAGGCCATTCATCAGGTCGACCTGTTGTACTGGCTGATGGGCGACGTGGTGGAAGTCAATGGCATGACGGACACACTGGCTCACGAACGCATTGAAGTGGAAGACGTCGGCGTGGCCACGTTGCGATTTGCCAACGGAGCAATCGGCGTCATCGAAGCGACAACCGCTGCATGGCCCGGACTGCTGAAGAAAACCGAAATCCACGGTACCAAAGGGACGGCCATCGTCGAACAGGACGACGTGTTGCGTTGGGAATTCGAAGACGAAGCCCCTGACGACGCGAAAATTCGGGACCAGTTCAAACCGGGTTCGTCCAATACGGGTGGTGCTGCCGATCCAAAGGCGATTTCGCACGTGGGACACAAGGATCAGTTGCAGGATTTCGTCGAGGCCATCCAGCGTGACGGTACTCCTCGAGTCGACGGCATCGATGGTCGTAAGAGTGTCGAAATTATTCTGGCCATCTATCAGGCTGCATGGACACAGCAAACGGTCCGTCTGCCGCTGGCTGGAGATCCAGAGCGACCGTCCGAGTAGTCTGGTTTGGATGAAACCCGGATGTCTTGAAACGCCGGGCTTCGTTCGCAGACTCTGCGACCCTTCCACTATCCGTGTCACTGCCTGCTTGCAGGCAGTGGGAAGTTGTCGTGAACGATACTGGCTCGTGGAGTGTCGCAACTACTATTGAAACACGTTCTTCGCGGCCACAGGTTACCGTGAAACGCTGTAACCTGTGAACGTACTCCTCAGGCGTTATATCGGACCCTGGCCTTCGGTCGCCGCTGGGGATTCGGCATCGTCCGGTTGTTGTGACTTTCTCTCCACAATCGTGACCAGCATTTCCTGGCCGTAATAGCTTCGACGAAATTCACGGCCAAATGTCCTGAACGTCAGTTCTTCGAGGTATGCATAGGCAAGGATCTTTACGACTGTCAGCAGGCCGACGATCGCCAGCAGCAACATGACGAGTAACTGAGGTGGTCGGTCATAAATTATGAACGCCAGTGCGCTACCGATGGCTGCAGGGTGCATTGTGTCCGTCAGTCGCATGAGCGTGATCGGAATGGACACCGCCAGAAAGCACTGCAGCGGTAACGGCAGCCATTCATGTTCGTGAACCGGTGACAGCATCACGCAGACAACGGACGTGATCAAGTAGGCTGCGACGATCGAACGCAGGCTATTCGTCTTTGCCAATGGAGCGAAGACGACACTCGCGGCAGAAGATCCCAGGCACGCAAACAGCAGCAGGTCGCCTTCATCAAGAGTCGTCATTAACCACGCCACCAGGGCAACGGCAGCTCCGGCAATTACCCGTTGACAAAGGCCGCCTGCCAGCTGTTGGCCTGTTCAATCCTGAAAAACGTCTGTTCCAGATCCTTCGCCAGTCTCCTGAGCGGGGCCACGATGACATGAGGTTTGATGGGTTTCATGGTTGCTGGCTGTCCAATAATTCCTCGAAGCGGCCGAGTTGATTGTTCGCTATTCTCAGTATGCCAACGTGGACAAGACTCAGTAACCCCGTCCTCACGTCCGGAAACGCCCACCTTGTTCTTACACGACTCACTCGCGCGCTACTGCGCTGAGATTCTGCTGGTTTCCTTAGCCCTGATCGCTGTCGCGACACCGATCAGCCCATGGTCGGGCTGATTCGAGACCTTAAGCAACGCGGATTGCTGGAAGGTACATTGAATGTCTGGGAAAGTGAATTCGGTCGAGGCATCATTGGACAGACAGACTTTTCCAGTCCCGAGGCGGGAAGTGATCACCACCACGGTTGCTTCACAATCTTGTTTGCCGGAGACGAAATCAAACCTGGCATGACGTTCGGGGCGACCGACGATTTCAGCTACAACGTGGCCGACGACAGCGTACATGTCCATGACTTGCGGGCCACAATTCTACAACAGCTCAGCATTGACCACCGGCGCTTGACGTGTCGATTCCAGTGATTGGACATGCGATTAACCGAGCTTGATGAACATCACCCGGTTCACGGAACTATCGCTTGATTCCAGCGAGATGCTCGGGCGCGAAACGAATCGCAGAAGAACTGGAGTGCCGTTCGGAAACAGATGCCTGCCGGTGTCGCTCGCTGAATCCAGCTGCAGAGCGCCCCCGCGAATGCGCGTGGTGAGACGGCCGACGCAATCTCCGCAGGAAGGTTTAACGGAAAATCTCCCGGTTTGACTCAAAGTTCCTAAGCTGCCCGTTTTGGCATTGGGCTGGAATTCCAATCCTGATTTCGTAGGCTGGATACCTACCTTTTGTTTTTTTCGCTACAGGCGACATAGAGAAGTCTGATTCCGGGGAACCAGAGAAGGCCCCGGTGTCGGAAGAGCCCTCCTGATGCGTGCCTGACGGCGTGGAAAGAGACATCGACACCAATGTTACGCCGAACCCCGAAATCTGAACAACGGCAGCCTCAGCGAAACAAGTCGCTGGGGGTGTTGTTGGTTTTTCTCACGTGTTCGGCTGGATCTGCGCCGGCAGTGGAGGAGCTGTCGACGGAACTGCTGGTCGTGGGTGGGACCGAATCCGGTTGGGCGGCGGCGATTCAGGCGGCTCGGCTGGGAGTTCGATCGGTCACAATTGTTCATGATGGTGATTGGCTGGGCGGTCAGTTCACCGAACAGGCGTTGGCATGTGTTGATGAGAACAAAGGTGTTGGGAGGGTCGGCTGGGGTGTCGACTGGCATCCCATGAAGCGATCGTTTCATCGCAGTGGGCTGTTCAAGGAGCTGATGGACCACATTGAAGCGTTCAACACTCGGAAATACGGAGCATCGATGCCCGGCAGACCGTATCACGGTCCCTCGACGTTCCGACCTGCCGAAGCCGAAGCCATTTTCCGCCAGATGCTGCAGCCGCTTGTTGATTCCGGGCAGGTACGTCTGATCACGAATCGCTACCCTGTTGCTGCCGACGTCGATTACGCGTCACCGCACCCTCGCCTTACGGGAGTGCATTTTGCGACGCTCGGCAGCCGGAACGAAGACCTGCACATTCGCGCGAAGATGACAATTGATGCTTCTGACTGGGGCGAAGCGATTCAGGTTGCCGGGGCAGCGTATGAGTGCGGCCCCGACGCTCAGTCACGGTATCACGAACCCAGTGCTCCAATCGATCTCAGCAATAACCCTCACAACGAAATGAACCCCATTACCTGGGCCATGATCGTCGAAGAAGCGGAACACGACTCACCAATCGAAAGGCCTCAACGCTACGACGATCGGAACTTTGTCAGGACGTCGAAACTCAGCCTGGCGGCAATGACGGGGTTGCCCTGGGACCGTCCGGTGAAGCTCGGCAGTATTCCTCACTGGCCGGATTCCGGAAAACAATCGCCCCGGCAGTTGAGCATTTATACAGTGCGCCGCATTGTGGATGGAACGACCAGCAAGGATCACCGTACCAGCATTCTGCTGAACTACATGCTGGGGCAGGACTACCCGCTCGAACGTCTGCCACAAGATGTGATTGCCAAACTGGAATCCGACGAACGGGGAGCGTCAGGAAAGAACATCGTCCAGATGAGTCGAACACAGCGAAGCATGATTTTTGACGATGCGAAACGCCATTCGTTGTGCCTGCTGCATCATCTGCAGAATTTTGTCCACGACGCGGCACGGGACAGGGGCAACAGCTTTCTTCATTTTCGCCTGAGCGACGAATTCGGTACGGCTGATCGTCTGCCACCGAAGCCATACATCCGTGAGTCGCTGCGATTGAAGGCGATGTACATGATGCGCGAACAGGATGGTCGCAATGCGGACGATTTCACGAAGGATCTGGCCCGCGAACGATTTGCTCGAGTCCTGTATCCCGACGGAATTTTCTGCTGGCAGTTTCACTATGATTTCCATCGGACGGGGCGAGCCTACCTGAAGCAATCTGACGACAAGCTGTCTTGGGGAAACGCCGGCCCGTGGATCGACTTTGAAAAGCCAGGACGAAACACACGCTACGTCAGCGACCGCTGTGTGTTTCCCCTGAGAAGTCTGATCCCGGAAGCGATGGATGGTCTGCTGGGCGCGCAGAAAAACCTTGGATACAGCAGCATCGTATGCGCCGCTATTCGATTGCATGATCAGTGTGTCGCCGCAGGTCAGGCGGCCGGCGCAGCCGCGGCAGTGGCCATGCGACACGGGATTTCCGCCCGATCAATTCCATACGACCGGGGCCTGATAGAAGAAGTTCGTCACGCTGTCTGCGGCGAAGTTCTGAACGCTGAGCCGCTCTTGATCTGGCCTTACCGCGATCTGCCGACGAGTCACGCTGCGTTTGTGGCCATCAATCGTCTGGCGGCACTTCGGATCATACCTTTGGAAATTCGGAATGTTGATTTTCGCCCCGATGAAAGGGCGTCGAACGAGTGGCAGCACAACCTGCTGGAGAACACGACTCGTCGATTTCACGCGCCGGATCTTCCCACGTCGTCACCAGAAGAAATCTCCCGAGCAGACTTCTGTCGATCTCTGTGGGACGTGGTGCATGAGTTACGGCCGCAACCGTGGACGCGACTCAGTGATCGCGATGCCGACAACGATGGTATCGTCGATGCAGACGACCCACTGCCATTTTCTGCAGGGAAAGCAGTCGAATGGAAAATCGAAGCTCCCACACCAGACCGTGACGGTCTGCCGGATTCCGGAGTGGCTACGGCTGCTGCGTCGCTACGAATCAACTTCACAACACCAGATTCGCCCACGACTGACGGATTTGTCAACGACACCGGGCTATTGTACCGCAATGATCGAAGATTCGGGTGGCGCCGTGATCTGCGCACGAATAATCGACGCCGGAAGGTGCTTGCTGAGAACATTCGCGACACCTTCGTATTCACTCGCGACGAGGACGTTTGGGAATATTTGATCGAGAACGGAACCTGGGAGGTAACGGCGTGCCTCGGCGATGCCGCCCACGATCAACGGGGGCAGCGTTTCAACGTAGAAGGCCGGCAACTGGTCGACGAGGAGTCTTCGGCAGCGGGGCAGTTCATTGAAGTTTCATCGACGGTTGACGTCAATGACGGTCGCTTGACGATCACGCTGGGCCCACAGCAGCCGAATTGTAACACCTGCCTGAACTGGGTCATCATTACGAAAACGCAGTAGGCACGGCACGGTTCCACTTCCGACCGACGGTAGAGGATCCCGCCGGCTTCAGTTTCTGGCACTACATCAATAGTTTTTTTGACAGCCGTTCAGGCGATGATGTCTTTGGCAACATTGCCGTGTACGTTGGTCAGTCGGAAATCGCGGCCACCGTAGCGGTAGGTTAACTGCTCGTGGTCGAGCCCCAGCAAATGAAGAATCGTGGCGTGCCAGTCGTGAATGTGGCACTTGTCCTGGACCGATTCGTACCCGTGGTCGTCAGTCGCCCCATAGCTGAAACCGCCTTTGACACCACCGCCAGCCATCCATGTGGTGTATCCCTTGTTGTTGTGGTTGCGTCCATCGCCACCCTGAGCGGCCGGAGTGCGTCCGAATTCACCGCCCCAGATGACAAGCGTGTCTTTTAACATGTCTCGCTGCTTCAGGTCCTGCAGTAGAGCGGCAATTGGTTTGTCGCAGGCTTCGGCCCGAGTCTGATGATCTACCGAAAGATTGGTGTGTTGATCCCAGCTGCCGTGCGTTACTTCGACGAAACGTACGCCTGCTTCGACAAAGCGGCGCGCCAACAGGCACTGCTTGCCGAAGCTGTCAGTGGGACCCCCGTCGGCTCCGTACATTGCGAGTGTTGATTGAGTCTCCTTTGAGGTGTCCATCAATTCGGGCATCGCGTCCTGCATTCGGAACGCCAACTCGTACGATTCGATCACCCCCTCCACGCCTGGCTGATACCTGTCGCGGTGCATTTTTTCGCGATTGAGTGCCTGGATCAGATTCAGTTGAGTTCGTTGTTGCTGATCAGTAAGTGTCGGATTCTTTATGTCGGGGACACTCTCGCCGTTGCTGCCACGAACGGAGCGTGACCCGCGCCCGCCGCGTCCGATTTTGGAACCACCATAAATGGCCGGCAAGAACGAACTGCCGTAGTTTCGTGAACTGCCTGACGGTGGGCTGAGTGACACAAAGCCCGGCAGGCTGTCGTTCTGTGTGCCCAGGCCATACAGCGTCCACGCTCCCAGCGACGGGCGGATGAATTGTGCTGTGCCCGTGTGCATCTGAGTCATTGCGCCTGGATGAACCGGCTGGTCGCACTGCATGGAACGGATCAACGTCAGTTCATCCGCCTGGCCGGCAATATTTGGAAACAGGTCCGAAATCCACAAGCCGCTGTTTCCTCGTTGCCGGAAGGTCCACGGAGACTTCAACAGTGAACCGCCATACCGGCCACTCTTGCCGTGATCTTTGATCAGTTGTGGCTTGTAGTCGAATGAATCGACATGGGACGGGCCGCCCTGCATGCACAGGAAGATGACTCGTTTTGCTCGCGCCGGAAAGTGAGGCGTCTTCACCGCCAGAGGATTGGTGTTGGCTGAATCCTGAGCGGCACTCGCACTACTAACACCTGCGAATGCCAGGTAGCCGAAGCCGGCGGATGCACGTTGCAGGATCTGGCGTCGTGAGTACATAGCGATTTCCGAATCGAAGTTGGTCTGATCTTCGGTTGCCGATGTGGCCGTCAATCGAAGATATAAGTCATACGAGAACGTTTTAGGAATCTGCCTGCACACTCCCGGTCGCGGGAGCCATGTTTTTCCCATCAAGACTGGTTCACAGCCGAGCAGTTTCGGCTCTAATCAACATAGCGAAACTCGGCAGACGCCAGCAAACTCTGACACAGGACCGCCAGTGTTTCAGTACTGCGCGCGCGGTAACTGGTCGAAGGTGCGAATCCCTTGACGAACGAAGCAGCGGCGGAACGTTCGCCGGATGTTGGCGGACGACCGTAGGCCAGCAGAAATGCATGTTTGATTCGTTCGTTCGGATGTGAACTCAGTTCCATAATTCGGCGTGCGAACGCAGCACTTTGCTGAATTACGAATCGGTTGTTCATCATGTAGAGCGCTTGATTCGCCGTGTTCGATGATTCGCGTTGACCGGTAATTGCGTTGGAATCCGCACCGTCAAAGACCTCCAATGCACGGGGCTCCTGGTCGCGCACTATTGGCAGGTACACGCTGCGGAATTTTGCGTTTTCCATGTCCAGTTGATTGGTCACCTGTCGGGCGACATCCGCCATCGCAGATTCCATGCCACTGCGTTGGCCACGTTGCGGTGGCCGCCCGCCGGACCTTCGGAACTGTGAACGGAATCCCGGACGGCCACCGTCTGCGCGAGCGTTCTTCGCTGCCAGTTCGAATGCCCTCCGCGCAACTTCACGGGGATTCGCCAGCACACCGCCCTGGACTCGTGTGTATCCGGCTTTGGCAACTTCCGATCCGCGTGGCCGATCAAAATCGATTTCGCCGCTGATACACAGCATTGCGTCGCGAATTGCCTCTGCATCAAGCCGTCGCGGATTCGCTCGCCAGGCCAATGCGTTGTCGGGGTCGAAGTCGTGATACTGCTGATTAAAGGTCGACTTCATGCGATAGACACGTGAGGAGGCGATTTCGCGAATGACGCTCTTGACCGACCAGCCTGACTGAGTAAACCGGACTGCCAAATGGTCCAGCAGTTCAGGATGACTGGGCGGCTGACCAGTCGCCCCAAAGTTCTCGGTCGACGTGACAATCCCCTGACCGATCATGTGCTGCCAGATTCGATTGACCATGACACGTGCTGTCAGCGGGTTTTCTTCGCTGGCGATCCAGCGCGCCAACTGCAGGCGACCACTGGAATCGCTGTTGATTTCCACGGGCGTAGGGCAAAGAACCTGTGGGAAACCCCGCTGAACAACCTGCGCAGACTGATCGATTTCCCCGTGTACCAGTAACTTTGCGTTGGCTGGCGCGTCACGTTCCAGCACTCCCATGCAATAGCTGAGTGGGTTTCCGCTGCTGTCCACGACTGCCAGTTTGCCGGACAGTTCCGCCAGTTCATTGTTCATGCGAATCCGATTCCGTTGTGCGCTCTTTGCATCTACATCGGTGGTTCGTCCACGATTACGACGTGACTCAGCCATGTCACGCAACTTGTTCGACATTTCCTGCTGTAGACTGGCCAGTTCCTGTGTTGTGTAGCGTTTGTCGTATGGATTCGGATCGTTGACGGGAAGAAGAATCAGGCTGCTGTTTCTTTTTGATTGCACGCCGCTGAACGTGCCGTACTCCGAAGGTGGATTGCCAAAGTAAGTTGTTATGTTGCGAAAGACGCCCGCCAATGCGTAGTAATCGGTTTGAGGAATGGCGTCGAACTTGTGGTCATGGCACCGGGCGCAAGCGACCGACATTCCCAGGAAGACACGAGTTGTTGCATCGATTTGCTCATCCACCATGTCGGCGGCAAACTGCACCCTGTTTTGTTCGTTCACATTCTTGGGACCAATCGCCAGAAACGTTGTCGCCACCAGGTTTTCTGCCCACTGCTCGTCGGTCTTTGCCGGAAGAAGGTCTCCGGCAATCTGTTCCTGGATGAATCTGTCAAACGGCTTGTCGTCATTGAAGGAGTCAATGACGTAGTCACGGTAACGCCACGCGTGCGGGTAGGTCATGTTGACCCCACGCCCGGTCGATTCGGCGTAGCGAACGACATCCAGCCAGTGACGTCCCCATCGTTCACCGAACTGTTTGGTCGCCAACAGGCGATCAACCGTGTCTGCCACGGCGTGATCGGGGTCGCGTTTCCATGCGGCCGTGAACGCTTCAATCTGTTCCGAGTCAGGTGGCAGGCCGACGAGGTCAAAACTCAAACGTCTCAGCATTTGCCATGCTGCGGCATCACCGGCAGGTTGCAGTTCTGAGGCTTCAAGCTTCGAGAGCACAAACCGATCAACTCCTGTTTTGCTCCAGCTGTCGTCCTCGACGTGCGGAAGATCTCGCTGAATCGGATTCTGATACGCCCAGAACGATTCTCTGGCCTGTTGCATGTCATCCTGCGTAATAGACGACCGAATTTCTGCAATGTTGGTGACCCGGGGGTCAGGTGCACCCATCTGGATCCACCTTCGAAAATCGTCGATGACGCTCTGCGGAAGCTTCCGCTTGGGCGGCATCACGTAATCCTGGTGAGTGATCGCGTTGTAGAGCCAGCTTTCTTCCAGGTTGCCCGGAACCACTGCGGGGCCACTGCTGCCACCAATGTGCGTCAATTCTCTGCTGTCCAGTCGCAGACCGCCACGTACGTTGCCCGCTTTGTTTGAATGGCAGCCGTAACATTCTCTTACCAGTACGGGACGAATCTTCGTTTCAAAGAAATCCAATTCGTCGGGCGTAAGATCGGCGGCATGAGCGGTCTGTGTGATGACCGCGAACAGAAAGACTACCGTGATGCGTATAAGTGTCATGTTGATAGCCAGTGCTGAAGCCCCTTCAGTGATCGTCGGTGACGCGATCGGTCCGCCTCTCTATTCCGCGACGGGGCGCTTAGGTTTTTGACCACCTGGCTTCCCCGGTTTTCCTTCGCCCTTCTGACCACGTCGTTGAGTTCCACCTGGCTTCCGCCCTGCCGCGGCGCCCGGGCCTTCTCCGCTATCACGACGTTCGCGCATTGAAGTGAACATTGCTGTCAGTTCTCGGGTATTGAGCTTGCTGTCACCGTCTTTGTCGAACTCCTTCATCATTCGAGCGACCATTTGTTGGGGATCTCGGGATGCTCCGGCGCCCCCTCGTTGGCCTTCACCGGCTCGACGCTGCCCGTTCGCACCCGGGGCTCGCTCGCCGCGCTGACGACCTGGAGGTTCGGCCGAGCATGAAACAGCGAGCAGTGCAACAGACAGAATTGCCACAAGTGGAGTCGTGTACTTCATTTTCAGTCACCCTTTTTAAGGAAGAATTTTGAGCCTGCCAAGAGCATGCCTGGAAGTGTGTGGGTACTTTTGGTCGCGGGAGTCAGTGTTTTCCGGTCAGGATTTGGGCGTCACGTCCGCGCCTGAGCGGATTCGGCTGCATGTTGATAAACGCGACGCCTGTTGATCCCTGGACAGCGAAATTCGTACTATTTCGAAATTTGGCAAATCACCGGGAGTGAATTGCAACAATTCCAGTCACGGAGCTGGAAAAAAATCGCCAAACCACCGATTCCTGCAGCTCATTTCTTAGTCTGGGTGGTTCAATAGTCCTAGTGCTTTGTCACAGCCAGGTATTAGGGTTGGCGAGGAAAACGGGGTCAGGTACCAAAAACCGGAACGGCCCGAAGGGTGCTTTGCATTTTTG
>JAAERP010000233.1 GCA_024230215.1 Fuerstiella sp. | reverse complement strand
GGGTTCCGCGGTGCGTCGCCCCAGGCTGCGACGATCGCGGTCGCTCGTTTCTGCCTTGTAGCACGATGCGGAACCGCCCTCGGCTTCGAGCCAAGGGCGGTCGTCTGGTCGTCGTCTGGTCGTCGTCTGGATGAAAGCGGGTGAACGGGCTCGAACCGTCGACATTCAGCTTGGGAACTTCCGTTTCCGCCTTCGAAAACCGCTTCCTGTTCACAGGAATCAGGATGACTCTAGCAATGTTCGCAATCGTTGACTCAACAGCGTCAACAGAATCGAGGTGCGTGAATGAAAGCCCGCCCCAACTCGAGGTCGAGGCGGGGCGGCGGTCTTGCATGCGGTCGTGTAGAGACCGGCTGCTTGTGATTCTACGAGCCGGCCGGAACAGATCTGCGCTGCGTGATGGCGATCATTAATACCGCCAAATGACATACACGAACAAGACGAAAAAACCCAAGGTCGTCAGAACCGGCCAGAACAAACGGTGTTTCTGTTCGGTGTCTCTCCGCCAGAAGTAGTTTGACCAGTTCACGTACATCAAGCAGAAGTACGTGGCGCAACAGCCAAGCATGATCAGGGGATTCGAGTACGCGAACAGAAATCGTGGGTACTCCATGATTTCACAGATGTCCAAGACTGTCAGAACAAACAGAACAGAAAACAAGATGCCGCCCGTCACAAACACTATCCGGGATATGAAACTCGCCTCCGGACTGATGCGTGCGATGGATTCATCGTCTTCAGTGTTTGTTGTCTTGTCGTGTCCCATGAGGAATTGCTTCGACCAAATCAACCCTGGCATTCTTCGCCATTGCATGCGGCGGTCATTTGTCTCTGAAACTTGTCGGATAGTGCGTTGAAGCATTCT
>JAAERP010000232.1 GCA_024230215.1 Fuerstiella sp. | reverse complement strand
GGGTCGGGAATCAATAGTGCGAAGCACCCGAAGGGCCGTTCCGGCTATTGATCCCCGACCCCTTCTTCCTCAGTTTCTGGTGATGGTTTCGTGCAGATTGATCACCGTTGCGGCCACGGTCTGCCATGCGGCAAATTCGTATTCGGTGATGCCCGAGGGCAGATTCTCTGCATTATTTGCTTTCGTGCCGGCGGCTTTGTTGACGCTGATTTGCGTTTCCAGCAGGTCGCGAAGCGTGTAGCGTTCGTCGGCGGACGGTGTGCGAGCCGTACACAACTGAAAGGCATAGTCCAGTTTCCGGTCAACGTCGGCGGTCGAACGTTCGGTTAATACTCGCCGCGCCAAAGCTTCCGCTGCTTCCACGTACACTGGATCGTTCAGCAGCGTCAGGGCTTGTAGTGGGGTGTTGCTGCGCGAACGCTTGACGGTACATGCAAGTCGGGCTGATGCGTCGAAGTTGATAAAGCTGGGATAGGGAGCTCCGCGTTTAAGAACGACATAGATTCCTCGACGATATTTCTCTGTGCCCGGACTGGGTTTGTAGCCGTAGGACGTGCCACCCACTTTTGACCAGATCCCATCCGGCTGATACGGACGAATGGACGGACCGAACTGTTTGAGGCTGATCAGGCCGGACGCGGTCAGGATGTTGTCGCGGATCATTTCCGCATCCATCCGAAACCGCGCTCCGCGAGCCAGCAAACGGTTCTGGTCGTCGTGTTCCTGCAGATTCGGGGTCACGATCGATGCCTGTCTGTAGGTGGCGGAAAGCAAAATGGTTCGCAGAAGCTGTTTCATGGACCAATTGCTGTCCATGAATTCCACGGCCAGCCAGTCCAGCAGTTCCGGGTGTGACGGAAAGTCGCCTTTCAGGCCAAAGTCTTCCACGGTCGCGACGATGCCGTGGCCAAATATTTCCGTCCACCAGCGATTCACTGTTACTCGCGCAACAAGCGGATTCCGGCGATCCACCAGCCATTTCGCCAGCGTCAGACGGTTGGGGGGACCATCAAGGGCGGGATGTAGAATCTGCGGTGTGCCCGTGTGAACCGTTTCTCCGTGACTGCGATAATCGCCTCGTTTAAAGATATAGGACATGCGCGGCTGATCCAGTTCGATCATCACCAGCGTAGTGTCTGCGACGACGGAATCGAGTTGCTTCTTCACGCTGCTGATGTCATCTTCGATCCGTTTTGTGTCAGCGTCATTCTTCGTTCGGTAGTCGAGTAGTTTTTGTTTCTGTTGTTTGGTCCACTTGTTTGGCGTTGATTTGAGCGCCGCAGCGACGTCTGCGGGAACGGATTCGGCATCAACATTTCCCGTAACTGCTGACAACCGAAAGCAGCCAATAGACCGAGCTCCGCCCCAGTCATGTGTCAGGGTGAAAACGATGGTTGTCGCATCGTTAAGTGCCAGCGGTTCTGTCAGCGTGAACCGGGCCCAGTGTGGCTTTCCAAATTGGGGGGCAATCGCCCAGCCTGTTTTCGCTGTGTCGGTGAGGGCTCCGCCGATATCCCAGTTTGTCTGGGAAAAATCGGCGATTGCCGATTTGAACTCCACAGACCGCAAAGTGTCCGTACCCTGCCCCGGTATCGCCGCGGAAAATCGATTCAGCACGAAGTTGTTCCGCGTGGCATCGCCACGCCCTGGTCCGGTGCCGGGGAGTGAATCGTGGGTCAGCACATCCAGACGAATGGCGGAGATCTTCGGCAGCGATGTTGTAATGGTCACCGTGTACGTATCCCTTTCCGGCGGGTCACTGCCGACCAATAGAACGGAACCGTCGTCCAGAATTTGGTGCGAGTCGGTTGTGCCAAGTGACTGAAAGTCGACAACCTGTAGCGCGTGGGTCTGTGGCAGGTCACTCACGGTTTTGGCAAGTTCCCTGCTCCATTCCGGAAGTGTCTGGTTCAGCGCCGTCTTCTGTTGGCTGCGCCGGGATTGCAATGCCGCTAATTCAGCCTGCAACGACTTTCTCTGTGTATCCTTTGCGGCATTGGTAAGCGCCATTTTGGGACCGCGAAAGGCGATGGAGCTGGGGTTTTTCGGATTAGATCGATCGGCTTCGGATTCGGTGTTGTTGAAATAGGCCAGCAGGCGGTAGTAGTCTCTGGTGGAAAATGGATCGTACTTATGGTCGTGGCATTGAGCACATTCCAGCGTTGTTCCCAGCCACACGGCGCCGGTTGTGTTGACGCGATCAATCACCTGCTCAAGTCGCGTCTCTTCCGGCAGGGACCCTGCTTCGACATTTGTGGGTGTACAACGATGAAAGCCCGTGGCGATTCTCTGAGCTTCCGTCGCATCGGGCAGCAGATCACCGGCGAGCTGTTCGATGGTAAATCGATCGAAAGGCATGTCGTCGTTTAGTGCCGTGATGACCCAGTCACGGTATGCCCAGATGTCACGAAAGTTGTCGCGCTGGAACCCGTGAGAATCGGCGTAACGGGCCAAATCCAGCCATGGGCGTGCCCAGCGTTCGCCAAACTGAGGTCGTTGCAGAAGTTCGTCAATAAGTTTCTCATAGGCTTTGTCGGACGGGTTGGCGGCGAACGCCTGGACTTCATCCGGCGATGGCGGCAATCCGATAACGTCCAGATATGCTCTTCGAATCAGTGCTTCCGGCAGTGCCTGAGCAGATGGACGCATGTCTTCCCGTTGAAGCCTGGCCAGCACGAAACTGTCGATCGGGTTCCTTGACCAATCATTACCAATCGGTGGCGGTACGTCGGGCCGCTCCGGGGCGATGTAGGCCCAGTGTTTGCCAGGCCGGAAGTCTGTCGGCCATTCAGCGCCGGATTCAATCCAACGTCGCAGGTTTCGGATTTCCGTCGTGCTGAGTGGCTTGCCAATGGACGGCATGATTTCTTCATGGCCGCTCGGCAGAGAGACTCGACGGAACAGTTCGCTGTCTTCCAGGTTGCCCGGCACCACAGTTCCCGACGCCAGGAACTGCTCGCGATTGTCCAGTCGCAGTTCGCCTTCCTGCTTCTTGTGATCATGACATTCAAAGCAGGTCTGGCGGAGAACCCGGTAAACGTCACGTTCGAATCTGACTCCGTTTTCAGCGGAAACGTTCCAGAGGAATGCTGAGAAAGTCAGCAATGCCGTTGTCACTTTTGTAATCATGCGTGCCTTCAACGTTCTCACAGATTGTGGAGCCCGGTACACTTCATCATCAGACGTTCATGCCAGGAAAACGAGGGCAGGTACCAAAAATGCGAAGCACCCTTCGGGCCGTTCCGGTTTTTGGTACCTGACCCCGTTTTCCTCTGACAAAGCATCAGTTTACAAGGACTCAGACGCGAATGAAGATCGAACACACTGCTTTCAACGTAGAAGAACCGGTTCTGATGGCCCGATGGTACGTTGAACACCTTGGGCTGAGCGTCAAGCGGCGCACCACGGACGCTCCGTACGCCCATTTTCTGGCTGACGACAGCGGGACTGTGATGATTGAGATTTATGGCAACAAAGACGCTCCATTGCCCGATTACCGGAACATGAATCCCGCGGAGCTGCATCTGGCGTTCGTTTCCGGCGACGTTGCTGCGGATGCTTCGCGGCTTTGTAGTGCCGGAGCGACCGTAGTGGCCGACGTCCACCAATTCAACGACGATACGTTCGCGATGTTGCGAGATCCCTGGGGGCTGCCCGTGCAGCTTGTGCAGCGAGCGACGTCGATGATCTAACGGCGTGCTTCTACCAATCCACGTCGGTTCTTGTGTGGATGCGACTGGCAACGTCGGTGACGTGGGGGTTGTTGTGAGTCAATTGGGCCATCACGGCGTCAATTGACACCTGGGATATTTCACAGACAACAGAGATCGATTCGACCTTTTCGGGCCTCACTACAACGCACTCTGCGAACGATTGTTGTAGTTTTTCCTGCCATTCATTCTGGTCAATCCCTTCCGGCACCAGGCTGAGGACACGACGTTCTCCACCGGACCCGCGAGTTAACGGCCATGCTCCTTCCGGGAATCGAGACGTTTTTCGATCTGTGTCGTGCAGCGGACCATCAACTTTGTCCGACGCGTTCATCAGAAAGTGAGTCGCTTCACGCACGATTCGCGTGGAAAAATCGTCTACGGTAATGTCTCCTGATGCAAGCGACGATACTAACAACGCATCACTGGATCGAAGATGGCGGTCGAAAGCGTCGATGATTGGCTGAGGCACCGCGCTGGACAATACCATGGTTGTTGAGATTTCTGACGCGACGGATTCCAGATTCAGTTGGACCACATTCTGGCTCTTTAGAAACTGCTGCAGGCAGGCAGATACTGCTTCCAGGTGCTGCAGAAAACAATGATAAATGGCCTGGTACGCCAGCAGGACACAGTATTGTTTTGTGAACGCCTGTACAGCGTCTGCTACGCTGCCGTTGCCAGCGTCAAACGTTGCATCGGCTTTTGCTTCGTTTGCCAGCGAGGCGAACGCTTCTTCAATTTCCGTTAACAGACTTCGGCACCCGGCCTGCGTGCGCTGCAGTACACAAGTGGCGAAATGACCAGCGGCCCTGGCACCTTCAAGGCGATGAGGTGAGTTCAGGATGTCCTGGAGATGAGTCACGATGGTCCGTTGTGCGTTTCCGCTGGCCGTGTCGAGTGTGGTCCGCAGGCTGGACACAATGGCGTGCAGCGTTGGGCGGTCTTCATGAGTATCGTCTTTGCGGGAAAGCTGTTCCTGCAGAAAGTCCGTTGTCTGGCGGTGGGTGACTGTTGCCGGCGACAACAACCCTGTCAGACGGGAATTGATATCCGCCGCAAGAGCTTCGAGCTGATGACCGCAGTCGCCTCGCAGAACCGTCAGCACGTGTTCGGGCAACGTCCTTTCCGTCAGGTTAAGTTCCGTCAAAAGTGTTTCCGTGTCGGTCAGTTCAACCGGTATTTGCTGGTTTTGCTCCGGAACAGAGTGCCCGACAGCTCCGCACCACTTCCGCAACAGCAACGTACACAGGCTTCTGCTTTCTCCGAACGCCGCTTTGTAGGTATCCGCGTGTTGAGCACTATATCCCAGCAAACGCAGCCGACCTGGCTGGCACTTGTCTATTGGTGTTGCCGTGCGCCATGCACGGAAATCAAAGCTGGCTGACGTTGTTGTGGCGAGGAACAGATATCCTGCAACTTCGGCAGCTTTTCTGGCAACCGTCAAGTCGTTCAGGCTGTCGCCAACATGGACGAAGTAGGAATGGTCAAACGGTGCCGCGTCACGATCATTGGGATCCTGGTCGAAACCACGCGGCGTGCCCATGCCGGGCGTGCCCAGATGCTTCAGTTCTTTAAGGGTTGAGACAGTATTTGCGTCCTGAACATCAGTGGCGGAACGAATCGCACCCGTGCCATGCAGCAGGACGCCGTGAATATCGACGTTCGGAATTGACGTTGATTTGGCGATATTGCGGACCATCAACCCGACGTCCGCCACAGCACCGCTGCTGGTGCCACCGGTGGTTGAGGCAACGACGTAGACGTCGATGCCGTCTGAGCAAAATGGGAATTCACACCGGCTGGTTGCATTTCGAACGGCATTTTCTGACGAAACCTGCAGCAAGCGTTCCTGGATCTGCTCTTGGACAGCGTGGCGATGGTCACACAGCGCAAGACGACCGAGCGGCCGAATTCCCTGTACCTGTCCCGATCGGGGGATGTTAAACAGCCAGCGACGACTCATCCAGGACAGATCGAGTTCGGTGGCCGATCGGTATTGTGTCGACGTGCGCAATGGAATGGCGATTGTCTCGTCAACAGACAAGCCGTTGCCATCCTCGCAATTCCGCAGTGACCGCAGCGCCTCTGAATCAGTGTCGATCTGAAGGAATTGAAACGCGTCGCCGTCGCGGTGGTTGCTGACAAATTTGTCTTTTAGTTGCTGCAGAATGTTTCCTGCCAGTCCTCCACGCCGATGAAGACCGTTGGGCGAAGTTTGCCATCGGCGGTGTCGACAGCGGTGATCGGCACGGGCACGGATGCGGCCTGTCCGACGGTGCCACCGTTGTTCCGGCCCGTTTTCTGCAGAGGATCGGTGCGATCGAGTTTGTCGTTGGAATCTGCGTCGTTCGGAACCTCGACACTTCGGTGTAATCGAGAACTTTTGCGACGCTGAAGTTCTTCGACAAACTGTCGGCAGTTATCGAACCGGGAGTTTGGATTCTTTGACAGAGCTCGGGCGACGACCGGTCGATCAACAGGTTGCAGGGGAATCAGGTCCGGTTGGCTGCGCAGATGCTGGGCCGTCAGTTGTGCGGCCGTTCTTCCGCCGAACGGAGGCTGCCCGGTCAGCATCAGCTGATAAACAATGGCCAGGCTGTACTGGTCACTGCCGCGGCCGGGACGGCCTTCGAAAATTTCCGGAGCTGCGAAGAGCGGAGTGAATCCGTTCACCAGAGACACATTGGTGGAGTTCAGGTCCTTTGCCAGACCGAAGTCGCCGACTTTTGCGTGGTCTCCCTGCAGCAGCAGGTTGTCCGGTTTGATGTCCAGATGCTGGAGTCCATGTTGTTCGGACATAAAGTCCAGCGCGTCGGCGGCATCCTTCAGGTACTCCAATAGTTCTTCGCGAGGTATCCCGTTCTTGTTTCTTCCTCGATATTCCTCGAAACGATCGGCCAGACTGCAGTCGGCAAGTTCTGTTACGACAACAAGTCGCGAATCGACGATTTCAATACGTTCAATATTCAATAGAAACGGATGTCGCAGTTCACGCATGCGTTCCAGCGCTTTTAGTTCTGCTTCCGCCTGTGCCCCGTTCTGTTCGCCGTACAGAAGCTTGACGGCCTTGGACAGCCCGCCAGGGCCGATGGCCTTCCACACTTCTCCGTAGCCGCCGGAGCCAAGTCGCGAGACAAGTTCATAGTCCGCCAGCTGAATTCCGCCACGCGATCCATTGGTCTGAGGACCGCTCTGGTCGTCGGCGGTACAGGTTGTTTGATTGAGTTGTTCTGTTTCCATTTCGTTAATCTCTCGATCCCGCAACGGTCCTGCGTGATCTGCAATTGTCTTTGGTGTCAATTTCGGTGAAGAATCCACCGGCAACGCGGTCGAAGTGTTCGGGCAGCATCTCAAACGGAACGTCGTTGTACGTGCAGTAATGCTTCACCTGCGGCAGCAGGTCTCGAGCATGACATCGTCGAAGAGGTCGGTTGGCCGGTCGGTAGTAATGATTCAACAGGTGGTCGACGCCGTCCGGATCGAAATAGCAACCGACTTTTTCGGCTGCAATCTGAAACAAATAGTGAAACTCCTGCTCGTCGGGGTCGGTCAATTCAATTCGATACGGAATTCGGCGCAGAAACGCTTCATCGACGAGATCCGACGGGGCAAGGTTGGTCGAGAAGATGATCAACTGCTCAAATGGGACCTGCAGTTTCTTTCCCGTCGGCAAAGTCAGGTAATCGTGTTGATTCTCCAGCGGCACAATCCATCGATTGAGAAGTTCTTCCGGTGACATTAGTTGCCGGCCGAAGTCGTCAATCAACAGGCAGCCGCAGTTGCTCTTCAGCTGCAACGGTGCTTCGCTGACGTTGCTGACAGGATCGTGCCGGATCTCCAGGTTGTCCATGGTCAGTTCGCCACCGACGACAACCGTAGGACGCCTGACGCGCACCCACCGCTGATCCCAGCTGCTTTCGCCGTTCGGTGCATCCGCGGGACGGTGGTAGGCGGGGTCGAACAGCGTGATGATCTGTCCGCCGTCGATGATGGCATGTGGTAGCCAGATTTCCTGTCCAAGACAGCTTGTTATGCGAGCGGCCAGTGTGGATTTTCCGTTCCCTGGAGCTCCGTACAGGAAGATGCCCTTGCCCGAGTTCACGGCCGGACCGAGTAGATCCAGGAGGTCTCCGGAGATGGAAATATCCTGAAATGAATCAGCCAGTTCGCCTCGTCGAATCGGTTCCTCGCTGCTGGCTTGCGCTTCTACTGAAATAACATAGTCCGCCAAAGGAACAGGCGCTGGTCCCACGTAGGAGCACCCACTGTCGAAAGTCTGGGCCCGTTGGCGTCCTTCTTCTGACAGTTCGTAAACGTAGTCGTTAAAGCTGCCGGAACCGACGTGAGTGACCAGTCGACGCGTGCGAAGTCGTTCCAGCGTAGCTTCCGTAATCTTGAATGGCAGGCACAGTTCTGTGGCGATCGATCGGCCACTGACACTGCCGCTGGACAACATCAGCTTGGCCACTAGCGAATCCAGAAAGGTCTCGCTTAGTCCGAGGTCGTGAACGGACTGCGGTTCAGTTGGCCAGAAACGTTCTCCGCTAAGCAGCAGCGACAGCAGCGATGTATCCGGTGGTGGGGGAGCAAGTGTGGACATTGGAACGGTATTTCTGACGCATGTGAGAATTACTGCGTATTGCGCTGACCTGTGGTTGCGACGAACATCTTTGTTCCTGCGAGAGTCGCATGCGCACGAGCCCCACGACCACATCTTTTTGAAAACGCTTCTATTGTGGGCAGGCCCACTTTCTGGCAGGTGCAGGGCGTCCAAACAGGTAGCCCTGTGCCAGTTTGAAGCCGAGTTCGCAACAGATGTCGGATTCTTCCTGTGTTACTATTCCTTCTGCCAGGGGCACAACGTTCAGGTCTTCAACGATGCGAATCAGCCCCGCGACAGTTGACCGTCGCGATTCTGACGCTGTGGGCAGTCCCTGAATCAGCTTCACATCGAATTTCAGAACATCCGGCGGAACTTCGATCAGTTCTGCCAGTCGAGCCTGGCCACTGCCAAAATCATCGTAGGCCAGACCGAAATCCAGTTCCGTCAACACGTCCCTCAGGCTCTTCAGGAATTCGACGGACGTCACGCCGGATTCATGTACTTCCAGGACGATGGACTGTTGGGGATGTTGTTCACGCAGATCATGCAGCGAAGTAAAAAGCTCCTGATCGTTCAGTTCGGCTGGATGTGTGTTCAGGTAGATTTGTACGTCGTGGCCCAGCGTCGACCCGAAGCGCAGTCCTTCGATGCGGCAAACGCGGCTCAATTCTGCTTCACTGGTACGTTGTGCCGCAACTTTGAACATCTTGTCCGGCGTCTCCAGTCCGATGAACTGGCTACGCGACAGAACCTCAAAACCGACGGTTTCCAGAGAGTCCAGACGCACGATTGGCTGAAAATGTGCCTCGACTCCCGGTCGATTCAGAAAGGTAGAAAACTGAACCTGCGCGATGGCGTTTCCGGCGGCATCTGAGGCGATCGTTTCAGTGGCAATTGACGTGTTTTCACGGTGCACAGTGAACATCACGTTGCCAAAGTGCAGGATGTCACCGTCTCGCAGCCCTTCGACCGTTTGAATTCTGCGTCCATTCAGAAGTGTTCCATTTGTGCTGTTGCGGTCACGCACCAGGAGCTGTTCGCCGGCAAGGACCAGTTCGGCGTGATAGCCGGATACCGTTGGGTCCGAGACAGTGACTACGTTTTCTGAGTGGCGACCAACAGAAAACGGCTGCGCCGCAATCGTGAGTTTCTGTACAGCGCCGCCTTCGGTCAGATTCCCATAAATCGCCCATGTGACGGCCGGTGGCACATCCACAACGGAAGGTGGTAAATCGTCCCCCGTGATACGGAGTGGGTCGTCAACATGGGACTGCAATGCCTGGTTGACTTGATTCATGGCAGGATCCCTGGTGTTGAATGAACGTCAGCATTTACATTCGGAATGTTCTCGACGTTCGGGGGGCTGAAGCACTCGCGAGACACCGGCTCCGGAACTGGTTCATTTCCTGCTTCGAATTCGATTTTCCATGCTCGCTCCGACGACTTCTTGGCCCGATACAGGCAATCGTCTGCGGCTGTGAACAGGTCCTCGGATTTGCTGTCAAGGAAATCTCCATGTCTGACGGCTGCGCCTACGCTCGCCGCAACTTTCAGGCGTTGTCCGCCGACCGTGACGTTGATTTCTTCCAGACTCCTGCGCAGGCGGGAAACCGGGATTTCAACATCACCAGGTGCACAGCCCAGGCACAGGGCCACAAATTCATCGCCCCCGAACCGCGCCACGACATCGTATGATCGCATGGACAGTTCAAGTTTCTGCCCGACCTGAGTAAGCACTTCGTCACCAACTGCATGTCCGTGCGTGTCGTTGATGTCCTTGAAGTGATCCAGGTCCACGACGACGATGCCAATGGACATCTTTGTACGAATGGCTCGGCTCCACTCTTCCGCAAGACGTCGTTCGTAGGCAAGTCGGTTCGTCAGTCCGGTAAGTGGATCTGACAACGCGGCGTTGAATAACGACTCCAGCCGCCGCCAACTCAGGAACAGGTCGCCCTCGACGGCCACGCCGAACAGGCTGTCGCCCTCTCGAATCGTCGTGCACTCGATCGTGTCTTTTGTGATTGACTGTCGGTGTCGAGGGTCGTCCGAGAACGAGAGTTTCGACATCGTGTCAATTGGTACGGCCTGCCAACGGCTGCGTTCCGTCTGATTACCCGTGTTCAGCCTTCGGTCAATTTCGCTTCTCCGGACAACACCGATGATTCGGTCGTCGTCATCTGAAACAAGGACGTAGCGGCTGCGGCATTCGCTGCCTTTCGTCAGTTCGCCCAGCAACGTTTCTCTGTGCACGATGAGCGGGGCGTCGCCACATGGTCGTGACGAAACCTGAATTACGGCAGCTTCTGCGCTGAGTGCATCTGACATATTTGTATCGCCAGTAATTCGTGCGATAGATAGTTTGCGTCGCTTTAGCGGTCTACAACGCCATCGAGGACGGGAGCGATTGCGCCCTTCCGGAATCCGCTATTGCAACCTAGCTCGGGTATTCCCGCGGGCGTCGTCTAAATGAAACATTCGGGCCGGACAAAGGAGGTGTCCTGCAGCGATCATCCCGGTGAATCCGATTGCGCTGAGCCTGGAGGCGCGGCTTGAACTTCAGCGGAAAGCGTGTTGGCGGCCCTGGGGTGGCGAACATGACCGCCACAGTAATTTGCCTCACCAGCTGTTCGCCGCGTTTTTTGTGTCCGAAACGTTGTTGAACTGGCCAGCCGTTCATCGATCGGTGGTTGATTGAGTCGCGACTGCCAGTCGTATCCCGGTCAGGAAAAGTCATCTGGCAATGATGGTGGTGTCAGTTCACAATGCGTTGGTGTGGTGAAAACTGCACTGCCCGGAAACGACGGCAGCAGCGTGGTGTTGAAAAAATGTTCTGCGGATGGCCGCTGAACGCCAGCACTGCCGAAAGTTGTTTCCATGACGGTCCTGATAATTCGGGGGATGACGTGATCCATTTGTCGCAACTATTGCTGTTCCTGAGTGCCGCGTGCTGCCTGTTGCCGGCGTCGGTCGCAGCGCAACAGAAGTACTCGCTGCAGATTGAAGTGTTGACTCAGCCGCTGCCAGGAGTCGGACGCCATACGCAGCAATGGGCAATAGTTTTTCAGGGGATGGGGCGGCGAGCCAGGTTTCGCGGCGGAAGGAACGGTGAGAAAAGTCGGCTGGAAGATTCCGGTGCCGGGCGGCAGAAGTCCGTCAAGGCGGTTGGGATTCTGAAGGCTGACGGTTCCCTCGTGTTTCTGGATCACCAATTCGTGACCTCAAACCTAAAGCCTGTTGAGGAATGGTTGCAGCGTGTGGAAACGTATGGAGCTGCCGGGCCTCCCAATGAGAGTCCAACATGGGGACTTACCAAGGAGCAATACTCGACCGTTCTGAAAGACCTGAGGGAGTTGGTGAACGCTCCGCTGAACGTGCGTACTCCGATGGAGCTGATTGACAGTCTGCAGCTGCCGACAGGATTTCGAGTGACGTTCACCGATGCGGGACGGCAGCGGGCGTTTCCCAAAACAGCGATTCGCCGCACCACCGATGCGTACAGGGGGCTCAGCAAGGGCAGTGTTCTGGCCGCTGCCCTGACGCAGTTCGGTCTGGGGTTTCGACCGAAATCCAGCCCCACCGGGGGCTTTTTGATTGAGGTCGATGCGGGCAGTGAGTCCGACAACATGTTTCCAGTTGGCTGGAAGAATACAGCGCCCATTACCACTGTGGCCCCAGGACTGGCTAAGTCCATTCCTGTCGATCTTCAAGGGGCGCCCCTTGACAAACTGATTCAGGTGATCGCCGAACGGCTGGAGGTGCCCTACTTCTATTCGCACTTCGCGTTGCTGTCGAATGGCACAGACGTGTCTGCTCTTAAGTACTCGCGTAAACCGGACAAGCTGTCGCTGTTCAGGCTGATGGACATTATTGGAAAGAAGCACAATCTGGGCCTGAGTCTTCGCACTGACGAGGCCGGGCATCTGTTCCTGTGGGTGACGACGGCCGATGAATACAAGGCCTTTCGGCGACGGTTCTGATAGGATTGTTGTGCATCGTATTCAGCCTTAAACAACAACGACGGAAAGAAGTTGCTCTATGGCCATTAAGGCTTCCCTCACACCCGCTCATGAAGTTGAAGCGGATTGGCTGGTGGTACTCGTTTCCGACGCATCCGATTTGAAGGGCAACACACGTCAGGTTGACGAAGCGCTGGGCGGAATGATCCGAGCCGCGATGAAACGAGGCGATTTTGAGTCAAAAAGTCAGGAAGTGCTTCCGCTGTATCAGACGGCGGGAGTGGCGGCGACCAATGTCGCAGTTGTCGGGCTGGGGCCGGCCGAGGCCATCGACGTCCGTGGTCTGCGGCTGAGTATGTTGACCGGTTTGCGGTTCTGCTGCACGAATATTGATCAGTCCGTGGCGATGATTGTGGACGACACGGTCAGTAGCAGGCTTTCGGTCTCGCAGTTGGCTGAGACATTCAGCGACAGCGTGGTTTCGGGGCCGACTGATTCCGACGTCTACAAGGCAGAATTCAAACGGCATCCTTTTATCGAGGCCACTTTGTGTCTGGCGGACATTGCTGACACCGAACAGGCACTCGACGCGGGAGCGATCTTGGGCAGTGCGTGCAATGTTGTCAAGGACCTTGTCAACAGGACGGCCAATGACATTTTTCCCCAGACCTTCGCCGCATGTGCTGCCGAAATCGCAGAAGACTGTGAACTGGAATGCGTCATTCTGGACGAAACGCACCTGGCGGCTGAGAAAATGGGCGCCCTGCTGGCGGTGGCTCGAGGCAGCGAGAAGCCGCCGCGAATCGTAAAGCTGACGTACCGGGGTGCTGGCAGCGACGCCCAAACAGTGGCGCTTGTGGGTAAAGGTGTCACGTTTGACAGCGGTGGCTACTCGATCAAGCCGACTGACAGCATGATCTCCATGAAGGCGGATATGGCCGGCGCTGCGACCGCGTTGGGTGTGATCAGCGCGGTTGCCTCTCTAAAGCTGCCGGTGAATCTTTCTGTGTACCTGGGCCTTGTGGAAAACATGATCAGTGGCAGCGCTTATCGTCTGGGGGATGTGGTGACCGCTCGAAACGGCACCACCATCGAAATTCACAACACCGACGCCGAGGGCCGTCTGGTGCTGGCAGACGTGCTGAGCTACGCGATTGACGATGGTGCGGCTGCGGTTATTGATCTGGCAACGCTGACTGGAGCTTGCGTTGTTGCCCTGGGCGAGGAAGTCACCGGAATATTCGCCAACAGTGATGAACTGAGCGATCGCATTACTGGTGCTGCGTCTTCGACTGGTGAGTTCTTCTGGTCGATGCCGATGCATCCGCATTTTGAGCCTCTTTTGAAGAGTGACGTCGCAGACTGTAAGAACGTTGGTCCTCGGTGGGGGGGAGCTGTCACAGCCGCAAAATTCCTGGAGAAGTTTGTCGGCGATACCCCGTGGGTTCATCTGGATATTGCCGGACCATCCTGGGCCGATTCGGCGACGGCCTGGCAGGACGCCGGGGGCACGGCCAGCTGCGTACGTACACTGGTCGAAGTTTTTCGCCGGGAATAGCGATTATGCTGTGTTTTTTTGCAGATCTGTGAGGCATCGGTGGGCATGCTCACTGAACAGCGTTTCCTGCCCTGGTACAACACAATGCCGGGTCAGCCAAAGAATTTGCTGGTCTGGTATCGTTGTTGGCAGCTGCGCTTACGGGTAAGCTGGTGTGCTCTACAGCGTTTCACGCTGACTAGTGGCCGCGAAGAACGCTTTCTGGAAGCAGTTTTCGCTACTCCCACGAGCCAGAATCGTCTACGACAATAAGTAAGCTGTTCTAACGTGATGGCGGGTGCAGATGACGGGCTGGTCCAGCGTTGCCCCAATTCCAATCTTGTGAAACATGCCCCGTCCCTTTCTCATCACGCTGCTCCGCTTCAAGGCCATCCACACTCGTCCTGAGTGACGTTCGTGCAAAATGATTCCCGTTCCCGAAACCAAATTCAATCCGAGTCCGCAATTGCGTTCAGCCACAACGTTTGACTATCAGCCACGAACCCGTGTGGTTTTTGGAATCGGCAGTTTCGCCAGACTGGGTGAGATTGCCAGTGAGTTTGGTAACGGCCCCGTGCTGCTGGTAACTGATCCCGGTTTGAAACAGGCAGGCCACGAGGATTCAGCGATTGCGTCTCTGGAGTCCAAAGGGCTGAAGGTTGCTGTTTTTGATGAGGTCGCCTCGAATCCAACAACAGACGATGTGGACCGTTGCGTCGAGTTTGCCAGGGGGAAGAGTATTCAGTTGATCGTCGGACTTGGCGGTGGCAGCAGTATGGATTGTGCGAAGGGCGCCAATTTTCTGCTGACCAACGGCGGTCGCATGAATGACTATCAGGGGGTCGGCAAAGCAACTCATGAAATGTTGCCAATGATTGCTGTCCCCACGACGTCCGGCACGGGAAGCGAAGCTCAGTCGTTTGCATTGATAGCGGACGCCAAAACGCACATGAAAATGCCCTGCGGGGATCCCAAGGCGGCCTGTCGCGTGGCCATTCTTGATCCGGAACTGACGGTCACGATGCCTCGGGTCGTGGCCGCAGCGACTGGCATTGACGCCATGACACACGCCATCGAAAGTTATGTGACGAAGAAGCGAAATCCGTTGTCGCAGATGTTTTCCCGTAAGGCGTGGTCACTGCTGTCGAAAGCGTTCTCTGTAGTCATGAGAGCTCCTGATGACCTTGAGGCACGCGGCAACATGCAGCTGGGAGCTCATTTTGCCGGAGCAGCTATTGAAACAAGCATGCTGGGCGCTGCACACGCGACGGCCAATCCACTGACCGCGCACTTCGACATAGTGCATGGGATCGCGGTTGGTGTCATGTTGCCACATGTGATCCGCTGGAACACACCGGAGGTCGGGCATCTTTATCGTGACCTCGCCATATCAGCGGGCTGGGCTGACCGTGATGACACAGATGAACGGGCTGCCGAGGCACTGGCCCAGGGTTTTACGAAACTGGTTGCAGCAGCGTCGATGCCTCATACGCTGACGGATGCTCTGAAGCTGCAACTGAGCGACAAAATGCGGAATACTCTCGCCGAAGAAGCGACTCAGCAATGGACGGGAACGTTCAACCCGCGAACAATGGACGCGGATGCGTTTCGGCGGCTCTACAGAAACGCAGATTGAAGCCACATCTGTAGTGTTGCCCGCTGGCCGAATCAGGAGGCTATTTATGCGATCACGACTTACTCGCCGCGAAGCACTTTCCGCCCTGTCAGGTGGCGCGGCAGCCTGTCTTGTTGGTCAACATCCGGCCAGTGCTTCGCCAACGACGTCGGCATTGAAGGGGCCTACGGAAACCAGCTGGGCATCGTTTCGCAATGGGCCGGCGCAACGTGGAATTGCGAAGACCCGGTTGGCTGAGAAACCGGAACTTAAGTGGGAGGTCGTATCACGCGATGGCTGGCTGGCGACCTGCGCGATTGTCGGCAATCACGTTTATGCTCCTGCACTGCAGGGATATCTTCACTGTTTCGACAAAGAGACCGGCGTTGAACAGTGGCGGTACCGCACAATCGAAAGTACTGACGAAAAAAAGTTTGCCCCCGGCTTCAAGGCGGCTCCTCTGGTGACCGAAGAAGCGGTTTATGTTGGGGACGAGGACGGAATTCTTCACGCTGTTGACCGTGTCTCAGGCAAGCTGTTGTGGAAGTACCTGACCAATGCCGAGATCGCCGGAGGTGTTGCCGTATATCAGGACCGGCTGCTGCTGGCGTCGCATGATGCGTTTCTGTACTGCCTTTCAAAGCAGGGCAAGGAACAGTGGAAGTTTGAAACGAACGACCGTATCAACTGTTCGCCGGGGATTGCCGATCACTTTACCTTTGTGTCCGGCTGCGATGAACACCTGCGAGTTATCGACCTGGACAGTGGAGACGAAGTTCGCGATGTCGCCATGGAATCGTATCTGATTGCATCGCCGGCTATTGTTGACGACATGCTGTATGTGGGATCGCAGGCGGGGATCGTTGCCGGCGTTAATTGGAAGTCTGGTGAGATCGTGTGGCGCTATGAGGGCGACCGAAGTATGCCTTTCCACGCGTCTGCGTGTGTAACGGACGAACTGGTGCTTGTGGGCAGCCACGACAGTAAGTTTCATGCCATCGATCGACATACGGGAAAAGGACGCTGGACCTTCGCGACCAATGCTCGAATTGAATGTTCTTCCGCCGTTGTGGACAGTCGGGTCTTCTTCGGGTCTCGCGATGGAAATATTTATGGGCTGTCCGTTGCGGAGGGCCGCGAAGTCTGGAAGTTCAATGCGGGCAAGTCGATCACGGCCGGCATTGCCATTGGGGAAGAATGTATGGTTGTGGGAGAAGACGACCACAACGGTAAGCTAAGGTGCTTCGCATAGACCTGACTTATTGAAGTCTTCCGTCGTCACCCCGACCCGCAGAAGAACATCACTACATAATCGAAGACTATGACAACAACTGACGTCTCAACTGCGACCGAGGTGGGCAGCTACTTCATTTCCAACTATCCACCGTTTTCGCTGTGGACCGGAAAAAATGTGCCGGATGTTTTCGAAGCGTTCGACCGGCCCGTCCGGCAAACGAAGGACACGACGGCCGGATTGTACATTCACATTCCGTTCTGTCGGAAACGTTGTAAGTTCTGTTACTTCCGCGTCTATACGAACCAGAACGCGGCAGCGATCGAAGAATATGTTCAGGCTTTGATTCGCGAGATTGAATTAATCAGTCGCAAGCCCGGAGTGCAGGGACGTGAACTGGAATTCGTCTACTTTGGCGGAGGCACCCCGTCCTATCTGAGTTCAAAACAGCTGCGTTCGCTGAGAGAACGCATGAGTCAGCATGTGACGTGGGACAAGGCGAAGGAAGTGACCTTCGAGTGCGAGCCGGGCACTCTGAGTCTGGATAAGCTGAAGACGCTGAAGGAAATTGGAATTACGCGAGTGTCACTGGGCGTCGAGAACTTTGATGATCGCGTGCTGGAAGAAAACGGTCGCGCACATTTATCGCCGGAAGTGATGAGGGCATACGATTGGATTCAGGAGGTTGGGTTTCCTCAGGTGAACATCGACCTGATCGCCGGCATGGTGGGCGAGACCGACGAGAATTGGCAGCGCTGCATCGACAAGGCCATCGCGATGCATCCGGACAATATTACGGTTTACCAGATGGAACTGCCGTTCAATACCGTGTATTCGAAGGAGATCAAAGAGCAAGGGGGTGAGTCCCAGGTCGCGGACTGGCCCACCAAACGTCGCTGGGTCAGCGAAGCGATGGACCAGATGATGGCTGCGGGGTACAGCATTTCCAGTGGTAACGAGCTGGTTCGGAATCCCGAGACGGATCACTTTGTCTATCGAGACAACGTGTGGCGAGGATGTGATCTGATCGCTACCGGAGTGTCGTCATTTGGACATTTTCAGGGTGTCCATTATCAGAATCTGGATCGTATTGAAGACTATATTGAAACCGTGAATCGGGGTGACTTGCCGGTGAATCGAGCGCTGCGGCCAACGGAACATCAGATGTTGATTCGCGAAGTGGTTCTGCAGATGAAAGAAGGACACATCAGTGGACACACGTTTCGCAGCAAGTTCGGAGTCGACATTTTTGCTCAGTTTGGGGAAGCCTTTGCAAATCAGCAGGCCGCTGGATATTTGACCGTTGATGGCGACAATGTGCAACTGACCCGGAAGGGCCTGTTGCAGGTCGACAGCCTGCTGCCCGAGTATTTCGAGAAAGAGCATCGCGCTGTTCGCTACACCTAAACTTAGATGACCGATGGAGCAAATTTCCTGTGAATCCGTTAATAGAACTTGAACAGCTTTGTGGGCTGTTTCCAGAGCCTGAAGGGCAGCCGCTATACCTGTCGGCCGAACATATTGCTCGTGAGGCCACGCCGGAGCCCTACCATCGAATGCTGGTCCACGAGCATCACATGACCATTGAGATGGAGAGCTATCACGATTGCTCGGTTGACGTGGAAGTCGTCGATTCCAGGTTTGAGGACGATCTTTACTGCCGCAAGATACTCTTGAGAAAGCATGGAACCGATAGCGTTGTGCAGTTCGGAATTGTTCGATTCAATTTCGACTTCGTCACTGCCGCAGTTCGTCGTGAGATCGAATCGGAATCGATTCCTTTGGGACGAGTCTTGATTCAACATAATATTTTCAGACATATTGATCTGGGTGCGATTGTTAAGTTTGAAGCCGGGCCGGCATTAAGTCGGTATTTGCCGCTGGACGAGGGACAGAGTACGTTTGGACGCATGGCGACGATCTTCTGTAATGGATCTCCCGCTGTGGATTTGTTGGAAATTTCGTCGCCACTGACAGAAAATATGTAATTGTTGACACGATGGCGGCGTCGCAGGACGTGACAGCATCGCATTTCCGGGCACTCTGGTCGCTGCGCATTGTCCCCACCCCGCAAGCCCCTACCGCAAGCCCCTACCGCATGATCCAGCCCAATCCTGAATCACCCATCAACTACCTGCCGACGCTTCAGGATCAGTACGACGTGATCGTTGTCGGTGGCGGGCCTGCCGGATCGACAACTGCTGCACTGGTGGCAGAATACGGGCACAGCGTGCTTTTGCTGGAACGAGCTGCCTTGCCGCGGTTTCACGTCGGAGAATCCCTGATTCCCGAGACCTACTGGCCTCTCAAGCGACTGGGCCTGATTGAGCGATTGAAGCAGTCCGAGTTTCCACGCAAGTACAGCGTTCAGTTCGTCAGCGACGGCGTGAAAGAATCTGCTCCGTTTTACTTTGATGTTTATAATCCGCACGAAAGCAGCGTCACTTGGCAGGTCGATCGTGGTGAGTTCGATCAGATATTGATGGACCGAGCCAAAGAACTAGGCGCCGTCGCCCATACTTCCGCCCATGTGACGGAGATTATCTACGAGGATGATCAGGCTGTTGGGGTGAAATGTCGACTGCTGAACGAGGCCGGCGGACGCACAGAACGTGAAATTCGTTGCAGGGTTGTGGTGGATGCGACCGGGCAATCCGCATTTATCAGCAGCCGTCGGGGACAGCGAGACGATGATCCGATGTTGAAGAAGGGAACAATCTGGACCTACTGGAAGGGTGCACACCGCGATTCCGGCAAGGATGAAGGGGCGACGCTGATTATGCAGACGCCCGGCAAGAAATCGTGGTTCTGGTACATTCCTCTTCAGGACGACGTCGTCAGCATCGGCTGTACCGGCAGCATGGGTTACATGTTTGGCAACAATGCCGGGGGAGTGGAGTCCGTGTACGATCGTGAATTGTCGCGATGTCCTGCCATGCGAAAGCGACTGGAAAATGCGACTCGGTGTACGGACTTCTTCACAACGAAAGATTTCTCGTACTACTCGGGCGAGGGAGCGGGGCACGGCTGGTTATTGGTGGGAGATGCATTCGGGTTCATTGACCCGGTGTATTCGAGCGGAGTCTACCTTGCCCTGAAGGGCGGTGAATTTGCCGCGGATGCGATTCATGATGCTCTGGAACGTGGCGACCTGACTGGCCCACGACTGGGCCAATGGCAGCCTTTGTACAAGCAAGGCATCGAGAATTTCCGCAAACTTGTCTATGCCTTCTATGCCAAAGACTTCAGCTTCGGAATGTTTCTGAAGGAACATCCCCAGTACAAGTCGAACATGGTCGATATCCTTGTGGGCGACGTGTTCAAACCTGGCGTTGGCGACATCTTTGATGCCATTGGAGCCGTTGAGCCTGCCACGGACACACCGCTCAAACGCCCGGCGATGGCCTGATCCGACAGGTTTCCTTTTTACGGGCACTCTGCTTACCTGCGACTGCGGGCATCACCAGGCAATGAGTCAGATCTCGTCAGCGCGCAGAAAAAAAGCGGTTCTAGAAAAAACTCGAACCGCTTGTGATGTCTGATTTGTACAACTGCCGGCAATGACAACTGCCCGCTATGGCCCTGTTGCTGCAGCCATTTCCGGTTTCAGGAGAAACGGGAATACTCGCACGGCTTCACCAGGAGGGTGTTCCTTCTTGTATGCCAGTTGAGCAGCTCGGTCGGCCGCAAACTGCAACCGTGTGAAGTCCAGGCCGCAGTAACTGTCGGTGTCGGCTTCGGCGGCCACGTCGGCAAACATTTCGCCGGAAGACGCGGCGTGACGTCGAACACCGTGGATGCTTCGTTCGCGGACCTTAACTCCGGCAGCTGAGAGTTTGATCAGTCCCTTCAGAAAACGGCCGGAAGTTGTGTCCGCGCCAGAGACGCGCCAAAGACGCTCCCATTCTTCGTGAGCTTCCCAGTAGTAGCCCATGTTGAAGAAGTCGATAGCAAGAAGGTAGTTGCGGTTATCTTTCCATGATTCGGGACTCAGGGCTTTGGGGCCCTGTCCGGGAGCATGTTTGCGGCCATAGCTGTGACCTTTCGGGTCACGAATGGGGTGTGGCAGACCGGACGCCGGATAAAATGCGTACTCGGGAACAGGGATGGACGGAAGTAGACGTGGACACTCCGCATCGGCCGTGATCATTTGCAGTAGACTCCAAAAAGTTTCGCTTAAGAAAACGGGCGCTGTTGCCATTCTTCGCACGAACCAACCGGGTAGGAGCCTCGTTCGAGACGCAATCTGTCAACCAGCACCGTGTGTTTGACTGGTCAAAGCAGGTTGGGTCTGACGTCTAACGCACCTGGGTGCGTCGAGTGCAGAGAACTTGGTAGGCTCGGATAGGTAGGTGAGTTGGTCGGGTGAGTTGGTGGCGCAGATCCCAGTGATTTGTCTTGAACGACTTTACACGCTTTTTGGCGAACTGCGAGTACTTCTTGGTCGAAATCCACAGATTCTGACCGTTCGCAAACGCAGTCGGCCAGGTCCACGAATGCCGGATTCTCGATCCTGCTTTCGTAACCGGAAAAAAAACGGGGAACAGATGAGATCCCGTTCCTTTGGTCAGCTGAAACACGGGCCGTATTCCGCAGCGATGCAATCGAGCACGGCCACTCATTTGATTTGATTGGGGATCCGTTCGTAGGTTGGGTCGAGACCCGGCAATGTTCTGTACTGTGAAAGTTTCCGGGGCAGGACCCGGTCTACATGAGGTCTGTCCTGCACACTATGGATGACTGCGAAGCCGAGCCCCTTTAGCGCGCTCAGTTCTGCAAAAGCTCAGTTCTTTGTAAGCTCCATAACACGGGCAGCGTCGAATCAGGGAGACTTCGGGGCTATGGTTCCAGATATGCCGCAGTCGTTGAACGGTGGTTGCCAGCGAAGTCCGTCACCTCAATGGAATAGATAGGAAGACATGTCGACAACGACTGAAGGCCTGAATGTGGACGGAGCCGTCCGAGACCGGTACAGCAATGCTGCTCAGGCTGCAGAAGCCTCTCTGTGCTGTCCTGTGTCCTATGACGCTCAGTATCTTGAGGTCATTCCCGCGGAGATCATTGAACGGGACTACGGCTGCGGTGACCCTTCAAAGTATCTGCAACCAGGCGATCAGGTGTTGGATCTTGGTTCCGGCGGGGGCAAGATCTGCTACATCGCGTCTCAGGTCGTTGGGCCGGATGGCTATGTCGTGGGCGTGGACATTAACGATGATATGTTGACCCTGGCCAGAAAATACCAGGACGAGGTCGCAGAGCGGATCGGCTACCGAAACACGGATTTTCGCAAGGGCAGAATTCAGGATCTGCAGTTGAACATGGAACTGTTCGAACAGCATCTGAGTCAGCATCCGGCGGATTCAGCGAAGAGCTGGTTGGCGGCCGACGAAGCCGCAGCGGAGCTAAGCAAACGTGCGCCGCTGGTGGAAAGTGACAGCATGGATGCGGTCGTGTCCAACTGCGTGCTTAATCTGGTGCGGACTGAGGACCGCCGTCAGTTGTTTGCAGAGGTCTACCGGGTCTTGAAACGTGGTGGGCGAGCAATCATCAGCGACATTGTCAGCGACGAAGACGTGCCGGAAAATCTGCAGAACAACGCCAAACTGTGGAGCGGCTGCATCAGCGGCGCGTTTCGTGAAGATCGGTTTCTGGAAGCGTTTGAGGAAGCCGGGTTCTATGGTCTCGAAATCGTCAATCGACAGGATGAGCCATGGGCTGTTGTCGACGGGATCGAGTTTCGCAGCCTGACCGTGCGGGCCTGGAAAGGCAAAGATGGTCCGTGTCAGGACCGCCACCAGGCCGTCGTTTACAACGGACCATGGAAGACTGTTGTTGATGATGACGGGCACAAGTTACATCGTGGCAAGCGGATGGCCGTATGCGAGAAGACGTTTGACATTTATACCTCCGAACCCTACGGCAGTCAGGTTACTCCCCTTGCCCCCGCGCTGGAAGTACCTCTGGATCAGGCGGACGACTTCGACTGTCACCGGGCAGCAATTCGAAGTCCACAGGAAACGAAACGCGGCAAGGCAACTCTGAACGTTCTGCCTGGTGATGACTGCTGCGGTGACGGAGGCAGTTGCTGCTGATCAGTCGTGACAGGCGTCCTTCAGACGGTCCGTTCCGGTGTCGTCAATCGGCTATCCTGGTGACCTGAAAGACGTCGGGCAGTTTCATTGGGGCCGCGACCCGGACGGTCTTGTCACGGCTGGAAGTGCCGCGGACCACGGCCACCCCTGATTTGGCGACACTCACTTGCTTGCGCGTCGAGCTTGTAATGATGATTCGTGACGCAGCGATCCTGCGGTGACGTGCGTCAATGTCTGACTGTTACTTACAGCCGCTTCTGGTTCACCGGCGTCGTTGGTACTTTTCCTGATGCCCGAGCACGCAGTAATGGACGCAGGCGGGCCATGACACCTTCCGCGGCTGTATCAGGAGCGACTGCCAGGTTGTGAAATTCCATTGGGTCTGTCTGGTGATCGTACAATTCGACGCCCTCTTTGCCCTCGGCCCATTCCGTGTACCGCCACCTGTTTGTACGAATACTGCAGCCCATGACCATTGTCTTTAGCCGATCATCGGCGGGACGCAGGACCTGAGTAACAGCCAAGCCGTCCCATGCTGACAAGGGGGCGTCCAGCAGCGGTGTGAGGTCTCGTCCCGCCAGATTGTCCGGAGCTTTTACTCCGGCGACGTTGGTCAACGTGGGGTAGATGTCGACGAATTCGACAACGCGACGACACGATTGTCCGTTGCCAGCCCGGCCGGGAACTCGAATGATCAGCGGTGTGCGAGCTCCTTCTTCAAACAACGTTCGCTTCTGCCAGATGCCATTGTGTTCGCCCAGGTGGTAGCCGTGGTCGCTCCAGAAGACCACGATTGTATCGCCGGCCAGATTCAGTCTGTCCAACGCGGCCAGCAGCCGCCCCACCTGAGCATCGACGAACGACACGCATGCGTAGTATGCCTGCAACGCCTGCAGCAGCACTGGTCGCGGCAGGTTGTAGTGCGGGATCGGGCAATTGTGGGCGAATGCGGGAACGGGAATGTCGTCTCGATCACCGACCGGAGCAAACGGCAACCGCATCTGCTGAATGGGATACATGTCGAAGTATTTCTTCGGAGCCACGTAAGGTGTGTGCGGTCGGAAGAATCCGACGGCCAGAAAAAATGGTTTCTTACGATGCTGTTCCATCAGGAGGATGGCTTCCGTCGCGATCATGCCGTCGGTTTGTTCTGTGTCGGCGCCGTCCGCTGCCAGCCAGCTGAGAGCCCCGCTGATTTTTCGGTGAGGTTCGGCGTTGAAAACTAACGCCTCGTCGTCCTTGTCGCGTCCCTTTGGATTGACGGTCTTATTCCATGACGGCGGATCGTCAAATCCATCGGTGCCAATTGATGCGGGCACGTTGTAGTGATATATCTTGCCAACGCGCGCTGCCAGGTAACCCGCCTGCTGAAACGCCTGTGATAACGTCACCACATCAGGGAGTTCGTCACGAAAGTGCCGGTCCAGATCATAGACCTTGATCTGATCGGGACGTAGCCCGGTCATGACCGATGCACGAGTCGGATTGCACAGAGGCAGTTGGTTATAGGCTCGATCAAATCGGACGCCACTGCCTGCCAGTGCATCGATGTGTGGTGTTCTGGCAATCACGTCGCCGTAACATCCCAAAGCCGCCGACAGATCGTCGACAGCGATAAACAGGACGTTGGGCCTGGCAGCCGAAACTGCCGGGGGACAGAAGTTCGTTACAACGATGAATGCCGCCGCTACGATCTGAAAAGTGTTCACGCGTCGCATTAAGTAATCCAGTCCTGTTCCTGCGTCTCGATAAACTCTGAATGAAGACAAACATGGCGTAACCGCCGTCCGACGGCAACCAACTTGCGCCGGAATATTCTGTGAAACCGTCCTGAAGCCGAAAAATGCGCGACTTCAACGTCGCCAGTTTTGTCCTCGTTCCCAAACTGCAGTTTGGGAACGCATGTTCTCGAAGCTCCGCGTCGTCCTGTGCTTTGGGCGATCCGCTGCGTGTGGGCGAAGCAGAGCTTCGCGGATAGGTGTCCCCAAGCCGGAGCTTGGGAACAAGAAAGCCCCAGACGACTGCTGGATCGACCAAAATAGTCTTTGAACTCGCCGCGGAGCTGGGAATACCGGTGCGAGAACGTGGCCTGCAAATGTATGATCTCTATACTGCAGACGAAGTGTTCTTTACCAGCACTCCTTACTGCATCATGCCGGCGACACAGTTTAATGGTCTGCCGGTCGCAGACGGCCACGTGGGGCCCGTCACAAAGAAGCTGTTGGCAGTATGGAGTGAACGTGTGGGCGTTGATATTGTGGCCCAGGCGCAGCGACAACTTGACGAAGGTTAGAGCAATTTACTTATTGTCGTGAACGATACTGGCTCGTGGGAGTAGCGAAACTGCTATTGAAATACGCCCTTCGCGGCCACAAGTCAGCGTGAAACGCTGTAGAGCAATTTACTTATTGTCGTGAACGGTACTGGCTCGTGGGGGCAGCCGTTCTACTATCAGAGTACGCCAACCGTGGCCATGAGTCAGCGAAATTCGCTGTAAGAAGCACGAACGAGAAGCACGAATGAAACGAATCCGACTTGGCGCCGCCATCCTGAATCAGACACCACTGGACTGGGATGGCAATACGTCGCGAATTCTACAGGCTATTGATGATGCTCGTCAGCAGGAAGTCAGCGTTCTGTGCCTGCCCGAACTGTGCATCACGGGTTATGGCTGTGAAGACATGTTTGTGTCACCGGCGGTGTGGCAGGCAGCGTGGGACATGCTGCTGAAGATTATTCCCAATACACCCGACATGGTCGTTTCTGTCGGCTTGCCGTTGTACGTGACAAACGGAGTTTACAACGTCGCGTGCGTCGTCGCCGATCGGCAGATTGTTGGCTTCGTTCCGAAACAGCATCTTGCCGGTGACGGACTGCACTACGAACCTCGTTGGTTTCGAGCGTGGCCGGCCGAAACCATCAGCGAGTATCATCGAGACGAAAACAGCTGGCCCATCGGAGATCTGATTTTTGAATGCGACGGTGTACGACTGGGCTTTGAAATCTGCGAAGACGCCTGGGTCGCGGGTCGGCCGGGGAACCGGATGGCGGAATGCGGAGTGGACGTTATCCTGAATCCCAGCGCCAGTCATTTTGCCTTTGGTAAACACGAGACCAGAAAACGCTTTGTGCTGGAGGGATCCCGATCGTTCGGCGTCAGCTACATCTACGCCAACCTTGTCGGCAACGAAGCTGGTCGAGCCATCTATGACGGTGGTGCACTGATCGCGTCGTGCGGAGATTTGGTTGCGGCCGGTCCGCGATTCGGGTTTCACGACGTCAACCTGACCGTGGCGGATGTGGATGTTGAACTCACGCGAACTCGCCGAGCCGGCATTCATTCGATGCCTGTTGACGTGAGTGAGGACGTTCACGACCGCATCGCCCGCATCGGTGGCGCATTGTCTGCTCCTGCGACTCGCATCACTGCTGCTGCCCACGCGCAGGTGGAACCGGAACTGGAATCCGAGGAATTCACGCAGGCCATTGCACTGGCTCTGTTCGACTATATGCGCAAGAGTCGTTCGAATGGATTTGTCGTTAGCATGAGCGGTGGTGCGGATTCTTCGGCAACGGCATGTCTGGTGCGGTGCATGGTGGAACGATCACTCGCAGCGCTGGGCGTCGACGGCTTTCGGGAAAAACTGTCGTACATCCGCGGGATTGACAGTACATCCAGCGTTGAGGAGGCCATGAATCTGTTGTTTACCGGCGTCTATCAGGCGACCCGCAACAGTTCCGAAACGACGCGAGCTGCCGCAGAGGCCGTAACGACCGGAGTTGGAGGCGTTTTCCATCTTCTGGATGTGGACCAGATCGTAACGCAGTACACGTCCATTGTTGAAAACGCGATCGGACGAAAACTGGAATGGGATGGTGACGATATTACGCTGCAGAATATTCAGGCCAGATCGCGGGCACCGAGTATCTGGATGTTCGCGAATCTGAAGAACGCATTGCTGTTGTCAACCAGCAATCGGTCTGAGGCGGCCGTCGGCTATGCGACGATGGACGGTGACACGTCGGGAGGTCTGAGTCCGGTTGCCGGCATCGATAAAGCGTTCTTACGTCAGTGGCTGATGTTGATGGAGACTGATGGCAGTGCCGGTTGTTCCCCGGTTTCTGCGTTGGCCCTCGTTAACCGGCAGCAGCCCACGGCAGAACTCCGACCATCTGAATTTGAGCAGACGGATGAGGGTGATCTGATGCCATATCCACTGCTGGACGAAATTGAAAACCTGGCGATTCGCGACAAACTGAGTCCACAGGAGATCCTTGCCCTGTTGACCGAAGCGCATCCCGAATACTCCCATGATCAGCTGAGGGATTGGGTCAAACGCTTCTTTCGCCTGTGGTCACGCAATCAATGGAAACGCGAACGCTACGCACCGTCGTTCCACGTGGACGACAAGAATCTGGATCCCCGGACATGGTGCCGTTTTCCGATTTTGTCCGGCGGCTTCGAGTACGAACTTGCTCAGCTTTGACAGGGTGTTGCTGAGAGGGTCGGGAGTCTTTTTCGGGCCAGGCCTCATCGATACCCATCGTACTGAATCCGAAAAAGACTCCCGACCCTTTTGTCGCGTAACGAGGCGACAGCGGGTATAATATCTCGTTATGAGCCTCTTTTCCGAATTTCAGCAGCAGCAATTTGCCAACGGCTATGAACTGGTCGACGGCGTTCTGATGAATCAGCAGAATGCGGAACACTTCCGCATTCCTCACCCTGTCCTGAAGAAGCACGTCGGCATTGGGCACTTCGTGGAACTCAGGATCGACTCCCCACGATTCTCAGTGCATCCGGATGCCCCGGAGCAGTGTGAATGTCCGTCGTGTCACGGAGAGGCGTCCAAACCAATTCTCAGCCACGAGCAGCCAGCTTCGCTTGTTCCGCTGCCAGCGCAGGACGTACCGTCACGAGGTTGGGGAGAAGACTTCTGGGTTCAGGTTCTGGAACTTGAAGACGGTCTGTTTAAAGCTGTGGTCGACAATCCGCTTTATGAATCCCGGCTGCATCAGGTCGGTTCGGGTGACGAAATCGTTTTCCATTCTGACCACATTCTCGCAGTGCATCCGAGTCACCGACAGGAAATGGTGATGGGCATGGGCGAAGCGGATCTGAAACAACTCGTGCAATGGCTGGGCACGCTGTAGTCGCATCTGCGGGGCAGATCAGAAAGGGGGGGCAGAAACGGGGGCAGGCACCAATAGTGCGAAGCACCCGAAGGGCCGTTCCGGCTATTGGTGCCTGACCCCTTTTCTGTTCTCCACGTCGGAAATCGGATCTGCATTGTAAAGCGGATTCGGACGGTCGTGCAGATCGTACCATAGTGTGTGTCGTGAAAGCCCAAGAGCCGAGTACATCGTCGCCGCGAGTGATTCGGGAGTCTGCTGTTCTGATTCCGGATGTCCGCCCTGACTGTCGGTGCTGCCAATAATGCGGCCTCCGTCGAAACCGCAGCCAGCCAGCAGTACCGACTGCGCGGTTCCCCAGTGATCCCGGCCGGGCTTTTCATAATGCGCCGGCAGACTGGAGATCTTTGGCGTGCGACCAAATTCTCCAGCCATCACGACCAGTGTTGTTTTCAGCAGACCGCTGGCCGACAGATCGTCCAGCAATGCGGACACGGATCGATCCATGGGCGGCAGCAGGTAGTTTTTGAGATTTGGAAATGCATTGCCGTGCGTGTCCCATGTCTCATTGTTTCCCAGATTCACCTGAACGAAACCGACTCCCGATTCGACAAGGCGGCGCGACAGCATCAGTGACCAGCCAAACGTGTTTTTACCGTAGCGCTGCAGTTCAGACGTTTCTGCGGAGTGGATGTCAAACATTCTGCTCAGCCGGCCATCGCCGAGCATTGAAATCGCACGCTCGCGACAGCGGGAAAATTGCGCTGTCTCTTCCAGCTTCTGCAGGGTGTGGTCACGCAGTTCGATCTGTGACAACAGTTCCAGTCGGTCGCCGAAGTGAGATTCTGAGAGCCCCTCCGGCAGGCTTAGTCCCGGAGTCCTGAAATGCAGGTCGTCAGAAGTTTCTTTTCCTCGCGCATGGTGGAATTCATATTCCGGCCAGGCACCATAGCTTCTGGCATTAAAGCGGCTGGCGTTCAGCATCCACGGGTCGTGCTGGCTGCCCATGATTCCACCGAACTGGCCAGGAATCACGCGGCCTGTGCGGTGAACCAGCTTTTCCGGAAGAACGACTGCAGACGGCAATCCATTCTGCTCCGGCAACAGCGTTCCCAGCAGCGCTGCAATAGACGGGTGGTCGGTTGGTTTCGGCAGTGACGGATTGAAGCCAACTGGCATTGGTGTCCGCCCGGACATCATGACCGCATGACCCTGAGAATGTTCATTGTACGGATGCGTCAGGCTGCGCACGACACTCCAGAGATTGCTGCGAGCGGCCAGCCGGGGCAGATGTTCACAGATCTGAAGTCCCGGAGTCTGCGTGGCGATCGGCAGGAATTCACCGCGGATGTCGTTTGCCGCCTGCGGCTTCGGGTCAAAGCTGTCCTGTTGCGCCAGTCCCCCGGACAGAAAGATGTAGATGACAGATCTGGGTGTCAGCGAGGGGATTGGGTTCGCCCGCACAAATGGCTGCGTCGCCAGGGCGGCCGAGACGGACGTCAGCCACCGCCGTCGCGTGTGAGGGCACTTCTTCGAATTCAACGTCGTCATGCACTATCGCTCCTGAACCGGGTCCACCAGGATGGAGGCACAAAGCGTATGTTCGTGAGTATAGCCGAAGTTGAGGCAAAGCGGGATCAGAAAACGGATGGGCAGCAATGTGCGGTCAGGGCCGAGGGGACCGGCAGCTGATTTCGGGCGGAAAGATGATCTTTCCCAATCGGGCCCAACCCGAGAGAATCAGGCTGTATCCACTAAAACCCGGCAGCCAGGTCAAGATGCCTTGTCGTCGCGGATCACGTTTTGCAACACAACACACTCATGAACGACGAATATACCGACACGTCTGCTGTCGACCCCAACGGTCAGAATGCGTTTTTCCGGGATCTTCGAATCGCGAGCTGCGGTTTTGCCATGGGGGCCGCTGATATCGTTCCGGGCGTTTCGGGAGGAACCGTTGCGCTGATTCTGGGTGTTTACGAACGCTTGATTGCTGCAATTTCTCGTTGCGATACAGTGTTTCTGAAGTTGCTTTTCCGCGGGCAGTGGCGGGCAGCAGCCGACCACATCGACCTTCGATTTGTCGTGGCTCTCGGCTGTGGCATCGCGGTCGGTATTGGTGGCCTTGCTTCACTGATGGCTTATCTGCTGTCCAGCCAGATGTCGTTCACGTTCGCTGCCTTCACGGGCATGATTATCGCTTCCAGCATGATCGTTGCGCGACGAATCCCCAGATGGAACATGCAGCTGGTTGGTCTGCTGTTGCTGGGATGCGTGGTGGCTCTCAGGCTGGTGACACTTTCTGTTCTGCAGAATCCTCCTGATTCGTTATGGTATTTATACTTTTGCGGCATGATCGGGATCACCGCGATGATCCTGCCGGGGATCAGCGGTGCCTTCATCCTGCTGCTGCTGAATCGATACCACTACATTACGGACAGTATCAAGGGAGTGGTTCACGGCGACATCGACATCGCGGTGATTGGGGCACTGTTTGTGTTTGGTATGGGATGTCTGACCGGACTATTGAGCTTCAGCCGGGTGCTTCGCTGGCTGCTGTCCAGGTACCACGATGGAACGATGGCGGTTCTGTGCGGCTTCATGCTGGGGTCATTGTATAAGTTGTGGCCGTTTCAGCGCGACGTGACGCCGGACGTGGAAAAGTTCAAACACAAGACGTTCGAGAATTTCGTTCCGGATGCCCTCACGTCACAGGTGTGGGGGGCCATTGTTTTGTGCATTTGCGGCATTTCGGTTGTGCTTCTTCTGGACATTGTCGGTCGTCGCACAGACCACGCACGAACTTCAGAATGCGACGGGCAAACACAACCAACGGCAGGTCAGTGAACAAGCCAGAGTTTCCGTGCGGCAACTTCTGCCTGATCTTGCCCCGGCGGGTTTGCGATAGTGCAGATTTCTGCGTAATTCAGGCAACAGATGTTGCTTGGGTTTGAGAACTTCCCTGAAACTAACGATCTATTCATTAAGGAAGTAGAGTGCTGCACTGTCTCGATGGTTAGCCGTTCCGGGGCAGTTGAGTCCGCTGCAAACGCAGCCCCGCTGAAGGTGGTCTGTCGTGAATGACCTGACCGTTGCCATCATGAGTCTTGGATGTGCCATTCTGGCCTGTCTTCTTGGCGGGTTTTGGATCGGTTGTCGCAGATCGCGGTCCAGCAGGGTCGCAGTGCAGTTAGTGGCCGTGGCGTTGATGGTTGGTTACATCACCTGTCTCTGGAACCAGCCCGTTCTTACGCAGCTGTTGCCGACTTCCAGCCTGATTGTCCTTGCCAACTGGCTGCCGCTGTGGGGCAGTTTTTTTGTGGGGATCTATGTGGCGTCCCAGGCGGGGACTTATCGACGTGCCACTCTGAGCGTAGTGACGCTGCTGCTGTGTGTGTATTCCAGCGTTGCGCCGACGCTGGGCAAACCACCACGTTGCGCTGCCGACCGCGTTCAGGCTGAACTACACTCGCAGACTACCCCCCGCACGTGTTCCGCAGCATGTGCCGTTTCAGTCCTGCGTCTGCACGGAATAGAAGCGACCGAAAACGAACTTGCCGAACTGTGTCTTACTCGTGAGGGGACGCATTGGCTGGGGCTGTATCGCGGCCTGATGCTGAAAACGGCGGACTCTGCATGGACTGTGGTCGTGGAGCCATTTTCCGAAACAACAATGATGCGTTTGAGTGCAACGCCGTGCGTGCTGTCCGTTAACGTCGACACGAAGTGCTTTGAGGCCACGGTGGATCATGGTTTTAAGAAGAACGTCGGTCATTCAGTAGTATACCTGGGACAATCCGGCCCCAGGCGGATTGCAGTCTTCGATCCGTCACCGGACTTTGGTGTGGAAGACTGGGATCACGAGATTTTTCAGGCTGTGACAAGTGGTGTTGTGCTTCGTCTTGTTCCGCGGCAATTGAATGATCAGCATGCATCGACTGTGACTCGCGGGCTGGCGACGCGTTTTTCTATCCGTAATCTGACAGCGCGGCTGTAACACGGACAGACGTGTAGTGCGCCGGACGTTCCGTCAGAATATTCGCACTTCCAGCCCCTTACGCCGCAGGTTACACCATGCGACAGATGGAATCGTCGTTGCGAATTCTGCAAACGCCTGGTCGACAAGACCCCGCTGTGCCCACTGGTTCGCAAGACAGTTTCGCTGCCGTTGAGTGACGTCAGAATTGGGTTGGCTGTGAAGCAGTTCTGCTGGCAGGTCGATGGATTTCAGCAGATAGAGTCGTTCGGCGTTCCAGCACGTGGCGAACCACGCGGCAATAGAGTCACTTGTGACATCCCACGACTTTGGGAGGTGTTGTGCGTGCGGCAACTGTGCTTCCAGGCCGGCGATGGCACGCAATGGCTGCAGTACGGCGATCTGTTGGGGCGAACACAAATCGCTGCAACCCGGCGGGGCGTTGATAAGTGTAAATCGGTCGTCCAGATGTGACAGCAGGTCGCCGTTCAAGGCCATCGCTTTAAGAGCAAGGTCGTGGGCTGGCGAGTCTGAGAGTGCGAAGCGTTCGGCCCAGGTTCGCACCAGATTTGCGGATTCACCGCCACCTGCAACAACCACAGGATTCGCAATCTGGTGTTGATCGACGAATGAAATCAGTCGATCGCCGACATCAGGAAGACTTAGCAGGCTTCCGCCCAGCTTCAGAATGGACAGCGATCCGTGGTCTGCAGGCATCTGAACTCAGTCCTGACCCGAGACACTGACTTCCGGTGCTGTTACCGCCCAGCACGCAACCTGTTGGGCGTCGTCGATCTGCTCCAGATTCGGCCGTTCCTTTCTGCAGCGGTCCTCGGCAATTTCGCACCGCGTGACAAATGGACATCCAACCGGCGGGTTACGGGGACTGGGGACTTCACCTTCCAGAATGTACAGCTCAGCACGATCGTCCGGGTCGTTAACCGGATTCGACTTCAACAGTGCTTTCGTGTACGGATGTCTGGCATCCCGGTAAATGTCGTCACAGGACACACGTTCCACGACGGTGCCCAGATACATGACGACCATGCGGTCGCAGAAGTGCTCAACGACTTTCAGGTCATGCGAGATGAACATCAGCGTCAGGCCGAATTGTTCGCGGAGGTCCATCAGCAGGTTTAGAATCTGAGCCTGGACAGATACGTCCAATGCTGACACCGGTTCGTCAGCGATGATGAATTCCGGCTTCACTGCCAGGGCACGCGCGATATTCAGTCTCTGCCGCTGGCCGCCGGAAAATTCATGCGGATAACGATTCTTCGCGTCTTTTCTCAGTTGCACTGTTTCCAGGAGTTCTTCGATGTACTTATTGGTGTCTGCCCTGGGGACGATGTCGTGAAACCGAATGACCTCCGACAGCATTTGCGCTGCTGTCATTCGTGGGTTCAGCGACGAATACGGATCCTGAAAAATGAATTGCATGCGACGGCGGAACGGCATCAACTCCGTGTGTGACAGTCCAGTCGTGGCCGTTCCGTCGAAATGCACTGTGCCGGACGTCGGTTCCTGCAATCGAATCATCGTCTTTCCGAGCGTACTTTTTCCGCACCCGGATTCGCCGATGATTCCCAGCGTCTCGCCTTTTTCAATTTGCAGACTGACGCCGTTCACGGCCTGTACATTTGCCACAATTCGGTTCAGGACTCCTCCGTGAATCGGAAAATGTTTGACCAGACCGGACACTTCCACGAACGCCATGGCTCAGCCCTCGCTTTTTGTCGATGAAGTCAGGTTGACGGGAAAGTGACAACGCACCGCTCGGCCATTGTCATTGGTGACTGCAGGCAGCTCAGTTCTGCACGTGTCCTGGCAATGTTCGCAACGATCGGCAAAGCGACATGCTGTTGGCATGTTAAACAGACTTGGGACGATGCCGTCGATGGTCGTCAGTCGTTTTCCTTTTTCCTTTCTGCCGGATTGTGGAATTGATTCCAGCAGCGCCTTGGAATAGGGATGGGCCGGATCGTGAAACAGGTCGTGGACGGAAGCCTGTTCGACCACCTGACCTGCGTACATCACGACCACACGGTCACAGGTCTGAGCGACCACGCCGAGGTCATGGGTGATCAGCAGGATTGCAGTGCCGCTGCGTTCCTGCAGGTTTTTCATCAGCCTGAGAATCTGAGCCTGGATGGTGACGTCCAGAGCCGTCGTGGGTTCGTCGGCGATCAGGATTTCCGGTTCACACGCCAGAGCCATCGCAATGACGACTCGCTGACGCATTCCGCCGGACAGCTGATGAGGGTATTCATAGTAGCGTCGGTCAGGATTGGGGATTTCGACCATGTCCAACAACTCAAGAATTCTGGCTTTGCGTTCGCGTCTGTTCAGTTTTGTATGGTACTTCAACGCTTCATCCAGCTGCCATCCTATGGTGAAGACAGGATTTAGTGCCGTCATCGGTTCCTGAAAGATCATCGCGATGCGGTTGCCACGAAGATCTCGCATCTGGCGTTCTGAGTACTGCAGCAGGTTCCGGCCGTCCAGGCGGATTTCGCTGTCTTCTGCGTAGCGAGTGACGTGGTCCGGAAGCAGACGCATGATGGACTTGCTGGTCACGGACTTGCCACAACCTGACTCTCCCACCAACCCGACCGATTCACCACGGTGCAGGTCAAAGGACACGTTGCTGACCGCATTGACAAGGCCGCGATCCGTTCGAAACGACGTCGACAGATTGCGCACGGAAAGGACGATGTCGGATCTGTCCTTCGTGGGTCGCCTGGTTGAGTTGTCCGTCATTGTGGTCATTAGATGGGCAGTTTAGTTCTTGTCGTGAACGATACCGGCTCGTGGGAGTAACGAAACTGCTACCGAAAAGCGTTCTTCGCGGCCACAATTCAGCGTGAAACGGTGTAGAGTTCAAACATGTTTCGGATCCAGAATGTCCTGCAGCGCATCGGAAAGAATGTTGAATGCCAGCACCAGGCCAAACATCAGAGCCGTGGCTGCTCCGATCTGCCAGAAAAAGTCGTTCAGAACTTCGTCGCGAGCGGCATCGATCATCAGCCCCCAGCTGGCGCCGCTTTGAACACCCACTCCCAGAAAACTGAGAATGACCTCCGACTTGATGGCTCCGATAAACAGCAGCGAGAAATTGATCAGCATCAGATGGGAGATGTTCGGCAGGATATGACGCAGCAGGATGCGGAGGCGGCTATAACCCATCACCTGGGCTGCCTGCACAAATTCGGATTCCCGCAGTTTCAACGTTTCCCCTCGGATGATGCGGCAGGGGCCGATCCAGAAGGTCGCGGAGAACGCTACAAATACAGGGATCAGTGTTTCGTCAAGGGTACCGCCGATGAGCCACTCAAAGCGATCCCCGGTGAGTTCGTTCAGCCAATTGTCAATCTCACCGCCGCGAAACATATAGGCCAGCACCATCAGCAGCACGATGTTGGGAATGGAAGCAAAGGTGGAATACAGCCACGTTACGATTCCGTCGGTCCACCCGCCAAAATAACCCGCCGCCAGCCCCAGCAGCGATCCAAAAGTCACGGACACGAGCCCCGTCACAACGCCGACCAGCACCGCGACACGAATCGAGTAGATGCTGCGCAGGAACACGGAACGTCCGGAGACGTCCGTACCGAACAGAAGATGCAGTTTTCGATGACGCACATCGGTTGCTGATTGTTCTGCGTATAACGACTGCATTTGAGCTGCAGCAGTGTTGATCAGTTTTTCGATGGTCGCTGCGTCCGGGCCAGCCATGTTCAGGTCTTCGAACTCGTCCAGTTCGGCGACCGTGTCCCACATGTCGTCCAGTCGAAGCTGAAATTCCTCGGCCGAGATATCCGCCGGTCGCAGGTTACCGATACGCAGCCCCCGCAATTCCAGTTCGATGTCTTCGTTTCGTGGCTGCTCGCCGCGTGATTCGATGCGGCGTTTGAGCTTTTTCCGCAGCTTCAGTTTCTGCTCAATCTGTTCTGCGTACCAGGTGATATCCTGAAGCTCTTTTTCGGGCAGTTGATTGACAGAAAAGCCGGGAGTCGACTTTGGGCCATAACGCCGTTCACAGTCCTCGACGCTGACAAGGTCGCCCAGAATGACGGCCGCCGCGATGGCGACATACACCATGATCACGACGAAACTGATCATCGCCGGCTTGTGGCGCAGAAACTTTTTCAGACTGCGTGATTCATCGGGGGCCCCGTTCATGACAGCCTCACCCGTGGGTCTACCACAGCATACAGCACGTCAGTCAGCAGGTTTGACGCGATATAGATGGCGGCAAACACTGCAGTGAACGCCTGCACGATGGGAAAGTCAGCTTCGACGACCGCGGTCAGCAATTGTTTGCCCATGCCGGGAATCGCAAAGTACACCTCCAGCAGGAACGATCCGGTGATCAGGAATGGGATCGTAATGACCACTCGAGTGATGATCGGAATCATCGCGTTCTTCAGCATATGGACGAACATAACCTTTGGCTGGGATGCGCCCTTTGCCCGAGCGGTTGTGATGTAGTCGCGACCGGATTCTTCGACCATGACCGCTCGATAGAATCGCGTGTCATAGCCCATGGCGACGATGACGCTGATCAGCACTGGCAGCAGGCAATAATACGGCCAGTGTTTCAGGACGTACGTGGCAATTCCGTCCTTTTCGACAGGCTCGTAGCCGCTGACAGAAAATGGGGACCAGCCAATCTGATCCGGAAGCCATGCGGCCGCGTAATACTGTCCAAAGACAATGTAGACCAGGAAACTGACGCTCATTCCCAACACCGCAGAAATGACGAGCGCCTTGTCCAGCCAACGGCCTCGATACCATGCGGACATTAATGCGATGGCGACCGAAATCAGCGTCGTCAGCACGAGTGAGGGGACCGTTAAGGCCAGGCTGGGGCCCACACACCGACGCATCACCTCGCCAACGGTCTGGCCGCGATTGACCCAGCTCTCCTCGTCAAAGTCCAGTGTGCACAGCTTTGTCAGAAAAACGGCGTATTGCTGGACGAACGGCTTATCCAGCCCCAGTTCCGCCCGTTTGTCCGCAATCTCCTGTTCCGTTTTGACCTTGCCCAGCAGGCCGTTCACCGGGTCTCTGACGCGCAGAGCCAGCATGACCAGCAGCACAATCCCCATAAAAACAGGGATGTTGTAGAAAAATCTGCGAAGAACGTACGCCCACATATGATCGGCTTTGACTCCACCATCCGATGACCACCGCTGTCACGCCTCCGGTTCGGGCGACTCGGTGACGGGACAGTAGGCAGCTTTGGCGGAATAGTCTACCCCACACTACGGTTCTCAGCGGGTGCGCTCAAGGATTACGGTATTTCAGGCGACGAGCGACTTCCAGTATTGATTCCACTGTTTGCTGTACATATTTGCGCAGAGTCCGACCATTCGGTTGACACGTCTGACTCGCCACCTTGCTCCTGTTTGCTTGAG
>JAAERP010000231.1 GCA_024230215.1 Fuerstiella sp. | reverse complement strand
TGTCACAGCCAGGTTTTAGGGTTGGCGAGGAAAACGGGGTCAGGTACCAAAAACCGGAACGGCCCGAAGGGTGCTTTGCATTTTTGGTACCTGCCCCCCCTTTTCCGGGGAATGCTTCGACCCTAACTTTTGCCTGTGACAAAGCACTAGCGTCGAACTTTGCAGCCCGGCAGCGCCGCCTTCAGTTTTTCGACACCTGCATCTGTCACTTTGGTGCGTTCCAGGATCAGATCTTCCAGGTTCGAAAGCCCGTGTAACTGATCCAGGCCGGCATCGGTGATGTCCGTTTGGAACAGGCCCAGCTCTTTCAGCGTCGACAGACCCTTCAGGTGCGCGAGGCCGGCGTCGGTGATTTTGGTCCCGTTCAGCCAGACCTTTTGCACGTTGGCCAGACCTTGCAGGTTTCGCAGTCCGGCATCCGTCAGGGGCTTGTCCTCAAAATCGATGGAAATCAGTTTTCCGTTCGCGTCCATACCGACGGTGGCACCCAGTTTCCTGAGTTTTCGTTGCCGGGACATGACGGCCATGACAAACAGGATCAGCGCAATAACGATACTGATGTTGATCAGCATCCCGGGAAGACTGTACACGAACGCCTCGAGAGCGTTCCGTGAATCCACGTGCTCTATCGCATCCGGCAATTCGTCAACAGTCTGCACCATGAACAGCAGGACGGCGTTCAGTGAATCCACATTCGTCAGTTCCATCGGGGTGCCTCACGTAGAGTTGGCTGTCATCAAATACCGGCGCAACTGTGCGGAAAAGTGACGTGACTTTCTCGCCCGCCCTGCATACGACAGGGTGCGGTTTTGAAGACAAGTCGTTCCATTCTGCGCATTGTGATTGCCGGCACACTCAAATCATCCTAGGTGCCAAAGTATCCGAATTTCTCTGGTGATGCAATCGTTAACCTGGGAGCCGAGGCACCAAACGAAAGAGCCGGTCCGCCTGTTCGGCGGCCGGCTCAGTCTGATACAATGCTCACGTCGGAAACGGCTATCGCGACAGAAACGCCACAACCTGGTTAACGTCGACCTGCAGGCCAACGTCGGAGTAGCTTGGGATCGTGGTCACGACGGCGGAATAGCTGCTGTCGTCGTAATTGATCCAATCCGTCTGAGGAAGCGTGAGTCCTTCGCGGATATTCTTATACAGTGTCTCAACGTTCGGGCGTTTTCGAAGTGTGATCACGTCGCCAGGGCGAACCATGATTCCCGGTTTGTTAACCGTGACTCCGTTCAGCTGAAAGTGGCGGTGCACGATCCCCTGTCGAGCCTGAGGTCGAGTGGACGCCAGGCCAGCTCGCCGAACAACATTGTCCAGGCGGCGTTCGCAGATCACCATCAGTTGTTCGCCGGTGTTGCCCTTCATGCTTCGGGCTTTGGCGAAGTAGCGGTTAAGCTGTCGATCGCGCAGTCCGTAATAGAACTTGATCTTTTGTTTTTCGGCAAGGCCCAGACCGTAGTTGGTCGGCTTCTTGCGCCGCTTGTGCATCCCCGGCGGATATTCCTTCCGGTCCAGGGCTTTGATGGCACCATTTGATTCGTAAACATTAACGCCCAACCGACGGTTGATGCGTCCCTTCGGACCCGTGTAACGACCCATTCTTCGAGAACTCCAATTCTAATTTTCACGCTCTGCACCACCTCAACGCAACGCACGCTGGGCCGTCATCTTCTGTTGAACCGTCGTGCCCTCCACGAATTGGGAGGAAACGGTAACACCGACAGGCAGTCCGCAAACCAATCCGGCCGAACTGCGTACAGAGAAAACATCCGACCTGCAGTCTGTATTTCAACAGACCTGGCACCAATCCATGCCGCCATAAGTCGGGAAGCTCGAAAGGGTATCGTCGATTCGGCCAATGATCAACACCGCGATCCCGGCAAATCGCAGGAATTGCCGTCATTGACCCGGCGATTGGCCTGAACCATGCCGCCGTGGGTCGGCTTTCGCACGATCTTTCCTGCCTCTTGACCGGCCGTGCTCGCGATTCCTGGCATGGGGCTCGGCCAGACACCGACGGAACGGCCGTCGACGTTGTTGATTTGCCAGCATTGAACTGCGGTCTCTCCTGCAGGAGTCGAGCCTAAACGGGAGCAGCTGACCAGAACCTGGTGCTTTGTCACAGCCCAAAAGCGGGGTTGAATCGTTCGCCGGAAAAGGGGGTCAGGTACCAAAAATGCAAAGCACCCTTCGGGCCGTTCCGGTTTTTGGTACCTGACGCCGTTTTCCTCGCCAACCCTAAAACCTGGCTGTGACAAAGTACTACCTACCCCTGCGGTAGATTCGACAGCGCTGCATCGGATCCCGATAACAGCAGAATGTCAGCGGCTTGAATGCGGTCATCCGGTCCGGGGACGCTGATCAGCTGATCAGAACCTTGCGGCGGTTCAGCGTCTGAAGTTTCGGCTTTACGACGAATGGCAATCAGGTTGACTCGGTATGTGGACCGCAGATCGATCTCCTTCAGTGTCTTGCCGACGAACCGCGACGGGGCCTGCAATTCAACAACCGTGAAACCATCGCCAAGTTTTACGTAATCGTGGATTCGGGGGTGCGCCAGTCGTCGCCCCAGCATTTCGCCAGCGGTCTGTTCCGGCTGAATCACCTCATCCGCTCCAATCTGTTCAAAAATCTCCGCGTGCAGAGGCGTCTGAGCTCGACAGATGACGTTCGGCACCTTCAGAGTTTTCTTGCAGATGACCGTCGTCAGCAACGCAGCTTCGAAGTTTTCGCCGATGGCGACAACAACACTATGCACCCGCTCAACCTCCTGACTCCGCAGAGCGGATTCCTCAGTGGAATCCAGCCGGACTGCAATCGCCACGTCGTTGCAGATTTCATCGATCAGCTTGTGCTGCCGGTCAATCGCGATGACTTCGGCACCGTGCTGGCTTAGTCGGCGCGCAAGCGCCATCCCAAAGCGGCCCAGACCAATTACGGCAACTCGTTGAGAAACACGGGAATTCATCCGGTCACCGTTTCAGAAGTTCTTTGAACTGTGTCCAGGTTCTTGTGTTAGCCACGTCGTCTTTGGTCAGTCCGGCACGGCGCCCCTGGTCGACGCCGTATTGCAACACATCAAAACCGTTGACGCTGTGAGCATCCGTACTGATAACAATCGGAATCCCCAGATCCCTTGCCGCAGCCGCATTGACGTCGTCCAGATCAAGACGCTTGAAATGGGCATTGATCTCCATCATGACACCGTAATCAGCAGATGCCTTCAACATCTCCGCCATATTAATGTCGGCACCGTCACGTTTGCCGACCAGCCGACCGGTTGGATGTCCAATGATATCAACGTGTGGATTTTGAATGGCGGTCAACAGCCGCTTCATGATCTGTTCGCGCGGTTGCTGCAATCCATAATGCAGCACAGCAACAACCCAGTCCGCTTCGGCCAGAACATCGTCTGCCAGGTCCATGGTCGCATCTTCCAGGATGTCGCATTCAATACCGCATAACAGCTCGATGCCGTCGATCTGTTCCCGAGCTGCCCGAATATTGTCCCAGTGAGCACGCAATCGCGTCGCGTCCAGACCGTTGGCCATCGACACTCGCTTGCTGTGGTCCGTGATGGCGATGTACTTCAGGCCACGTGACTTCGCGGCCTCGGCCATCTCAAGGATGCTGGCGGCTCCGTCGGATGCCGTCGTGTGCATGTGAAGGTCGCCCTTGATGTCGCCAACTTCGACTAAACGCGGCATCACACCGGTTGCTGCCAAATCGAATTCCTGGCGATTCTCACGGAGCTCCGGAGGTATCCAGGGCAGGTTCAATGCTGCGTAAACGTCTTCCTCAGTGGCGCCGGCGATCTGGTCGTCGTCACGAAAGACACCGTACTCGTTTACCTTCAGGCCCATGTCCTTCGCCCGTTGTCGCACGACGACGTTGTGCTCTTTGGAACCCGTGAAATACTGCATCGCCGCGCCGTAGGAGGCGTCCGCGACGACTCGCAGGTCCAGCTCCACGCCCGTTTTCAGTCGGACTCGCTGCTTTGTGTCACCTCGCTGCAGCACCGTATCCACCAGCGGATGGGCTGCCAACCGGTCCATGGCGGCCGTCGCATCGCCGGCAGTGGCCAACACGTCCAGGTCGCCACACGTTTCCCGACGTCGCCGACAGCTTCCAGCCACTGCCGTTTGCATCACTGTCTTCAGTTGCAGCAGATCCTGAACGATGGCCTGGGCAGCAATCCGGGCGTCTGCGATGGAGATGCGTTTTCCAGCTTCGGCCGCTCGGTCAATATTGGCCAGAATCGACTGTTCGGTCTTTTTTCCAAACCCCTTCAAGGCAGCCAGTTCACCGGCCTGTGCGGCGGCCTTCAATTCGTCCAGCGATGTCAGGTTCAACTTGTTAAAAAAAACGGCCACTTTCTTAGGACCAACGCCCTGAATTCTCAGCATATCCACGACACCCGCCGGAACCTGTTCCTTCAGTTCTGCAAGTTGCGAATGCTGGCCAGTCGTGATGACTTCCACAATTTGCTTTGCCAGGTCTTTGCCGATACCCGAAAAGCGGGTTAGATCGGCACCTTCTTCGACCAGAGCTGCAAAGGATTCGGCGGTGGATGAAATCGTTCGTCCCGCACTGCGGTAAGCTCGGATACGAAACGGGTTCGCCTCCTGAATTTCCAGCAGGTCGGACAGCTGCGCAAAGACGGCGGCAATCTGGTCGTTCTTCATGTCGAATTCGGCCGACGCATCGACCGGCGTCTCTAAGCCTTGTCGGAAATTGTATTCGGGCTATCAGCGCCACCCTCACGTGTGGCGGTCGTTGTCGAAACAGACTCCTGCGCTTCCGGTGTCTGCGCCGCCGGCTTTGACGGCGCGCCGTGCGGAGTGTTCTTTGCAACCAAAACAACGCCGACCACAACAAAAGCCATGCCAACCCAAAGGACGGGACTGATGTTGACCGAATTCCGCAGCTGCGAATACGCGAAAATGGCATTCACGCTGACCGCTCCCCCAAACACGATGGGCATCACCAGCGCGGTGTTGCCTTTGCTGCTGATCACCGCGTTGGTCAGAAAGAAGGCACCAGCGGCCCCCAGGATGCCAGCAATGAAGCCCCAGTTGCGAGCCGCTGCATGAGCCCCGTCGTAGCTGAAAGTATCACCTTTCAATTTCATGGCAATCAAGCCGCCGGCGATGGCAATCACCAGATACGCCACTCCAATGAAGACATACGGCTTGAACGGACTCCAGAAATCAGGGTGTGGCGGCTTCACCGTGCTGCGAGCATTCCCCAGCGCCGGAGCGTACATTCCCCAACACATGGCTGTTCCCAGGGCGAACAGAATGGGGATCAACAGACCTTTCATAGCATCCTCGCCTGAACTGTCGGGACCGACAACCGATTAAAGCACATCGCGCACGTTGTCGGTGGCACGAATATTAGCCCGTGGAAACCGATTCTGCGAGCAACCAGGCGATTTCCCGAATGGGGCGTGCAGAGTGAGTCGTGCAAGCGTCCGCTCAGCCCGCGTTGGTCAGACAAGGCGCGGCGTCTCGCCGGAATTTCGCTCAAGGTCTCTGGCACCCCACAACCCTGGTGCTTTGTCACAGGCAAAAGTTAGCGCCGGAAAAGGGGGTCAGGTACCAAAAATGCAAAGCACCTTTCGGGCCGTTCCGGTTTTTGGTACCTGACCCCGTTTTCCTCGCCAACCCTGAAACCAGGCTGTGACAATGCACTAGGAGCCCGACAGTCGCTCCATGATTTCATGCACTTCTGCCGCCTGCCGTGGATCTTTGTTCAGATCAGTTGCCGGAAGTGCGTACTTCAGATTTCCGGTGTCCTGCCGCAGCTGCGAAGTATTCACGAAGTTCCGCGAGCTGCCGTCGATCGCAGCAAGCTTCACCGCGGGGCCGGCGTCTGTTGTTTCGGCTGAACGCAATGGTGCTGAGGCATCTCCACTGTTCCGCATCGTGTCGTCCGTCGCTAACGTCTCAGAATTCGTGTTTCCAGCGTCAACGGACAGTTCCAGCCCAACGAATGGAGAGCTGCTGTTGCTGTTCATGTTCAGGAAACTTCTGGCGTGCTGGCACCCTGTTAGAAGTGACATCAAAACCAGCATATTGAATCGTCTCATGTGGCGTTTTGCGTTGACCGTGTACGTTTGGGACAGGATCGCACCGTTGCGAAGAAAACTAGCAGATCTCGCGATTTGCTCATAGATCGGAGTACCACCTCTGGAACGAGCGTAACGGCGGGCCGAACGTCTCACACGAATCGACACGACGGCGGCCATAACCACACAAAGATCCGGCGACCATTGAATCTTCAGGTTCGCACAACCAAAACAACCAGTGTGCCTGGAATAGTCCCCCACAGCACTTCGGCAGATCCTGCCGGATGAAGCCGCCCGGTCGATTCGTTACACTTGGCATCGCCGAACAGTAGTGACGAAACCCAAAGCTCGACCGGAATCCGCTCGGGTGTGCACCTGACCCGACAGTCCTGCCGAACAAACAGTAACTCCCGCGACGGGAGCGTGCAGACAAATTCGAAATATGCTTTTATAAGACGGAGTTGCAGTATGCGCAGCGATCTGGCTCAGACGCACATCGACCGAAACCGTGAAACCGAAGATCTGACCACGGCATACACCAGCCATCGTGATCGAATCATGCAATTGATCAGTTCCACTGCGGCCGACCTTGGCGATGGTGAAGATCAGAAATGTTCATCGATCGTCCTGTTGGGAGCCGGCAATTGTCTTGATGTTGACGCTGCCGCCGTGGCTGATCTGTTCCGGACCATTCATCTGGTCGATCTGGACGAAACCGCCGTGCAATCGGTGGTCAACTCACATCCTGAACAAATGGATCAGTTCCGAATCCACGCACCGGCGGACATCGCGGAGCCGCTCCTGTCGCTCACCAGCCGGGATTTTCAGCCGGAAGAAGAGAATCGCGAACACTGCATTAAGGTACTGCAGGCGCTGTCATCAGAGAACGGTGTGTCCGACGTTCCGGAGGCAGATGTGGTCGTTTCTTTGTGTGTCCTGAGCCAAATGGTTGGTTCGTTAAGCGGCCTGATCGGCGAAGACCATCCGACTTTCGTAAATGCTCTGAGGGCGGTTCGCGTTGGTCATCTGCGACGAATGTTAAGCCTGTTGCGGCCGGGTGGTGTGGCGATCTTCGTGTCCGACATTGTGTCATCGGACACAGCGGAACAACTGAAGACGGCCACTGCAGAACAGATGCCGGAGATTGTCAGGACACTCGTGGCTGAGAAAAACTTCTTCTCCGGCACTAACCCATCGGTCGTACTTTCCGAATTGAACGTGCTGTCCAGACTCGCCTCTGGTCCGGACACGGTTCACACAATTGACCCGTGGACATGGCACATGGGCAACCGCACTTATGCCGTCTACGCTTTCCGTATTCAAAAGAAGATGCAGGAAGCGGTCGCCCCTGCAGCAGACGACGCTGCCGAATGAGCTGAATCGCCAGTGCCGGCAGAAAACGCCGCACCGCAATCAGCTGCAGCCAATCCCGCCATATCACAGGCACCGGTCTGCGCGACTTTGCAGATACAGTTGAGTTTGCCGGTTGTGATCGTCGATTGATTGAGGCAGGTGGCTGCCCCTGCGCTTTCTGTTCGTCGCAGGACACGAACGTCGCCTGCCGCTCGGCATTTCAAAAACATGTCGCAACGCCCTCAGGAAGTCTACGAATGAAATCTTCTGCAACAAATCTGCCCCCCCTGCTTCTGTTGGCCGGCATGGTCTGTAACGTTGGCTGTACCTCGACAGGTAATCTTCCTGCCAGGATGAAGGCGTTCGTAGTGCGATCACCTGTCGACGAACTCGACCCCCTGATAAATGAGTCCGACGAACTCAGTGCGGAATTCCGTATCGCCAAGAAACAGCTGACGCGGGCCGACGACACGATGTTGAAGTTCGCCCGCTGGCGCGAAGACCTGGGAGATTACCAGGAAGCGAAGGAACACTATCGCGAGATCCTGACTGACAATCCCGATAGCCTGGAGGCAAGGATGGGCATCGCCCGCATCGAATTTGCGATCGGACGAGTGGCGGAAGCTCAGGCAATTCTGGCCGCGACCGCCAGAAAACATCCCGACAGCCCTGAAGTCTGGATGGAAACGGGACGGATTCATTCCAATCAGGAAGAATGGGAACAGGCCATTCAGAGTCTGGAAAAAGCCGTGGCCATCGCCCCTCCCAGTGATCCCGCCCTGTTCAAAGCCACACGTTATGAACTTGGACTGGCCCTTGCCAGAAACGGTCAAACAGAAGAAGCACGCCCCCATCTCACGGCCGCCGTCGGTTCCGCAGCAGCGTTGTTTAATATCGGTTTTGTGCTGCACGAACAGGGACACAACCAGGACGCGTCAACGTGGTTTCAACGCGCACTGGACTCGCATCCGGACGAGCGAACACATTTTCAGTCAATACAAATGCTGACCAAACTTGGTGCCGCGAACAGTGACAAAAACAGTCAACTGGCGGCATGGCCAAAACAGGAAAGTACTGTTGACGTTCGCCTGACCAGTTATAGAAGCTCACGTGAAACGCCGGGGGTCAGTGCAGCCGGCAGCACAACGCCGGATTCTGCTGGAACCGTGCGTCTGAAAGCTCCGGTAACCACAAGTCCACCTGCCGGGCGGGGACTAACCTATCCGTCAGCCGGTCAGCCGGGGTCGACTTCAAGTCCGTCCCGGACGTCTGATTACCACACGCCGTCAACACCACAGTGGCAGGGAAGTTCACCGTCCCGAAGAACGGCCACACCGTGGTCCGCCAGCGGTGCTCCCAAAGTGGTCGCCCCTGCTCAATGGCGAGCCAATCCGTAACAGGTATCTGCCGGATTTCACAGTCACGCCTTTGGCTGATTTCTGATTCGACAAGCCGGTGATGGCCCACCACCGCATCGCTGCGTCGTCGCTGGACGCGGCGGTGCGCAGTCTTGCTTCTGCCACCGTGCCTGGTGCCGGAGCCAGCTTTGCCAGAGCATTGAGTCTTTTCGTGCGTTTGCCACCTCCGTCTGTGTTCAGGATGGCCCAGCGATTGCCAGGTTCGCCTTCCTGCTGGTCCAGCAGGATTTCAGGAAGCAGATGAGCATCGCCCGCATCGACCATTGATCGTCAAAACATACGGAAGTAGAGAAACTCTGCGTTGCAGACGTTCGCTCGATATCAGTCCCGGCAACTGTTCCGGCCCGACGTGGTGGGATGAATCGACAATCCGTGGTATGTTGCCGCAAGACGCCTGATTCCATTTGGCCATCCCGTAAGACCAATGACTGTTATGGTCCCCGTTTGTCGCCCGAGAACCTGAATGCTCCGACCGCCCCCAACAACTGCTCAGCGCCTGACATACTGCTGCGTTCTTTCGTTCTTACTGGGCATGTTTGCAGATTGTCACGGGCAATTGCCGCGAGTTTACCGGGAAAAGGTTGTGCCAAACTGGTTCAGCGACGGTACGAAGTTCTGGTATCGCGTGGAACTGGCGGGAAAGCAGACGGAATACGTACTTGTCGACACTGCGACAGGTATTCGCGCACCGGCGTTTGACCATGCCAGAGTCGCGGCAGCTCTCACGAAAGCTGGTGCCGACGCCGTTATCAAGGAACGTCTGCCCATCAGTTCGCTGGAATTTGCCGACGACCTGAAATCCATGACGGTATCCACCAGTATCGGCAAGTGGGCGCTGGATCTGACATCGTACGAAGCACAGCAACTGGGCGTTGAAACAACGCCCGAACAAGACCGACTGTTTATGCCACCTCGAATGTCCGTTGACCGTGGCGGTGACGTGGAACTGACGGTCACCAACGAACTAAACACTGTCGTCCACCTGATCTGGATCGATCGCAGTAGCCAGCCCCAAAGTTATGGCACAATCGCCCCCGGCGCAACCAAAACACAGCACACGTTTGCCGGACACGTCTGGCTGTTGAAGTCCGCGGATGACACTGCCGTGGCCGCCTTTGAGGCCGTGGACGGACAGAACGACATTGTCGTTAGCAAAGCTGCTCTGAAAGCAATGACGCAGCAGCAGCAGGTGCGACCATCTCGCCGGCAGCAACGTCCGGAGAATAACAGCCGAAACGCCACGTCACCGAATAAAGAGTCTTCTGTGTTTGTCCGAGATCACAACGTCTGGCGACAGGATTTAAGCGGCTCGCCAGCTAAGCCGCAGCAACTGTCGTCTGATGGCACGGTCGAAAATACATTTCAGAAGAATGCCTCCCGCGGGCGGGTGGATCAACAGCAGGATCCGGTCGCGGACGTTCGCTGGTCCCCGGATTCGAAGTTCCTGATAGCGTTTCAAACAGCAACAGTTCCGGAACGGCGTGTCTACTACGTTGAGTCGTCGCCACCGAATCAGCTTCAACCCAGCCTGGAAAGTTATTCATATGCCAAACCCGGCGATGCGATTCCCATTCCGCTGCCTCGTCTGTTTTCAGCGGTTGACGGCCGAGAGATCAGTCTGCCCAACAAGCTGTTTGGAAATCCGTTCAAGCTGCAGTTTCTGAAATGGAGTACCGACAGCAGCCGCTTTTGGATGCTGTATAACGAACGCGGCCACCAGACATTGCGTCTGCTGGAAGTAACCGTCGCCGACGGCATAGTCCGGACTATTGTCGAGGAACGTAGTGAGACATTTATTCACTATTCCACGGGCGGAAAGTCCGTTCTGGAATGGCTACCACAGAATCAACTGCTGTGGGCCAGCGAACGATCAGGCTGGAATCATCTTTATCGCTACGACGTGTCCACGGGCGACGTCCTCAATCCCGTGACCACAGGTGACTGGAACGTGCGTCGCATTGAACACATTGATCGCGACTCAAAGGTGATCTGGTTTTTTGCGGTTGGTATCGTCCCGGGACAGGACCCGTACCACGAACATTTCTGTCGAGTAAACTTCGATGGCAGCGGCTTGAAGGTCCTGACGGATGGCGACGGTACTCACGCAGTGACGTTTTCACCAAGTCGCCGCTTCTTCATCGACAGATTCTCGCGCGTCGATCTACCGCCAATCAACCAACTTCGCCGCAGTCTGGACGGCACACTGGTCACGCCGCTTGAGCAGGCGGATGCGTCGGAAATTATTGCGGCGAACGGCAGTCTGCCGGAACGATTTGTAGCAAAGGGACGAGACGGGGAAACAGACATCTGGGGGATCATTCACCGTCCGCGGAACTTTGACGCATCTACAAAATACGCCGTGGTGGAAAACATCTATGCCGGTCCTCATGACCACCATGTTCCGAAAGAATTTCGAACACGGTATCGCCACCAGCGACAAATCATGGATCGAGGAATGGTAGTTGTTCAGATCGACGGAATGGGAACGGCATGGCGTTCAAAGGCGTTTCACGACGTCTGCTATCGGAACCTGAAAGATGCCGGTTTTCCTGATCGCGTCGCATGGCTGAAAGCCGCCGCCAAACAGCATTCTTGGCTCGATCTCAGCCGAGTCGGCATCTATGGCGGATCTGCCGGCGGCCAGAATGCAATGGCGGCTCTGCTGTGGCATGGAACGTTCTACAAGGCAGCTGTGGCAGACTGCGGGTGCCACGACAATCGCATGGACAAAATCTGGTGGAATGAACAATGGATGGGCTGGCCGGTCGGCGACCACTATGCCGCCAGTTCGAACACAGAGAACGCCTACCGCCTGCAGGGCAAACTGATGCTCGTCGTCGGAGAACTTGACCGCAACGTCGATCCGGCCAGCACAACACAGGTCGTCAAGAAACTGATTGAGGCCAACAAGGATTTCGATTTTCTTTTGATCCCCGGAGCCGGGCATGGTGCCTGCGAAACACCTTACGGTGCTCGTCGCCGAGCCGATTTTCTGGCTCGACACCTGAAAGCTGATGTCTTCCGGGAAACGGTAAACAGCAATGCGGAAGCCACACAGTAGTGCATTGTCACAGGAAAAAAGTGGGGTTGAATCGTTCGCCGGAAAAGGGGGTCAGGTACCAAAAATGCAAAGCACCCTTCGGGCCGTTCCGGTTTTTGGTACCTGACCCCGTTTTCCTCGCCAACCCTAAAACCTGGCTGTAACAAAGCACTAGTAATATTGCCACAAATCGAAAATACTTCAACAGCATTCATACACCTGACGCAGACCCGGCTTTGTTGTCATACCTCATGAGCACCTAACAAATAAAGGACCTCGAGTGACGACCGTTAAGCAAGCAAAACAGGATCCCAGTGCCCCTGAAAACTCACTAGCGCACGTGACGGTGGGGTGCGTCCCGTCGTCGCGCCTAAATGTCCGGTTGCTGTGCTGCTGCGCGGTATTTCTGTCCTTGTCGATCTGTGCATGCGGTCAGGACAGAACTCCGGGGGCGGACGAGTTCGGCAAAGAGCTGCCGCGTCTTCCGGTGATGCAGCCGGCCCAGTCTCGTGATGCGATCGTGATGCGAAAAGGGTTTCAGGCAGAACTTATCGCCTCCGAACCGCTTGTGCAGGACCCCGTGGCCGTTGATTTTGACGAACAGGGCCGCATGTTTGTGGTGCAGTTGCCACCGTACAACGCTTACGTACTGAAAGACATTCCGGCGGGTTCCATCGCATTGCTGGAAGACACCGACAACGACGGCAAGTACGACCGCAGCACGCAGTTTGCAGACAACCTGGACTACCCGACGGCCGTGGCCTGTTGGGACGGCGGAATTTTTGTCGGCGATGCACCAGACCTGCTGTACCTGAAGGACACTGATGGCGATGGCAGGGCGGATGAGCGCAAGGTGGTGTTCACGGGATTTGGAAAAGACAAAGCGGGGGAAGCTCATTTGAACTCCATTCGCTGGGGCATGGATAATCGCTTTCATCTGTCGACCAATCTGGCCGGTGGCGACATTACTGCAGCGGGGGCAAAAGACGCTCAGCCCGTATCTGTTCGCGGACGGGGTTTCATCTTTGATCCGCGTGACTGGACAACCTTTGAGCTTACGTCAGGCGGAGGACAGCACGGGTTGAGCATGGACAACTGGGGCCGAAAATTCGTCTGCTCCAACAGCGTGCCGGCTCAGACATTGATGTACGACGACCGCTACATCGCTCGCAATCCCGTCATGCAGGCGCCCGCAGCGGCCGTCGATATCGCCCCCGAAGGCAAGTTCACGAAACTGTTCCGCATCACACCGCCTGAACCCTGGCGAGTTCTGCGCACGCGACTGCGTAAAACGGGAAAGTTTCGAGGGTCGGACGAAGGCGGTACGCCGTTTGGTTTCTTCACCGGTGCGACGGGGATCACCATCTATCGCGGCGATGCATGGCCCGCGGAATACCGGGGCAATTTGTTTGTCGGTGACGTGGCCAATAACCTGGTGTACCGAGCGAACCTTCAGGCCAACGGGCAGGAACTTGTGGCCCACCGAGCAGACCCGGGAGCCGAGTTTCTGGCGTCGAAAGATATCTGGTTTCGCCCCGTGCAGTTCGCGAATGCTCCGGATGGCAACCTGGTCATGCTGGACATGTGCCGCGAACTGATCGAAGGCGCTGCTTTTCTGCCACCGGAATTCTTTGAACACCTGGACGCGGCCAGTGGAAATGACCGAGGCCGAATCTATCGCATCGTGTCGACATCAGGCAACGCCAGCCGCACGATGCCGCGTTTAGACCGGGCCACCGTCGAGGAACTGGTTGCTCTGCTCGATCATCCCAACGGCTGGCACCGCGACACTGCCGCCCGCCTGCTGTACCGGAAACAGGACCGCTCTGCCGTTTCTTCGCTGTTGGCACTGGCTTCTGAGGCGAAGTCCGCAGAAGGGCGCGCGACCGCGCTGCATGCTCTGCACGGCCTGGCAGCGTTGAAAGAGGCTTCTGTACTGACGGGGCTGGAGGATCCATCTGCCAACGTCCGCATTCAGGCGTTGCGTCTGGCGGAAGACTTTGTGGAAAATGCGCCGGCCATCCGCGATCGCATCGTTGGCATGGTTGATGATGCCGACGTCACTGTTCGTTATCAGCTTGCATTTTCTCTAGGCGCCTTTCATGGACGGTCATCTATCCAGGCGCTGTCACAAATGGCGTTGGCGAATGGACAGGATGCATGGATGCGTCTTGCGATTCTGAGTTCTGCAGGCGAAGGCGCGGATACGCTGTTCGGCCTGCTTGCCGCCGACGAAAACTTTCGCTCGACGAATCACGGTCGAGTCCTGCTGCTGGCGCTGGTACAGCAAATCGGTGCGCGTGCTCGAACCAGCGAGGTGAGTGTGGTGCTGCGTTCGCTGGAGGACCTTGCTGCAAATGACAAATCACTACGGGACGCTGTTGTAAAGACCATGCTGGAAAAACAGAGCGAAGAAATGCGGGAACGCATTCTGTCGGCGGCAGGCGGGAAGGCCGGCATAGTGCTGGCCAATGTGCTGAAGGAAGCGACCGCTCTGGCCCGAAATCAGGAAGCTCCCTTGAATGACCGTGTCGACGCAATTCGCAGTCTGCGGCTGGGCAGCTTTGCCGACGCGAAGTCCGTGCTGGACGGTCTGCTCTCGCCGGCGCATCCAGTGCCGTTGCAGGCAGCCGCACTGGAAGTGCTGGGCGCCTCAGACGATGACGGAGTGGTCGCTCTGTTGCTGGCACACTGGTCCGGACTAAGCCCTGCACTGCGGGCCAGAGCTGCGGAAACTCTGTTGTCTCGACCGTCGTGGGTTCAGATGCTGCTGGACGCGGTCGAGACCGGAAACGTGGCGATCGCCGATATCGACCCGGCAAGAATTCAAGTGCTGATGAAGCATCCGGATGCAAAGATCGCATCGCGTGTAGCTAAGATCTTTGCGCGCACTACTGTCTTCGCACGGAAGGACGTTGTCGAACGTTACCAGTCGGCACTGAGGACGAACGGAGACTCAAACCGAGGTAAGCAGGTCTTCAAAAAGAACTGTTCCGCCTGTCACCGACTGGAAGATGTCGGGACTGCAGTGGGAGCGGAATTAAGGGGGATTCGTCAGCGAGGTCTGCCGTCGGTCCTGCTGAACATTCTGGATCCCAACCGGGAAGTCAAACCCAGGTTCCTGTCCTACGTTGTCGCCACGACCGACGGTCGCGTGCTGGCCGGCATGATCTCAGCAGAAACAGCGAACAGCATCACTCTGAGGCGGGCTGACGGGACGACGAAGGATGTACTGCGAATTGACATCGAAGAAATGTCCAGCACCGGCCTGTCCTTTATGCCGGAAGGCCTGGAGAAGACCGTTACCGTTCAGGACATGTCCGACCTGCTGAGTTATCTGAACGAGATCGATTGAACATCAAAACGCGGGGCGATGCCCCGACGGTTAAACGAGCTGCCGGGACGAGGTGGTTGATCTAATTCGTTTAACCGCGTGCCCAACGGGCCGCGCTCAACGTGGCAGACGATCCATCACCACGTCCCGCGGACGCACGTACAGGAGCGCGGGGCGATGCCCCGACGGTTAAACGAGCTGCGTACCCGCGTTCTGATGCGATTCGTTTAACCGCGTGCCCATCGGGCCGCGCTCAACGTGGCAGACGATCCATCACCACGTCGCTCTGACGCACGTACAGGAGCGCGGGGCGATGCCCCGCGGTTAAACGAGCTGTAGCGGCCGCCTGAGCTAGTGATATGTGACCCAGCCGTCTTCCAGGCCGGCGAAGGGTGTTACACAGGACCAGGATTGTCGTGCCTTGCCTTCCTTTGGCGGATTGTCTTCGACGTAGCCGATGGCTTCTTCGATCCCGTCTGCGCTGTCCAGATAGACGCGGCACGACTTAACGTTCGAGGGAGTGGGAGTCGCGCCGCTGCGACGAGGGTACTCGGCGAGTGGATGAATTCCTTCGTGATTCAACTGTTTGGTCGCCTCGCCCTTCAATAGTCCGACAACGTATTCCACGTTGAACGTGTGTCTGGCAATCACCAGATGGACGTGTGACGGAAGAATGGAACAGGCCCAGATGGTCAGGTTGCTTTTTTCAACGTGCCGTCAGAAGGCCTCTTCCGATCGCTCGAGCCTGCTGACCGTCGAACTCAACGGCAGGGTATCTCATCGACTGCTTTGCCTGTTGTCGCAAGGCATCCTGTTCTACCGTGAGTTCCCGCCGTTCCGATGAATTCGATGATGGCCCAAATCGATACAGTTCCCATGCTCCGACAAAATCGGACCATGATCCGCGAGGGTCATTGGGCAGCCAGAACCCGTATGCTCCGAATATGACGTGGTATCCATGAACCATGTCAGGCGCCTGTAGTTTGAGCAGTGAACGCAAGCCAACGGCACTGTATCACAGCTGCTCTACGCGGACAGTCTGACAGGGCGATTCGTTTAACCGCGTGCCCAACGGGCCGCGTTCAGCGTGGCAGCCGGGCCATCACACCCTGCTCTGACGCACGCCGTGAGCGCGGGGCGATGCCCCGACGGTTAAACGAGCTGCGTGCCCGCGTTCTGATGCGATTCGTTTAACCGCGTGCCCAACGGGCCGCGCTTAACGTGGCAGACGATCCATCACCACCTCGCTCTGACGCACGCCGTGAGTGCGGGGCGATGCCCGTGGGGTTAAACGACGTGATTTGACGGTGATTGTCTGTGCCAGTCGCGAGCTGACCGCGAATTCATTACACTGCCGTCTTCTGCCCCGGCGAGACCCACCAGTTTCTGGTGTTCCGCAGATTCCATTCGATTTTCCGTCATCCCGACGGGCCCGTGGCCAAACGACATCATGACCTCTGAACTTTCTCCTCGTGAAGTACTGGCACTGTGTCGCCAACGTGAAATCAAAGCCATTGATTTGCGGTTCGTGGATTTTCGCGGGTATCAGCGGCATTTCACGATTCCGGCGGACCAGTTGACGGAAGAGAGCTTCGAAGACGGCTTCGGCTTTGACGGATCTTCGATGCGTGGCTGGCAGGCGATTCACGAAAGTGACATGCTGGTCGTGCCCGATTCGAAATCGGCCTTCGTCGACCCGTTCATGAAGCACACGATGGCTTTGCTGGGCAACGTGAAGGATCCGGTCACTCACCAGAGCTACCCGCGTGATCCACGCAACATCGCCCGCAAGGCCGAGAACTACATGCAGTCGACCGGCATTGCCGATCAAGCGATGTTTGGCTCTGAAGTGGAGTTCTTCGTCTTCGACAGCGTGACATTTGATCAAAACGAACACGAAGCATTTTACCATCTCCAGAGCTGTGACGGACACTGGAGCCGCGGTACAGAACGCGGCAACGGCACCGGCTATCAGATCCGCCGTCGCGACGGTTACCTTGCCATGCCGCCGATGGACACGTTGCAGGAACTGCGGACTGACATCATGCTGGCACTGGAAGAAGCCGGAATCTCAGTGCAGGGTCAACACCGGGAAGTTGCATCCGGAGGGCATTGCGAGGTCGATCTGAATCACGTATTGCTGCTGCAGGCCAGTGACCGGCTGGTGCGTCTGAAATATCTTGTTCGTAACTTTGCGGCTCGGCACGGCAAGGTAGCGACATTCATGCCCAAGCCTCTGTGGAACGACAACGGTTCCGGACTGCATCTGCACCTGTCGTTGTGGAAAGACGGTGATCCGCTGTTTGCCGGATCCGGCTACGGCGGACTTAGCGAAACCGCCATGTTTGCCATGGGCGGGATTCTTCGCCACGCTCCGTCGTTACTGGCATTCTGCTGCCCGACAACGAACAGCTACAAACGTCTGATTCCTGGTTTTGAAGCACCGGTGAATCTGTCGTATAGCTATCGCAACCGGTCGGCGGCAATTCGCATTCCGGTGAACGCCGGAAACGAATCGCATCGCCGCCTTGAGTTCCGGTGTCCGGATTCATCATGTAATCCGTATCTGGCGACGTCTGCGATTCTGATGGCGGCTCTGGACGGAATCGAAAATCGCATCGACCCCGGGCGGCCGCTGGACAAGGATCTCTACGATCTTGAGCCGGAAGAACAACAGAACGTCGCGTCCACTCCGTCGTCGCTGGACGCGGCACTGACAGCTCTCAAGGCAAATCACGATTTTCTGCTTCGCGGCGACGTGTTTACACCCGATGTGGTGGAACGCTGGATTTCCTTCAAGCGGTCGGAAGAGGTCGCCGCGATCGATCAACGTCCTCACCCGTACGAGTTTGCAATGTATTTCGATTGCTGACAGCAGCGGACGGCCCATCTATCGACCGGGGCGAAAGCCACAGAGGGTGCAGGAACATTACGCGGTGGTATTCTGACCGGCGCAACCCGCACAGACGCACGTGCGAAGGCAGCAACCACAGCCGTAACTACGGCATTTGCGCGGACACTCCCTGCCGGACTGACCTATATTCCAGAAACACCACCGCACCATTGCCGCGTTAAGCCGGAAGTTTTCTGCGATATCGCGAAGTCGTTCTGCAAGAGCCGTATCATGATAGAAGCTGTCGCAAATCTGTTTAGCCGTAGGAAACCTCGCCAGAAAGCGGTTCTTGCGCTGGCCCGGATCATCAGCCGTCACGAAATGGCAGGACTCGGCTACGAACAGGGCATTGCTGATGACCGCCGCGCTCGCGACGAACGCCACGTTGCTCTGGGAGTCTGGTTATTTCCCTGCGAGGCTGCTGATCTGGCAGAAGATGTTGACCTGAGTTTCGGCGTTCCGGCGGTCACCCACGATATCCGCAGCGAAGGCTTTGGAGTGATGACGCCCGTCAAACTGAAATGCGATTACTTCGTGATAGCAGTTCCGTGTGAAGACACAGACGACTGGCAGTTCTTTCGCTGCCGGGTCTGCCATAACACCAGAACACCGGGCAGCTGGTTTCAACTGGGAATTCACGTCGAACGCAGCATCGAACTCGAATGCAGCCAACGGCTCGCATTTCGCGAACACATCGAGCGGGTTGAAGCGTCGACATCCATCCCCATCTAAACTGTCACGTTGTCGTTCACCTCTTTGCCGGCAAGACAGAGGCTCACGTCTCTCACGCGCAAAGGATGCGGGCTTCTGAACGCCGATTGTCCGGCAGTTTATGCCACCTCTGGTTTGTCCACGTCATGAGCAACTCAGCCTGTTTTGCCTGACCGGATCTTTCGTCAAATTCGCGTTAAGCGTTACTGGTTGCCAGACCGATACGATCGACAAGGCGCTTCTTCGTCGCCTATTCGTCCGTGGAACTGAGCCCGTAGAAGTAATGGCTCCGGAGACCCTGTGATGCCTATCAGACGCATTACCCTGCTCGTAGTTGGCCTTCTGTTGTTGCCCGCAGCATTTGCTGCTGAGGATGCAAATCCGTTTGCACGGTGGGACCAATTGAGAAAGTCGACATCGCCGACTCCACGTTCGCAGACCGTCGCACCCAAAGCCAAACCCAAGGCAACAACATCGGCGGCTCAGCCAGCCGTCGAGTACTTCTCACCAAACGCAACTGCACTCAGAGGCCAGCAACAGCCTCAGCCACCGCAGGCCAACGCCCCCAACCACCCTCGCACGACGGTCAAACAGGAGCGACTGCGAACACCCGCGAAAACCAGTCGACCAGCGGGAACTTCAGCAGCGGTAGTCGTTCCACAACAGTCCACGGAAGAATGGTCCTCAACGTTTGTGGTACAGCCGAAAGCAACACACCTGAGCGGGGCTTCGTCTCGTCTCATTGAAGACAACAACTCCGCCGCATTCATCGCTACTCCGCAGGACCGGTCACAGATTCAACAGGTAAGTGCGGAATTCGACGAATCAGCTCAGCAGGACGCCACCGCAAACCCATTCTCAGAATTTCTTTCACAGGACGATGCTGCCAGCGGTGTTACTTCATACGACCAGACAGCTCCCGCCCCCGAGGCAGATGCGTTCTCCGAATCCGTGAGCGCCCAATCAGTAGAACCAGCAGTTGCCGATACAGATCTGCCGACTGTTCCTCGCGGCCCGCAGACGCCGAGTGTTACACTTCAATGGATCCACCATAATGACTTTAACGTGGGGCAGGAATGTCGCTGTGATCTTGTCCTGGAAAACACCGGCCAATCAATAATACGAAGCGTTGTCGCAGAAGCAGTGCTTCCTGCGGGACTGGAAGTTATCAATTCACAGCCGGCCCCTGCAACGGAAGGCGGCACGGCCAAGTGGACAATCGGTGAACTTCAGCCCGGTGAAAAACGTCTGATTGAACTGGTCCTGATTCCCAGACAACAGGGCGATATCCAGCTGAATGCATTCGTGCGACTGACTGGAGCGAGCTCATCCACGTTCTCGGTAAAAGAACCCAGAGTTGCAGTGCGAATTGAAGGCCCCGCCGCCGTCGAAGTCGGACAACAGGCTAACTACACCGTTCATGTCGCCAATCCTGGTTCCGGTACAGCGAGGAATGTTGTGATCCAGGCGGCCATCCCGGAAGGCATGGAGCACCGCGAGGGAAAGCTACTGACAATCGAGATTGGGACACTGAATCCCGGTGAATTCCGACAGGCCCGCCTGAGCCTGACCGGCTCGCAGGGCGGGGAACATCCTCTGGCTGTTCGGGTTCGTGCGGAAGGCGGTCTGGGGGATCAGACGTCGGAGACAGTTTCAGTCGCTGAACCTCGACTGAATATCGGTCTGCGTGGACCGGCGGAACGGATGACGGGCCAGGTCTGCGAATATGAAGTTGTCGTGGTCAATGAAGGCCGAATGCAGTCCAACAACGTGCGTGCCAAGTACAAAGTGCCCGAAGGCTGCGAATTCATCAGTGCAAACCGAGGAGGTAAGTTCCGAGAACTCGACGGAATGATTGACTGGTTCGTGGGCAGCCTGGAACCGAATCAGGTGAGCCATTTTCGTGTCACACTGCGGGCTGCTGCCCCCGGCACGTCCACTCATCAGGTGGGAGTCGTCTCGGAGTACGGCAAAATGACGATGGCGGAACACGCCACAGAAGTTCAGGGCAACGCCCAATTGAGTCTCAAAGTGGTCGCCAGCAATGGGCAGTTATACCCCGGCGACGAAACAGTATTTGAAGTGCGAATTGAAAACACGGGGGCCAGTCCGGCAACGAATGTTGGACTTTCCTGTGAACTGCCCGCCGGCCTGGAACGACTGGATGTGACGGGACCGTCCGAATACATCGCCGACAACGGCGTGATGGTATTTCGGTCGATGCCAACGCTGGATCCGGGCAAGACAGCAGTCTTTGCCGTGAAGACTCGGTGTATTCGCCCCGGAAGTCACAGCATGCGAGTTCGCGTGGCCAGCGAATCCGTCAGTGAGCCTCTGATCGGCGAAGAAACGGCAACCGGCCTGACGCGATAGCCGACCGGAAAACGTGCTGTCCCGGTCATGGATGCAGCCGCCGTCGAATCAGTTTCGATCGGCGGCTTGCAACAACCGCCAAAGACGGCCACCGGTACGACAACTCACAGCGTCACGTTGTCACAGTGTCACGCCGTCGAATCAATTCCGAGCGGTAGCTCGCAACAACCGCCGAAGGCGGCCACCGGAATGACAGTTCACAGTGTCACGCCGTCGAATCAACTCCGAGCGGTAGCTCGCAACAACCGCCGAAGGCGGCCACCGAAATGACAGTGCACAGTGTCACGCGGTCGAACCAATTCCGAGCGGTAGCTCGCAACAACCGCCGAAGGCGGTTAACGGAATGACAGTTCGCTGCGGTGTATTGTCAACGAGTGCGGTTTTTCGCCTTCGATGTTGACAACTTCGTATGTCACGTGCGGATCGTCCAGCGTTGTGTCGAATGTCACCAGACCAAACGACTGAGGCTTGTTGTAGCTGAAGATCGCTCCGGCTTTCTCCATGGTCGGATGAATGTGCTGGTTGGTCAGACGAGAGGAATTGAACTCGTAGAATCCGTACCCGTTTTCACGTTCGATTTTCCACGCGTCAGAACGATGTCGGTCAGCCGACATCAGCACCACACCTTCGATCTTCTTCTTCTCAATAAAGCTGAGAATCTCTTCGTGTTCCTCTTTGTAGCCGTTCCATGTGTCGAGGCTGTCACCTTTCGTCCGAAAGTCCCACGGCACGGATGAACAAATAACTTTGAACGTGCCGTTGGCAGCCACCAGCTGCTCTTTCAGCCACTTCTTCTGGACCGCACCCAACATGGAACACGGTTTCTGTTTGGGGCTGGTGCGGTAGTAACGGCAGTCGAGCATAATGAAGTCAACATCGCCGATGTTGAATGAGTACCAGCAACCCGGCTGTTCATCGCCGCCGCCGTAGCCGGGGTTGACCCAGTTCTGTCGGAAGATTGGAAACGCCCAGTCCTCTTTCCAGAACGGGACGCTGATGTCTGCGCCGCCCCAGCTGTCGTTGGTACTGAAGTCGTGGTCGTCCCAGATTGTAAAAACGGGCGAACGTGCGGTCAGCTTTCGCCATTCCGGTCGAGACTGACGTCGCTGATATGTGTATTGCTGCATGACGACTGATTCGGGGTCATCAATGTACACGTTGTCGCCGAGCAGCAGAATCGCATGAGGATCAAAGCTGCCGATCGTGTTCCACATCCGTTCGTTTTCGGGTACATAGCCGGCGCCTCCACCGAAGGCGATCACAAACTTTGATGCCTGCCCCGTTGGTGCAGGCGTGCGGAACCGTTGATCGGTTCTAAAGTGGAACGGGCCGTCTCCGATGCTGACGGCGTAGTAGTACTCGGTATTTGCTTTCAATCCGGTGACTGAAGTGACTGTTGTGAAATCTTCGTCGGCCTGAGTCTTTGTTGTCACTGACTTCCTGCCGTGACTCAGATTGGCGGATTCACTCAGAAGGACCTGCACGTCAGCTTCGGACCGAGTTCGCACCCAGAACGACGCCGATGAATCTGTCACGTTTCCCACCAATGGCCCGTGAACCGGTGAGTTCGAATACTTCGCCATGACGTCCCGCAGAAGCCTGGTGCTGAGCAGCGGCTTCATCATTTCTCGCGGCCCCGCGACCAGCCGGTCATCGGGCAGTCCGGCCGTGATGGCTCGCTGCATGAAGTCTTCAGCAGTCTTGATGTTGCCTCGCTGGCCATGCAGAATCCCCAGCATATACAGCGTCTCAGCATCATCGACGTTTCTGGCCAGATACTGATCAAGAAAGGTTTCGGTCTTATCCAATTCGCCTCGCAGGATGAACCTCAGCGAGGACTGATGGACGCGCTTGTATTGATTCTCTTTCCGGAACGACATATCCGGTTTTGGCTTGCTGGCACCGCCGAGATCGTAGTCAGGAATAATCTGAGCAGAAGTCTCGGCCGCCGGGATCATTGTGAAAAGACACGCTAACCAGAATCGCTGCATCGTAGTTATCCTGAATCCAGATTCTCTTTGACGTTAATCGTTCCCCCCCACCCTTTTACAGAACAGCCCTTCAACATGGCAGCGACGGGGAGGAAGTTGGCCCAATCCTTCAAAATCCCGAAAGCCAGAACGGTCCCACGTTGCTGTCCACCGTGGTGCAGGCAGCCTGCCTGCGCAGACAACCGGCAGACTACCTGTCGGCGTCCAACGCGCGGAGAACAAGGGAAGGCCTGCCACACCCGGAACCGATTAACGATTCGGTGATGGGGGCCGTTCAGTATCGTGGCTGGCTCAGCGAATCGTGGCTGGATAAGGAACAGAAACTTCGTCTCGGCTGGGAACCGGAAGCGCCGGCGGACGATCCGCAAACAGTTCTGTTCACCACATTTCGCGCCTTGCCACAGCCGGTGGTGCCTCAACCCGGCCAGCCGGCTCGCCGGCTCGCCTACCAGCATACTCACAGCCGTCGTGTTTTTGTAATTGCGGTAATCCTTCAGGATAGAATACTTGCCCTGTCCTGCGTTCTTCCGGGCGTTACCTGGTTCGGGGCATGTGCAATTCGGGGAACAACCGCGCAGTATCTGACCGAAGTACTAAGAAGATCCCCGTTGTTGTTTCAGACACTCCAGGACCGGGGCATCATGAAAGCTGTGGACATGGGCGATAGATAAGAACTTCACGCGGTCGGTTGATCTTCGGCACGATGAATCCACTTGTAAACCTTCGCCGAATTCCGCCAGAAATACTTCTCAGTAACTCTACGCGGCTGTGCGGCAAAGTAGTCACGCACAATCCTGACGATCTTATCCAGCGATGTGACGCCATCGCTATTCGGCCAGTCACTGCCGAAGATCACTCGATCCTCCCCGAACACACTCATAAGCTCGTCAAGGCGATCGCGGTGAGCGTTCAGGTCATTTGAGACGCTCCCGTTGACGCGATGAATCACGGCGGACAGCTTCACAAAAACGTTACTGCGTTGTCTCAGCTCTGCGAGGGCCCTGTCGTACGCGGATCGTGACGCTGCTGTCGGTTCCATGGCCGGCAGATGATCAATGACAATTCGCAATTTGGGCACCTGATCATTGACACGGATGATGGCCTGCAACAGCTTCACATTCGGATTGGCCGAGTCCAGCACAAGGTCTGCGTCAGCCAGTCGTTTCAGGCCTTCAATGAACACAGGGTTGGTCGCCTGTGCGGCCAGGTCGTAGCCCCACAGGTTTCCATAACGGATGCCGCGAAACAGCGGATTCCGGTGATAGCGATTGAGGTACTCTTTGAATTCAGATTTCTCCGGCTGCAGGTTGCCGACAACACCCACAATCATCGGGTCCCCCTGAGCGACCTGCAGAGCCCACAGGTTGTCCTCCACCCACGGACTCGCTTCAACTTTTACCGCGCCCACGATTCCAAGGGGTTCCGCCAGCTTTCGGTAGCGCGGTGGCAACGAGACGTTCGAAGAATCACCTCCGGGCCCGGCATAGGGAGCGCCCTGCGGTCGAGTCGCATCGAACAGGTGGATGTGCGTGTCGATGATCGGAATCGGTGCGGCCTCATCCTGTCCGGCCAGGGCGTGAGCTGCGACTGCGGTAGCTGTCCCCAACACGAACGACCGTCGCGAAAGAATGGATGTACTTTGCATCGGATTTAATGTGGTCATACTGTCCTCCTGGTTGCCAGGTTTCGCAGAGTCGATTGACTTCATTCGACTGTATCGGCCCCCGTATGATCTACTCAACTTGTCTCTGCCCAGCCAGAGGCCATCATACTACGAAGTGAGTGCCTTTATGTACCTGCTTGCAGAAGTCCGTTTCGTGAGATATTTACTGCCCATGGAGTTCTTCAGCAGACAAGAAGGGCTGAGACGGAGTTTCGCTTGGTTTAATAGTATTGACCATCCATCAATCGCGGGTGAACCTGACTTAGCGCGTCACCGTTCGGCAGGGAGTGCTGGCCGAACAGGATGGGAGTGACATAAGAAATGACACTGAGAGCAATGATTCGACATTGGAGGACCGTCCTGCGGAAGGGACTGTCCGTCAGAAGCAGAAAACAAGTCAGGCACAACAGGACTGCGTTGGTTCAATCGCTGGAACGACGTTGCCTGCTGACGACCGTATACTACGAGAGTTTTGAAGGGGGACTGGGGAGTGAGTGGACGATCCAGGAGGTCGACTCTGAGGCCCGCGTGTCCATCCGCAACCTCGTTGGCGAGGGTGTGGTTGCCAACGACGCAGCACAACAGTTTTCACAAGACGGCAACAGCAAATCACTGGCCTTCGATTCAACTCGCGTATCTGGTGATTCCACAAAGGATCTTGGAATCGCGATTCTGAACATCGATCTGACCGGACTGACCGATGCCGTGATGACGTTTCAGCATTTTGAGGGCGGGGACCTCAACGACCAGCTACCGGACCAACACCTGACTCAGACCACAGGAGACGGTGTCGCCATCAGCAAAGACGGCACGGACTGGTTCCGGCTGAAGGATCTCAGTGGGGCCGACATCAATCGTGGTGGAGATGGACTGTGGCAGCTCTTTGAGTTCGATCTCGGACGAGAGATTGAACGAATCAACACGAGCTTCGCAGCGGGCCTGGCATTCAACAACGACCTGCAGCTGAAGTTCTCACAATGGGACTATCGTTCTTTACCCAGTCACGGTTGGGCCATTGACGAACTTCGAATCGAAGATGAAGCAGAGACTTTCAGCCTTGGCCGACCACGCGGCGTTTTTCACAGATTCAATCTGGCCACAGAGAATGACCATGACTACTTCTTTCGAGCGGCCGTGTACGGAACGCCCAATGAAAACACTCCCATCTTTGTGGAGATCCACGGATCGTCGGGTGACACGAGTATGGGACGGATGCGACGTCTGAATCGATTCGTTTCCAATCCGAGTAACGGAATTAACTCGTTAATCGTTGTGGCACCCGCATTCGTGGAGGACGTCGCTCCCGGGAGATTCAGTTCGCCTGGTCGCTTCAACACTTTGGCATGGAATACGACGAATGACGCAGCGGCTGACGTCGCACTACTAAACAGCGTCGACGCCATCGCGGCAACCGGTATTGGAGACGCTGATCAGTTGCTGCTCTGGGGCTTTTCAGCGGGTGGACAGTATGTGGGACGGTATCCTGCTCTGGCACTCTGGCTTGCCGACACCATCGATACACCTTCGGAGTATACAGATAGACGATGGCCCCCCATGCCGCTTCCTCTCCGCCGGCGCGGGCACGACGTAATGTCTCCGACGATACAGTGCTGTCGTCGTGCGTCGTCATTACCGCTCCTGCAGCCACCATTCAGCTTGTTTTCCGCATCTGACACAAAGGTCATCGTGCTGAATACCCGCACCCATTAAGTGTCAGCGAGAATGCAAACGAGTTGCAGCTGGCGGACATCCGCTACTCCGACCAACGCGCTCCACGCTGTTTCACAGGATGACGTGCAAGCGGTCGATCGTCAAGGCGCCGGTATTCTGCCTGCAAGCTTCAGGGGGGCTTTGCGTAGCAGCCGAAATGTTGTAGCCGCTAATTTCGTCGCCGTCGCAATTGGTCGCCTGCAAAGCCAAACAGACCGAGTCCGAGCAAAGCAAAGCTGGACGGTTCCGGGACAGAAGCGGACGCCAGGTCCCAGCCGATCACGTCGAACGCACGCAAATCAAGGTCCGATACGGAGTTCAGTTGCCCCGCACCATTTGCTGTCGGGTCCATGATTCCCAGGCCCAGATTATCTTTCCAGTGACTCGCCTGCCGACCATCGCCACCGTTATCCGTTCCGGTGGAAAAGAGTCCGAGATTCGTGGCACCACCGTCCAGTGAGAAATAGGAGGCCGTTCCAACCGACAGGTCGAGCACACCATCATTCGCGCTATAGCGGAACATGTCCAGTCCAGTGAAGACACGATAGCTCTCAAGATCCAGACTATTGCTAATCGCATAATTGACAGTGTCGACTCCACTTCGGAATCCCAGCGCGTGACCGATTTCATGAATCGCGACACCGACGAAATCCTGCAACCCCGAACCGATTCCGTCGGAATTGTCAAAGTCCCAGGAAAACGCGTCACTGAACGTAATGCTTGCATCGGCGGTGCCGGCGACTCCAGTGAACAGTCCGAGAGCCTTGGCATTCGCAGTGTTCAGGTTCAGCACTCTGTTATTGGTTCCCCCCGCTGCAAGGGACCCGTCGCTGTCGAGAGAAACGACCGTACTTCCGCCCTCAGTGTTGACCTGAGTACGGAACTGTACGTACTCGTTGTTCAAGCCACCCAGTGTCGGTAATCCCGCCATGGCTGCGGTGTCATCGGTTGATGACATATCGGACTGCAACGCCGCGAAGTAGGTATCAACCTCCTGAGATTGCGTGGTCGATCCGGCCGACCCCAGAATGTTGGCACCAAGAGTCTTGAAGTCGATGTCCAGGTTGACTGTCACATCATCCACCAGAACTGATTGCCAGTAGTTAGCTGCCGCCTGGAACCCTGAAATTGCCTGCGCGTCCATTCCGGCGGCGGCGTTCAGATCGATGAGCAGTTCAGCCGGAGCCGGCGGCGATATAATCGCGAGCGAAAGCGTGAAGACACCGCGCCAAGCCGATTTCATTGTGTATCTCCTTGAAACGCCGGCCCGCGATGAATGTGTTGTCCGATTATTGCTCGTCCCCCGACCAATCGCAACGGACACTTTTTATTTTTGCTTCGGCACGAAGGGAACTCGCTCGTTCCATGCTTCCCCGATTGTAGTCCGCCGATATCACTGCCTGAGTCGGTCGTGTGTCCTGCTACAGCGTTTCACGCAGAAACGTGCCCAACCCTGGCAGATTGTCGGTGTTGATCAGGTCGACACCGGCTTCGTCAAGTGCCTTCCACACGGCGGGTTTGTCCGGCGTGGCCCAGAAACGGATGCGACGGTTCCTGCTGTGGGTCTGCTGGACGATCTTCAATAACTTCATGCGTTCCGTCGCAGGCAGGTCGCCGTCGCCGCGCCACTTGAAGTGATTTCGCCAGTTGTCGCTGATCAAGGGCATTAGATGGGCCGGCTGATCGCTGTCCAGGTCGGACAATCGTCCGTCAATGCCAACGTAACGTGGTGAGTCGCCAGCGATCGCGGCATGTGGTCGGTTTCCGCTGACGATGGCGGTTACAGCTTTCTCATGCACGTGGCCGTCTTCAACACGTGAGAAGATGTCGTGATACTGCAGCAGGACGTGATGCAATGCTCGATAGGTGGTTTCACCGTCAGACTTGATGTCAATGAGCAACGTAAACGCAGGACCACTCGCGTAGACTCGACCGCCATTCTGTTCGATGCGCTTTCGCAGGGGCTCCAGATACAGGTTTTCGAGCGAGTTCTCTTCAGACAGCTCCGACCGTGTGTGGGCGACAAGCAGTTCTCCTTCTACAAGAAAAATGTCAGCTTCAACACTGCAAAAGCCGTTGTCCAGTGCGTCAAGCAGCGGTCGATCGTGCAGATAGTCGTTGTGGGCGTGTGCCCGAAGAAGAGGCTTGGCCCGGTTGTCAGCGGCGGAGCATTGTGAAGCAAACAATGACGCTGCGACGGCGCTAACGATGACGCTGTGGATACCGTGAGTGCTGACGGTCTTCATTAGTCGTTCTCCTGAAATACGCATCACACCAGTCCACGTTTCTTGCGGCACGCCCATTCGATGCACAGCAGCAGCACAAACAGCAGCAGGCTGATCCAGTTGTCCCACAGGGTAATTCGTTCTGAGCGTTTGACTTCCAGACTTGGCAGGCCTTCGTCGGCCCACTGTTCCAGACGCTCCAGCATATCATCCGATGTCAGAAAGTCACCCGCGCTGACGTGAGCCAGTTCCCGCATGAGAGAAGGGTCTGCCGCGGGATTGTCGAGTTCCGGGTCACGAGGGTTGACCAGAAAACGAGATGTCGCGAAGTTCATGCCTCCCTCTGCGTCTTCTGCGGCAACAGTTGCCCAATAGTCGCCAGGGTCCATTGTGTTCTGGAAGTCACCCGCGCCATGGGCGTCGACGGCCCGCGCTGCAACCGCTTCCTGATCGCCATCGGGACGTTGCACGGACACGTTGTATTTCACACCGGCCAGTGGCACGCCGTCGGCATCACGCAGGCCGAATGCCAGTTCTGCCAGTGCTCCGGGGTTAAGATCGCGAGGTTCTGCGTTGATCCACAACCGCGAATCCCCGTCGTTTTCCATCTTTGTGAGCCAGAAAATCATTTGCCGCCAGAAACGCTGATGAGCTTCGACTGCCCAGTCCTCGCCGACCGCCCACTGCCACGTGGTGTCTCCCGCAAAGGCAAGGACACGAGAAGCACCAACGTTCTGACCAATGAGCAGCGGCATGCCCGTGGGCGATTCAGCCAGAATCACAGCGGCTCCACCGTCACGGATTCGCAGGGCATTGGCACCGGTCAATGGTGGAAGATCATTCCAGCGTTGTCTGTTCTGATCGGGAGGAGCGATCTGTAGAATCGGATTGTTGAGAGCCGCCCGCCTGGGCAGCATCTGAATGTCGTCGGTCAGTTGCTGATCGGCCGCGCTCATAGATACGGGCAGCAGTTGGGCCAGCGGAGTGCGCTCGTAGCCTCCCCCGCCAAAACTGTCTTCTCCGCCGATCATCATCAATCCAGCCCCCAATTCGCAGCAGGCGTGGATTTTTCGCAGTCGCTCTTCCCCGAACAGGTCTGCGGGGACATCGCCGATGATAAAGGCGTCGTAATTTCCGGGGATGAACCAGTCATCCTTGAAATCGTTCCGGGCGGCGAACTCTGCCGGGTATATGTGCATGTGGTCCAGTTGCACGCGACTGCTGACATTAATGCGACGCAGCCACTTGTACTCCGGACGCAGCCGGTCGAAGTACGCCACCCGTATCCCACCGGAACGGACTCGAATAATGGTTTCGACACGGTTATTCGTCCGGCGAACTTCTTCGTCCAACGCTTCCACCTCAACGGCAACTTTGATTTCGCCAGGTTCCTGCGGTACGAATTGCAGATCCAGAGTGACGTCTTCGGCTGTGTCCGCAGGCCGGTGGATCTTCAGCGTAATGTTGTCCTGGCTGGGGGGCACTTCTTCCATTTCTCCGGATGTTCCATTGGGCAGTCGAGCTCTGCGTTCGACAAGCACACGCACACGACAATCACGTCCCTCCGCGCCAAATGACTTCAGGCGGACCTTGATTGGAACTACGTTGCGAATGAATACATCGCGGGCGATGTCCAGTTCGCTGACAGCAAGGTCCAGCGTCGTGCTCTTGACTTCGGAACTGCCCAGCACAACGGTGTAGATGGGGCTGTTTTGTCGTCCCGCGAGACGAGCGGCCTGGATGGGATCGATGTCCTTTTTACTGCTGGCCGCCTGTTTACCGTCACTCCAGAACAGGACTGCGGCAATTCTCTCGTGAGCCGCTTCCTTTGCCAGTACTTCCAGATTTGCGCCAATCGCCGTCATCCTGCCATCGGCAGCAGCTCCCGGTGCTTCGATCACCGTCAGTTCCTCAGCCAGGTCCCGCAGTCTGACCTCTACAGAGTCGCCGATGACGTCCAGCCAGGGTTTCGCGGCTTCGTACAGTTGCAGCATTTCCTGTCTTCTTGTCATGCCTCCGGTGCCATCCGGCGTTTTCATGCTGCGGCTTCCGTCCATGACAACATACAGTACAGCATCGGACCGATCGTTTGATTCCAGCACGGCCGCCGGACGCAGTAGCCACAATGTGATAACCAGCACGATGGCGATCCGTAGCCCGATCAGCAACCGCCGCCAGAAAGTGGGCAGATGCCGGATCCGTCGTGGGTAGCCAACCCGCAGGATAAACAGCATGACGACACAGGTCAGCAGGACGAAAGGCCATGGCCAGATTGGTTCGAACGCCAGTTTCATCCGATTGACGAGCCCTTCGTGGCGGAGCCCGGTACATCCGAGGCAGGTTCGTCGTCGTAGAAGAAATTGGCCATCAGATGTTCGCTGCAAAACAGCACAATCAAGAGCCCCATCAGTACGGGAAACACTTCCACGCCAAGTCGACCGACGTTGACCGCGCGGTCCAGCTGTTCCGGGTCGGTGACTCGCGAATACCGTCCAGAGCCCAGAATTGTGTCCAGGACTTCTTCGGAGACCACTGTCAGATTGCTTTCTTCATCCACATCATTGACGGCGAAATCGCGGTGAAAACGGTTGCCTTCATCGATGGAGCGAAGTTGGTAGTGGCCGGCCTCGTCGACGTCCGTCAGCAGTGCCGAGGGTTCGTCAAAAGGAAGCGTGCCTTCTGTGAGGCGCAAGCGAGGTCGGGCCACAGCGTAGCGACTGAATCGGTCTGCTGCCGGCACGGTGATCTCGACGGGATCTCCAACGACAAAATTTCTCTGCTCATCCGCTGCGCCCGTGAGATACTGCATCACCTCATCAGCCAACATCAGAAACGCCCAGTTGTCCACAACAAAACCTTCGCTCCACTTACTGCCACCGTTTACCAGGTTGTCCACGGCCGAAGCAAACAGCACAGCGCGGCCGGCCCCGACGCGGCGTTCGATTAACGCCGGACGTCTTGTCTTATCGTTGAATTCCATCAGCACGCGGGAATTCTCCGGCAGGTCGAACGTCCAGCACAGGTCAAACAAAGCGTAGGACAACGCTGTTTTCGCGTCCTGATCGTTTGAGAAACTGCGCACAATCGGATTGTTTTCGGCAACGGGTGTCAATTGCCCGGGCGACTGCCGAAAGGGAAGTTTGCTGATCGGAAGACCAGGCAGCAACTTCTCTGCGTCAGCGGTTCGCCAGTCAATCGCCTGTATCAACTTTTCACCACCCGTCGTGACGAACAACGCTCCTCCATCGTCGACAAAGCGATACAGGTCGGACCACACCGAAGGATCCGGTCGCTGGAGATTGACAACACAAATGACGTCGTAATTGCTGAGCTTCTGTCTCGGCAGCTGAGCTGTCGTGATGGCTTTGCAGTGGAATTTGCGAATGCCCTGGCGTTCCAGCACCGCTGGCTGCAATGCGTTCAGCAGATACTTACTGTCGATCAGACGATCAGACACCAACAGGATTCGTGGTACCGCAGACACGCCAAAAGTAAAATAGGAAATGTCATCGAACGTCATTGGATCAGGCGCCGCCAGTCTGACAAACCCATTCTGAGCCTCTCGGCCTTTCATGCCACTGACGGTGAATACCGCGGTCGGTGGACTTCCCTCGAAACTCACCCGCCGCCGTGCCGAACTGCCGCCTCCGCCACCGACAATTTCGTTGCCCAACTTGTCGAGCGTGAACAGTTCAAGTGTGGCCGCCGGATCGGCAGCAGCCGTCGACGAGACAGTGACTGAGACACTCACGGATTGCCCTTCGACTGTCGCCTGCCGATCCAGACGTAGCTGCGACAGCGAAATGTTGATTGGATTTGTCACACTGACATCGATCAGATAAACCTGCAGCCAGTCGTGCTGCACCAGCAGATCGCGTAATCCGGATTCGTCCGGATCATGCCACGCCGCTTCGGAAAGATCAGTGAGCAAATAGATTTCGCGGGAAAACAAATCGCCTGTACCCAGTTCGATCTGTACCTGTTCACGGTCCAGTACGTGCCCTTCGATCGCATTCCTGATTACGACGTTCAACGAACGCGGAGTCCTTGTGGGCTCCAGGTCGTTGATCCGGGAACGGGCTCCGGCAAGGTCTGCCTGGAATACAACGTCGGATTCCGGAGCGGAAGTGACGACAGCCACTCGACTGCCCTGCGGTAGGTCCGTCAGGTGTTCGGTTGCCATCTGTTCCGCCAGTTCAAGCCGAGTCTGACCTTCATGCTGATAAGTCATACTCAGACTGTTGTCGAAAGCGAACACCGCAGCCACAGGGATATCGGCCGCCAATGGATTTCGAGGTCCAGTCATCTCCGCCTGGACTCGAAGTCCCCACGGCACGCCAACGCAGATCAAAGCAGCAAGGATGCCTCCCAGTAAGGCGAATGTTCGCAGGCGTCCTCGTTGTTCCCGCAGAAGATGTTCCGCTCGTTCACCGGCTGCGGCTCGCTTCGACAGCCATGCATAGATTCCCAGTGTGCCACCGACGACGACGACCAGAATCAGCCATTCATACCATTTCAGGCCATAACCGGCCGCTGGCAGAGAGGGGCGTGTTAAGGCCAGCACGGCCACGACGATCAGAATTGCTCGCAGCAGCAACAGCAGAATCTGACGAAGTTTCATACGACGTGAATTGGACGTCTGCCGTGTCTTCAATAGTTGCAACGCCGGAAATTCAATCCGTCTCGGCTTGGCACGCATGATCAGGTGTAACAGGACGGGAAGCCCTGCCAGAATAACACCTGCCAGAAGTGATGCGTTAATCAGCGCCATAGCTGGAGCAGCTTACTCTTAGTTATTCTCGTGAACCGTTCTGGTTCGTGGGCAGGGAGTCTTTGCAGGCTGGAACACGTCTGTCGTGACCCCGAGTCAGCGTAATACGCCGTAAATTCAGTCATCTGCCGAAATGCTCTACATCACCATATTTCCTATATCGGAAGGAATGATACACCGTTCCACCCAACAATGAAGGAATCAGGAGTGAGAGCCACGGCTTCTCGGTAATTCGTGCTCAGCGGTGCAGACGATCATGCAGGCTGATTCGATTCCTGGAAATCTGCAATGGAAGAAGATCGCTGGTCTCGACCCCGTCTGCGAGCAGATTGTCCGGCCCCTGCAATTGAGTGGCCGTTCTGTGAGAGCCCCGAAGGACTGAATCCAGCTGGTGCGAGTATTCTCGAAGCTGGAACTGTGCAGCCGGCGAACTGACGTCGAAGGATGTGTTCCTGTCCACGTCGGTGCTCACGTCTGCCCATGCCGGTTAACGGGTTTAACTGTCTGCCGGTTTTTCACTATCCGAACTGCCGTCGTTTCCCGTTTGCGTGGGGCTATCCAGCATCACAGTTTCAGTGGACGGATTGCCTCGCGGCCAGGATAACACGAATCGTGTCCCTTCCCCAGGACCGCCTTCAATTCGAATTTTCCCGCCGTGTTCCCGAATGATTTTTCGACTGACCGGCAGGCCAATACCCGTGCCACGCTCACCCTTTGACGATTCAAACAGATTAAAGACGGTGGCACGGTGGTCTTCCGGAATTCCTGGGCCATTGTCAGTGACAGCGACCAGAATGACGTCGTTGGCCTTGTCGTAACTTGTTTGCAGAACGACCGTCGCGCTTTCGGACTCGGCAACCGCGTCAATCGCGTTTAACGCAACGTTCAGCACGGACCGGTGAATGCCCTCATGGTCGAACTCTGCCAGCGGCAGTCCGGCCTCCGGGCGGAATTCAAATTTGACGCCGTATTCGATGGCGGACGACGCGGCCAGTTCTGCAACTTCTGCACAGATGCGGTTGACGTCGCCCGGTTGCAGGTCGGGTACTCGGTCTTTCGTGAACGACAACATATCCATGACAAGATCGTAAATGCGATTCTGATTCCTTTCGACGATTCCCCAACCCTGTCGGATCAGGTCGTCTTTGGATTGGTCCAGCCCCGTCTGAATCAGGTATCCTCCTCCACGAACGCCCTGCAGAATGTTCTTGATATGATGACTGAGAACGGCGATTGTCTGGCCCATCGCCGCAAAGCGTTCCGCCTTCAGCAGAGCGTCGTGGAATTGCCGCGATTCCACCGCCAGTGCCGACTGCCGTGCAACGGCCAGTACGGACTTCAGGTGCTCATCAGAAAGGCCGTCTGTTCCTGCGACCGTTCCGTCTGCCAGGGCGTCGGTGGAAATATCAAGGTAGAAGACGCCCAGCAAGGCGTCGTGTCCACGCATCGGAGCACAAATCGCCTCTCGGATTCCGGAAGCGGCAATACTCTGGCCTCCCTTAAAACGAACATCGTGTAACGCGTCGGACGTGCGGACGGCCTTGCCGTGGCGCAGCACGTATCCCGTGATGGAACGTGAAATAGGCATCTGCTCCGGTAGTTCGGATGCGGCGGAATCGTCAGCAGAATCCGTTTCTGCGGCAGCAGATCTGTCCGATTGCTCGTCCCCGAAATTGAATTGCTGTGTCCCAGGGCGTCTTTGGCAAAAGACCAGCGGTGTCAGTTCTTCGCCAACGGTATCCTTCAGCAGAATGCAGCCACGGTCTGCGCGGACGGCATCCAAAGTCAGTTCCAGAATTCGCTGCATCAGCGATTCCAGGGTGTGTGCCGGGCGAACGAATTCTTCGGCGACCTCGTAGAGTAGTTGCAACCCGATCTGCTGGTCGGGCCAGACGTTCCCCGAGGAAGCAGGTTCGGCCTGCACGGCCTGCACGATCTCCGAATGCTGCCCGGAATGAGAATCGTCAACAAAATGCACCTGATGCGCGGTTCCGGTCGAGTGGTCGATCGGGGCGAGCTGAAACGTCAGCAACGTCGTACCCAGCCGAATGGAATCGCCGTTAATCAGAGTGTGGTCGGTAACTCGTTGACCGTTGACAAAGGTGCCGTTTGCGCTGTTGAGATCCTGTAATCGATAAATGCCACGGTCCTCAAGCACCTTCGCATGTCGGCGAGACATCTCCGTGTCGTCCACTCGTATGTGCGTACCGACGCTGCGTCCAATGATCAGGCCGGCGTTCCTGGCCACATCGAATCGCGTTCCCCGATTCGGACCGTTGATAACCAATAGAGTGGCAGTGTCCATCTTTTTAGCTCTCAAGCATCGCGAGGAACTCTTCTTCGGTGAGGATCCTGACGCCCAGTCCCTGTGCCTTGGTTAACTTACTGCCGGCTTTCTCGCCGGCAACCAGATAGTCGGTCTTGCCGGACACACTTCCGGATGCCTTGCCGCCATGATGGCGAATCAACTGCTTAGCTTCGTCACGCGACATTCTGGCCAGGGTACCGGTTACGACAAGTGATTTACCAGTCAGCTTTTCGCTGTTGGTGCCTATTTCGCAGCTTCTGTCGACCGGCGTCCCAGGATTCAGCCCCAGTTCTTTCAGTTCACGAAGTAAACTGCCACCAACATTTGAGCAGAAAAACTGATATACCGACGCGGCGATCACCGGTCCGATGTCATCAATGGCGGATAGCGATTCTTCAGTCTGCGCGGCAATTTCGTCGCCCGTCCCAAAGGCGCATTCCAGAACCTGCGCATTGCTCTGCCCGACGTGCCGAATATTGAGACCAGTCAGCAGACGCCAGAACGGCTGCTGTTTGGACGCTTCAATTCCCGCCAGCAATCGGTCGATTGATTTCTCGCCCAGGCGTTCGAGTTCCAGCAGTTTTTCCCGTTGCTCGCCAAGTCGGTAGAGGGACGGTATGCCATCAATCAGTCCGGAATCCAGCAGCTGTTCCACGAGCTTCTCGCCCAGGCCATCAATATCCATCGCGGGACGTGAGGCGAAAAAGATCAGCGTTTCACGCAGCTGCGCCGGGCAGGTGGGGTTTCCACACCGAATGTAGACTCCGCCGTCATCCTGTTGCACGGTCGCACCGCATTCCGGGCAAAACTCCGGAAATGCAAATGGTGTTTCATCGCCCGTGCGTTCCGCTTCGTTCACCCGCAGGACGTGAGGAATGATCTTTCCGGCCTTTTCGACAAGCACCGTGTCCCCAACCATGACACCCAATCGTTGTAGCTCATCACGATTGTGCAGGCTGGCCCGCGACACCGTTGTGCCATCAATTTCGACAGGATCCAACTCTGCCACGGGCGTCAGTGTGCCCGTTTTGCCTACCTGAATCGCAATGTCGACGACGCGTGTTTCCGCTTCGTAGCGTTCCCACTTGTAAGCGCGGACCCAGCGCGGGCTTCTTGAGGTTGTTCCGAGTTGGTTACGTTCGGGCAGGCGGTTCAGCTTAATCACAATTCCGTCGACTTCAAACGGCAGCGACGCGACGCCTTCCATCATGCGACCGACCACTACCATCAGTTCGTCAAATCCGGTCGCCCGTCCGACACTGGGCGTGACCGGCAGGCCCATGTCCCGAATCGAATCCAGAAACTGCAGATAATGCTGCCAGGAAATTCCGTCAACATGACCGACGCCGTGAGCCAGAAACCGCAAGCTGCGTTTTCGAGCTTCTTTGGGGTCCAGAAGCTTCAAGGCACCGGCGGCGGCGTTTCGCGGATTCTTAAACGGTTCGTCCCCAGCGGCGACCTGAGCCGCCTGAAATCTGGCAAAGTCCTCATTCAGGATGACTACTTCGCCGCGAACTTCCAGCACTGCCGGAGGCGATGAGGTTTCCAGGTGGAGCGGCACGCCGCCAACAACGCGGGAATTTGACGTAATGTCGTCACCGACGACACCATTCCCACGCGTTACGCCTCGAACCAGAAGTCCCTCCTCATACACAAGCGCCATTGCGACACCATCGATTTTGTATTCGACGCTGTATTCCGGTTTGTCCTGTTCCAGTGCCTTTCGCAGTCCGGCATCCCAGTCGACGAGTTCCTGTTCCTCAAACGCGTTGTCAATCGACAGCATTGGCACACGATGCTCATACTGCTCGAAGCCATCGATTGGATCTCCACCAACTTTGTGAGTGGGGCTTGTTGGCGAATCGTATTGCGGGTGTTCATGCTCCAGACGCTGCAAGTCGGCCATCATGCGGTCGTAGTCGCGGTCGGGAATTTCCTGAGTCGCCTGGACGTAGTACAGCCTGTTGTGACGCTCCAGTTCGGCGCGAAGTTGTTCGATTTGTTGGCGAACGGATTCTGTCATCGGTTGGCTGTCCCAGGCTGCAGCGGATCCTGGTCTTCGGTATCGGAACCTGTGGGCTGCGACGGCGCGACCGGGGCCTCTTCAATTCCGTGCAGACTTCGCCATCGATCGACAGTCATGGCCAGCACTGCCACGACCAGCACGGCAATCAGTTCCCAGATCAACAAATCATCTCCGTGCGCTTCCAGCCACTGAGACACGGGGGCTTGTGGATCACCGAAGATTGATGCAATCAACGCCAGGATGGTCAGGATGAAAATGACCGTTGCCGGAATCACAAGTCGAAAAAGGAATGACGGTCTGGTCTGAGGTGGCTTCATGATGTACAGCGTTGTCGGTGACGGGAGAGGGACGCCGGATTATTGCCTGGGGGGACGACTGATACAAAGCGACCGTTGCAACAGGTGGAAATTCGAGGCTTTCTTAGCATTCCGAGCCCGCGTGACGTACAAAATGTCATCGCAATCAGATTCTGAGGCAGCATGGCAGGAAATGACAACCCATCCGACGATGAACCAGGCCAGTGGTGGCTGTGGCTGGTGTGGTCGTTGCTGTTCGCAGCGGCGATGTTCTTCGAACTGCGCCGGTTGCTCAGCAGTCTTGACACACCTCTGGGACCAATTGCCTGGCTGTCGTTCTGGGATGCCGAGACGACATTACCGTTTCTCTGCCTGCTGAGTCTGCCGTTGCTGCGCTGGTTTTCACCAGGACGCCGAACAGAACCGCGTTCTGCGGTTGGCCATTGCCGTCGCGGGGATTCAATCGAGCAGGACTCTTGCGCTATTGAGCCTTCGTCCACGGGGGCGTGCGTTGCGGTATGCTGTTTAATGTTCTCGCTGTCTGTGCTGAGCAGCTATGTGGTTGGCAGTCGAAGCATCTCGGTCACAACGTGGCTGCAGACTCGCAGTATTGCTTTTGCAGACCTGCCGCCTGCTTATCATGACGAATACAGCTATCTGCTGCAGGCTCGTACGTTTCTGGCGGGTCGCACGACATTCCCGCCAATGACTGTGCGTCCCGATTTATTTCATCAGATGCATGTGCTGAATGAGCACTGTACAGTCAGCCGTTACTTCCCGTGGACCGGGCTTTGGATGGCCCCGTTTGTGGCCATCGGTCACCCGGTCTGGGGACATTGGCTGGCGGGCGGGTTTGCCAGCGTATTCTTCTATCTGGCGATGCGACACGTGGTGCATCCTCGTGCTGCTTTGGCCGGTGGTCTGCTGATCTCGGTAAGTCCGGGATTGGCCGTTTTCAGCAATCTGCTGCTCGCTCATCACCCGGTCATGCTGGCCCTGAGTGTTTTTACCTGGTCGTTTGTTCGGATGATGTCGACCTCCCGATTTTGTTATGCGCTGCTATGCGGCATCACGTTAACGCTGGCGATGCTGGGGCGTCCCATGACGGCGGCGGGGTTCGCATTGCCCTTCGGCATATGGCTGGCCTTTCGACTTTGGCAGGCGCGCGGTGACCGTGTACTTGCCATCGGTTTTGCCGTGCCGATCCTTGGCGGACTGGTATGCCTTGCCGTGCTCAACCATGAAGCCACGGGAGCATGGAATCGAACAGCGTACCAGGAATACACGGACACATTCACACCACGCCATCGCTACGGCTTTAACAACGGAGCGGTCCGGGCGGGATCCGATAACTCAAGAGTACTGACAAGTTACGACCAATGGGCAACCAATCTGACGCCCAGGGTCGCTGCACAGAATGTACAGAATCGATTGATTGCCAGTTTGCAGTGGTCGCTGGCGGTGTTCCCGACGCTGTTCGGCCTGCTGATGGCGGCAGGACTTTGTCTGCCACGAACAAAGCGAAAAGGCCCCGGCAACATCGTGTCCAACCCAACCGCGCTGCGACTGTTGTTCGCCAGCGTTCTAACACTGCATGTCGTGCATGTGCCATACTGGTTTGATGGCATCATGCACTGGCATTATGTTTTCGAAACAGCCCCGCTGCTGCTGTTGCTGGCAGGCGTTGGGCTGTATTCCGCGTCCGGGCAACTGGTGGCTTTTCTGTCACGACGGGTTGCTGTCGGATGGACCGTGTGCTTTGCCCTGGTGGGGCTGGTGCCGGGATGGACTGCGTTTCCGGTATTTGATGACCAATCGAAGATCAGCAGCGCTGTCAACGAGCTCGCTTTCGCTCGAACGCGATTTGAGTATTTTAATACCACGGTCGCGTCGCCGGCGATCGACAAACCGGCGTTGATTCTGATCGACGAACGAAATGCGGACCCGCAGCTTAGTTACGTGATCAACTCACCAGACCTGGAATCAGCCGTCCTGAAGTGCAGACACCCGTCGACAGCGAAGGAGATTCCGGAGTTGCAGGCGGCATTTCCGGACCGCGCGATCTACACGTTCCATCCCGAAACACAACGGTTTGAGCGTTGGGGCGGCCCCGAAGAGCGTTGAGCCCCCCACGACCCTGGTCTGCGACCGAGTGCGGGACTTTCCTCGCAACCCTAAAACCCAGCTGTGACAAAGCAGTCATGTGACGGTCACAGAGCCGATGCCGGCGAAAAAATGTGCGATCTGTATCGGGATACATTGAACAGGGATGAACCGTTCAACGTCGTGATCAGAGGGCGCACAGTTCCACGCGTTCCAGGACGTAAAACAGACGGTGCTGAGGATGCTGAGACTGGGCCAGCCGACTCACGCACCGTGCTTCCGTGGCTGGATAATAGAATCCAAAATAGCCAGCCATGCCGCTCGCGGATCAAAAGGGATTTGCTGCCGGCCTGACGCGATTCAACGACTCCGCCAGGCTGTCATGCTGTCAAAAAGCAACGCCAGCTGCCTATGTGGCTTCCTCTTCTGTTCCTTCTTCATCTTCCTCTTCCTCTTTCTTCTTCTTCTTCTTGCCGGCAGCTGCTTTTGCAACGCGGACTTTAGGCAGCCCCAATGGGCTTTGGTCCTCAAGCCAGCGGTCCTGTTCTTTGAGAACCAAAATGCGTTCCCCACGTTTCAGGACGTTTCTGGCACGAACGACGCCGCTGGGCTTCTTAAGTGATTTGTCGATTGACACAATTGAACTCCGAAAATCCCGGCGACGGACTCCGTCCTCGTCGCCAAATCAAAGTGAATTTCCCGCTTTTTGACCGTCGTCGGTACGGAAAGAGCCTGGCGGCCCTTTCACGGGACGCGGAGTTTATCGACAGTTCTCGGTTATCTCAACCAGGCTTATGTCGCTTTTTCAGCTGACGCCGCGATTCTATGTCGTCTGCCAAGGGTGAGAATCGAATTCAGGGATCGAGACATTGGAAGACATCAGACTAGCTGTCGGACTGATTGGATTTGTGTCGGTCGCTGTATTTGCGGGTGTGTACCGCCTGCTCAGGGGCCGGTCAAAGCCGTTTCTGGACCTCATAGCTGTATTTATCGTGACCCTGATTGTCATTTATGTGTATACGGTTTGGGGGCAACTGTGGATCGTCAGGTGGATTCCGTTGCCGTCGGTGATCATTCTGTCGAATTGGTTTCCGCCATTGTTGGCGGCTCTGGCTGCAGTCGTCTGGTGGCGACTGGACCCTTCTCCGCTGGCCAGACGCTTACCTATCATCGTGTTGCTGGGTGTCGCGGCTGCGTTTTCACTGACCTACTTTGTTCCTGCCGAACCGCCGGAATGCGGCTACAAATGGGTACTGCCGGAACCACCCACCGTGTGGCCTGTTTGCCTGCAGACAACGCGTCATACCTGTTCTGCAGCGGCAGCCGCGACTATTCTGAATACGCTGGGCATAGAATCCTCAGAGCAGGAAATGGCTCACCTGTGCCTGACGCGGTCCGGGACAACGTGGCTGGGCCTGTATCACGGACTTGCAACCAAACTCATCGGCACAAACCACCGGGTTGAGTTTTTCGAAGGTAGTCTGCAGGATCTGGAAGCCACCGCGGCCATCCATCCGGTCTTGCTGTGTTGCCAGCTTGATCCGGAAGTTGCTGAAATCATCCCTGAGTATGTGACGGATGAGGGCTGGATTCCAGGGATGGCGCACTCCGTCGTGTACTTCGGTAAGCTACGAGACATACACGTTATTGGAGATCCGGTCCGCGGCTACGAACCGTGGTCAGATCAATATCTACACACTCTCTGGACCGGCACAGGACTGAGAATTGTCACTACCAGGAACAGTGGCTCGCGCGTGCCCTGAGCAACCAGGAGACAGCCATTCCGCAGCAGATACGGTTGCTCACACGCCACCGTCGTCCTGTCGCAGAGTCTCTGACTGTCCTCCTGCGTTCGTCGTTGAGGGTGACGAAACGCTCGGCGACCAAACGCGTCGGGCGACTATCCGGACAGACTGTGGTGTCCAGCGGTATCACGGTTCAGAAGAACAGCACGACCGACAGCACTGCAAGTATACCGGCGCCAAAGCCCAGCGCCAGAACCATCAGCAATGCTCTGCGCCGCTTCTGTTCCGCGCCCAGTTCGGATTCGCTAATCAGTTCGAAGCCGCTGCCGTCAGCGAAGGTCACCTCCGACCGATGACGAAGTTCAATGAAGGCTTCTGCATTGCCGTTGACAAACGTCGGTTGAGAACGTGATTCCTGTTTCAATTGCCACTTGGAACCGTCATATTCGATGGTACATTGACGAGCATCAACAATCGTTCCTGGCATAGCAATTTCGCACTCTGACGCCGTACCGACCCGAGTCTTAACACTAGTCAGGAGATGCTGCTGCTTTGATTTCAGACGGCGAACAGACCAGCCGGAGGGCACGTTTGTGCGAGTCTGCACAGAAGGTCGCGACTGAGTGGCGCGAGGAGGCGATCCCGCAGTTGGTCGTGAGACGGGGTGGGCGGGTTGCCGGATCGCCGGTGTGTCGTCGCCGGCAAACGTGTCAATCTCTGCCTGCAGGTGACGGCTGGGGTTGTCGAGCCACGCGCTGGCCGAGGTGATTGAAGAGCGAGGAATCGCGGACGGCTGTGCCTTTCGGGATGCTTTGTCTTTGTCGCGAGCCTGTTTTGCTCGCAACGTGACCAGGTGCCGAAAGTCAAAATTCAAAGGCTTGCGAGCGGACAGTGGCTTCAGGGCTTTGGCGACTTCCAGTGCCGACGGAAAGCGATCGTCCGGTGTTTTGGCCATCATTTTTTCAACAATGGCGACTACCTCCTCAGAAACTTCCGGACGTATTTCGCGAATCGCACGTGGCGTTAGAATCCTGTGAGCCTCAATCTTGGCAGCATTGCTCTTCTGCGGAAAAGGTACGCGTCCGGTGAGTGCGACGTACATCGTACAGCCGAGGCTGTAGATGTCGGCTCTGCGATCCACGCTGTTGCTGTCTGCCGCCTGCTCCGGAGCAATGTAATCTGGTGTGCCCAGACAGTCATGGCCAAAGATCATGGCCAGCGAGAACTCCTCGACCTCGTTCTTGTCCAGTTTGGCAAGACCGAAGTCCAGCAGCTTTGTCAGTCCTGCACTGTCGACCAGAATGTTGGCGGGTTTGATGTCGCGATGAATGATGCCCTTCTTGTGAGCCGCGTGCAGCCCAAGTGCCACCTGCAGGAAAATGTCGCAGGCCATCTGCCAGTTCACCGGACCGTGCAGCGCGACCAGTTCGTGAAGGCTGATGCCCCGCATCAATTCCAACACCATGTAGTTGACCGCCCCCGTGCTGTCGATGCGATAGGTTTCGATGACGTTCGGGTGCTGGATTTCCATGCCCGCCCGGGCTTCCAGTTTCATACGAGCCAACATGCCGGGATCAAGCGCATGGTGGTTGGCCATGACTTTTAATGCGACCTTACGATTTCTGTCCCGGTCTTCAGCAATATAGACGCAACCCATACCGCCAACGCCCAGTACTTCGCGAACGCGATATCCGTCAATCACAAAACCGCGATACCGTCCTTCCAGCAAGCGTTCCGCCTGAAAGGGCGTCAGCACTCGATTTCGGACCAGCGTTCGGGCGACCGTTTCCGGGGCCATCTCTTCGTCGAGTTCGAATTGCTCAATCGCTTTACGCACCTGGCCCGCGGTCAGCAGTTCGCTCTTTTGCAGAAGAACGAAGAACTCGTTGGCGGCGGTTGGTGCTTCCATTCGAAACTCAAGTCTGCTGTTGCATAGGGGGGGAGGGCGAACGTCGTACACCCAATACCAACCAAGCATGGAGGATAATCAATCTCAACGTTACGACGAGTCCAGGATCCGCCGCGGCGTGCTGCTTTCACTGAATATTTATGGTATTTAACCGGTCGGTGATCGATTTGTACAGTTTTCCTTGCCCAATTCGGGGTTTCACCACCCGTTCGTTGGCTATTCTGCGGGCTGAAACGGGAAATGTTTCGACTGCGTTCAGACGGTTGGTTTGCCGGGCAGGAAAAATGTCAGTTGATTTGTAGAGTGGACCTTGTGGCGTATCGCGGCTGCGAAGGCGTTCAGAACTCGCTCATTCGTCCTGCCGTGTTCAACGATTTGCGTTTTGCTTCCTTTGCAGCTGTGTATTCAGCAGAGACAGGTTCATGTTCAGCGTTCATCCATTGCAGAGTGTTTGTGTTTTTGCCCTTGTCTGTGTGATGCTTGAAAACGTCGCTGCTCAGGACGTCGACATTCCCCATGCTGTGTTCGTGGTGGGTACTTCGCACTACGACCCGGGCAGCACGATGCCGGCGCTGGCCAGGCAGTTGGAGCAACTTGGGTTTCGTACGACCGTGGTCCTGCCGAAGGGAGATCCGGAGAAGAGCCCAATTGGAATTCCGGGGTTGGAGGCGTTACAGACCGCAGACGTCGCTGTGTTCTATCTAAGGTTCCTGACGCTTCCGGATGACCAACTGAAGTTGATTGTAGACTACCTGGAATCGGGGAAACCTGTTGTTGGATTTCGCTGCAGCACTCATGCGTTCGCATATCCGCAGGGCAGCCCGCATGCAAAATGGAACGATGGTTTTGGGCGGGACGCGTTGGGTTCCAGGTACTTCATTCATTTGCAGGGGACCACGCAGGTGAGCGGTGTTGCCGTCGCTCGCAAGCATCCGGTTCTGACCGGCGTTAAGTTCGCTGACGACCTGACTGCCGCAGGCACGTTGTATTTGGCGGAGCCACCGGACGACGCGGAAGTGCTGCTGGAAGGTACAGGGAAATCGAATAAGACCGGCGTCGTCAGGAATGCTTTTGGCAGTCATGAACTGTCTGAAACAATGACGCAGGCAGTCGCCTGGACATGGACCAACAAATGGGGCGGACGGGCCTTTACAACGACACTCGGGCACCCGGAAACGTTCAGCAATCGACACTTCGTTCGGCTGTTTCTTAACGGCATCTGCTGGGCAGCCGGCCGAGACGTTCCGCAGAAGGTTCGATCCCGACCGATCCGTGTGGCGACGAAGCCTGACGAAAAGAAGAACGCTGCCAATCCGTCCGTCGCGAATATGAAGGACGCTCGGAACACAAATACCGGCAATGTCGATCCGCAGGAAGATCCTGAGTATCTGAAGTATGGCATCTACGCCAAAACGGCTCCTCATGCGCAAGATACGACACCGCGGACAACAACTCTGCCGCTGGACCTGAAGAAGGGCGACCGCATAGCACTGGTTGGTAACACGCTGATCGATCGCAGCCAGCTGTTTGGTTATTTCGAAACAATGTTGCATCAGCGATACCCCGAACACGATTTGGTCATCCGTAATCTTGCCTGGCCCGCTGATACTCCGGACCTGCAGCCTCGGCCGGACAACTTTGCGGATCAGGATCAGCATCTGACTCACGAAAAAATCGACATCATATTTGCCGGCTACGGCTTCAACGAGTCGTTCGCAGGCGAAGAAGGTATTCCTGCGTTCCGAGCGTCGCTGACGAAATACCTGCAGTCACTGAAGTCAAAAGCGTTCAACGGCAAAACGGCACCGAAGATTGTTCTTGTCTCTCCCACTGCCTGCGAAAACGTCACCGGCGTTGCAGCCGGCAGTCTGAATAACAGCAGGGTCAGATCGTACGTGGATGTCATGAGCGACGTCGCAGCGGAAGAAGGTGTCGGATTCGCTGATGTCTTTGATGATACGCTGCGAGCCATGAACCCGGTCCAGGATGATTTGACGTTGAACGGAGTTCATTTGCTGGAGTCCGGCTATGAGGTCTTTGCCAGATCTCTGTACCGCCGCTCGTTTGGCGAAGATGCTTCGGCGATTAACGAGGATCTCAGAGCGAATGTTATCGACAAGAACCGTCAGTACTTTCGCCGATACCGTCCCCTGAATACGTTTTACTACACCGGGGGGCGCAACAAGACATACGGCTACCTGGACTTTTTGCCAGCGATGAAGAACTTCGACATCATGACGGCAAACCGCGATACTCGATCGTGGGATCTGTCTCATGGCACCGGAACGTCTGAGCAAGTCGACGATTCCAACCTGCCCACATTGCCGGACACGAAAGAAAGTCGTGGTGCGAACAACTGGATGTCGGCTGCTGACGAATTGAAGGCGTTTGAAATCGATCCGCGGTTCGAGGTAAACCTGTTCGCGGGGGAAGAGGAGTTTCCCGACATTGCTGCTCCGATACAGATGCGATGGGACAGCCGAGGCCGCTTGTGGGTCAGCTGTTCGACCACGTACCCGCATGTCTATCCCGGTAAGGAGCCGGACGACAAACTTGTAATTCTGGAAGATACAGACGGTGATGGCAAAGCGGATAAGTCAACCGTTTTTGCGGACGACCTTCATATTCCACTGTCGTTTGAACTTGGTAACGGCGGCGTCTATGTTTCCGAAGAACCCCATCTGACTTTTCTCAAGGATACCGACGGCGATGGCAAGGCCGACTTTCGTCAGCAGCTTCTGACGGGATTCGGTACGGAGGATTCGCACCACGCGTTGCACGACTTTGTCTGGACGCCCGATGGTGATCTGATTTTTCGCGAGGCGATTTTTCATCACAGTCAGGTGGAAACTCCGTACGGCCCCGTCAGGCAGCAGAACAGTGGCTGGTTTCGCTTTGATCACAGCCAGCACAGACTGACCAGTTTTGGCACCTATCACAGTACGAATCCGTGGGGAGTCACGTTTGATGACTGGGGCCAGCACATGGCCAGTCACCCGATCTACGCGGCTGCATTTCATTCGCTGGATCCACCATATCCTCAGCAGCATCCCAGACCCGCCGGGCTGCAGGCGTATTCCGGCACGTGCGGTCAGGAACTGGTGGACTTCGCTACCTTTCCGGACGAACTGCAGGGCCACTTTATCAAGGCTCGCTACAAACCGACAAATCGCATTGAAATTCTGAAATGGAAGGAAGGTCCGTTCGGGTTTGAAGAAGAATACGTCAGCGATCTGATATTCTCGAGGAACCTGAGTTTCATTCCTGTTGATCTGCGCTATGGGCCGCGGGGAGCCATGTTTGTCTGTGACTGGTACAACCCGGTGAAGGGGCACGCCCAGTATTCGCTGCGAGATGAACGTCGCGATCGACATTCCGGTCGGATCTGGCGAATCACTGCAAAGGAACGGCCGTTGCAGGAGCTGCCGAAAATCGCCGGCGCCAGCGTGGCAGAACTGCTGGAACTGCTAAAACGTCCCGAGTACCGGGTTCGCTACCTGGCGAAGCGTGAACTGCGTGAACGAAATCCGGAGCAGGTCCGATTGGCTCTGGACAAGTGGGTTCATCACCGCACCGATCCACGACAGCGACATCATCAGCTTGAGGCTCTTTGGCTGTATCGCAACATCGGAGCAAATGGACGGGGCGCTCCGACCGACACCGGGCTGCGGCCTCCGTCGCCCGCTAATCCCAATGTTCGCAGGTCCCACGGAACGTCTCTGCTGCGAACTCTGTTGGAGTGTGAGGAACACATGGCTCGGGCCGCAGCCGTGGAGCAACTACGATACTGGCACCCGGAACTTCCGGACGTGAATGAATTGCTATTGAAAGCGGCCAACGACGAAAACGGAATCGTCCGGATGCAGGCGGCAATTGCGTGCAGTTACGTCGGCACGCAGGAAGCTCTCGATATTGCATTGCAGACACTGAATCATCCTGCCGAAGAACACGTCGCTTATGCAATTCAATGTTCGTTAGGTTCACGTACACTGCGACGACACTGGGAAGGCAATCCCAACTACAACATCGGCCGACTTCTGAAACGACTGGAACGCAGCAGTGAACTGAAGGAGCCCACTCCCAGCGCTGGACAGGCCGAATTTGATTCTCAGAAGAATCTCAGGACTGTCCGTATATCGTGCCTGCCGGAGCGGATGTTATACACGGTCAACCAGTTTGCAGTAACCACCGGACAGCCGGTCAAGATCGTATTCACGAATCCGGATGCCACGGATCACAATCTTGTGATTGTGAAACCGGACGCATTGGCCGAGGTCGGCATGGCGGCCAATGCGATGGCTCGCGATCCGAAGAATGCCAACTCTGATTTCATTCCAGCCGAAAAACAGGATTTGATTCTGCAGGCGTCACCGATGATCGGGCCGACCCGCAAGTCACAGGTTCATGTCATGCGATTCAAGGCTCCAGCAGAAGCGGGCATCTATCCGTTCGTCTGCACGTTTCCCGGTCACTGGATTGTGATGAAGGGCGATATCGTCGTCGCAAATGACCTGTCGGAAGTGGATGCAATGCTGGCCGCGCGCAGGCCCGCCAGTGTGAAGGAATGGAAACTGTCAGACTTTGAAGACGTGAAGGTCAAAGATGATGAAGAGACGATGATGAAGGGAATGCAGGCCTTTGTGAAAGCTCGCTGTAATCAGTGCCACGTTGTGGCCGGTCATGGAATTAACCTCGGACCCGATCTGACGGATGTTGCCAAACGCTTCAAAGGCGAAAAACTGCTGCAGCAGATTCTGGATCCGTCAACTGAAATCAACAGGAAATACCAGAACCATCAGTTCATGCTGGAGAGTGGCAGGGTGGTTGCCGGAATGATCGTGCAGGAAAGCCCGGCGGAATTCAAAGTGGTCACTAACCTGCTGAATCCCAACGCCTTTGTTCGTGTCCATCGGAAGGAAATCGAAGAGCAGATTTCATCAAAAATATCCGCGATGCCCAACGGTCTGGCAAACGTTCTGACCAGGGCGGAGATTCTTGATATGGTGAGCTTCCTGGAGTACGGGGGGTACAAGCCGCCAGCACACCTGAAGCACAATCATGAGCACACGGAGACCGACAGATAATTGACGCACCAACATAGAAAAAGCCCGGCATCATCGCGATGCCGGGCTGTTTTTGTGTCGAAGTGAAACGAGCAGGTGCCGTGCTTTCACATTCTGTACAAGGGGTTTTCCCGACTGAATTCCCTGGCCACCAGTCGCCGCTGGAAGTCAAGTCCCGTAAAGGAGTAGTCTTCGATCAACGTTACCTTGTCGAGTTCCTGATCGGACAGGCCTTCGCCGTCTGTTGCCCACGTGTAGTTTCGGACTTTGACAGGAACGTGAATCTGGGAATCAATCAGGATCAGATTCTTCCGGTAGATCTTCGAGAACTCCATGCTGTCGTATTTGACCATGAAACAGAAACAGTTGCGTCCATCGAATTCCTGATCCTTGAGACGTGTGCACGAAAAGCCGTGGCCTCGCTTAAGGTCTCTGTCGCGGTCAGCAACGATTTGACGCAACATTCCCAGGACGCCGGCGTGAGTGATGGAGTAACGCGACTCGGCCTTAGCAAGGCTGGACTCAGGATCGATCTTCAGCGCGGGCAACATCCTCTTGAAGCCGCCAAACTTGACGACCATATACCCATCGTCGTACTCGTCGCTGTACAGAATCTGCCGTCCCCGTTCTCCATTCTGCCATTTCATATAAACAGCAAAATGTGGCTTGTGCTGGACCTTTATGGCGATGTCCTGACGTGGCGACAGATCGCCTCCGATACGTTCTGCCTTGTGGAAGTTTCCTGAGTAGTCCTCGACGTTTTCCAGAAACCGAGCACCGTCACGCAGCATGAGAAGACAGAACTTATTGGTTTCCTGGCTGTTTAGCATTCCCCCTTCGGTCACCTGAGCGCCGTGGACTGCATTCTTCAGGCCTTCTCCAGGGGCCTGCAAATCGTTGTCATTGCCGGTTGTCCTGACGTCCGATGCCGGCGCTGCGTTTATGGGAAGGGGAACCGGTGTTTCATCTATTGTAATCTCAGTTGGAGCGGCTCTGAGTGAAGTATTATCCTCTCCCGCAGGTAGCGGGTCAAAGCTGGAATACAGGACGGCAACGCTGAATACCGTGACGCACGCTGCGAATAGATTCGCGCGACCGGGTGAGTTCCTTGGACAAGATTGCGGCATCTAGTGATCACCTCATACGAAAGTGTCTGGCGACGTCCAGGATGGGAAGGCCAATTGGCGTTGCCAGACGTTGTGGGATGTGAGACGGAGGAACCAAAAACGATTCGCTCCATCACGGTTCCCGAGTTACACCGGATTCCTTTCCGGAAATGCGTACGCACCAATGCCGAGAAAACTGCGGAAGCGTGAGGTCGAGAAAACCGTCCCAGACCCAAAGACGATGCAACTCTCACAAACTCTCCTGACGTAGTTGTCGTCAGATCGCGTCAGGAGACTTCTGGGCGAGTTTGTACGCAAAAAACGGGGCTTCCACGTCTCGGCATGTGTCTTGATCGTCAGTGCGACCGGGTGTCAGGACGGTGAATGGCAAACTCTGCCGAAGTTTGCCTGTTGAGATTCCCGCGACGCGTCAGTGCCAACGCAGACATTATCTCCTTCGAAAGCGATTCGGCTTCCGCGGCTGACCCATGTTGCGCAATCGGAACAGATTTAGATTCCGAGGGCTTCTTTCAGGCGGTCACGATACTCCTGCAGAGTATCCGGTCCCTGCACGTCTGCCTCCGACATTTCTGATGCGAATTCGGTCGCAAGCGTCGTTTGCACCAGTTTGTCTCGGGTTTTTTCGTCACCTTCGTCTTCGGCAGCGAGGGCTCTCCCCAGATATGCAAGGAACAGCAGGTTCCGATTTGCAGTGGGGTTCAGTATGGCCTGCTGTATCAGTTCTTGAAACGTGTCACCGGCAGTCCTGGGCTCCGGCGGTGTCTTTGTTAGATAATGTAGTCCAAGGTGCAATCGGGCCCACAACGCTTCATCCGTGCCCGGGAACTTGTCGAATACCTGTGTCCACGCCGCCGGATTTCCAGGATTCAACATTGCGCGAGCGAATTGCTGTGTGGCTGTATCTTCACGCGTGAACTCTGCTTCCTTTAATTGCAGTCCGATTGGGCGAAAAATATTTCGGCCGATTGCAATTCCGATGACACAACACACCAGAATCGCAGCGATCGTAGTCATCGGCGACGGCAATGACGCCCGAAACCATCCCCCAATCGTGGACGTATCCGCGATCGCCGGATTCAGCGGGACGTGATCCAGGTTTGCCAACGCATTCTGCAGGTCCTCCGGCGTCGCAAAACGATCCTCCGGTTTCTTCTCCATCATTCGATGAATTATCTGGCACAGCGCTTCAGGCAGATCACGACGATGACGGGACAGTGGTTTGGCTTCCTCCTTCAGGTGCTGAATGGCGACGCTGACGGAGTTCTTGCCCGGAAAGGGGGGTTGTGCGGCAAACATGTGATAGCACGTAACGCCGAACGAATACTGGTCTGTGCGGTGATCGAGTTTTTCGCCCTGGATCTGTTCAGGACTCATGTACCACGGCGTGCCCATGGTTGTCCCGTCCTGAGTCAGGTTCATCTTCTCGCTGACTTCGTTCAATTGAGCCAGCCCGAAATCCGTAACTTTCGCGACCTCGCCTCGCGTTAACATGATGTTTTCGGGTTTGATATCGCGATGCACAACGCCGGCGTCCGAGGCAGCTCTGAGAGCGGCTGCGACATTTTTCATCCACTTCAGCCCGGTCAGAAAGTCGGGCGGACCGTGACGTTTGACCCACTGACTCAGATTCTGGCCCTGCACATATTCCTGAACGATGTAGTGCAGTCCGTCCCCATCGCCAATCATGAAGACCTGGACAATGTTGGGATGACTTAAGCCGCCAGCCGCCCGTGCCTCCTGTTCGAATCGTTGCAGCAGAGTGTTGTTTTTTCCGCTCACTGCATCTTCACGCAGAATCTTCACCGCCACAGATCTGCGCAATGAAATCTGTTCCGCCAGGTAGACTTCTGCCATTCCGCCGACGCCCAGTCGGCGCAGCAGGCGAAAGTCTCCCAGCGTTCGGTCAACAAGGTCACTTTGATCCTGTCGAACAGTATCAGGCGAGGGGTCGGTCATTCGTGTGATTCGCCAGTCCACGTAAAGGACGAAAGATAGATCCAGCTTGCGACACAGTGTCGCAGAACAGACAACAGCTGTCAGCCCAGGAGGGCACCGTAGTTTTTGCCGAAAAATCGAGTGTGACACGGATTGTCGTCGTATTTCGACGGCAAAAACGTCAAGTGCAATAAGAAACAGTTCAGTCTGACCCTCCACGGAGCGTCAGATTCGGAGTGAGCGTGCATTTTGCCATGCGATGTCGACACGCATCGACATGGGCATGCTTCGGCAGCTGTCCCGACCTGGCGGGAGTGTCGCTGTAGTTCGCGCAACGAACAATGTTGCCCGGGAAGTCTCTGCCGCCGCGAGAGCAGAAACTCCGAAAACCTGCCAAAGTCTGGCGAATTTTGCGACCGGGAATCCATGTGAACAGTTCGATGGTCGATACAATCCCAATCGTTCCAGGTGTCGCTGCATTTATGCGGCCAGAATCGCGGATTTCCGGCTCAATTGCAATAATGTCTACACTGAACAAATTGCGGCTCCGTCAACGGCTTGGCAAATACAGGATCGAGAAACGTCTGGGCGAAGGTGGATTCGCGGAGGTGTTTCAGGCGATGGATACCATCATGGGCACTCGAGTCGCCCTGAAAATCCCCCATGCCACGCTTGTCGACAGCGAGCTTCTGAAATCCTTCCGGCGTGAGGCACGATTGGTCGCCAAGGTTGATCATCCTGGGATTCTTCAGATCAAAGATGCCAGTGTCATTGATGGCAGACTGGTGATTTCGTTTCCGCTGGGGAAGGAAACGCTGGACGATCGACTTTCCCGACGCATGTCGCTGGAAACGATCTTCTCGATCAGCGACCAATTGCTCGCGGCCGTCGCATTTGCACACCAGAGCAATGTGATTCATTGTGATATTAAACCTGACAACATAATCATGTTCGACGGTTCATTAATGAAGCTCGCTGATTTTGGGATCGCAAAAGTTGCCCGTCGGACAGTTCATGGATGCGGAACGGGAACTGTCGGTCATATGGCGCCGGAACAGGCTATGGGACGCCCATCCGTGCGGTCTGACGTCTTTGCGGTGGGACTGGTCATTCACCGCATGTTTTCCGGACAGTGGGCGGAATGGCCATATGATTGGCCGTTGAACGGACATCGTCGACTGCGTGAACGCATGCCTGCGACGTTGATGAACTGGCTTAGAAAGGCTCTGGAGCTGAGCGCAGCGCAGCGTTTTCGGGACTGCGTGCAGATGAGGAACGCGTTCACGCGTTTGCGTCCGGGGGCATTACGCGTCATTCAGCGGCAGCGCCGTAAGACCCGGGCAAAAAGGCTGGACACTGCGACGCCCGCGGGCCGCAGTCGACGAGCTGCGTGAATTTCTGAGCCGGACAGCAAATGCTGCAAGTCCTGATAGCGTCACGCTTTAATGCCCGTGGCCGTCAATAACCGACATTGACCCGCAGAACGTCGCACGCATAAGATGTGTCTTCCGCGCAGGATGCGCGTGTCGCCGTCTTTATGACTTGTTCAAGGATGAACAGATGCGAACCACTACGGATGATGATCCATCGGTTATCCCGATCGAACAATTTGATCAACTCCGTGAGGCTCAGGCTATTATTCGCCGTGAAGCCGAGGCTCTCCTGGCCCTTGCAGGCAGTCTGGACAGCAGTTTCTGCGACGCGGTTGGACTGATTTATCGCTCCACCGGAACGGTAATTGTCACCGGCGTCGGCAAAGCCGGTCTGATCGGTCAGAAGATTGTGGCGACCATGGCCAGCATCGGCACTCGGGCCAGATTTCTGCATCCCACGGAAGCCGTACACGGGGATCTGGGATGCGTTGACTCAAACGATGTCGTTCTGGCATTGTCCAACAGCGGTTCTTCAGAGGAAATTCTGCGTCTGTTGCCGACGTTTTCCAGACTGGACATTCCCGTTGTGGCGATTACTCGTGACGACCGGAATTCGCTTGCCCGTCAATCGCAAATTGTGCTGCAGATCGGTCATCACACCGAAGCCGGGGATCTGCAACTGGCTCCGACCGTCAGTACGACTGCCATGCTGGCAATCGGCGATGCTCTGGCGTTGATTCTAAGCCGCTCGAAAGGTTTTACGGAAGATGACTTTGCCGCCGCGCATCCGGCCGGGACTCTTGGTCAAAGGCTTAAGCCCGTTCATGAACTGATGCGGTGCGGTGACCAATTGAGGATCTCTTCGGATTCAGCCACCGTTCGTCAGGTAATGTGCGAACTCAGCCGACCAGGGCGACGTTCGGGAGCTGTGATTCTGACAGGTGTGGGCGGATCAATATCCGGAATTTTTACCGACAGTGATCTGGCCCGTTTATTTGAATGTCGCCGTGAGCATCTGGTCGATGAACCAATCTCGAAGGTAATGACCATCAATCCCACGACGACTGGCCCACATGTCCTGCTGGCCGAAGCAACTCGACTGATGTCAGAACTAAAGCTGAGTGAATTGCCCGTCGCCGACGAGGCAGGCATCCCGCTGGGGCTGCTGGACATCACTGACATTCTTGATTGTTCTTCGTCGTTGACGACGCCACAGAAGACAGCACACGTACAGGCGTCCACAAGCAGATCGGCTTAGGTCAGAAGCAGGCCGTCCTTGTTGCGGCAACGACGTTGCATGAAAATCTACAACACCAAAAACAGATTTGTTTTGAGCGTGGCCTCCACCATCGCTTTAGTGGCTGTGTACGTGGTTTTTCGCTTGGCGACTTCACCATTTCTTGAGGTGGAACGGGAAAAACGAACGTTTACCCAGTTGGAGACCAGCGATGACGAGCCTGAATTTCGCCGGATCGCATCGAAGTGGTTTCCTCTGGATCAATGGGTGTCAAAAAGCGCCATGCACTTCAGGCACGGCGGGCGATACGTTTACTTTCAAAAATATGATCTGATTGACGCGCCGAAACAGAGTCCGACCGTTGATTTTCGACCGATCGCGATGTTGTGGAATGGTGAATCTGAAGATGTCCCCGTCAGGCTTGTCGCGAATTCTGCACAGCTGCAACATTCCAGACAGTTTTCACTGCTGGATATGGATCTGGGACGCATTACTGGAGGTCGCCTGGCCGGAGGGGTGCGGATTCGTGGGCCACGTGGTCTGAAGATCAGCGTGCCGACCCTTCACCTGTCAGAAGATTCCATGAAGCTGTGGAGCAGCGATAAGGTCTACTTTGCGTGGGAAGGACACAAAGGTTACGCCAGCAGCGGAATCGACGTGTACCTGCAGAGTGACACCGAAGACGGTCTGGCGAATGTCACGAACATCAGCGAGATCGTGCTGAATGGAAGAGTCGACTGCGATTTCTCCCTGCCGGGGCAACGAGCTGGTGATGAAGAACTTAAGCTGAAAATCTCTGCCGCCCAGGGATTTAAATATGATTTTACCACGATGACCGGCGTCTTTCAGGGGATTTCTGCCCATCCTGAAACGCAGAGTTCATCCTTCGACAGACCGATCAAGCGGGACGAGGAAGTGTGGGTCCGCAGATTCAACGCTGACGACAGTGTGGATCAATTGGTCTGTCCGGAATTGAAGCTGCAGTTCCGCAACGAGGTTCCGAACGAACCGGGAATGCCAATCGACGACCGCCTGCATCTGGAGAATATTACCGCCTGGGGAAAACAGGTCGCCTTCTACTCCCCGGAACACAATCTCACCGTGCTTGCCAACGATCTGCGGTACGCAGTCGATGAAAGGCTGATCGACATCAAGAACACCAGGATGGACCACACGGGGCGTCAGAATTTTGTTGAAGTGAGGCAGGACGGTGCACGCCTTATCGTGCCGCGTATTCGCATTCTGCATAATGCCGATGGTGCAATTCAGCGTGTTGAATGCCTGGGAACCGGCAATCTGTCAGCAAAACCTCCATCACCGTCCTCTGATGAGCAGCGCGTCGGCGCGGCAACAAAGGAGAAAAAAGGCGGAGCCTTCACAGCGACATGGCGACAGTCAATGACTCTGCAATTGGGGGCAGATGGCCTGACTCGAATTGTCACGCTGAAAGAGGGGGCATCGGTCGCCCAACCGGAGGCTGGCTTCAGGTTGTCGGCGGGCGCCATTGCCATGAGGCTCGCGAAATCCGTTGTGCGGACTGACGCAGAAGAGCGGTCGCAACGCTCCTCGGGTATTGTTGGGCCGGTTTCAAAGCCGCCATCCGATTCAACATTCGATCTCGGTAGCCTGAGGCCGGAAGTGCTGACTGCCACGGAGAATGTTGTGCTGATTTCTCCCGACACCAGCGGTCGCCTGCGTGAGAGGCTTACCGTTCGGTTCGAAGACATGATTCGCACAAAGCCCGAAGAGGGTGAGCGAGCAGGTGGCGTCAGGGCCGTTTCGGAAAGCAGACGAACAACGCCTGCGTCGCTGTCAAGCACAGACCGTGCCAGTGCGAAGGATCGCGTGGCGTTTGTGTCAGACACTCTTGACGCAATTGTGATGATCAGCGAGGAATCGGAAGACCGCGAAGTTCAATTTCATAACCTCTGGCTAAAGGGCGGTGTCAGAGTTGAGCGTCGGGCGGAGAACGCGGAGGACAGTTTTACCGCCAGTGGTAATCAACTGTTTGCCGCGGAGGGACTCAACGACAACCGCGAGGTGCAGCTGTTCGGGGATCCGGCAAAAGTCGAACGTCTGACCGACACACTGGAAGGGCCCCGCATTGATCTGGAGGAACTCTCACGACAGGCCAAAGTTGTCGGTAGTGGTCGGATTCGTCTGCTTACGGACAAGGGATTTGACGGACGACCGCTGTTGCAACCGACCCCGATTGACATCTTCTGGAGTGATCATATGGAGTTCCAGAATCGTCGAGCACACTTCGTTGGCAACATTCGAGTGATTATGAGCGATGGAAAAACACAGCATATGGAAGTGACCTGTTCGGGACTGGACGTGTATTTCGACCGCGACATTGCGCTGGGGCAGCAGACAACGGAAGGCAGTTTTCTGGCGGTTCAAACGGCCAGCGATGATTCTTCGGCGTCCGGACCGATTGAACGCATTGAATGCCAAAGCCACGTGGTTGTGAATATCGAGCAATTCGCGAAAGGTGTCACCAGTGCCCGACACAACGCGGAATTTGCAGACCTGACCGTCAATCTCACAACCGGCGATTTTACGGCAATTGGCCGGGGATTCGTGAGCTCGATAAGTCCCGATCGAAACGGACAATTGCAGGGTTCGTCGCCTGTCACTGCCCGAGCAAACACGCCCGCGCAGACTCACGAAACGGCGTTCGTGTTCATGAAGGCCGAATTCATCGGCGACATCAGGGGGAACCTCCATCGGCAGGAGGCCACATTGTCTCATCATGTCGAAGCAGTCGTTGCACCAGTGCGACGCGTTGACGAGAAAATTGACTTTGACAACATTGCGACGGCTCAGCTACCGGAACGTGCCGGCATCCTGAGTGCAGAGGAATTGACGATCAGTGCCGTGCCACTGGCGGAATCTGAATCAGATTCGTTTGCGATCGTCGCCAAAGAAAACGCGCGGCTGGAGTCTCAAACGATCTCCGGCACTGCTGACGTCATCACCTACGACCACTCCAAGGAACAATTCATTCTACGGGCGGAAGGTCGGGGGTCCGTGACCGTCAATCACAGAGTGAGCCTTGACAGTCAGTTCAATAAACTCGTGGGCAAACGCTTTGAGTACTATCGTCGTACCAATCAGCTGAACGCAGAAGAGATCAGAAGTCTGGACGTTGGCGAGTAGTCCTGGTTGCGAAGCGTTGGCATTCGTGTCAGACACAGTCCGGCGTTCGGTTATTCGTCGTACCCGCGCGGCACAGCGGGGATTGCCTCTGACGGCCGCGTTTCCTCGGTTACAGGGGGCAGCTGAGTTCCCGTTTCAGTAGTTGGTGATTCCTGGGGGTACAGGTCGACTGACCCAGCCGGCCCGGGAGAAACGAACTCACGCGGTTCGGTGGTCAGGTGCGGAGCATCTTTGGCGTGAGTTCTGGCACCGGCACGCACCATGGCGTCGCAGTATGCTTCCGGACACCATCGGCCTTCGGCCAGAAAGATTCCGTTGTTGTTCAGCGACGTGCCCTTGGCAAGGTGCAATGCTGCGATCGCTTTGTTGTAGTTCACCAGTTGCTGGTAGTAGGCATTTTCCGCGTCTGCCAGGCTGGATTGGGCACGCAGGACAAGATCCAGGGTTAGCGTGCCGACGGCGTGCTCCTCTTTGAGCAGCATCACGCGTCTGTCGGCCGCTTCCAGACGTTTGCGGTTGGATTGCGCCGCCGCATAAGCCGACGTCACATCCTGAATGGCGGTCGCGATGTCGTGGGCAATATTGCGTTCCTGCGATGCCAGTATCGCGGTGTCTCGAGTCAGTTGCAGTTCAAGGTTTCTGACCTGGCTGCGAGCCAGACGAAACCCTAGTGGGACGCTCATTTCAACGCCCATCGTCCATGATTCCAGGTGATCGTGAGTGAGCGAACCGAAGCCGCTGGCGCCGCCATTCTTCGTAATCAGCGGGTCGCCGAGACCGTTGACGTTGTAACTGCTCACGAAATCCAGGCGGGGTCGAACCAGACTTTTTGCTGCAATCAGCTGCAGCTGCAGACTCTTGATACTCCATTTTTGACGTCGCAATTCTACACGATGAGTTAAACCCTCGCTCAGGCTGCCCTTCCAGTCCGGAACGAACTCGGAAATCGCTGGCTCATCAGTGGGCCGCAGTACAGTACCGTCATTCATCGGTAGCCCTGCCAGTCGCCGCACTTCGGTTTCCGCTTTGTACAACGCATTCAGGGACGTTTCGACGCCGGACTTCGTTTCATACAGTCGGTCTCTGGCCTGAAGTTCGTCTGCAGGTTTCAACACTCCGACCTCCAGTCTGTCCTGGGATTCTCGCCATGTCTGAAACGCACTCTGGTGGGCCACTACTGCGGTGTCGTACGATCGGTAGGCGAAATTCAGATCCCAGTAAGCGTTCTCAACGTCGAGGGTCGCGTTGCGAACCGCGGCCTCAAAATCCGCCAACGAGAGGTCAGCGCTGATTCGAGCAATTAGCACGCCCTGGCTCACACCGGTGATCGGTCCAAAGGCCCGATTCACGGGGCCGGCGATTCGAGTAAATTCAACACCGCTGGCGGCCAGTAAAGGCTGCCGATAAGAGGCTCCAATAGTTCCGAAGTACTTGTCGGTGGCAGGCGACGTGTAATTCCAGTTGTGATTCAGTGACAACGTCGAGCCGGATGCAAACCGTTTGGAAAGCCCCGATGCGAAGCCTCCGCTTTCAGGTGCCGTACCGGTTGGCGAGGTGCGGCTTCGTCCCCAGAGCATTGACGTATTAAACGTAGTGTCAAAATCTGCTAACGCGGCTTCCACACCTCGGCCTCGACCGAACAGGACGCCACTCTGCTGGATTCCCGGGTCGTACACCGTAGATACACCACCCGGGCTGCGAAGTGATGCTTTTGCACTGCCGCCACCTAATTCAATAACATCATTATTTGCAAGCGCTGACCGGATGGCTTCGTGCAGGGAAAGATCCCGCGGTTCATCATCAACGCGACGGGAAAGGCTGCGCGGTTCAAGGCTGACGGCGACTGAGTGAGCCGTCTGATTGTCCAGACACGGATATTCAATGGCGCTGCTGTACCCGCGATAGTGTGTTACGCCTGATACGTCGTCACAGTATTGCAGATCGCAGAGTTTCGCCTTGCGGGCAGAACAGCCCGACACAACCAGCAGCAAAACCGACGCTGTCAGCAGTAAACGCGAAGGCGCATGATGCGCGTTGCGCCGAAGGGTTGAACGATTGTTATTCACGAGACTTCCCTGTCTCAATGGTTTGGGGGCGCAGGTCGCGCTGAAACTCTGCGACCTAACCGGTGTGTTCAGTGCGAACGGCACATCAGTCAGGTGCCGGCAGAATTCGTATCGTCGGACGATTCTGCATTACTTGAAGAAGACGTGCCCGAAGCATACTCGTCACAGGGCAGACCAAGCTTCTTCTTCACAAAGACAACCTCACCGGCATCATTGCCTTCAACGGCATGACCGGCAAATTGCAAAAGGTAGCCGATAACGAAACAACCGGCGTGCCAATACCATGCAGCACCGGCAATCGCGGCCACGGGAGCGACGATGAACGACAATGGAACGCCCACCAGGTGCAGGGCCTGATTAATCCGATTTCGGTGACGCGGCAGGTAGTTGTCCAGAAACCGGCGAATCATTCAGACTTCTCGGAGGGAATGGCTCAAGTTCTGAGCCGTCCATTATTCGTCTTTGTCGTTGTCTTCGTCATTGTCATTGACGTCCGACAACGATTCCACTGGGGAACTGCCCTTTGGTGGCTTTCGGAAGATGGCGACAACGTCTTCGACGGGGACCACATACAGCAGATTGTCCGACTCAAAATCGACGGGGATGGCGTTCTTCGGGTGAAACAGCACTTTGTCGTATTTTCGGATGGGAAAGTCGTCATCGCGATCAATCTGTACGCTGATTTCGACAACACGACCGGTAATCGTTGGAATCTCGGAAGTCTCGGGCAGGACGATGCCACCACGGGTTTCCTGACGAGCTTCATCCTTGCGAATCAGAATCCGCAGTCCCAGCGGTTCAACGTATTCATTCACCATTTCAAATTCGACAATTCTAGCGGTTCAAGCACGGGTTGCGGTCACAACCAAGCGACCGCATAAAACAGACTGTAGGCAGAGGACTCAGCAGTTCAAAGAGGGGATTCATTCGAAATGCACGAATTCCTGCAGACTTCCGGCACAGATGCCCGTTAACTGACATCCTTCAACGGCCGCACCGGCAATTTGTCATGGCCCGTATTCGCCGATGTATCGGACTGGCTGTGCGCAGTCTTCGCAATTCCGACCGTCCGAACAGCGCTGTCAGCGAGTGCAGCATGCCTGCATGTCGCTCGTTGAATTAAACGGCCAAGCAGTCCGCCCAGAAGTGCCGGCAGGAAGATCACGTCAGCCACCAGAGCCGCGAAAATCAAAGCCGCCATGATCCAGCCAAAGCGACTGACCAGTAGCAGATCGGCGGGCAACAGTGCCAGCATACCCAGTCCGACAGCGGCACTGGTCTGCCACATTGCCGGCCCGCAGTGTTCCAGTGCTTTTCCGACAGCGCGTTCCACCGGCATGCCGCGTCGCACCAGTTCCTGAAACCAGGTCAACAGATGAAGAGTTCCGTCGACGGCGATCCCAAGGGCGACAGACGCGGTGATCATGGTACCGATGTCAACCTTCAGCCGCATCCACGACAATAAACCGAACACCAGAACTACGGGCATCAGATTCGGCAGCATGGTGAAGACACCCGCCGTGGGACTGCGGAGGACAACCATCATGACTATCGCGATAACAACAAACGCCATTCCGAAGCTGCGGATCAGACTTTCAAGGACGGCCTCCTGAGTGCGCAGAAAAACGGGAATCAGTCCCGTAACGACGTGCCCGGTGTAGGGACTGCCAATCTTTGATAGATGGTCCCCGGCAATAGCATCAATTTCTGATGTCAGTACGCCCAGGTCGATGCTGGACAGTGCTGATGTCTGAGCTGTCACCCGCCAGACTTCGTCTCCCTTTCGATTCAGTAATGCATCACCGTCGTCGAGCCAATCTGTGGAATAATCGGGTAGCGCTAACAAAGATGCGATCTCGTCATTGTCCCGACCCTCGGCGGTCACGCGCCCGTGAATTTTTCGCTCAAGGGCTGCTTGCGTTCGTTTCACTTTCTGCCGCTCGAAGAACGTCATGTCCTCGGTGTCGGCCTCCCGCAGGTCCAGAAATGATGCCAATGACAACACTCCGCTGATTTCAGGATGCTGCCGTACGTCCTGTTGCAGATCTCTGACCAGACGAGCTCGGTCGATGAAGGGCAATTTCTGTCGGGCCTGCTGGTCAAACTTTACGATTGTGTCGATCGAAATGACGCCGGACAGCTTGTCCTCCAGGAATACGTAGTCCTGAACAAGCCGCGATTCTGTCGGGAAATAGCGAATCACTTTCGTTTCAGTGTCAAAGTGCCGCAATCCCCAGCCCGCCGCCACGGTTGCCAGCACACAGCTTGCAGATACCAAGTGTCGATTCCGAGCAATCCAGACGCCGAAACGATTCCAGTTTTCGGTCTCAAGTTCCTCAGCCGGAGGCGGAGATTTGGGCCAATACAGCATTAGAGAGGGCAGCACATACAACACGATGACGAAGGAAATGATGCAGCCGATGGCGGAGTAAATTCCAAAGTCACGCACTGGCACAAGGTTACTGGCGAGTAACGACGCCAGTCCGATGGCCGTCGTTCCGCTGGCCAGAGCGCACGGCAGCCACGCCGTTTTAGCGGCACGGAAGACGGACCCGCCAGGCGCGGAATCGCCGCAATGCTTCCAGTAGTTGGCAAGGTGAATGGCTGCGGATGTCGTCAGGACGATCAGGAGCGTCGGCATCACGATCAGTACCATGTTCATACTGGTACCGGTCAGCGGAACGATGGCCACGGCAATAATGACAGTCAGGAATGAGACTGCCTGCACCAGAGTTGCCAGACGGAAGCTGCGCAACATGACAAAGGACAGGAAAATGCTGACTAATGCAGAGAGCGCAATCGGTGAGCTCTTCGGCAGGTTCCAGGCAGGCTGGTCCTTATTCCATGCGGCGTCTGCAACCGCTTGGTTCAACGCCACATTGACGACCGGCTGTCCGCCCATTCGCACTGTCTCGGCGGGGACACCGACGGATTCGACCGCCTGTCTGACCGCGGCAACCGCGGCACGTTTATCCGCCACGCCTGCTGGCGAAAGTGATACGGAAACAGCTGCCAATGATCCCGGAGTGACAAAGCATTCTTCGATGCACGGCTTTCCGGCAGTCTGTGATCCGGCCCCCGGAGCTTCCATGTCCAATAGCGCTGTGCGAAACGCATCCAATTGTCCGGCAGCCGAATGCATCTCGGGCCACGATAGTTGCAGATCGAAATTCGGCTGGGCCTGAACGTACGCTTCCAGTTCCTCATGCAGCCGCCAGCCGCCAGTGTCTTCCAACAGAAGTCCTGCTGACGATGGTAGTACCAGTTCTTTGTGTTCCACGGCTGCGTGCAAGCCAAATTCTTCGTTCGCCAGCCGCAGGATTTCCTGGTGCATGTAGTCGCCACGACTGCGTCCGGCATCCGTGAATCGAATCTTCAGTGGTCCTTTTCCGGACAGGACGCCGTCAATCCGATCCAAAGCGTCGTCGAACGGAATGTTCTTCCCGAGCATTCGGATCAGCACATCGGACGGCAGAGTGACTTCGCTGACGTAAGGCGAACCACCTTCAACTTCGCCACCATTGACAGGGACCCCTTCCAGACGCTCTTTAAGCAGCTTGAGCCGTGGATCTGTCAGCGAGGCACTATCCCACGCAACCAGAATGCGGTCTTTCGAGGGAAACAGGCCTTCATACCACGCAAGGATCCGCGCTTGGGGGTCGTTCTTGGGCAGCCAGCCCGCCACATCGTTGTGCAGCCGGAGCCCTTTCAGTGACCAAACCATCAAAGGCAGTAAAAAAACGACGATCGCTACGATCCACAAAGAGGCGCCATGACCCCAACGGTCCCTTCTTTGTAGAATTGGCGTCTTCCCTGATTCGGTCACGAAGTCTTACTGCCTTGAAAACTGAAAAACCTTTTCTGCTGCGAATTCTGGGCGAATCGTAGCCGCATGGCAATGGGAGGTCATCAAATCGATGGCCCGGAATTTGAGTTTCGTCCAGTTCGAAAACACGGGGAAACAGTCACAGGAACTTCTTGGATAAAACCGTTTAGATAGTTCAGGGGGTTGTGCGAGACTTGTTGGCTTCGTTTTCCCCCCCGATTTCGCTGTCGTTTCGTGCAGCAGGAACGGTCCAAGGGCATTCTGTGGCAGATTCGGGACGATCTCAGCGGAACAGGAATTCCATTGGGACTGCGTAACTTTGACCATATACGCTGTCGGGGCGGTCAGATTTCGCAGGTCGACTTTGCACGAACAGTGCCGCTACAATCAGTTGGGAAACCAGTTGAGCCGCCTCTTTGTTGCTGCCGAAGCAACAAATGTCGGTTTAGAAATCAGGCGTTTAAGCATGTCTCTTGCACATCTCAACCTCGCTGCTGCAGATCAAGGTCGGGCAGTTGATCAACCGGATGCGGCGAAGCTTGCCAGCGACAGCGTCTCTGATGAAAGCGACAGCCTCTCCGATGAGCGGACGGTTGGCGAAAATCACCAACGGTTCGGCATTTTGCGCGGGGGGACGGCGGTCGGATACTATCTGTCGGTGTTGCTGCATTCCGTCGCATTCGGCATTGCATTCGTCCTGTTCGCGTACTTTGGCCCGATTCTCTTTAATGACGATGCCTCGTTCGTGATCCGAGCAAGTCTGGATGATATGACTGTCCAGGATGAGAATCCCAGGTTGGAGATTGTTCCGGAACTCAGCATGGGCACCAATGATGGTCAGTCCAACATCGAACGGATTTCCAGCAATCTGAAAGCCGTGGAGAACGGGCTGATCGACACGGCTGCCGCCGACATGCTGCCATCGATGCTGAGTTCGAAGGATGCCAACGACGACACGGGCGGTGGTGGCTTCCTGTTTAAGTTGCCGGAATCAGGATTGGCGGTGACGAAGGGTAGTTTTACTGCCTGGACTGAACCGGAGATCCCGGAAGTCGGAAAGCCATACTTGATCATCATTGAAGTGCGACTGCCAAAGGCTGTGAAGGGCTACCGAATCAACGACTTGAGCGGAACGGTGAAAGGGACAGACGGGTACACTCAGTCCATTCCATTCGACGCCAATCAAAGAAACTCGTCGTTCTATACCGACGAGAATGTGAAGCATCGAATCCGGACTGGTAGTGAATCGGTCAAGGTGCGATCGAACAGGATTCAATTGGGAGTCGCGGTGCCGGGCGCTCGGAGACTCGTGCGAGACACGATTCAGATTCGGTCGCGGCGCCTGCGCGAGAAGCAGCAATTGGAGTTGGTGTTTGGCGGCAGCTCGGGGCGGTAGACGATACTGGCTCCTGACGCGGCTGTTTTTCTTAAGAGTACGAGACCCACTCGGCAGCGTTTCGAGCTTGTATTGCTCAGTCTTGTTTATAACTCTGGCCGCTCTGACTGAACAACGCCACTTTCCTGTTCAATTTGATGGACGTTGCCACGGAATCCGTCCGCCTTTCTGCAGTTGCAGTCTCATGGCTGCGTTCATGCGGTTGACCATTCCTTTGTTCGTGTCGGCAAGATTATTTGCCTCCTGCGGATCGGCCTGCAGATTGTACAGCTCCAACGGTTCCCAGGGTGAGTTGTGCAGCAGCTTCCACGGGTATTCAATTACTGCTTCAATCGTTTTGCCTCCATATCGCAAACCTCCTTCGCGTCGGCAGAAGAATAATTGTGTTCTCAGCGGGTCCTGCTTTTTTCCGTTCAGGATCGGCAGGAAACTGCGGCCTTCAATCGGATGTTTGATTGCAATCCCGGCTGCCTGAAACAATGTAGGCAGGATGTCCATCGACATGCCCGTAAACGTTGTTTGCGTGCCTGGGGCGATCTTTCCTGGCCAGGCAACGGCGGTGGGAACCTTTAGGCCGCCTTCGTATACGCTCTGCTTGCCGTCTCGCAGTAGCCCGTTGTTGGCACCGACATTAAGTTGCCCTCCGTTGTCTGACGTGAAGACGACAATGGTGTTTTTCGACTGTCCATTTTGTCTCAATGCAGACAGAACTTTGCCGATTCCGTCGTCCATGTGCTCAATCAACGCCACCAGTTTCGCTCGTTGAGGATCAATGCCGGATTCTCGTTGCAGAACTTTCTGTTCCCAGTCTTCCGGCGGTTGAATGGGCGTGTGGGGTGCGTTGTAGGCCAGGTACAGCAGGAATGGTTGTTCGTTTCCCCTGCGGCTGTTCAGGTAGTCGATCGACCATTGGCTGAACAGGTCGGTGGCGTGACCTTTCGGGTCGATCTCTGTTTTGTCATGGTACATATAGTTGTTGCCGTGGCGGCGATGGTTGTAATAGTCATCCATCATGTCGCCCAGAAATCCGTGCAGGTGATCGAAACCGCGCTCGGTCGGTGTGTTTGGTGACTCCAGTCCCAGATGCCACTTGCCCACAATCGCCGTGTGATAACCGTTGTCCTGTGCAATCCGTGGCAGCATCGTGGCCTTCGGATTCAGGTATCCCCAGTTGTTATCCGGATGAGTGCGTATGACGCCGGGAACACCGACCAATTCCTGATACCGGCCGCTCAGCAGGGCGGCACGAGTTGGCGAACACACCGGACAGTTGGCATAAAAGTTTGTAAACTCCATCCCCTGAGCAAACAGTTGGTCCAGATTCGGCGTGCGCATGTCCTGCGCACCACGGCAGGCCAGGTCTCCATAGCCAAGATCGTCTGCCAGAATCAGCAGCATATTTGGGCGTTCTGATTCTGTGGCCAGCAGATTATTGTGAAGCGTCGCAAGAAGAACGAAAGCGTACAGAAATGGTCGCACAGGACGGCTCCAATGACGGTGTGAGGGTTCGCAGTCCGATAAAGATAGCGGGAGTCGATGCATCCGGAAACCGTCAGCCACATGCTGCGGCCGTTAGCTACTTGCGCCGTCAGGACTCCACGATGGCTGACGTCATTCGCAGAGTCGGTCACTGCCAGCTGACGCGACGCGGCGGGCGTTTTGACGTGTTAGCTCGTTCGATTCTGTCACAGCAGATTTCCGTACAGGCGGCGCGGACAATTCGTCGACGCCTTCAACGATTGCTTCCTGGCGAACGTCTGTCTGCGGCCGGCATCGATCGGTTGTCAGATGATCAGTTGCAGTCGGTCGGGATTTCTCAGCAAAAACGTGGATACCTTCGTAATCTGACCGGCCACGTGCTGGCTGGTACGGTCAATTTTCGTCGGCTGGCCAGGATTCCTGACGAAGCGGTCATTGCAGAATTGACGGAGGTCAAGGGAGTTGGCCGCTGGACGGCTCAAATGTTCCTGCTGTCCGGGCTTGGGCGTCCGGACATCTTTGCGCCGGACGATCTGGGTCTGAAGAACGCGATGCGGGCATTGTACGGACTTGCTGTCAAACCGCCGACTGAACAGCTTGAAGCCATCGCTGAAAACTGGGCGCCGCATCGCAGCGTCGCGTCGTGGTACCTGTGGCGGTCGCTCGACATGCCGCTGAATGCCGAATGAACTGTTCTTAGTTCGAAGCCGCAGGCATGTAGTTCAGTGTGTAGTAGGCATCTGCATGCAGAAGTGGGTGTCCCTCGGCCGATCGGACCTCGGTGGCCGACAGCTCATGGACGTGCCCACGCTGCAGACCGTCGATGCGGAGGCGAGCGGACATGCCGTCGGCAGCGACATCAACTGACGTGATTGTGGGAGTCGTGTGGTCGACTTCGGGACTGCCATATGATGACTGGAAGACATATGTGTACGTTTGCAGCGTGTAAGACCTGGGATCGCTGGCGGTTGACACGTTGACGGGCTTCGTAAATGTGACTTCGAAGCCGTCTGGCTTTGCCCGCATCTCGTGCATCTCAAACGGGGTGGTCCCTGTCCACACCAATCGCTCCAGCGCAAACGGTTTGGTGCCGCGGGAACCCCAGCCTCGATTCGTTCCTCCGACGAACATTGATCCGTCATCTGTCAGACGCACTGACAGAGTGCCGGACCCGAAGCCTTCACGAAACGGGAAACATGCGCCCTGGTAATGCCCGTCGACTTTCTCCAGAAAACACCTCATCACGGTGCTAAAGGTCTGGTCGCCGACGAATATCTGCTCAACAAACGGACCAAAACGGCCATCCGTGATGTCGCAGGCAACTCCACTGGCGGACTGTCCCATCTTCTTGTACGGAAACAGAATGGCGGGTGGTTCATATTCCGGAATTCTGTCCGCTTCAGTCATGATGCGGCTACCGCTGACGGGTTCTGCCGGACGCGAACCCAGGGACTCGGCTGCGGCCGGATCATCGAACCATTTGAATCCGCCCGGGTGACCCTGGAAGGAAGACGGTCGAAGCCATTTGAGACTGCATGTGCCATTCCATGGCCCCTGATTGTCCGTGTAGAAGACGTCCTGTACGGAATTGAAACCAATGCCGCCCGGTGAACGGATGCCGCTGCAGGTGGGGACCGATTTTCCATCACGATTAATGCGCAGGCACCAGCCACGATATTTTGAGTCGCTGTTGAAGGAGCCGGTCAGACACAGAACGGCCCACATATTGCCTTCGTCGTCAAACGGTGAGCCAAAAGCGTACTCGTGATAGTCACCGTTGATGCCCCAGTCATCATTGAAGGTTTCAAACTCGTCAGCCACGCCGTCTTCGTCCGAATCCCTTATGCGGCTCACCTCGCACCGCTGAGTTACGTACAACCAGCCGTCGTGCCATGACAGGCCCAGGACTTCATGCAGCCCGGACGCGAACAGTTCAAATTCGGCGCCGGCCGGATCATCGCTCCATGCGTTGTGCACGGCGTATATGTCCCCGCGTCGTGTTCCCACGGCCAGAGTTCCATTCGGCATCACCTCGATCGCACCGGCCTCCAGGTTCATCGTTGCGGGAATTTCAAAACGCAGCAACCTGTAATAGTCGTCTTCCGTCGGCGGACCGGGAGCTTCAGTGCGTTCCTGAGCGGGAACAGCTGAACAGCAGGCGGCAATGCAGACCGCCGTCAGAACGTGTAGGTGTGCAGGCATGGATGGGTTGCGGGGAGGGGCGTGGGCTTGATTTGGAAACGTACGTCTTTTCAGGCCGGCATCAGATCAGTCTGCGATCGGCACCAGCCAGATGTTGCGAAAGCGAATGGGATTGCCGTGGTTCTGAAGATAGATTGGACCATCCTCAGGGCCTTCTTTCACAGGAGCCGCACGCGTGCCTCCGGGCAATTCCAATTTGTCATGCACGACGACGCCGTTGTGCTTTACGGTCATCCATGCATTCTCCTGTTTCCTGCCTTCGTCATCGAAATTGGCGGCATGGAATTCGATGTCGTAGGTCTGCCATGAAAGTGGTGGAAAGCACATGTTGACAGTCGGATCCGCGATTTCATAGACGCCGCCACATTCGTTGTTTTTGCCCTCCAGCCCAAACGAATCCAGAATCTGCACTTCGTAGCGTCCCTGCTGGTAGCACCCACTGTTGGCTCGCCCCTGCCCGCTGGCGTGCGGCATGAAAGACAGCATGAACTCCAGGTGCAGTTTGTAACTGCTGAATAACTGTTTGCTGGTGACTCCCTCCATCAATAACTTGTCTTCCGACATGCGGCCATCTTTGAAGTGGTCAGCGGTTGTTCCGTCGAATAGTACGACGGCTGCTTTAGGCGCCGCTTTTCCGATGGTCGTGCTTTCTCTCAGCACCTTGGGGAACTCCGCGACTTTGACATTTTCTCCGCTGTACAGCGTCAGGTTTCCTTCCTTGATTTCGCCGCGCCCTTTGCTGTCCACGTTGTCGGCCTTGACGATGCACACATCGCCTTCCATTTGCCCGGAACCCGGTATCCGTTTCTCCGCGGTGCCGTCCCAGCCGTCGCCTGGCAGGCCACCGATGTATCCGACGGTGCGAAATTTTCCGCCGCCCAGGGCGATGACCTGTACGCCGATCCTGGTCTGATTGTCATCCCCGCCGACCGTTCCGGAGTATTCGCCCTGGATATCAAAATCCGGACCAGCAGTCTCCGGTGTCAGAAACGCCTCCTTCTTGTCCTGAGCCAATGACAGACAGGGCAGTGAGAGAGCCAGCAGACCACATAGGATACTTTTCATTGGTGTTTGCCTTTGCGCCACGGATTTTATGTGGTGTGGATGTTGAGAATTGACAAATGCGAGCGCAGCACACCGTTTTCTCGCGACTGTTTGGTGGCCGAAGCGCACCTGAGAGAGCTACGATTGGGTGTGCATGTTTTCAGTCGCAGGATTCAACGTCTTCTGTTCGGAATTCGCTCGATGCGTGATTCCGTACTAACTTTCCCAGCGGCTTTTCATGAAGTTCAGGCCGTCTTCTGCCAGCTTGAGTTCCGTGTCGAACATCTTTCGCCAGATGCGGGTCGCCGCTGCGAGATCCGGCAATGCCAGGCCGAACGCCTCAATCATCAGGTAGCCATCGCTGTACCCGACTTCTTTCAGTGCCGCAAACGATTCGTCCCAGTTAACGCCGCCCTGTCCAGGTGTGGAACGGTCGTTTTCTGAAATGTGAACGTGAACCATCTGGTCAGCGCACGCTTTCACCGCGTTGGTGATGGATTTTTCTTCGATGTTGGCGTGAAAAGTGTCATACATCGTCTTCAAATGGGAATGTCCGACTTCTCGACAAAAGCGACCGGCGTCCTCGGCACAGTTCAAGAAATAACATTCAAAGCGATTTAGATATTCAACAACCAGGGTGACGTTGTTCGCTTTGCCGTAATCCGCCGCTTTTTCCAGTGTTTCCTTGCCCCAATTCCATTCGTCGTCAGTGCGTCCCCCGCCGGAGAATTCCCCGAGTGCCGAATGAATCGGACCGCACAGATGAGTGGCTCCGGCCAACGCACACATGTCAATGGCCTGTTTCAGATGGTTCAGGCCGGCTTGGCGAACGGCGACGTCCGGATCAATCGGATTAGCTTCAGGCGTGCAGACAGTGACGGCTGTGGCGCCGAGTTCCAATTCAGCCAGTTTCGTCCCCAGCTTCTTGAAGTTGTCACCATCAAGATTGAACATTGGCAATTCAACACCATCGTATCCGATTGCCCTGAGCTGCTCGATCACGGGGAAGTGTTCCTCGGTGATCTCAGAATTCCAGAGCAGCAGGTTCATGCCATATTTCACGGGTGGATTCTCCAGGCGTTAGTTTTTTTACAATGTTTCTGTGGCAAATCGTTCTGTTCGACCGGTAGAAGCATGAATGATCTGTCGCACGGATGCAACCGTTTGACGATTACCTTCGGGAGACGGATTCGTGCCCGAGTCGAACGGAGTAATCCCACCGCTTCGCCGACGTTCGACGATGGCGACCTACATTTCCTGTAATTCCACATTGTTTCTGTCTGCGGCAAAGTCCCATTCGTCTCACGATAGCGTCGGATTCTGTGCCGCAGATATTGATGTTGATACGACGGCCGGAACGCGACCACGACATTGACTGCTGGATTCGGCCGCCCTGGTCGCTAAAGTGCAGCATGGAGGATACGTCGACGATGACCGGTCGTCACAACAAATAGACAGATCGCCTGAAATCAAAACCGCACGCAGGACAAGCAGAACCTCCTTAGTCGCAGGACGTAGGTTGGCCCCCAAATCCTGTCTACAGCGTATTGCGCTGACTTGTGGCTGCGAAGAGTGCTTTTCGATAGCAGTTTCGTTACTCCCGCGAGCCGGAATCGTCTACGACAATAAGTAAACTGATCTAAAGATCAGTCAAATGCCCTGACCGGAGTTTCATTGATGGCGAAGAACGTTTTTGGAGGTGACCTGATCAGTTGCTCCATGGATCCGGTTACGGGATTCTTCAGAACCGGAACGTGCGATACATGCGGTGACGACAAGGGAATGCACACTGTCTGCGCAGAAATGACGGCCGAGTTTCTGGAATTCTCCAGGAGTGCGGGAAATGATCTTTCCACGCCCCAGCCGGAATATAAGTTTCCGGGCCTGCAACCGGGCGACCGCTGGTGCCTCTGTCTGCCGCGATGGCTGGAAGCCCTGGACGCTTCAGTCGCTCCGAAACTTCTGCTCGAAGCGACCCATATGTCTGCCATTGAGCATATTTCGATGGAAACACTGCTTGAGTACGGTTTGGACGCTGACAAGGCACCGCAGCGGGATGCGGGTGAGGAAGAGTAGGCATTTCGTGCACTTTCGGAGTCAGTGGAAGCCGCGGCAAGCTGCGATTTCCGCGTCGACACGGTCGAGAATCGACGCGATGTGCGGTATGATTCAGTAATTCCGTGGTCGCAGCGGCGCGTTGACATCGTCACGCGGGCCGGACGTGCCCCGGTTCATTCCGCTGATTTGGTCTGCCGCCCCCGTTGAGTGCCCGTGCCTACGACGGGATTTCAGCGAGGCTTGGTTTTGGTGCACTGCTGCCGCAATCTGCAACCACTGACAGCTTCGATCAATTTCCACATTTTCACTGATTCGATTCCGCAAAAATGACAGAACTCAACAAGTACAGCAGCCGAATCACACAACCTCGTTCGCAGGGAGCCTCTCAGGCGATGCTGTACGCAACCGGTATGACGCCGGACGACATGAACAAGGCACAGGTCGGTATTTCCAGCGTCTGGTACGAAGGCAACTGCTGCAATATGCACCTGCTGGATCTTGCCGCCAAAGTGAAGGAGGGCGTCGCCGCAGCTGACATGATCGGAATGCGGTTCAACACGATTGGTGTGAGCGATGGTATTTCGATGGGCACGGACGGAATGTCGTATTCATTGCAGTCGCGGGATTTGATCGCAGACAGCATCGAAACGGTGATGGGCGGACAATGGTACGACGCCAACATTTCACTGCCGGGGTGCGACAAGAACATGCCCGGCTGCATTATCGCGATGGGACGACTGAATCGACCATCAATCATGATCTACGGCGGCACAATTCGGGCGGGCTGCAGTGCCGAGGGTGACAAGCTGGACATCGTTTCGGCATTTCAGTCTTACGGTGAGTACCTGGCAGAATCCATCAGCGACGAAGAGCGAGACGATATTGTTCGCAAGAGTTGCCCGGGAGCCGGCGCCTGCGGCGGGATGTACACGGCCAACACCATGTCCTCAGCAATCGAAGCGTTGGGCATGAGTCTTCCCTACAGTTCATCCATTCCTGCCGAAGATCCAGGCAAGCTTCAGGAATGTTACGACGCCGGGGCCGCAATTCGCCTGTTGATGGAAAAGGACATCAAGCCGCGTGACATCATGACCCGTGACGCGTTTGAGAACGCGATGGTGGTGGTGATGGCATTGGGCGGGTCGACGAATGCAGTTCTGCACCTGATCGCCATGGCCCGTTCGGTTGATATTGATCTCACGATCGACGATTTTCAGTCCGTCAGCGATCGCGTTCCATTCATCGCCGATCTGAAACCAAGTGGTCGATTTGTGATGGAAGATCTGCACGGCATCGGAGGCACGCCCGCCGTTCTGAAATATTTGCTGGAAAAGGGTTTTCTGAATGGTGACTGTATCACGGTAACGGGCAGGACGTTGGCGGAAAACGTAGCCGATCTGCCTGGACTGAGTGAAGGACAGGAAATCATTCAACCCGTCGAAGAACCAATCAAGTCCAGTGGCCACCTTCGAATTCTGCGTGGCAACGTGGCTCCTGACGGTGCGGTGGCGAAGATTACCGGAAAAGAGGGACTGCAGTTCTCCGGGCCGGCCCGCTGCTACGACTGCGAAGAAGACATGCTGAAGGGGCTGGAGGACCAGGAAATCCAGAAGGGTGATGTCGTCATTATTCGTTACGAAGGGCCCAGGGGTGGGCCTGGAATGCCGGAAATGTTGACGCCCACGTCAGCGATCATGGGTGCCGGTCTGGGGGCCGATGTCGCTCTGATGACCGACGGACGTTTCAGTGGTGGTTCACACGGATTCATTACGGGGCACATCACTCCGGAGGCTCAGGTTGGCGGACCGATCGCTTTGATTCAGAATGGAGATACGATCACGGTTGATGCGGAGACCAACGAGATTAACGTCGACCTGTCGGAGGCGGAACTGCAGCAGCGTCGCGACGCATGGCAGGCACCACCACTCAAGGCAAGGCGAGGGACGTTGTATAAATACATCAAGAACGTCAAATCTGCGTCTGAGGGATGCGTCACTGATGAGTAGCGGTTTGTTTCTGCAGACGTCGCTGCGTGGGGCTCACTAAGCGTCGTTGAACATCGCGTTATTCAGACAGAAAAATTGCTGAGCATGACATCGAGAGAAAAATCAAAAGCCGTCAATAACTCTCAGGGCGGCCTGATGATCTGGCACGGGATGACTTGCTCTGGTCTCTGGCGACTTTTTCGCTTCAAGCCCTCGTTGCACTGGAGTCGTCTGCACCGCATTCTCAGTCTGCCGCTGTCTGGCGTCTATAACTCAGTTATGAAGCGTGTCGAGTCCGCGGTCTACGGTCGTCGCGTTAAGAACACAGAAATCGAACATCCGCCGTTGTTCGTTCTGGGCTACTGGCGCAGTGGCACCACACTGCTGCAGACGCTGCTGTCACGTGATCCTCAGTTTCAGCATCTGGGCCTGTACCGCGCTCTTTTTCCGTGGCATTTTCTGCTGACAGAAAAAACTGTGACGACGCTGACGGCTCCTTTCGTTCCTGAGAAGCGGCCGATGGACAACATCAAGGTGTCGTGGGACGCGCCACAGGAAGACGATATGTCACTGTGCATTATGGCACAGGTGTCGTCATGCATGTTGTTGTCACACCCGCACGAACCATCACAGTTCTGGCGCGCGCTCAATCTTGATGAGTTGCCTGCTGAAGAACTTCAGCGCTGGAGAGACAGTTTGATGCTGCTGGTGAAAAAGCAGACATTCGCGTCATCCAAACGTATTATGATGAAGTCGCCGATTCATACATACCACATCCCGACACTGTTGGAGATGTTTCCCGACGCCCGTTTTCTATACATCCACCGTGATCCCTACAACGTTTTTCGATCGTCCTGTCATCTGCGACGTCGCATGATTGATGAGAATACGCTTGGCCGTAGCCTCTATGAGGACATCGAGGAAGAGGTCATCAGTACGTATCGGTACGGTTTTGAGAAGTACGAAAAGGATAGGGGATTAATTCCGGAACGTCGGCTTCATGAGATCTCCTTTGAAGAAATGGAGAAGGATCCGGTCAGCGAATTGCGCGCTGCCTATGAGCAACTTGAGCTCTCGGGATTTGATGAGTTGGAAAAGGCACTGCAGCCTGAACTGGAATCCCTGAAGCGTTATAAGAAGAATGAATTTCAGGACGATCCGTATTGGGTGACCCGAGTTTACGACGACCTGCGACCGGCCTTCGAACGGTTCGGTTACCAGAAGCCCGGGACACTGGAGAGCACGCAGACGAACAAACCGACGAACAAACCGACGAACGAACAGACGAACGAGCCGACCAATGTGTGACACGACTGTATTGTTTGGGGAGAGGCGAACATTTCCGGTCACGTGAGCTCTTGTTCCTCTGATCAGGACGTTTGGGTCGCGTGCACATTCGGGCGGATTCGAGCGGATTCCGCTCCAATAAGGGTAACAGTCAATCTCATGAAACGCTTCGTTCTGGTCCTTCCGCTGTTGCTCTTCCTCTCGGCCACAGAAGCCACCAGGGTGGCAGCATCCGATGAAGCGGCGCCTGCGGCGGATTCGACAGTCGTGGCAGCAACGGACGAGACTACGCAGAATAAAAAGCCTGCTCCTGAAAATCCGTTCCCCGATGCGGTGGCGGTGCCGCCAGGAATTCTGGACGGCGGTGCCGAATGGCTGAACACTTCCACGCCAATAGACTTAAAGGCGTTGCGCGGAAAAGTGGTGTTGCTCGACTTCTGGACGTACTGCTGCATCAACTGCATGCACGTTCTGCCTGACCTCAAATATCTGGAGGAAAAATATCCCAACGAACTTGTTGTGATCGGCGTCCACTCGGCGAAGTTTGATAACGAAAAACTGTCGGAGAATATTCGCGACGCGATTCTTCGTTACGAAATCAAACATCCGGTGGTCAACGACAGCGAGATGCTGATTTGGCGGAAATTCGGCACGCGTGCATGGCCGACTTTGGCGTTGATTGATCCGGAAGGCAGGTTTGCCGGTTCACAGGGCGGTGAAGGTAATCGGGATTTGTTTGATACTGTGATCAACAAGGTTGTGGAGTATCATCGTTGGAAAGGAACGCTGGACGAGACTCCCGTTGTCTTCGATCTGGAGACCAATAATGCGAAACCAACGTCGCTTCGGTATCCGGGGAAACTTATTGCTGACGCACAGTCGAAGCGGCTGTTCATCTCGGACAGCAACCACAATCGAATTGTCGTCACTGACCTTGACGGTAAGCTGCTGCACACGATTGGTTCCGGGCAGCCCGGACGGTCCGATGGTGGGTTCGCCACGGCTGAGTTTGACCATCCTCAGGGGATGGCCCTTGTTGGCGAGGTCCTTTACGTTGCCGACACGGAAAACCATCTGCTTCGTGCAGTGGACCTGCAGGCCGAATCCGTCAAAACACTGGCCGGAACCGGCGTACAGGGCCGGCCGCGTAATGTTCACGGCGAACTGCTGAAGACGGCCCTGAACAGCCCCTGGGCGCTGAGCCACATTGATGGGACCCTGTACATCGCCATGGCCGGGCCGCACCAGATCTGGTCTCATGTCATTGGTACCAACGCAATCAAAGTTCACGCTGGTAGTGCGCGGGAAGATGTCATCAACGGCTCATTGAATGAGTCGGCGTTTGCCCAGCCCTCCGGACTATCGCCGAACGCGGACGGGACGTTTTTTTACGTCGCCGACAGCGAAGGATCGGCGATTCGCAGCGTACCGATCGACGAATCCGGAAATGTGACAACCATTGCGGGAACTTCGGAGCTGCCGCGCGGACAATCGCTGTTTGCGTTTGGGGACGTTGACGCGGATGGTGCGAATGCGCGGTTTCAGCACCCACTTGGTGTTGCATGGCACGACGATTCGATCTTTGTTGCGGATTCCTATAATCACAAGATTCGCCGAGTTGACCTGAAGTCCGGCGAAGTGACGACGTGGCTTGGCACGGGATCGGCCGGGGCGTCTGTTTCGCCAGCGGAAATGAACGAACCGGCGGGGCTTAGTATTGCTGCCGGGCAGTTGTACATTGCGGACACGAATAATCACCGAATCTGTCGTGCCGATCTGGCGACGAAAGAGTTCTCTGTTATTGAGATTTCAGGACTCGAACCGCCCCGCCGCAAGCCACGTCGATCGGCACCGGATCCCGTCGACGCTGTTGACGTTGGGGAGCAAGTGGTCAGGCTCGACACGTCGTTCAGCGTCGCGATCGATCTGAACATTCCTGAAGGACACAAACTGAATTCGATTGCACCAGTCACCTGGGAGGTGTTTCAGATCGATGGCGATCCAGTTCTTGCTCCGGAAGCAACAGAAGGTCGTGATGAAGCCGGCGTCACGGATGCCATCGCGTCGTTTGAAGTACCATTGACCGGGACCGCCGGCACAGCAGCGATTATGGTTCAGGTCAGTTACGCCTATTGCAGCACCGAATTGGGCAGCGTTTGTCGACTGGCGACGGCGACGTGGAAGACCACCGTGAACATTGCTGAGGATGCCGCTGCCGCCGAGCTGAAGCTGGTCTTTCCGGGAGCTGCGACTGGGGCCACTCGCTGACAATTGGTGCAGAGTGTTTTTATTTTGGTTGAAGTAAGACGAGCGACGGGGAATGATCAATCAGTCAACAGGACGCCAGGCCATCGGCAATGTGTTGTATGGCGGTTGGGGCCATGTGGTTGAAATATTCCCACGAGTGTCCGCCGGCTGACGTTTCCAGATCTCGTTCGTGCAGGATGCCGGACGAAGAGAGTTTCATTCCCAGTCGTACGCAACCATCGTACCAATCGGTGTCGTCGGGATCGCAGCAGTACCACTGTTTTCGTGGCCATGCGAGTGGATGCAGGTTGAGTACCACGGTGGCCTGTCGCGCATCTTCGGCGTCGTTGAACATCTCGTCCAGTGGCAGGCCCTGTCCGCACAGTTGATAGAAGTCGACCGCCGGTGAGATGGCAGCGACTACGGGGAACCGGATGGCAGACCGATAGCTGAGTTGCAGGGCTCCCTGGCCGCCCATACTGACACCCAGCAACGCTACTTTCGGCGGCTCGATGTCCCACCGTTCCTGGACGAACGGCAGCAGTCGGTCCAGCAACCATTGCTGAGGACTGATATCGGGGGAGAATTCAGCGCAAATTCGGTCCATCCACCATGAGCGTTGTCCATCAGGGCACACGGCCACCAGATTGTGCTGACGGAACAAGGCGCTAAATGTCTGGTTGCCATCCAGCATGACTCGACCGTGGCCATGTAAGAACAGCACACAGCCGGCAGGGTTTTCCTCCATGGCCGGATCAAATACCTCGACACGATGTCCGTCAATCTTGGTGACGGACCACTCGTTCAGAGCGTCGGCAGGGACGGACTGCGTCGAATTCAAATCCGTGTGGCTCTCAACAGCAGCGTTTTTCCCGCCAGAGAACATCCTTCCCAAGTTACCGAGCATTCTTGAGCCTCATCAATTCGCGGCACAGGTTGAGTATTTCCGGCTATTGCACCTCTGAATGAACCTGTGGCTTAGTCATTGTTCAGATGAGATGAAATAATTCTCAACTGAAATGCATCCAGTTTTCAGTGTTTTGTCGATCGGAGCTTCGTTGTTGCCCCATGATGCCGAAATTCGCAGACTTGTCGAGCAGGCATGCGTGGAATTTGAGCGGGATCTGCGAGCATTCCTGTTGGGGGTGCTGCGCGATCCGCATCTTGTGGATGATGTTTTCCAAAAGACAGTGATTAAGGCCATCGAAGCGTCTTCGGCCGTCAATCCGGAAACGATCCGAGGCTGGTTGTTCCAGATCGCTTTGAATGAAGCAAGAGAGTCGCAACGAAGGATGTCGCGGCAGGGACGACTTCAAAGAGCAGTTTGGGAGTCGTTTTCGTCGGGAGCAGAACTGGACACAGAAGACGGTCTGTCGCATATAATGTCGGTGGAAGAAGACGAGGCTATTCGAATCGCCTTGGCTCGATTGGACGGGAATTATCGCGAGGTGGTGATGCGGCGCGTTCAAAAGGGACAGACGTTCGCCGTGATCGCTTCTGAAATGAACAAACCGCTCGGCACTGTCCTCACATGGATGCGTCGGGCGCTAATCGAGTTACGAGAGATGAATGAACTCCGACGGTTGTCGGACGATTGAGTAGGTTCGAAATTTGAGATGTCGATGAGCAGTCAGAAAATCCAGTTTAGTGACGAACAGCTCTGGCAGGCATTTCAGTACGTCGGTGCTGAGTTGTCTACGATCGAGGCGGAGGCTCTCGAACAGCAGATGTTGTGGGACGTCAGTCTGTGCGAAGCCGTCGCAGAAGCAACCATCCTGACATCGACCGTCGCAGCCAGCGGGCGACCGCGACACTCGATCGTTTCATCGTACTCCACAATATCGCAAACTGCAGGCTCCGCCGGACGAAACCGGATGGTGGCCCTGGCGGCCGCGCTGTGTGGTTGTCTGGCGTTGGTCGTCGTGTCGTCCGGATTCCGGGACAGCCCGACAGAAGTTGTTGCACAGGCGGATTCGACATATGCCGAATTGTTGGTGGCTGCGTGGGCGGAAAATTCTGCTCTAGAGACGGTGGAGGAATCTGAATACGACGAGTCCATTCAGCAGGAACTTGCGGTCCCGGACTGGTTGTTGGCAGCTGTTACGTTGTCGGATCCTGATGCAGTCGAATTTTCCGACATACCGGTCGATGGCCTGAAGTCGGACGACATGGAGTTGTTTTAGGATTAAGCGTCGCGACCGCACGATACACTTTCCGGGTTGGCAAAAGCGAGTTTTTGAGTGTCTTCAGAGTTCAGACAGAAACGATTGCGGCTGATTGCGGCAATGTCGTTAGGTTTTTTTGCCCTTGCCGTGTCTGCTCAGGACGACAGAGAAAACGGAAGGGCGAAGCCGACTTCCAGGAAGCCGCCGGTACAGGCAGCTCAGGCCAATCGGCCGATTGTGACGAAACTGTCTGTTGACCAGGAAAATGTTGCGCTGAAGTTTGCTCGGACGCATCATCCGGAATTGGCCGATCTTCTGGAGCGATTGCGCGGCAGTTCGCTTTTGGGATTTTCTCGCGGCATCCGTGAAGTGCATTTGGCGATTCAGCGGCTGGAGCGATTTCGAGAGAAGCAGCCAGCTCGGTTTGAGACCGAGTTGGAGAATTGGAAGACCGCTTCCCAAATTCGTCTGCTGACGGCGAAATGGGTGATGTCGCAAAATCCAGAGCTGGAAAAGCGGATTCGTGCATTACTGAGAGCTCGACAGCAGGCCAGGCTGGATCGTCTCAGGGAGGATCGGATGAAGCTGGCCGTTCGACTGCAACAGTTGGACGACCAGATTGGCATGGGGACCGAAGAATTGGAAGTTGACCTTGTCAATGAATGGGACCGACTGGCCAAACAGGCGACGGCATCGGCAAAGGCTCATCGTCGTCCCTCGAAAAAGAAATCGACGGCGAAGGACAGGTCGAAACCCGACACAAAGAAACCAGGTGAACCCAGGACAGCGACAAAGTAGGACAGGATTAAGCCTGTCTGAACGAAACAGAAGCCCCCCACATAGAATAGAACATGTCCGCTTCTACCGCTTCTACCGCTGTCGGTCGCTCTTCCCGCAGTGTCCATCGGCAGAAAGTCTAAGCAACGAGTGTTTATCCAACCACAGGATTTGAGAATGTACCTGGCATGAAGGAAGGCACCTGGGACCATCCTTGCCGTGCTGCTGTTGCCGGGATCGGGTACTGCCAGCGATGCCGCCACTGGATGAACCATTGACCGCTTCGTTCTACCAGGCTCTCTGGATCAATTACGAAAAGGAATACCGCACCACCACCGGACGACCGGTCATGATCGTCCGCAATGGCAACGTCATTCCCGAACTGTTTGCATAACCCGGTTTCAGACTATTGCCTTAAGTGTCTCAGCCGCAGCCTTGATGCGGGCGTGAGCGGAATCAGCGACGCCTGACAACAGCGGCAGGTGTGGTCCTGCTGCAGCAATGTCGGACAGTGTTATTGCTTCGTGCAGCACCCGTATGGGGTGGATTCCGTTGCGAAGATCTTCCAGCGGGCGGAACTGTGTTCGGATACCCTCTGCAGCGTCGTAGTCTCGATTTACGATGGCTGCCAGCATCTTCTGTGACAAACCGGGATTAACGCAGACGCAACCGGAGGTGTAGCCGGAGCACCGAAACTTCGTCATGTGAATGAGGGCCGGTTGCTCGCCAATTCCGCTGCAGATCCGGCTGGGGTCAACTTTGTCGACAAGGCGTTCCAGATAGTCGTCCTCCGTCGGATCATCACGGACGATTGCATATTTGATGAACGCAACCAGCCCATCCGCGACCAGTTCGGCGGCTCCTTCGGGACTGATGTAGCCTTCCTCCTTGATGTACAGAACGGCCGGGCGATTGATGGCTTCCACAAAGTGACGGAATCCGGTCATCAACCCCGGCTCGGTCATCACGACCTTCGTGGGAAGGACCATGGCCGTAGGAAATTCAGTTCCCTTCAGCACGTCCGCCTGATCCATCATTGTGCCATAGGCCGGTCCCACCGCTGGAATCATCAGCGTTTCTTCGGCTGCGATGTCCGTGAGCATGTCCAACAGTTCCGCATATTCGCTCACTCGCGCGTGATACAGATTTGCGTTACCGCCGTACAACAGCATCGAAACGCCACCACCCTCGATGTGCCGAACGATTTTTTCGTTGTTACTTCGACAAAGCTTCAGGTTGCTTTCTCTGGCAAGTGGAGGTACGGCGAGAACAGACGTTGAGAATTGTTCAGAGGTAACGGGAGATGTTTGCATCGTCTGGTCCGCTGGTCAAAAAATGACGCCGTAAAGATACACGTGTATCCGGGCGAGTTGCATGCACAGCATGTTGTAATGCCCTCAGGTCAGCTTGCCCAGCGATTGCATGCCTGCCGCTCAATCTTCGCCATAAAGGTCGTTGAACCGTTCGGCGATGTCTGCCGGAGTCACATTTTCGATGCGTGACGCAATCGTCCAGCGATGACCGAACGGATCGTCCAGTGTGCCGGACCGGTCGCCGTAGAACTGGTCACACATGGGTTTGAACTGTTGTGCGCCGGCATCGATGGCGGCCTCAAACACTGCGTCCGCGTCTTCCACGTACATCATCAGGCCAACAGGACTTCCGCCGATCGTAGGTGGTGCGTTGATTTCCATATCCGGAACTTCGTCGGCCAGCATCAGCACGCCGCCCGCCACCCTGAGTTCGGCATGACCAATCGAACCGTCAGGCGCTGCCAGACGGAGGATTTCTTCTGCGCCGAATGCCGTCTTATAGAAGTCAATGGCGTCCGCTGCACCGCGAATTACCAGATACGCGGTCACCCCCGGGTACTCCTGCGGCACGGCGTTCACTTGTTCAGACATAGTTAAGTTGGCCTTTACGGTACAGATGCGGGGAACTCGTAGCTTCCTGGACGTGGCAATTTTTCGCAACCGACCGGGTTCTGTGAATCTGCACGAGCGACAAGGATGTCATGGAGTGACCAAAATAATCGTTATTCTCCACCTTAGCTGTCCAGGGTAATGTCACGCCTCCGGAAACGCAGCTGATTGAATTGGTTTCGTCAATCGCGTTCGCAGTGCTCAACTGTCGATCTGAGTTGCTCGAGACTTCAGTCGATCAGCAATCCACGTGTCAATGAAAAGTTGAGACATGTGATACATCAACATTGGCAGGATCGAAAACGGCAGTCCGGTCGCCTGAGAAACCAGGATTCCGATTGGCAACGTCTTCTGACTGCCGGCAAATACGCAGGCGCGGCGGTCTTCTTCTGCATACCGTGCCAGTCCTGTGATTTGCCAGACTACGCCCATGGCTGTTAGATGCAGAACAATGCAGCAAACCCAAACGGTGGCGAATTCCTGGTGGCGCAGGTTGCTGGCCATTCCTGTGGATTCGAACTGCACTCCGCCGCGAAACGCAGACACGAACACCAGCAGTAGGATGATGCACTGTGCGATATTGCCGAAGATTGGCTTATTGTCGTCCACAATTGTCTCGACTGGCTTTGACAACCGAATCATCTGACCAACGAAGGCCGGCAGCAATGCCGCCAGCACCAGTCTCCAGACCATGGAACTGAATTGCAGACTGCCGGATGCATCTGCTGTTCCAAACCACTTGCTGCCGGCCAACAGCCACAACGGTGTGATCAGGAAGCATAGTCCGTTGGTGATGAGCGTCACCAGCAGCGACACGGCGTCGTTTCCTGCCGCGCGACGAGTCCACACAGACGCGGCAGCCATTGTGCAGGGCACGCTGGCTGCAATCAGCAGTCCCGCCCTCAGGTCTGCTGATTTCTGCAGCGCCAGCAGCGGAAAACACAGCAGGGGAATCATAATCTGATTCACGCCGCACGCAGTCAGCACGGGCCACGGCTTTCGGAGTGAATCAAACAGACGTCTGCTGTTGAGAGTGACCGACATCAGAAACAGAATCGTTGCGGTGCAGAGCGACGTTGGGACGGATCGAGCAAAGTTGATAGACCATGCTGGCGGTCGTGAAGATGCAAGGAACAGGGCAAGAGGAATCAACGCCACCAGCCCCACCAGAAACCAGTTTTTTTTGACGACCGAGAACATTGATGTTGCCATGAGCTGACGCGTTGTGTGGATGGGTGTTGGCGAGCGGCTGGAAGTGTTATGGGGACGAATATTATCGGGCGTGAGTCGTTTGCGACCGTGGAGGCATCACGTGCCTGTTCCGTTGCCCGTTGTCGCTGCCTTCTACTTCCAGGTGTGCGCCGAGGCACACACCTGGAAGTAAACTTCAGCAGCTTTCTCGAGTTGATCGATTTCGAGGAACTCGTCTTTGGTGTGGGCCTGATCGATGGAGCCCGGCCCGAATACGACCGAAGGTACTCCAGCGGCGCAGGTGCGCGAGGCGTGGGTGCCGTAGGGTACGCCGATGGCCGAGTGGCCTTCATCAACGCGTTCGATACAGCTCAGGACGGCCGCTGCCAGCTGCGTATTGTCGGCGTCAGTCAGCGCCGGACTTTCGATCCACGGCGGTTCATATTGAATGTCAAAATCCAGACGATCGGCCAGATATCTTCTAATGTCTGCTTTGACCATTTCATGGTCCTCACCTGGAATGACACGCCGATCGACTTCGATGACACATTCGTCGGGTACGATGTTCACGCTTGTCCCGCCCTGAATTCGTCCGACACTCAATGTCGCACCGCCGCACAGCGGATGAGGTTCCACCGTACTCGGCAGCAGTCGGGCGTATTCCTGCAGGACTGTGGCGACGCGAGCCATTCGATAGATTGCGTTTATCCCCTGAGTCGGATCGGAGCTATGGCACGCCCGGCCAGCTGTTCGGATTCGGAATCGGGTTACTCCGCGATGTGCGACAACAACATCCAGCAGGGTTGGCTCGGCGATCACCGCGACGTCCGGTGGATGGGCCAGCAACTTCGATTTGCCGCGTTCCTGATCTCGCCAGTACGAGATCAGGTCGGCGATGCCCGTCGTCGTGGATTCTTCGTCACATGTGCAGCTGAGTACGACGCTGGCCGCCCTGGTTGGCTGTTCCTGAATCAAACGCCGGAAGGCAAACAGCATCGCTGCCATGCCTCCCTTCACGTCACATGAACCCCGCCCGGTGATTCTGCCGTTCGCGATCTCAGGTTTGAACGGGGCAATGGTCATGCCGTCCACCGGCACCGTGTCCTGGTGAGCGTCCAGCAGGATCGTGACGTCAGATCCAGGCGAATCGAAACGTGCAACAATGTTGTCGCGTCCGGGGGCGACTTCGATCCGCTCATGTTTCGCTCCGATCGAGCGAAAGAACCGGACCAGCCAGTCACTCAGACGGCCTTCGAAGTAGATTGGTCCGTCGACGTTCTGTCCCATCGGATTGACGCTGGGAATGGAAATCAGAGTCGAGAGAATATCGACAACGGTCGCTGTTGCTGTCGGTACTGCCACCATTTTTGCCTTTCATTGATGCGTTAATGAAGGCGAATGCTGGGATGTCGGTTGCTCGACGTCAACGGACTTCTTAAGTTTGATCTGCGAATCATTGAACACAATACCTGAAACGGCGTTTCCGTACCCCCGGTTGAACGGTCTGTGATGGTTTGTATGTGCTACCGTTCGGGAACTGTTGCTTGTTCCCGTCGGCAGCCACGAAGCTGCTAATGACACGAATACGCACTTTTTTGTCCCCGATCCAGGAGTCCCCGTTGCGATATTTCACGATATGTCTTGTCTTGATCTGCAGTTCAATCAGCCGTGCATCCGAACAGCCCAACCTGCTGTTTCTGTTCGCCGATGATCAGGCGTACCACACGATTCATGCGATGGGCAACGAGGAGATCAGAACGCCCAATCTGGATCGGCTGGTCAAACGCGGTACCACGTTTACGCATGCATACAATCAGGGGGGCTGGAATGGGGCGGTCTGTACTGCCAGTCGCACGATGTTGAATACCGGTCTGTATCTTTGGCACGCACACGCTGTCGACACAAAGTTGAAGAACGAATGGGTGCCTCAGAAGAAACTCTGGGCGCAGCAACTGGCAGCGGCGGGTTACCAGACATTCTTCTCCGGGAAATGGCACGTCAAGGCGGAAGCGGAGACAGTGTTCGAGGTCGCTCGAAACGTTCGCGGCGGCATGCCGAACCAAACGGATGCAGGCTATAATCGACCGACCTCGCGGGATGACGACACGTGGAAACCGTGGGATACTTCGTTCGAGGGATTCTGGAAGGGCGGGAAACACTGGAGTGAAGTACTGGGCGATGACGGTGTCGACTACATGAACATCGCGTCGAAAGATGATCGCCCCTTTTTCATGTATCTGGCGTTCAACGCACCGCACGATCCGCGGCAGTCGCCGAAGGAGTTCGTCGATCTGTATCCTGTGGACGACATTACAGTGCCGGCCTCGTTTCTGCCGGAATACCCCTACAACATCGGCAGTAACAAAATTCGGGATGAGAAGCTGGCACCGTTTCCTCGGACACACTACGCCGTTCAGGTTAATCGCCAGGAATACTACGCCATTATTACTCACATGGATCAACAGATCGGCCGGATTCTGGACGCCCTTGAGGAAACCGGGCAGGCGGACAACACGTGGATATTTCTTACTGCAGACCACGGCCTGGGATGCGGCAATCACGGTCTGTTGGGCAAACAGAACATGTTTGATCACAGCATGCGAGTGCCCTTCACTGTCGCGGGGCCGGGGGTAGACGCCGGTCGCAGAATTGGTACGCGAATCTATCTTCAGGATGTCATGGCGACGACACTTGAGCTGGCGGGGGCAGCCATTCCGGATTACGTTGAGTTTCAAAGCCTGCTGCCCGCTTTGAAGGAAGATTCAAAGGACGTGGCCGGTACTATCTACGGTGCGTATACGCAGACTCAGCGAAGCGTCACGGTGGGGCACGAAAAACTGATGCTGTATCCGAAAATCAACGTGTCGCTACTGTTTGATCTGAAGGACGATCCTGAAGAAATTCGAGATCTATCCAGCCGCGACGGGTCTCACGCTCGCAAGAAGGCGTTGTTTCATGAGTTTCTTGCACAACAAAAAGTCGTCGGCGACACTCTGGATGTCACCGCCGCGTTCCCGGAATTGGCGGCAAAGTAAAACCCTGTGGAAAGGGCATTCCGCGAGCATCATTTCGTGTTCCGGCGTTAGCCGGAAGTGAGTCGCTGGTCTTCTGCAGTCGGATCGGGCATTCCCCAGTCGGGTTCAACGTCGTCCTGTACGTATTCCGCCAGCAGCTGGTGGGGGGCGTAACGGTTCTTGTAACTCATGGATCCGCAATCGCGAATGTAGTAACCCATGTACAGCAGACTGTGACCCGTTCGCCGGCCCTCTTCGACCTCACGCAGCACAGACATCGTTCCGGGGGCCTTGTGACGAATGGCTGGGTCGTGAATGAAATAGATGCTGGACATTGCAGTGCCCGTCATGTCGACGATTCCGACAGCCAGCAGCTCGCCGTGCAGACGGTATTGAAACTCCCGGGCAAACGGAAAGTTACCATCGACGAATGATTCGTGATAATCCTCTTCGGTAATCTCCCGAATTGGCCATTGACGTCGTTCATGCATATCCCGGTGATACGCGTTGTACAGCGCAACGTGCTCCTCTGTCACCGTGACCGGGCCAACCGTGAGGTCAATAGCGGCGTTTCGATTTCTTGCCTGCCGCTGGCTTTTGGTCGGTTTGAAGGCAGCGATGTCAATCCGCAGACTCTGGCATTCAACACACCTGTCGCACTGTGGCCGAAATAATGTTCTGCCAAAACGTCTCCAGCCGCGAGACAGCAGGTGATCGTATCTTGCCGACGTGAGTGACAGCGCGATTCGATAGATCATCCGAGAGTTGCGATTCGGCAGATAGGAACACGCGGATTCCGAACCGAGTAACTCGATTTCGTCAGCCGTTCGATTGGATCTGTTTTCTCTTGTCATTGGCAGGCATTGACTGAAAGAAGTTTGGTGGACCCTTGCCCGGTGAACCGGCGACATGACTGGTGCTGAGGTACTGACGAGACAATTTCCAGAGACTAACACAACTGCAGCGAATTCTACGGACGAGGTGATGCCGCCGGAAGCAATCTCTTGAATTCTGACGCTGTGCCTGGCTGCTTCAGCAGGTTGTTCCGTGACAGGATTTTGACACCTGGTACGACCAACACATGGTGTCGCTCGATATACAGGCCAGGCGCACGCGCATTCATCCGCACTACCACACAGGACGGCATCGCACCATCCTGCCCAAAGGCTTGTTTACGATTCGGCGAATTCGTGACGTCTCGCAATGCGCCGTTGCCGACACATTCGTACAGTCTGAGAAATCAGCCACTGAACGATGACGCCACATACGTGATGATGACGTATCATGTGTGTGGCAGGAACTCCCGCTCAGGAACCGCAGAACTTTATGGATCATTCCGAAGATAACTCAAACCAGAACGAAGCGATCATTCCGTCGTCCCAGGCGGAATCTGTCAGCTCGACTGTGCCCCGGGACAAGGTACGCCAGTTTCCGACAGGACCGGGCGTCTATCTGATGAAGGACAACCAGGCGAGAGTGATCTATGTCGGTAAGGCCGTAGATCTGCGCAGTCGTGCGGGCAGTTACTTTAACAAAGCGGCAAAAACTGATCGACGCACGGCCGAACTGGTCACTGAGATTGTCGACATAGACTACATCGAAACTGACAGCGAAGTAGACGCATTGTTAATGGAAGCTCGGCTGATCAAGGACATTCAGCCGAAGTTCAATAACCTGCTGAAGGACGACAAAACGTTTCCCTACCTTCAGATCACCACTCGCGAGGACTTCCCTCGCATTGAGTTCACTCGCCAGCCGAAAACGAAAGGCGTTCGCCTGTACGGTCCGTTTACGAATGCCGGCCAGTTGCGGGGCACGATCGCTGTCTTGCAGAAGATTTTTCGTTTCCGAACGTGCAGTCTGGATATCGAAGAGAACGATGAACGATGGAGGTGGTTTCGGCCGTGCCTGTTGGCCAGCATTAACCAATGTACAGCTCCGTGTAATCTCCGCGTCGGCAGGGAAGATTACAAGGAGGACATCCGACGCCTGCGATTGTTCCTGGACGGAAAGAAGGCCCGCCTGTTGAAGGATATGGAGAAGCAGATGCTGGCTGCTTCCAAAGAACAGCGCTTTGAACGAGCCGCCCGACTTCGCGACGACATCGAATCACTGAACACGCTTAATCTTCGCGGCGACCTGGAGGAACATGCTCAGCCCGAAGTTTTTTACGTCGACCCTGGGAAGGGGCTGGCCGGATTGAAGCAGGTGTTGAAGCTCAACGAACTTCCCCGGAGAATCGAAGGCATTGATATCGCTCATCTGCAGGGCGGCGAAACGGTGGCCAGTCTTGTGCAGTTCATCGACGGACTGCCGTTCAAACACGGCTACAAACGGTACAAGATCAAGTCCGTCGAAGGCATTGATGACTTCGCTTCGATGCGGGAGGTTGTGACTCGTCGTTTCCGGCGATTGACTCAGGAAGGTGAGTCCTTTCCCGATTTACTGCTGATCGACGGTGGCAAAGGACAGTTGAATGCGGTGACCGAGACATTCACGGCGCTCGGTATTACGCCTCCGATAACAATTTCACTGGCTAAACGGGAAGAAGAAATCTACGTTCCCGGGCAGGCAGAACCACATCGACTTAGTCGACACTCGTACGCCCTGCGGTTGCTACAGTATGTTCGGGACGAGTCGCATCGTTTTGCGCAGCACTATCACCACATGCTGCGTCAAAAAGCAACTTTCGGAAAAACAAAGAAGGGCCAACGTCGGCGAAAATCGTAGTCCCTGGTTCAGTCCGCCCGCCGGAAACGTGAGTGCAATATGGCAACTTCCGATCAGTCCCCAAGTGCTGTGCCCCACGACCATCCGGCTTGCCTGGCAGTTGAGGAACTGCTTAAGGACTGTGATGTCCGTCGAACAAGAGCCAGCGGGCCGGGGGGGCAGCATCGCAATAAAGTGGAAACAGCCATTGAAATTACTCACCGGCCAACGGGCGTTGTTGCGTCGGCATCAGAACGTCGCAGTCAGGAGCAAAACCGCCAGGTTGCGGTGAAACGTCTGCGACTTGCTCTGGCGGTCCAGCATCGCACGGCAAGGTCTGACATGGTCGAACCGTCAGCACTATGGTTCTCAAGATGTGTTGCTTCGCGAATTCAATGCAACGACCGCCATCAGGATTTCGCTGCGCTGATGGCTGAGGCGCTGAATGCCGTCCATGCGAAAGTCTATGATCTCCGCAAAGCCGCCGCCTCGCTGGGGTGCTCGTCATCTCAATTGATTCGGTTTCTGGCCAGAACTCCGGACGCATTGAATGCCGTAAACCGGGAACGACAGGCACTAGGGCTGGGCAAACTGCGCGGCTGACCGAGAATCGCACAACTTGAGATGTGATTTCAGGGATGCAGATTCGGTCAACGCCTGCCTTTCGGCAGAAGATGTCAGAAGCTACTTGACTGCTTCGTTCGCACATTCCGGTGGCGGACGATCTCCTCATTCCCGCTTGCCGCGACTTATGTGCCAACGCAGGACATAAGTCATTGTGTCTACCAATAATTGTAACGCACCTCCGTACTCCCTCTGTAGATGTTGAGCACCTGATCGCGAATCCGCTCGCAATGGACCACTTGAATTGCAGACTTCGATCGTGATGAGGAGACCTGCAGCGGCGCTTAGCTAAGCAATTCGGTGCCACGTCGAATAACAGGTAGGCAAAACCTGGCGCGATGAGCGTCTATTGAATCTGACGTGTCAGGAAAAATCTGCAGTGAATTTGAGGAGACAGAGTGACGTAAGGGGAAGATGTCACCGCGCAACCAAGTGTCCATGCCGTGTGTCGTTTTCGTAAGAGTGTTCTGCCTGACATGAGACGCAAAAAAAAGAAGATTTCTTTTGCGGGTTTCAGGCACGACGGTCGACTAACCCAGGTCACGTTGCCTGGGGAACGTATTCAATCACGCGGCCGGCCCAACGGTTTTGGTGGGAAGCAAGGTTGTTGCAGTGATCTTGAAAGAAAAGTGTGATCCGAGGCGACACGAATGGCGTTGTTACGTGTTTGAACGTAGAGACTACACCTCCCGACTCGGATAGAGGGAGTGTTTAAATATTACTAGTAGCGCGCTATGAACCGACTGAATTACGATTCTTTTCTCGTATTGCGGAGTTGGCAAAGTGAATATCGAAGATATTGTCGCTTCTCTGGACGGAGTGTTTCAGCCATCAAAACGAAAGGCACGTCCGTACCGCTCTCGACGCGGTCGGCGTGTTTTGCATTCCTACCGGTCTGAATCACTTGAAGATCGCTGTCTGCTGGCTCTTGTCGGGCTTGACCTGGGCGTCGGCGGATCAACACCGACGAATTGGACCCCCCACGCCGGAACGGGGAGTGCGAGTCTATCCGGTCTGATAGATGAATCCGGATCCACGACACTCATCAACGTCGCGATCGCGGTCGATAGCCAGCCGGGCGAAACGGCGAATTTTCTACCGCCCGCAGATGAACTCCCGCTTCACAGCCAATCGTTGGCTGGCATTGATGGTGCATACGCCGACTCGGGCAACATCGAATTCACGTTTAGTGGATTGACGGCGAGTGTGTTATATGAAATCTACGTGTTTGGCGGAGGCACGAATCCCGCTGCCGCCAGCAATCAGGTGACAATATCCGGGGGCGGGACGAGTTTCAGCTTTGAGCAGCCGCACGATGAACAACAACTTATCGTCAATCGCAAACGAGGTGATATGACTCTTCCTCTGGGCTCCTACGCGGAATTCATGACTGCGGATGCCAGTGGAGAGATTCTGGTCCGAGTTGACAACGGAGGGGCAGAGCCCACGCAGTTCTTTGGAGTGGCCGGTATTGCGATTCAGCAGGCTACTCCGGGTGAAGTGCGATTAGACGATTTGACCGTAGACGAGGGGGCTGGCACTGCGTCCGTCATTGCGCGACTAACTTCTCCGGCGAACGGGAGCGTGACGCTGACCCTCGCAACCGCGGACGGTACAGCGACTGCCGGTCAGGATTATCAGAGCAACAACGCTCAGGTCACAATCCCGGACGGTGCCACCTTTGCCACCGGAACCCTTAATGTTGCGATCACCGATGATCAGTCGATCGAGCCCGACGAGACATTTCGCGTTTTCGTTCAGAGTGTCACTGCTGGTTCTGTAACAGATTCTTCTGATTCCGGAACAATATCGATTGTCGATAATGATTCACGAATCTCGCTCAGTTTTGGTGCGACATCCATCAGTGAGGGGGCCGGAATTGCCGCCACGATCGGGACGGCGTCACGGAATACCGGCACAGCGTTACCTCTGGATGTTACGCTGAAGAGCAGCGACGTCACAGCGGCCAATGTTGTGGGGACTGTTACCATTCCGGCGGGCGAAACGTCTGTCATTTTTAGCGTTGTCGCCCTTGACGATGTTTTCGTTGATGGTACGCAGACAGCGATTATTACCGCTTCGGCAGTGGACCATCGGTCCGCCAGCGTCTCAGTTGACGTGACGGATGATGATGTGCCGACATTGACTCTGACTGCTGCCGACCCCTCAGTGGGCGAAGCTGACGGAACGTCGATTACCAGCGGCACGGTATCGCGAAATACAGGAACATCCGGTCCGCTGCAGGTGATGCTGATGTCGGACGACACAACAGAGATCAATGTTGCGCAGACGGTGACCATTCCGGCCAATGAAATGTCCGTCAGTTTCTCCATTGATGCCGTAGACGATTCAGAGGTCGATGGCGAACAGACGACGACGGTTATTGCATCTGCGCCCGGCTTCATCGACGGCTCTCACGTGATCGTGGTCTCAGATAACGACGGCGCTGTCACTGGTCAGAAATGGCATGATCTGAATGGTGACGGCATTAAGGATGCTGATGAACCTGGGCTCGACGGCTGGATGCTTCAGTTGCTGAGTGACGCTGGAGTGGTCGTCGCCGAGACGTCAACAGGCAGCGTTGATGTCAATAACGATGGGCAGATCGACGCATTCACGGAGAGCGGTTTGTACTCGCTGACTACGGTTGCGGGCGCGTGGAGTATCCTCGAAGTTCAGCAGCAGGGCTGGCGACAAACCACACAGTCTGCCGATTCGCAGGCCGCATTGCTGTACGACCTTGATCAACAGCTGAATCTGCGATTCACCGGAAATTATTTTGAAGATTGGGGTCGGCGGGGTGAAAAGTGGATGCTGAGTTCCGACGGATGGTACTACATCACTCCGGATGGGAATCTATACCAGTGGGACAGGGAAAGCCAGGTGCCACTTCTGGGGCAGTTGGTCGCTACGCTGAGTCCACATGTTCACGAGAATCCAATGCTGCTGCACGACGCTCTGCCTCCGGACTTTACAGTCGTCACTTTTGCAGGCGGTGAAACCGTCATGGGAATGGACTTTGGCATTATTCCGACCGGCAGGATTGAAGGTCGCAGTTGGAACGATATCGATGCAGACCACATTCGTACGGCCACTGAGCCGTGGCTGAACGGCTGGACCGTCCATCTGGAAGATGCCGCGGGCAACATTGTTGCGTCAACCTTGACCGCTGATGTTGACCGGGACAACGATGAGCTGATCGACCCGGTAACAGAATCCGGTTGGTACTCGTTTGATGCGATTGTCCCAGGGAACTATCGCGTCAATCAGATAAGCCAACCGCAGTGGCAAATGGCCGACACGGGAGGGCAGCATGCGCAGCAGGCGTATGCACTGGACCAGCAACTCGACTTCCTTCATCCTGCCTATTCGTTCTTCGACTGGGGCGGTTTGCGGGAGACCTGGTTCTGGAGTCGTCGTGAGTCCTGGCATTTCATTACACCTGACGGCAGTCTGTATCGATGGGATGGCAGTTCGGTAGAGTCTCTTACAGGCACCATGGTCGCACAGTTCGATTCGCAGTATTGGGAGCGGCCAGGCCTCATTTACGACGCCGCGGATCCGGATCCGGATCCGTTTCGGTTTTCGATCGTCGGACAGACACTGCGAGACGTTGATTTCGGGAACACCTTCGGTCAGGACGGCTCTGGCACGGGCAACCTGGCAGTTACCTACAGAGGGAGCACGGTCACGGTTTTCGGAGACGAACGAGCAAACTCGATGACTGTCTACAGTGATTCCCAGGGACGTGTCATTGTGTAGGGGACAGGCGGCACCACCGTCAACGGTTCAACTGAACCGTTGTATGTGTTTCCGTTTCAAGCGGGATTGCCTGGAGATCTTGTGGTTTCACTGCGGGCCGGTCTGGACCAAATCGTGGTGTTCGACGTGTCTCTGCACGCTGGACTGCATGTGGCACTTGGCGGCGGCGATGACACGTTCCTGTTGGCGAATGTTGCCGTCGCCGGCGATCTGTCTGTGACAAGTCCACGTGGTGACGCGCAGGTGCGCGTACAGGACAGCGCGATCGCCCGAAGCCTTTCCGTTTTTACCTCCGGGGATGGTAACAACCTGACCAGTCTGCAGAATGTCGCGATCGGGCGGAACCTGTCCGTGACCAATTCGGGAGGGGCGGACACAGTCTTTGTTCAGGGGACGACGGTTGCTAATACAACAAACGTCGGCACCGGCAGCGGGGCTGGCTCAATCGTCGTGAATCGCAGCTTGTTTACCCGCCACGTTTTGATTCACAGCCGCAACGGCAACGACCTTATTGCGCTGCTCAATACGGATTTTCTGGGACCGGTTCATCTGTATGCCGGTAACCAGGACGACGTATTGGGAAACACGTCTGGAAACCGTTTCGCCTTCGACACCGAATTCTTTGCCGGGCCAGGCAACGACACCTTAGCAGATGACGGAACAGGCACTTATGGCCGTACGGGCGACATCAGCAGCTTTGAGATTGAAGACGAATCGACCCTGACCAACCTGATCGATATTGCCCTCAGCAGCTTTGACGATCTGTTGTTGCATTAGAGCAGGTGACCTGTTGCTGTGGACGTACTGGCTCGGAAACATGCCGGTCTGTTATAGGCTGAAACGCGTAGGTCGTGGCCACAGATTGGCGTATTACGCTATAGGACAGTCGACATTGACACAGGTTGCAAACAGAAGCCAGTCACTCATGGCCGTGCCAACGTTCGGTGTGGTATGTTCTCCCCGTCGTCCTGTCAGTTGGAAGTCTGGTCTGGTCACTGGCGACCATTCGGCGGCGAACAGAATGTCGTCTTGCCGCAGCAGTCGGCAAACGCCTCTTATGGCAGCGATTCGCGAGCCAAAACGCGCTGCCCTTCCGGACAACCGTTCCGTTCTGAGATCTTTTTGGGCGTCACCACGTGCCGGGCCGATATAATTTGTCACAACCGTCCCTTTAGTAGACAATTGACGGAGGTCACCGTTCTCTGGTCTTTTTGGGCGGAGACTCGCCGGTCGTCAGCGTTTTTAGGTATGGCAATGCCTCGTGAAACGCTTATTGAGAGATGAACATGTCAACAGCGGTCAGCCCTTCCAGCGAATACGCGGAGTGCGATGAGTTCATCGACTATCAGATTCAGACTGCTCGTTCGCGCATTCGCTGGACTGATCTGCTGACCGCACTGCTACTGGCGGGCGTACTGCTCATCGGTTACGTCCTGATCTTTACAATCTGCGACCATTGGGTCGTGACCGGCGGATTTGCCCCCGGCACTCGGGCGATCATGCTGAGCTTTGTCGTCGCCGTTTGTAGTGTGATCGTCTACCGGTATGTGATTCGACCGTGGACGCGGGAAATTCATCCTCTGTACGCCGCTCGAATGCTTGACAAATCACACGGGGAGATGGACGGCGCGCTGATGAGTTTGATCGACGTTTCCTCCTCCGGCACGCCGCCGACGGAGGCGATTAAACGGGCTATGGAAAAACGAGCGGCCGTTCGATTGTCAGAAGTCAATCTGGATCAGGCGATAGAACGTCACTGGTTGATGCGACTCGGCGGCACACTGTTTGCTCTGGTCGTCTTGATGTGTCTGTATGTCGTCATCAGCCCCAAGTCAATCAATCTGTTGCGACCTCTGTCCCTGTCGAATGCTGCAGTCGCAACCCGAACGCGCATCCTGAAAGTGGCGCCGGGCGATGCTGCTATCCCCGCGGGTACAGAACTGGAGATCGTTGTCGATATCGGCGGCAAATCTCCGGACAACGTTATTGTTATGTATTCCACTCGTGATCAACGATTTGTCGATGAGCAGCTCGCCATGCAGGCTACTGAAGACCGCGGGCGCTATCGAATCACAATGCTGGGCGACGTGGATCGTGGTTTACGACAGGACTTGACGTATCACATCATCGCGGGCGACGCGACGTCTGAGATCTTTCACGTTTCCGTTGATCAACCGCCCACTGTCAATGTGACACAACTTGCCTACAGCTATCCGGACTACATGGTTTTGCCTGATCGCACGACAGACAACGGTAACATCGAAGTCTGGGAGGGTACCAAAATCGATCTGAAGGCCGAGGCGAACGTGCCAATTGCTTCCGCCAGACTGGTCTTCAGTGACGACCCGGCTTTCGAAACCCCGGCTGAAGAGGTCCGACTGAAAGTCGCAGGCAAAGAACTGTTTGCACATTTTCAAATGGACCTGCGGGAAGATGGAACATCACCAAAGTTCTATCGCATTCAGCTGGAAGACCAGGAAGGCCGTACCGATCCTGCACCGACGGTCTACTCAGTCAATGTGCGTCCGGATCAGGCACCAATCGTGCAATTGCTCGACCCGATCCGCGACCTGAGAGTGCCAGCGAATGCTGTGGTTTCCTTGCTGGCGCGAGCGGAGGACCCGGACTTTCTGCTTCGATATGTGAAACTGATGATTGAAGTTAATGGAGAACCACGAAGCCCCGAGCTGTTGTTTGACGCCACGCGGAGCGGACTGAAGAAGTCCTGGAGCGGCCAGTGGGAGTTTCGACTGGAACCGCTGGGACTGCAGGAAGGCGACATCGTGCGTTACCACCTCGCGGCACGTGACAACAAAGGTTCACTGGGAAGTCAGTCACGGACGGGGACGCTGCAGTTCGATATCGGGTTGCCGGCCTCGCAGGAGGAAATAGATGAGCGTCTGCAGATGGACAGAGAAATGCAGGATCAGCAACGGCGCGAAATGGAACGAGAAGAACGACTTGCTGATCAGGCGGAATCGAACGATCCGGACGCTGTGGAGTCCCGTTCTGAAGCTGACACATCGGACGATACCGTCGAGGAAACGACGTCCGATGGCGCGACAGACAACCAGGCGAGTGACGGCGGTACAGAGGGCGGTCGTGGCGCAGAAAGTGGGACTGACAAAGAGGATCCCGCGAGCCAGTCCAAAGCCGACCGCGGGGAAGAGGGCGATCCTGGTTTGTCTGAACCGTCAGAAACGGGGAAAGAACCGTCGTCTGACAGCCAGCAGGGTGATAGCGAAGGTACAGAAAGAAACGCGACGGTTTCGGATGACGAGGCACTGCAAAAACTGTTGGAGCGATACAACGAGAAGTCTGCGGAGGAACAACAACCGAATGGCGAGGATGACTACTCGCAAGAAACCAGCGGCAATTCGGACGACGCCGAACCATCGAGTGATAGCGTCGCTGCGGGCAGCGACGACGCGGACCCTGACATGCCAGACGATCAGAAGGCCTTCGACGACGCCAGCACGGGGATTGAGCAGAAGATGAAGCCTGATGGCGGCGACGCAAGTCCGGAAGACGGGAAATTGCCGCCCACAACAGACTCTGAGGCGTCCGATGCCGGACCGGATGCGGGTACTGAGGAAGGCCAGTCACCGGACCCCACGTCTGGCGACACACCCTCGACAGACACGTCAGCCGACACGCCGCAGGATGGCGATGATGCGAAACCTGAAAAGGACGGAACGGGCACTGAACAATCCGCTGATGGTGGCGAAGGCAAGGATCCCGATGGTGCGCAGCAATCGCCGCAGGATGGTCACGAAGAACAGTCAGGCGATCCGACCGGCACACAGGAAGAAGGTATGACGGATCAGCAGGCAACCTCGTCGGAACAGGGTGACGAATCGCAAGGCGAAGACGGCAAGCAGCAGGATGGACAGCAGGATGGACAGCAAGGTGTCCAGCAGGGCAAGCAAGGCGGACAGCAGGGCAACCAAGGTGGGCAGGACGGTAAGCAAGGTGGGCAGGACGGTAAGCAAGGTGGACAGGACGGTAAACAAGGCGGGCAGGACGGTAAACAAGGCGGGCAGAACGGCAAACAAGGTGGGCAGGACGGTAAACAAGGCGGGCAGAACGGCAAACAAGGTGGGCAGGACGGTAAGCAAGGCGGGCAGGACGGTAAGCAAGGCGGGCAGGACGGTAAGCAAGGCGGGCAGGACGGTAAGCAGGGTGGGCAGGACGGTAAACAAGGTGGGCAGGACGGTAAGCAGGGTGGGCAGGACGGTAAGCAAGGTGGGCAGGACGGTAAGCAGGGTGGGCAGGACGGTAAGCAAGGTGGCCAGGACGGTAAGCAAGGTGGCCAGGACGGTAAGCAGGGTGGGCAGGAGGGTGAGCAGGGGG
>JAAERP010000230.1 GCA_024230215.1 Fuerstiella sp. | reverse complement strand
CGGTTCGAATCGTTTGGTACGCGAGCAGAGTCTGCCCCGGGATCGGGACGGCTACCATGCCATCTGGGATGATGGGTGAAGTTTCGTCCGAGGTCAAACGACCGCTCCGTACCAGCACGTTCACCGTTGCCCCCAATTCCAGTGCTGCAGTGACCGCCGAAACATCTTCCGCCGCCACTGCCAGAACGACCTCTTCCACCGGAACGCTTAACAGCCTTTTGCCCTGCGACAACGATGCAGATGTTTCGGTGCTGACCCGTTTCACAACGGGTGTGAGTACTACTGCTTGCCTTGCTACCAGCCTTGCCGTGGTCTCTGTGTCTTCGCTTCGGGCCGACGTGGGATCAACAATCAATTCCGCACCCGGCAATCGGCTACCTGTAGAACGCTCAAAGCGATTTAACTTTTGCAGCGGAATATTGGCGACCAAATCGATTTGCTCGCCCATGCTAATGCGATGAACGCCGGCCAGTTGGTCTGCCTTCAATGTCATGGCTCGCATTCCAGGCGGAGTGGCTCCTGCCAAGCCAGATGGTGTTCCACGCTCAAAGAAGTTGTTCTCAGCGAAGGCGAAGCCAGGTGATTTATCGGATTTGACAACACGCCCGATGATATCGGTGGCCTGCGTAAACGCGCCCCCGATCTTTACGAGCTGTTGCTGAGTGATGATGGTTCCATCTTTCAGTTGCAGAAGAATACCTGATTCCGT
>JAAERP010000229.1 GCA_024230215.1 Fuerstiella sp. | reverse complement strand
TTTGTCGGCCGTGACCGAGCGAAGCGCTGTTCCGGCATCTGCGATCCCTGTTTCAGACTGCCGGAGCTGCGTCGCTGTGGCTCCTTGATGCCGGGGTAGCCCAGGTTGCTTGCAATCTTTGGGTGCCGCAGGCACAAGAGGTTTGTAACAGAACGAATCTCTGTCGGTCGATACTGCAGATTCTAACCTCCTGTTGCTGCGCAACACTGGTTGCAAGCAACCGTGCGACCCGAAACGCATTTGTCGGCCGTGACCGAGCGAAGTGCTGTTCCGGCAACTGCGACCCCTGTTTCAGACTGCCGGAGCTGCGTCGCTGTGGCTCCTTGATGCCTACAGCACTGACGTTACCGCACGACGAAGTTGACCATCCTGCCCGGCACGGCAATCACTTTCACGACGGTCTTGCCCTGTAGTTGTTTTTGCACGGCGTCGTCGGCTTCCGCAGCGACCTGCATGCCGGCCTTATCCAGACCATTCGGCACCTGAATCTTAGCTTTCAGTTTGCCGTTGAACTGAATAGGCAGCTCGACGGTGTCTTCTACCAACAGTGCTTCATCGTGCGTGGGCCACGGTTCGTACGCCAGAGTCGATTCACCGCCCAGAACGTTCCACAGTTCTTCTGCGATGTGCGGCGCGAATGGGCTGAGCAGCAGTACGAACGGTTGCAGCACAGCTTTCGGCCGGACGTCTTCGTGAGACATGAAGTTGGTGAATTCCATCATGCGGCTGATGGCGGTGTTGCAGCTGAGTTTGTCGACATCTGCAGTGACGGCTTTGATCGTCTTGTGCAGAATCCGCAACTGGTCGTCAGTGGGTTCTGTGTCTGCAACATTGCTGTTCAGCACCACATCTTCTGCGCGGTCGTCGATAATCATGCGCCACACGCGCCCCAGAAATCGAAAGACGCCTTCGACACCCTGCATGCTCCACGGCTTTACCTGTTCCAACGGTCCCATAAACATCTCGTACAGCCGCAGCGAATCCGCACCGTATTCGCTCACAACGTCGTCAGGGTTGATGACGTTACCCCGCGACTTGGACATCTTTTCGCCGTTTTCGCCAAGGATCATTCCCTGGTTCACCAGCTTCTGAAACGGTTCCACCATGCTGACGTGACCCAGGTCGAACAGCACCTTGTGCCAGAATCGTGAGTACAGCAGATGCGGCACGGCGTGTTCGGCGCCGCCGATATACAGGTCGACCGGCATCCAGTATTTTTCCAGTGCCGGGTCGATGAACGCGTCGCTGTTTTTGTTGTCACAGAAACGCAGGAAGTACCAGCAGCTGCCGGCCCATTGCGGCATGCTGTTGGTTTCTCGTTTCAATTTTGTGCCGTCGGTGTCTGTCTTAAACAGCCAGTCGTCATCGGCCTTGGACAGCATGGGCTGCGGAGTGCCGGTGGGTTTGAAGTCATCCATGTGCGGATGCAGCACGGGCAGCGATTCGACCGTTTCCGCTCGCATCAGCCCCGTTGGGTTGCCGTCGGCATCCAGTTCGTGCCAGATGGGAAATGGTTCACCCCAATAGCGTTGACGACTGAACAACCAGTCGCGCAGTTTGTAGTTAACGGCAGCCTTGCCCAGTCCGCTTTCATTCAGTGAATCTGTAATCTGCGATTTGAATTCATCTGTTGCCGTGCCGTTGTAGTCGCCGGAATTGATGGCGGTCCCTGTTGCGGAAAACGGTGTTATCTCAGCACCGTCAATTTCCGTGGTGAGAGCCGCCTCGTCTTTCGACGGTTCCCAGCCGGCGGGCGGTTCAACGACCTGGAGAATTGAAATCTCAAATTTGACCGCGAATTCAAAGTCACGCAGATCGTGCGCCGGAACGGCCATGATGGCACCGGTGCCGTAGCTGATCAGGACGTAGTCGGCGACCCAGATCGGAATCTGTTGGCCGTTGACTGGATTGATCGCGTAGGAACCGGTGAACACGCCGGACTTTTCCTTGGCCAGTTCGGTGCGATCCAGATCACTCTTCACCGACGCTGTGCGACGATAGTCAACCACCTGAGCCCTGTATTCATCAGTTGTCAGTCGGTCAACAAACGGATGTTCCGGAGCAATCACCATGTACGTGGCGCCGTACAGCGTGTCGGGGCGAGTGGTGTAGACTCGCAGCACATCATCGCCGGATACCGCGGGCCAGCTGCGTTCGGAGCGAGTTGCTTTCCAGCTTTCAAATTCTGCACTGGCGGAGCCAGTGGCACCCGCGTCGCCGATGTAGAAATCAACTTCCGCTCCGGTACTGCGACCGATCCAGTTGCGTTGCAGCAGCTTGATCGATTCGGGCCAGTCCAGGTCGTCCAGCTCATACGCCAGCCGGTCTGCGTACGCCGTGATCCGCAACATCCACTGCTTCAGAGCGACGCGTTCGACCGGGTGGCTGCCTCGTTCGCTTTTGCCGTCGATGATTTCTTCGTTTGCCAGCACAGTTCCCAACGCCGGGCACCAATTTACGGGGGCGTCCGAAATATACGCCAGACGGTGCTTGTCCTGATAACGTCTGACTGCTTCGCCACCGGAGTTGTTGACGTCGTCGGGAATCGGCAGTTCTGTGATCGGTCGCCCTTTGCCCGTGCGAGTCTTTCCGTCCTGGCCCATCCACTCGTGCTCAGTGTCGTACCACGTGTCGAACAGTTGTAGAAATATCCACTGTGTCCAGCGGTAATACTCGGGGTCAGTCGTGGCCAGTTCTCGAGACCAGTCGTAGCTGAAGCCCAGCATCTTCAGCTGACGGCGAAACGTTTCGATATTCTTCTGTGTGGTTTCGCGGGGGTGAGTGCCCGTCTTGACGGCATGTTCTTCCGCCGGAAGTCCGAACGAGTCCCATCCCATCGGGTGCAACACGTTTTTGCCGTTCATGCGAGCGTAACGGCAAACGATGTCTGTGGCGGTGTAACCTTCCGGGTGCCCCACGTGCAGACCGCTGCCAGACGGATACGGGAACATATCCAACACGTACATTTTGTCGGTGTTGTCCGAGGGCCCAGCTGCCTTGAAAGTGGCGTGTTCGTCCCAGAAGTGTTGCCAGCGGGCTTCAATGCGTTTTGCGTCGTAACGGGGCATCGCGTGTTTTCAATGTGGAATTCTGTTAAGTCGCCCAATCGAGGCGGGCGACAGATCTGTATTCTGTCATTTCGTTCGGCAAAGCGTCAGCAAACCTGAACGTCTTCAAGGCAGTTAGTGGGACAGCGCCAGTTTCTTCTTCATACTAACCCGAAGCGTAAGCGACGAGGTAAGTTGCGTCGATCGCCTTGTTTACGCACGGGATACCCAAAACACTGAATAAACGAGACAAGTGGCGCTGCCGCATAAGTTTGGTCATCCGCAATTCGGAAGGCACATGACTGGCCACCGTGTGCGACGTAACCCGGCTAAGTCAGGCGCCGCCATCCAACGAAGTTGGCCGGGCAGTCTATTGAACTATCGAGTTGATGCAAATTCCGGCTTACTGGTAACTTGGGAAAACATGGTAGCCTGCAAATGCATTTGAGCGGCAATTCCGTCGGCGACGCACCCGATGAAGTGGCTGGAAGTGCGGGAGTCGTATTCTCACGGCGAGCGGTTTCACCTACAACGAACACCTGCGTCATACTAATCGCAGTCAGGACAGGGGTTCCTAAATGCAGGGGCAGCGGAGCATGAGTTACAAGCAGCTGTTTCTTTTGATTCTGACAATCTGGTCGGCCGAATTGTTCACGCGGCTGCTGTTTGACGCCATGATCCCGCCCCAAATGGAATACCGCACGGTCTACATGGAGAAAGATCCCAAAAAGGGACTGTTTCTGGGCAGCAGTCTGGGCGATTTTGGCCGACGGGGCTGGAAGATTGTTTCTGTTGTCCCCGATCATGACAACAGCCAGCAGATAATCGTGTTCATGCAGCGGCAAACGATTCTTCGCATGACCAAATAGCGCAGCGAAGGTCGAAGGTACAGACGTGGCAAATCAAGCGATGACTCGACTGATCGCTGGCTGTGGATACCTGGGGCTGCCTGTCGCGGAACAATGGCTGAGCCGCGACTGCGACGTGACGGCACTCACCCGCTCGCCGGGACGTGCGGACGACTTCCAGCAAAGAGGGCTGACGCCACTTGTTACGGACCTGGCATCTGATTCGAATCAGCAATCGTTGCCGTCAGCTGACGTTGTGTTGTGGGCCGTTGGATTCGACCATACTGTCGGGATGACTCGTGACGATATCTGGTTGTGTGGACTGCAACGTCTGCTGAACCGTCTTCCGTATGCACCTCGGCGCTTTTTGTACGCCTCCAGTATCAGCGTCTATGGTCAGAATGATGGCCAAACCGTTGACGAAAGCACCCCGCCCGATCCGAAAACGGAGGGCGGTTGCTGCTGCGTTGCAGCAGAGCAGCTGCTGCGGCAACATTGTTCACAGTTGTTTCCGGAAACACAGGTCGTAAGTCTGAGGCTGGCTGGTATTTTCGGGCCGGGCCGCTTGCTTCGCCGCGTCTCGGACTTGAAGGCGCAGAAGCCGCTGCCCGGAGAGCCTGATCAGTGTCTGAATCTGATTCACGTGCAGGACGCTGTCCGCATGATCGATCTTGTATCGACTGCTGCCTCCGTGCCATCGATTATCAATGTCGTTAATTCCGGTACTGTCACTCGCCGTCAGTATTACTCCCGACTTGCTGAACTCGTTTCCGCTCCAGCACCGGTCTTCCAGACTGGTGCAGGCTCAGCACGTCAACGTGGAGGCAACAAACGAGTCGTCAGCCGATATCGAAGTGACCTGAACGTTGCGTATGCATACGACGATGTCCTTGAGGGTCTCGAACAGGCAACGGCCGCTGGCTGACAACGTGTAGGCTGGCCTCAGTCCATTGCCTCCTGATGGCCAACAGTGTAGCCTTAGCATGCGTGGCTGGTCGGAAAGACGTCGTCGCAATTGACCATCATGACGTTTACCGTTCCGCCTCTGATCCGGGTGCCAGACGAGGTGCGACATGAACGTGAAATTGCTGTCAGTCTGTTCGTTGTTAGTGTCTCTGTATGTCGCCAGCGGTGCGTTCGCGGGCGATCCCACCTGGTCAGCAGAAGCACCGCGAGACGAGATTCGGCCGGTCTTCCAGCAGACCGGAGATTCCGGGCTGGTCATCAATGCGGATGAACGTGAAGGCCTTAACGGATGGTGGACGACGACGTTGCCCGTCGACGGACGTCAGCACTTTCGGTTTTCCGTGAAGCGACAGACGACCGGCATGAGTGCTGCCGAAATCCGCCGCGCTGCGGTTGTGCGACTGATCTGGGAGAACGCACGAGGCGGACCGGTGATCCGCGATGAACCCACGTATTCGTCGTATCGTCCTGGAGAGAAACCAAAGGCGGAACCGGAGTTTCCGCCCGACGTAATTACGAGCGATGGCTGGACCACTGTCTCTCAGATCTATCGCGCTCCCGTCACGGCAAGGCACTTGCGAATCGAACTGCATTTTCGCTGGGGGCCGCCAAAGTCACAGGTCGTGTGGAAGGACGTCCGCCTGGAATCAGTTGCCGCGCCGGAACCGCGTCCGGTGAAACTGGCCACAATTCATCTGCAACCGCGTGAAGGGAAGACACCGGCGGAAAAGCGAACTCAGTTTGCGTCGCTGATTGCGGACGCCGCAACGCAGGGAGCCGATCTGATTGTCCTGCCAGAGACGCTGACGATTTATGGAACAGGACTGACATATGCTGAGTGCGCAGAAAGTGTGCCGGGGCCTTCCACCGATTACTTCGGTAATCTGGCAAAGCAGTATGACACTCACATCGTGGCTGGTCTGCTGGAACGAGACAAACACCTGATCTACAACGTATCCGTATTGCTGGGGCCCGACGGCAACATCATCGGCAAGTATCGAAAGACCACGTTGCCTCGCGGTGAAATCGAAGGCGGAATTACTCCGGGCAATGAGTACCCCGTCTTTCAAACTCGCTTTGGCAAAGTTGGCATGATGATCTGCTACGACGGTTTCTTCCCTGAAGTTGCGCGCGAACTGACGAAGAACGGTGCGGAAGTCATTGCCTGGCCGGTCTGGGGATGCAACCCCATGCTGGGAGCGGCCCGCGCCTGTGAGAATCACGTCTACGTTGTCAGCAGCACGTATACCGATGCTTCCCGCGATTGGATGATCACAGGAATCTATGGCCATGATGGCAAGGTTCTCTCACAGGCAAAAACATGGGGGTCAGTCGCAATTACGGAAGTTGACCTGAACAAGCCTATGTATTGGCATAGCCTGGGAGACTTTAAAGCTCAGATCGAACGGCATCGACCGCTCGTGCCGAGCAAGTCGTCAGAAAAGTAAATGGGGTGAACCAATAGTCCCGTCGTGCTCAGTAACGTGTGCATCGTGGCACTCAGGCGGCCAATCCACGCGGCCAATAGCAAGGAGATGAATTCATGTTCCAATTTCGACGAAGTGTATTCCTGTGCGGCGGACTTGTTGGAGCGATCGCGGTTACGACCTGGGCTTATTCCACAGCCACGGTTCAGAAAGTTGATCCGGCCACACTTCATCCTCAACGATCTGTACTTTACGGCGTGTGGGATGGCAGCGAAATACACGCGGCCGCCATCAACAACACGGCTCAACACAAGGCACTCGTGGAAAGCGGGCTGATTGATTATGCCGGAAAGATGTTGAAACAGGTCCTGAGCTCAGAGTCAGTGATGTCCGAGTTGGGGCCAGGGCCCAGTGCGAATGACCTGCAGCAGAGTTCGGAGTTTATCGGGCACGTCACCAGGTTGTATGAAGGCGGGTTCTCTTTTTCGATCAGCGATGGACCGGTGAATGGACCACCCACACCGTCGGCGACAGTCGTTCTGCATAACGCTGCGGGCAACGACGAACTGATACGTCCTCTGTTGCAACTTGCGGGAATACGTGAGGAGCCTCGCGTAAGAACAGTGGCCGGGCGAGACGTCCTGTCATTGCCAATTCCTGGTACTCCCGGAATTGAAGTGGCATGGTGGAGCGAAGCACAGCACCTCGTCCTGGCTGTGGGACCTGGAGCCGCCGAACAGGCGATCGGAGTTGCGAATGGACGATCGCCGAATGTCACAACCAGCGCTCGTTATCAGGAGTATCGTGACCCCGATACCGATTTCGAAGTCGCCGCTGTCGGCTGGTTTGACTTTGGAGCATTGCTGAATCGATTTGGCGAAATGCCGTTGCCACTGTCTGATGCCGCCCAGCCTCCAACCGTCAACAATTTTGCAGCGGCCCTGGGGATCGACAATCTGGGGGCGATTGGCGGGCAAATGGGGTACCGCGGCACCGCAACCATCGCAAGAACATTTATCGAAGCACCGTTGCCTCGCAAGGGCCTGCTGGCTTTGCTGGATCAACCGCTGTTCACACTTGAGGACCTGCCGCCATTACCGCAGAGGGCCACAACGTTTGCCGCCTTTTCTCTGGATTCGTCAGGAGCCTGGGACACGGTTCTGGAAACCACACGCAGGACACTGGCTCTGCTGCCACCGGAAATGGGGAAGGACTTCGAGGATGGCATTCGGGTGCTGCCGCAATTCGCGGGACTCGATCTCCGCGAAGATGTGTTGGCAGCGCTGGGAGATATCCATTGCTTTTATGGCGATCCGGCCGGTGGTCCGTTTGGCATCGGCTTTGGAGTTGCGTTTTCCGTAAGAGACGCAGACAGACTGCGTACATCTGTCGATGTTCTGATCGCGAATGGCGTACAGCTTGTTCAGCAGGCGGACCTGCCCGTACCTGTGAACGTTCAACGGGCACACGTCGATGGACGTCAGCTGATTACTGTGGCCGCGGGAGTATTTACGCCGACCGTGGCTGTGGACGACAAATGGATGGTTCTTTCTCTGTTTCCGCAGTCAGTGAAGACCTTCTTCATGCGTCAGGATGGCACATTACCCCAATGGACACCGACACCGGAACATCAGGAAGCCCTTGCGGAGTTGCCGCAGACGTTTTCCGCGATTTCCATTGACGATCCACGAAGCTCGATCGCATCGCTGTATAGTTTCGTTCCGATCATGAATAGTTCACTGCACACGATGATGCCGCCTGCCAATGGACGGGGCGGCGCTAAAGCCGCTGATCTGCCCCCGCAGGAGGTTATCGTTGCTCCGCTGTTTCCGAATGTCAGCGTGAGTGTCCCTGGAAATACGGGTCTTGAGTATCACACCCGCCAGTCGCTCGCCATGCTGCCCATGCCGTCTGTGCAAAGTGGTGCGGCCGTACCGATTCTCGTTGCGTTGTTGCTGCCCGCAGTGCAGCAGGCGCGCATGGCAGCTCGGCGGACTACGTCCAAAAACAACATGAAACAGCTGGGGCTGGCAATGCACAACTATCACGACGCGTTCAGGCATTTTCCGATTGGAACGCAGCCCGAGACAAACCTGGAGCCGGAGCAACGTTTGAGTTTTTTCTACAGCATCCTGCCATTCATGGAGGAGGCCGCTCTCTACAATCGCATGCGTCCATCAGAAAAGGCAGCATGGGATGACGAACAGTTAAGAGGGCTAACCTCAGTTGTCATCGGTATGCTCCATAATCCGAACCTGCCGACCGAGCTTCCGCACGCCACACATTACGTCGGCGTGGCGGGAGTTGGTGAAGACGCTCCGGAACTTCCCCTTCGTCATGAACGAGCAGGGGTTTTCGGCTACGATCGAAAGACGGGGTTCAGGGACATTCTGGACGGTACTTCGAATACGATCATGATGACCGAAACGAATGACACCGACATCCCGTGGGCCGCTGGCGGCCGAACTCTGAAGTCCCTTACACAGGAACCATATATCAATGGACCGGATGGCATCGGCAGTCCGACGCCCGGTGGCTGTAACGTGCTGATGGCTGATGGTTCCGTCCGATTTATTTCTGAAGACATCGCCCCGGAAACCATGCGACGCCTGGCGGCAATGGCGGACGGGAAACTTGTTGACTTCTGAACGGTCGCATGCTGACATGACTGGTCGACGGCGAATCAGTAGAAAGCCGTGGCAAGGCGACGGCGGTAATCGGAGGCATGCTGCGATTTGGGCCCCATCGCTGAAAGTACGGCCACCATTGCTTCTTTGGCCTTATCGCGAACTTCTGTCCGGTCGTTCGCAATCACCGTCAGCAGCATGTCGCACGCTTCATCGAATCGCTTGTCGATACACAATGCTTCGGCCAGACGGATCTGCAGCTCCATGTTCTCCGGGTCAGACTCCAATGCCTGACGTGCGGCGGCTGTTCCGCCGGAATCTTCCACGTTCGCTCGCAGAGCCAGTTGATCTTTCAACGCCTCGGCTTCCGGCTCGAGAAACCCGCGTGTTTCCAGTCGTTCGATGATCTCCGTGCATTCCTGCTCGCGATCAAGACTCAGCAGGACTCGGGCATGAGCAATCATGAACTGCGGAGCGTCACCGTCGAACTCCACAGCCGTACGAAGACTGACCTCGGCGGACTCCAGCTCTCCGGCACCTTCCTGCGCCAGCCCGGCGTTGTAGGCCTCGACCGCAGCTGATGGCAGAAAGGATTCCAGCCACTCACGTAGTTGAGGTTCCGGCTGAACGCCCGGCAGCTGACTGACCGGCTGACCGTCGATCATTGCGATGACAAACGGAATCGACTGAACTCCGAACGCACCGGCGATTTCGGGCAACTCGTCAACGTTGATTTTGACCAGAATGAAACGACCATCGAATTCTGTGGCCAGTTTCTCCAGCAGCGGCATCAACTGCTGACAGGGGCCGCACCATTCTGCCCAGAAGTCAACGACAACCGGGCAACTCATGGACTGCTCAACGACGTCTTTCTTGAAGGTCTCCGTCGTGGTAGTGCGGATCCACTGGCTTTCCTGACTCATTCCAATCCTCAGATTTCAGCGTTTATTTTTCGTAACGAAAGACGGACGACAATCCGGCGCGGAAGCATCACAACTCAGGCGAACGGTCAGAAAGCGGTGATCCACCTTCACAACACGCAATGAGATTGATTGCGAATGTAATCAAAACGCCACGAAAACACCTGGTGCACGCCGCCGTCCTGCCCCACGACTGTACTCGATGTATCCAATTTTCACGAGAGACTAACACGTCGTGAACATATTTTTTATGATGCATGAATTCCCGGACACCCCAACGCGAACAGCGAACAGCGGCAGCAGATGATCAGCACCGCAGTGGCAGCTCCGCGGCGGCCGGTGGTCCGTCCGCCATGTTTCCGTGTGGGCCGGGACGGCGTGAGTTTGTCTGGCAGATGGGGGCGGGCTTTGCTGGCCTGGCGTTGTCGTCACTGCTGGAAGATGATGGCTTCTTTACCAATTCGGCTGACGCGGCCGAAACTCAACCACTGCATTTTGCTGCGAAGGCAAAGTCCTGCATCTTTCTGATGATGAATGGTGCTCCCAGCCATGTGGACACCTTCGACTACAAACCGGAACTCAGCACGTACGCCGGCAAGACGCTTCCCAGGGACGCAACGTTCATTAACTCGGGCAATCGCAAGATGGGGTTTCTGACTCCAAACCGAAGACGTTTCAGGGCTGGTGGCGCAAGCGGACTGTTGATCCCAGGCTACTTTCCGCATGTCCGCGAACATGCTGACAAGCTGGCGGTAATTAAGTCTTGTCACGCCGACAGTCACGCACATGGATCAGCCCTTGTTGCGATGAATACGGGCAGCACGTTCATTGGTCGACCATCGTTGGGTGGAATCAACACTCGTCGTCTGGGGCGGTGAATTCGGACGCATGCCATTCAGCGAGGGCAAAGACGCTCCTGGTCGGAATCACAACCCGTACGGCTTCTGCATGTGGATGGCCGGTGGGGGCGTGAAAGGCGGAACCAGCTATGGATCCACAGATGAACTGGGGTTTCAGGCCGTTGAGAACAGAGCCCATGTGCACGACATCCACGCGACAATCCTGCATCTGATGGGACTTGATCATGAACGCCTGAGCTACTTTCACCAGGGGCGAGAAGAGACTCTGACCAACGTGTTCGGAAACGTCATTCACGATGTCGTCGCGTAACACTAAAATGACAGAGCTCCGGTCTTTTGAAAGCACCGGAGCTCTGTCGTTACGTGAACATCTCAGCCTGTTGTCGTTATTGCACGACGTTGGAATATCGTTGTGGCGACCGAGGAGTCACACCGTACGAGACTCGGCGAATCGGTACGGCACCGTAGCCAGCGTTCGGGATGATCGGTGCCGCCATCCCCTGTGTCGGATACTCATGGTCTCCCGCGATGTCACCGGCAGGATGTGGCGTGGCCACGTTTGGTGTTGGCTGATAAATTGTTGGACTGCCAGTCGGACTGCCATAGACCGTTGGGGCACTGTTGACGGGTGCAGGTGCCTGGTTGTACACGATTGGCGCCGGGGCAGGCGTAGTGTTGTAATAGCTGGCCGCAGGATAACTGAGTGCGCCACCATACGACGGTGCATACGCCACTGGCGTGTTCTGATATGGCAGCGGCGCCGCCTGGCGGTATTGAGTTCGATAGGTGGTCTGTGGCACATACTGAGTCACGGCTCGATATGTGGTGATTGGAACCTGAACTGCGGTCAGTGCCTGCTGCTGGGGAAGTGCGCTGGTACAGTTGCAACCTGGGGTCGCGGCGGGATAGTTCATGATCGGCGCCTGTGGAACGTAACCACCTCCGTATGACGACTGATACGCACCATATCCGTAGCCGCCATGGCCACCGTATCCTCCATATCCATTTCCTCCGTATCCACAGCCGTAGCAGCCGAACCACGCAAAGGGATTCAGGATGTAAGGAAGACAGCAGGCCTGGGCTGTGTTCGCAGTCGAAAAAGCCATGGCAAGTGTAACGATGGACAGCAGGGTCGAACGTTTCATGAATCTAAGATCCTCATCCCTGAACAGGCATCCATAATGGCCCGTCGCGGATTTCATGTGTAAAAGTTACCTTTCTCACCTGATCGTCATGACCGGCACGCGAACTTGAGCAAAAACACAAAACTTTGATATTTCGCTCAAGTTGCAAACGCAAAGCCTTGCGCCAGCAGCAGATCCGTCTACCGGAGAATCCCCTCAAATGTGTCAGACACATGGCAAATTGACCATTATCCGGCCTGTAGCCTGACACCTCCTGCTTTCGTGAGTTCCGGGCCACCAGTGGATATGATGCCGTGTCCTGCCCACTGGCAAACGTGATAGTGCGACGGCGAAAACACATGGTGACGGAGATTCAGTTGATCGCACGGGCCCAGTCACATGGCGATCCTGTGGCTGTGTGAACCGGTTTGCGAGGGCACACCCTCCAACTTCACAGCCATTCGCCGCTGCCCCCGATCTCAGAACATTCGGTCGCGGCGCACCGCTGCGGCGGAAAAGCCTATCGCGAAAGGCAATTGAAACGCCGGTCGCTTCACTCGACGATGTGAATACGGAATACTGGTCAATCTCACCGATGTTGTGCCTCACAGGAGGACACCATTGCAACCTGCACCACATCTCATCTCTCCCTCTGGAAATCATCGAACACATGTCGCGACCAACGTTTTTTCTGGCCCTGTTATTGTTCATACCCGCTCCGTCAGCTCGTGCTGTTGACCGGCAGGTTCGCCACGTCGTTCTGGTGAGTGTCGATGGATTGTCGGCCAGTTATCTGACGGATCAGCGTGCGAACATGCCAAATCTTCGATCGATGGCGAAGCAGGGTGCATCTGCAGAAGGCATGGTCACCAGCTTTCCAAGTGTCACGTGGCCGTCCCATACATCACTGATTACGGGCACCGTGCCCGCCCGACATGGCGTCATCGGAAATGCCGTCTGGAATCGCCAGACTCATCAGGAGGTGAAGTACATTGGTGACCCGGTGCTGACCAAAGACGAAGCCATCCGCGTGCCGACGCTGTATGACGTCGCTCACGCGGCTGGCCTGTCGACGGCCAGCGTCATCTGGCCATGTTCAAACGGAGCAAAAACACTGAACTGGATCATTCCGGATTCGAACAGGACAGAGATTCACGCCCGCTACACGACACCCGGCTTCGCTGACGAACTGGCAGACGCGGGCATCGATATTTCCAAACTCGGCGAATGGGGCTGGGGCAAACAACATTCCACCAACAGAGACATCGTGTACACGCAGGTCACGAAACACCTGCTGTCTCAGCACAAAGTCGAATTGATTCTGCTGCACCTGATTACCCCCGATGGGGTCGAACACGGTTACGGTCCCAACACACCGGCCGCATATCAGGCTGTGGCAGAAAGCGATCAACGCCTGGGTGAGATCCGGGACGCACTGCAACAGGCACCGTTTGCGGGGAACTCCACCATGTTTATCGTCTCAGACCACGGATTCGCGCCGTATGAGAAACTGATTCGGCCGAACGTCGTTCTGAAGGAGCTGGGCCTGATCAGGACCGACGAAAACAACAACGTCACCGAACGCAGTGCATGGTGCGTCGCGCAGGGAGGTTCGGCGTTTGTCTACGTTCTGGACGATGAACGGCGTGCCGAGATTACTGCCACGCTGGCCCGCAGGCTTTCAGACGTCGAAGGCGTGCTGACCGCAATGCGACCGGCCGAATTCACACCGCTTGGTGTTCCTGATCCCGACAAAAATCCGGAAGCTCCGCACCTTGTGTTGACGACCGGGCCGGGATACTCTTTCGACAACAGCATGAAAGGCGATTCCGTTGCCGACGCTGGCGGACACAAAGGATCACACGGCCACGATCCACGACCGGATTATATGCACGCAACATTTGTCGCCGTCGGCAAAGGCATCAAACCAGGAACAAAACTTGAATTCATCAGGAATGTCGACGTCGCCCCGACAATTGCCCATCTACTGGGCTTAGAAATGGACAGCGATGGACGCGTTCTTACAGAAGCACTCACCCTACGAGGCGCGCGATAGACAATTCAACACTCTTGATCGCTGAGCCACTTTTCAGCAGGTGCGACGGCACGTTGGAGAAAGAACGGGATTGCGAACTCGGAGAGTCCGGGTTCTATGGACAGGTCGAAACTGAGGGTGCATGGAAGGTCGACCGCCGGCCACCCGGAATCATTCACGTGCCAACGAAGGACTAAAGGTTGCTGCAATGAACCCTGTCGTGTACGCCGTCGCAACGATGGACACAAAAGGTAGCGAGTTAGCATTCGTCGCGCAGTGCCTGAGAGAGGCCGGCGTGCCCGTAAAAACGGTCGATGTGGGCACACATTCCGCCCCCACAGTAATTCCCGACGTCTCGCGTGAAAGAGTGCTGGGTGACGGATCTCTACCTCCGGGCGATGGCCGTGGCGCCGCCGTCACGGCGATGGGCGAAGGTTTAGCGACATGGCTGCAGAATGAATGTCTGGCGCATCGAGTTGCCGGCGTGATTGGGCTCGGAGGCAGCGGCGGCACTGCTTTGGTGACCGCGGCAATGCGTACCTTGCCGATCGGTCTTCCCAAGCTGATGGTGTCGACGATGGCCAGCGGCAACGTGGCTCCGTATGTCGATTGCAGCGACATCACGATGATGTATTCCGTCGTGGACGTTGCGGGCCTGAATGTGGTTTCGGAAAAGATTTTCGGCAATGCCGCACATGCGATGGCGGGGATGGTGTCGCACAACATCACATCTTCGGACACCCGGCCCGCCCTCGGCATGACCATGTTCGGCGTAACAACGCCCTGCGTCACATCCGTTCGCACAACGCTGGAGACCAAAGGCTACGACTGCCTGGTGTTCCATGCCACAGGCAGTGGAGGACGAGCGATGGAGCAGTTGGCGTATTCCGGGTTCATCCGCGGCGTACTGGACGTCACGACGACGGAAGTCGCAGACGAAGTCGTGGGAGGAGTGCTGCCAGCCGGACCGGATCGCTTTGAGAAACTGATGGCCAGCGGTGTCCCTCTTGTGCTGAGTGTCGGCGCTCTGGACATGGTCAACTTTGGAGCCATCGAAACGGTGCCGGAGCATTTCCGCAAACGAAAGCTACATGTGCATAACGCTCAAGTCACCCTGATGCGGACCAATAAACAGGAGAACCTTGCCATCGCTCACTGGATCGCGGAAAAACTCAATCAATCCACAGCGCCGTTGACACTACTGATCCCCGAAGGGGGCGTGTCTATGCTGGACGCGCCTGAACAGCCGTTCCACGACCCCGACACGAATGCGACACTCTTCAAAGAGCTGGAACAGGAAATACAGCAGACGAGCACAAGACGGGTAGTTCGTCTGCCGCATCACATCAACGACCCCGAATTTGCCGAGGCGCTGGTGAACGAATTTGAAGAATTATGCCCGGCTGGCAGTCACTGAAGTTTCATAACTTCCAGGACATCCTGAAATACCGCCCACCACTCCCGGAAAGAATCATCTGTTTGATGGCTGAATCGAGAGAATCCATTCTGAATCGTTTCCGCAGCAAGATCGCAAACGGTCTGCCGATTATCGGCGGCGGGGCGGGAACGGGTATCAGTGCGAAGTCCGAAGAAGCCGGCGGCATCGACCTTATCGTCATTTACAATTCCGGCCGATACCGCATGGCTGGCCGCGGTTCTCTGGCCGGTCTGATGCCGTACGGTAACGCCAACGAAATTGTGAAACAGATGGCGCATGAGGTTCTGACGGCCGTCAGCCACACACCCGTTCTGGCCGGAGTCTGCGCGACTGATCCGTTCATGCTTCGCGACTCTTTCCTGCATGAGTTGCGTGACATGGGATTCGCCGGAATTCAGAACTTTCCCACGGTCGGCCTGATTGACGGAACGTTCCGAGCGAATCTTGAGGAAACCGGGATGGGATTTGCGATGGAAGTGGAATGCATCGCGGCAGCCCACGAACTCGGCCTGTTGACCACGCCGTACGCATTCGATGCAGACCAAGCGCGCGAACTCACGGCAGCCGGAGCGGACATCATTGTCGCTCATATGGGACTTACCACCAGCGGAACCATCGGGGCGCGGACGGCGTTGTCACTGGATGACTGCGTGCCAAAGGTCGCTGCCATTGCCGAAGCCGCACGCAGCGTGAGAGAAGACGTGATGGTCTTATGCCACGGTGGTCCCATCGCCATGCCTGATGACGCAGAATTCATGCTTGATCAACTGGCGACGATCGACGGATTCTACGGAGCCAGTTCCATGGAACGGCTTCCGACGGAGATCGCGATGACCGCTCAGGTTGAGAAGTTCGTTCGGATTCGACGTTAGAGCAGTCTACTTATTGTCGTATACGATACTGGCTCGTGGGAGTGACAAGACTGCTATTAGAAAGCGATTTTCGCGGCCACAGGTCACTGTAAAACGCTATAATCCATGGTATTCACAGGTTGTTCAAATGTTGCGAAGTACGCCGCTTATGCGATGGACGATCTGTCTTGCCACGTCACTGCTTTACCTGTCATTCAGCTGCTCCACAGCAGTTCACGGTGCCGGGAAAAGTCCCAATATCGTCTTCATCCTGGCTGACGACCTGGGTCGCGAATGCCTCGAATCCTATGGCGGTACGTCATACCGCACGCCAAATCTGAACCGCCTTGCGGAACAGGGGACGCGGTTTGAATGCTGTTACGCCACGCCGATGTGCAGCCCGACTCGCGTGATGCTGATGACGGGGCGTTACAGTTTCCACAACTATCGGCAATGGGGCCGGATGGACCTGGAGCAGCCAACGCTGGCTTCCGTGCTGCAACACTCTGGCTATCACACCGCGGTTTCGGGCAAGTGGCATCTCGGCGGATGGGATCAACCGCCCTACGGTCCCACTCGAACAGGGTTTGGTCGTTATGCCACTTTCGACTACGAAAAGGTCGTTCGGGAAGGAGGCCAGGTTGGTAACCAGTTCTGGAACACCGAGATCTGGAAAAATGGACAGAACTACCGTCTGAACATGGAATATGGCCCAGCTTGGTACCGCCGGCAGGCGCTCGACTTTATTCGCGAGCATGCAGCCAGGAACAGTCCGGCGTTTTTTCTGTACTACCCGCTGGTACACGCCCACCGTCCGTTTGTGCCGACGGATCACGTGGCGGCTTCGGCGAAGGAACGGACGACTCGAAATGGAAAACTGAAGTACTTTCCGGCCATGGTATCCTACATTGATGAGATTGTCGGTACTGTGCTGGACACCCTGGAAACAACGGGCCAGCTGGAAAATACCGTTATCTTCTTTGCGGCCGACAACGGGACCGACAACGTTGGCGAAGCAAAGGAGTTGCGGTCACAGTATAGAGGCACGAAAGTGGCGGGTGGCAAGTATCTACCGACGGAACTGGGAGCCAACGTGCCGTTGCTGGTGCGTGGTCCGGGTGTCAGACAGGGACGTGTCGTGAAACTTCCCGTTGATTTCACCGACATGCTGCCGACGCTGTGCGAAATCGCAGAAACGCAGTGCCCCTCAGCCACTGATGGAGAAAGCCTGTGGCCGATGCTGCAGGGAGCACCGGAAACAGGCCACGACGGGCGGGCCTACACGTGGGGCGTCTTCGAACACTCCTCGAAGAAATACAAGACTCCGGCGACATATCAGAACGAACTGATTCATGTTGTTCGTGATGGCCGATGGAAGCTGCTCTCGACAGGCGAGTTGTTCGATCTGGCGGACGACTGGCAGGAACAGACGCCGCTGCCGAACGGTGCGGAACGGGCGTCCCGCATGCGTCTCAGGAATCATCTGGATCAACTGCGTTCATCAGCCAGCAAACTCTGGTGACGACAGCGTTCCACGCTGACTGGTGCCCGCCAGGAACGCTCATCGATAGCGGTTTCGTTACCCCCACGAGCCAGAATCGCATACGACAATAAGTAGACGGCTCTAAGCGTCACTCAATCAGCAGCAGTTGGCGTTGCTTTGGCTGACGGTTCAGGAAGCGGTCAAATTCGGCCGGCAGCAGCTTCATCAATTCGTCCGTGGTCAGCGAATGCAGATCCCATGTCAGGTCCAGCTGACTGAGAATATCTGCAAAGCGTTTGGCGCTGCCGGGCCCCTTGCCGCTGCAGCCTCGCACGATGCGGTCTGTTTGCGCGTTGAAGTACAGCTGAGTGGCGACCCCGACAACGGCTTTGCACGTGACCAAAGATGGACGCGATGCGATCTGGGCAAGTAACTCGCCCTGCTGATGCACTGGTCCGCATAACAGCGCTTTGGCGCGATCGGGATCGTCGCGGTGGGCCCGGTAGATCTGGTACGGACCAGCCAGCAGGTGGCGGTAGGCTCGGCGAGTACTGTCGAGTTCCGCGATCCAGCGGTACTGGTCGCCGGGCGAACGTTCGCCGTGAACAACCGGACACAACTCATTGAACCAGAACAGACTTAGCCAGCACCAGAACCCCTTGTCGATTCGAAGTGTCTCCGGGTCTCGTCGCAACAAACGAAACACGTGCTCCGCCACTTCCATGCGAGTGCTCACCTGAATCGGCTCAACGTGGATCTTCAGGTCAACGGCCTCTGACATCCGTTCGTCAGTCAGCGCATAGGTTGGCACTCGAGAAGTCGGACTCTCTTTCAGACGTTCAAGGAAGTCCTCGAAACGTTCGATCCCCGTTTTCGTCAGTCTGCGTGCCAACATGGTTTCTCTCCGATCTGCTCTATGACCCCTGTTCCGCTTCACGCCAGAAGTCCCGGAACAGTCGATCCGTTCCTCGCCACTGGCAAAAGGCCGATACCGCTGAATCGATCCATTCGTTGTCCAGCTCTGCATCCTCGTCTTCCGGAACTTCACCCACACCGGGAAACGATGCTGCAAATCGCAACCATCGTGCGGCCCAGTCGTCTTCGTCTTCAAAGTATCGGTACTGCTCAATCAGCAGTACACGTGTCAGGATCGCCCGCAACACCTCCGGCAACACCAGCGACTGAAAGATTGGGGAACGCGCCAACGAGTGTTTATTCGCCAGTCGGTAATTCACCAGCAGAATCGGTTCGTCACTGAAGTCCACCTTCCAGATTTCGCGGCCCAGGTCATGCCCTTTGACAGTGATCAGGGGAATACGTCGAGTGCGGTCCAGCGCCTCATTCGTGGGAGTGATACGGTCGGCAACGCCCAGCAATCGGCCGTGGGGCTCGTCGATCGAGATCACTTTCAGGCGAAACCGGACGCCGTCCAGTGTTCCGAATTCGGTCAGTCGGCTGTTGGGGGGCGGCAGCGGCCGCGTCACAGTGCCGAATTCGTAGCGCGCCAGTTCCAGCTGACGGTAGGCTTCGACAATCACCGCGGCGGTGTCCGGAAATCCGTAGCTTTCCAGATTCACGCGAGCCGAGAATGTGTGCTGTTCGCTGTCGGCGGCAACGCTGATCTTGACGTGGTCCTGAACAATTCTGCGGCGACCGGTAAAGTTGAGTCGTGGCATGCGGACTAACCCTTTCGATGGGCGGTGACACTGGCACCGGTCTGAGGGTCGGAACTTTCGCGCTCTTTGATCTTCACGTCCAGATACAGATCACGGTTCGCGTCGAATCCGGTAACCGCGACGTCGAACGCTTTGTCGACGACCTCAATCAGCATGTGGTTTCCGGTGAGGACCTCAACGTTGGCCCCGGTGGTCGCGATTCGGATCGGCGGCTTCTCCAGATGAAAATCCTGAGCCGAGTATTTTCGCAACGGGCTTCCGTTGCGTCGGTCATAGGCAACTTTGACTTCGATACACTCGGGTTGTTCCGAACGTCGGTCCCCGAAAAAGATACGAAAGCCTCCCTTGCGCCGACTGACGCGAAATGGTTTCGGCCGCGACGGTCCGGAAAGTTCCCGCGGGTTTCCCGTTCGGGCTTTATCTGCGGCTGACTTTAACATTTCGTAGTCGACCAGAAAGCCCTGACGACTGTCGTCAGTGGCGATGGAAAACACATCCAGCAGCAGCCGAGGATCTTCTTCGCTGGGATCGCGAGCCAGCATCTGACAGATCTCGGCAACGGAGTTCTTCACGAATCGCAGCGTAGCCGGTCCATTGGTGTATTTGCCTTTGAAGTGTGACGACGAATCGTTCCAATCTGTGTGAGCGGGATTCTCGGCGTCACCCAATAATCGTGCCAGCGGTGTGTCGTCGATACAGACGATGGCTCGCAATTCGCGTGTCAGTTTGCTGCGGACCTCCGACACCAGAATGCCCTCACGAATGAACAACGGTCGTTTATGGTGGGAGCCCTCGGCCTTCTCCAAAAAAATGTCGAAATGTGAAACCTGATCAGCGATGCCCTTCTGCCGCACCAGCAACGGTACTCGCAGCGCCACTTTTTGATAGCCTGAATACAGTTCGCGAATTTCGTCAAAGACGTCCTGGGGAAAAAGTTTTTTCGACCAGCGAGGCGGTGCTGTGCGGTCCGGGAGATTCAGCCGCAGGATCCCGTTGAGTTTGCAATCCATGCCCCACGACGCCAGTTCCAGTAGCGGATTGACAATGCACTGCTGTGCCGGAGAAAACGTTTTGACGACGTCCACAATGGAATCGGCGCTGATCACAAGTTCACTGTTCGGCCCTTCCACCGTGACCACGAGTTCGTGATTCAAAATCGGGTGGAAATAGTCTTCAGCGATAGCGTGAGCGACCTGGTCGGCCGTCCAGTCGGGATCGCAAAACGGCACTACGACGGACAGTCCGGGCTCACGGTTGCGCTCCAGGCAGAAATCGTACTCAAAGCGATCGATGAAAGCATCGTCTTCCACCGGTTGTTGCACGCCGCTGCGACCGGTCTTCTGACCGAACCAGCCGTCCGGTGTGTAGTTATTCCCGTGCACAGAATGGGAACGCAGAATCGACTGCCCCACCAACAGCCGCCGATTGTCGTCGTGGCGCACGGTGACCGCAAAAAATGATCGAATGCGACTGCAACGCGGAAAAACGAATTTTCCCAGTCCCCACCGTCCTCGGTCCGCTTCAGATTTGTCTGACTGGCCTTCGGCGCGGAAGAAATAGTAGAACGGATTTCGGACATTTGCCACTTCGTGATACTGATCGACGTCGCCGGTCAGGCCGGTGGTCCCACTGTCTTCGATGACCAGATATCGAACAGGTTCATCTTTCTGTGGAACGTCACGAAGCCCGCTGTTGTCGGCCTGAAAATGAGGCCAGCCACCATTGAAATACGATTTGGCCGTCGCTCGGGGCAGCGCGTGCGTTTCGCCGGATAGAAAAATCCGTACGACAACCGGCCCGGTACAGTCCGGCCGCTTGGCATCCAGAGAATTCTGCACAGACTCGCGAATCAGTGCACGAAGCTCCGTATCAGCAGCGAAGAATTCGCCCTGGGTCGCTTCCCGGTTCTTGAACCGAGGACTCACTCGACTAAAACGCCAACCTGGATTCACGGAGTCCGTTTCTGTGGTTAGAGCAGTTTACTTATTGTCGTAGACGATACTGGCTCGTGGGAGAGACGAAACTGCTATCAAACAGCGTTCTTCGCGGCCACAAGTCAGCGTGAAACGTTGTAGTGTGGTTCTACCGCCGCCAGCCACGTCGACCGCGGGTTTTTCACAATCATCAATCCACAGTACCGGTATGACGCACCCTTTCAAGTTGCGGTCCTTCCGTCGATCGGGAAATGCTGATTCCAGAACGCAACGGACTGATACTTTCGCCCTGCTATCCCTTTTCCCCTCTGTAGCCTCCCGTTGTTGCAGAATTTTTGGTGAAATCTGCTCAGCCAGCACGACACGTGGAATCCGCAGAGTCGTTTTGTTCCGCCCAGACTGCCATTTTGTCTAAATACGAACACCGCCGAAAACTCGAAATACAACAACATGCAGCTGACTGATGCCAACCAGATTCTCGTGACAGGGGCCACCGGCCTGGTGGGCAGCCACGTCGCGGAACAGGCCCGACAACGAGGAATACACGTCCGAGCCCTGTGCCGTGCCTCGGCTGACACAACGCTGCTGCAGGACTGGGGCGTCGAGATCGTTACAGGAGACCTGGGCGACGTAGCGTCGTTGCAGGCAGCCTGTGCCGGGGCCACAGTCGTTGTGCACTGTGCGGCGAAAGTGGGAGACTGGGGGCCGACAGACGAATATCGTCGCGTCAACGTCGACGGAACCAAGGCGCTGCTTCACGCGGCTTTGAAGACAGGTTTGCTTAAACGCTGGGTTCAGATCAGTTCGCTGGGTGTCTATTCCGGCGGTGATCACTACGGCACTGACGAAACCACCGCCACCAACACCGACGGCATCGACGGCTATACGCTGACGAAAGTGGAATCTGAGCAGCTTGTCTGCGACTACATCACGAACCACCAGCTCCCGGCCGTGGTGCTCAGGCCCGGGTTTGTCTATGGGCCACGAGACCGCACGGTGATGCCCAGACTCATGGGCAAGCTTCGCGACAGGAAATTCGCGTACCTCGGCAACCACGACAAACTGATGAACAATACGTTTGTCGGCAATCTGTGCGAAGCTGTCTGGCTGGCCATCGCAAACGACGGCATCGTCGGCCAGGTTTTCAATATTCGTGATCCACGGGCCGTCAGCAAAAAAGAATTCATGGACACAATCTGTCATGCAGCTGGGTACTCAATCCCCACTAAGGTCGTCCCGCTGCATATCGCGAAGATTCTGTCGTGGCACATGGAAACGCTGTGGAAACTTCTCCGCAGGAAAGAGGCTCCCCTGGTGAACAGTGCCAGAATCAAATTCCTGGGTCAAAACCTGGATTTCTGCATTGAAAAGGCCAACCTGCAACTGGGCTACCAGCCCGCGACTGATTTTCACGACGCGATGCGTACCACCGTGGAGTGCTTTATAGAATCGTCGACGGACGGCTAGAGCTTTGTCACAGGCAAAAGTTAGGGTGGAAGCTTTCCCCGGAAAAGGGGTTCAGGTACCAAAAATGCAAAGCACCCTTCGGGCCGTTCCGGTTTTTGGTACCTGACCCCGTTTTCCTCACCAACCCTAAAACCTGGCTGTGACAATGCACTAGCAGCAATCTACTTATTGTCGTGAACGATACTGGCTCGTGGGAGTAGCGAAACTGCGATTGAAGCATGCTCCGCAGTTCAATCGGTTTTTGGACCTGTTCGAGTATGCTCAGCGAGTCAGACACCATGACTCGCTGGGATTTTTTGTGATTGAAGGCGGCGTGCCCCGCAACTGGGCTCGGCAGATGGGTCCGTTCATCGACGTCACCAACGAACGCTGCGGAACATCGTATCAACCGCCACGTTTTCGCTACGGAGTTCGCATTTGCCCGGAGCCGGTTTAATGGGGCGGCGTGTCGGGCTGCACCTATTCAGAGGGTGCCAGCTGGGGAAAATTCTTCAGCCCTGCCGACGGCGGCCAGTTTGCCGAAGTTTATGCCGACGCGACCGTCATTCTGCCACTGCTGATTAAGGCCGTTTGGGAACACATGGGGCATTCGGCCTGACGCTGTCGGATCGCCGTTAATAACGGGAGACGTCGCTGTAACCAGCCCAACCGTAACGGCGTTCTGAATGCCGTTTGAAACATAGATTGCTTGGCTTGTAACATTTGGGGTCCGTCACTAGACTCCCTCGCAAATTGGGGCGGATAGCTCAGTTGGTAGAGCACAGGACTGAAAATCCTGGTGTCGGGGGTTCGATTCCCCCTCCGCCCATTCTTACACACGGCCCTTGCCGGGCATTTGGTCCGGCAGAGGGCCGTTTCTCATGGCGCCGGTCGTCTTTTTCCTGTTCACAGGCACTGAGTGAGGCTGATGGGGTGACGTGGCCGGACGCGCAGCTGTCGAGTGCGGCTGTGCCACGTCGCAGAAATGCCCTGTTCAATCAATCACCCTGCGTAGACATCACGTCCGGCGATGTCATGACGCGGCGTTCGATCTGAGGCAGTCACAACGTAAATGGTCGCGTGATGGATCCCGCTGGGCAGTGAGCGTTTCGCGTTATCGCAGCGTACGAGCAGGCAAAACAAGAGCTCGCCGGACGCGTCCGTGCGTCCGATGTGCGAGCAGTTTGCGAACAACTTGTCAGGCAGTTCGTTAACTTCCCTGCTGCTGAATCGCCCCGATACTTTTTGTCCTCGCGGCGACGCGTTCTGTCAACCCCATCGTTCCGAATTTTTTTTGGGGCTATCGAGATCCCTACCGGGAAGTGTTCAACAGAACAGCAGAGTCCACGGGGCGGATCGAAAGGGGCCAACGCGCCAAAGGCGCGGTTTTTCTGCCATCGGCGGGCATCCGTTTCTGGCAGTCGGTCCGCAGTCACAACGAACATTGTCGTCCGGCCCCGACTCACCTCAGGACGTACACTCATGCGCTAAAGTGGCTCTGTCTGGCGGACTGTTCTTCACCCGTTCATGCAGCCTGCGACTTTTCATCCGTGTCGGTATTGAACGCCGGAGCCTCACGAGCGAATCTGTGCGAGTAGCGCTGGCCGCTCGCGGAAATGAATTCAACGCCGATTTCAAATGAATCCGGAACTTCAAAAGCCAGTGGTACATCGAAGAAACACGCAAGTCCCATCGCGATTGTAGATTCCGGGCCGACATTCCATGGCGGACGGTCGTCGCCCACTGTTCCCCAGTCGCCACGCAGTTCCTGACCATCCGGCAGCAGCAACCAGCAGTCAAACAATACGATCGAATTCTGTCGAATGCTGTTGTTCGCAATCAACACACCGCAGGAATCCAACTGTTGGACGCACAATCGCCTGGCATCGTCGCGCTTCTGGTGCCGACGGCAGGCGGCCCTGAAACTGCCGATCTGATAGATACGCAGTTGTGGCCGTTCCCGTCGAGCCTGAATGAACCAGTAGTACAATGTAATCGCCAGCGATGTGCCGCTGAACACAACTTCGATAGATGGTGCTGCCATGACAACGATCCTTCGTGTAAGCAGGATGCCGTCAAACACTAACGAAATATTGCATGCAGGTCTTTGCCAACATGAGTGGCTGCGTCATCGTTTCAGCCGATATCCGGCATTCGCCCGGCAATCTGCCCCGGTGAACCACCTGGCAGAAGGCGTATTTGTCGAGCGTGACCCGCTCGGTCGCAAATGCCCTGTCAAATCAATCGACATTCGCAAACACCACGTCCGTCGATGTCATGGCACCACGTTGATCGGTGGCAGACATAAACCAAATGGTCGCGTCATCAGGCACGGCAGACGCAGTCAGCGTTTTCTGGTCGAAGGATGCCGACAAGGCCTGCCATGTGCGATCAACCAGTGGCCCGGCACTGGTTGTGTAGTGCAGCGACGCTGATGTCAATGGAACATCTGCCTGATAGCTGACCGAGACCATGCCGGATTTCCGTTGCGGGACGCCCAGAATCGGCAACGCCGCTTTGCCGCGCACGTGACTATCGATGAACAGACCGATTTCGGATGGCTGCCAGCCTGCCGGATGACTGTGCCCCATGCGGACCTGAATGCGAATCTGCTTCGGCCCCGGAACCAACTGAAAACTCCGCGAATAGCTGCGCAGCGGATAGTGCTTATCGTTGGTTCCGTTGACGAACAGGATGGGCACACGACAACCGGCCAGATGACTGGACGGATCATAACGGCGGATCCACAGGTTGCGTCGGGCCTCGTCCAACGCATCGATGGCCGGCCTTTGCACGGATTCGCCGTCGTACAGGAACCCGCAACCGTAAACCGGAACAGCCGCTTTGAATCGATGATCGACCGAAGCGACAAGGCACGTTGTATAGCCGCCCCAGCTGATACCGGTGACGGCTGTGCGTTTCGGATCAACCTCTGCGAAACTGCGGATCAGTGAATGGGCTCGAACAACACTGGCGACCGCGTGGTACGGCCAGTCGTCGTCGATGTCGCCGCCAACACTGTCGAATTTCTGCAGGTGCCCATGTTCCGGGCCCCCGTCAACAAGGCGAGTACGATTCACGCGCAGGTTCGACACCAGATTGCCATCTTTAAAAATGGGAGCGTCAGGCCGCCGACCGGACAGATCCATGGCGATCGCGGCGTATCCTCGCTGCGCCCACAACCAGACCCACTCCGCAAACGCCGTTCCGCCACCGCCGTGGATCAGCACGACCGCAGGCAGATTTCTGTCGTTGCTGGTATCTCCCTTGATCGTCCCCGGTGTGGCGTAGAACGCAAACACACTGGTTTTTCGACCCGCAAAAACTTCGCCGTCGTAAGTCAGCGATCGAATCTGACTTGACGAATCGATCCATTTCATGCCCGGTGTTCGGCTCAATTCATCAGGATCCCAGACTCGTGTGACTTCATCCGCGATCCCGATTTCGGTCACCGCGAGCACAGTGACGATCGCACACAGCAATCGTTCTTGATGAGACTTCATGTGTTTCTCCGGATGGATCAGTTATGTGACAATTCGATGTTACCGCTGAGTGCGATAAAGTGCAGCTATCGACGACAGACAATCGGCGATAACGCACTTTACAATACGATGGCGCAGCCAACCGATCAGTCACACCGTCCTTGAATCACCTGAGAAATTCAATCCCTCCGGTTCACCACTGCAGAAAGGAAGAATTGAATCACACGCATGCCGGGAATCCAGGCAAAATGAAGCCAAGTGGACCACGAAACGGCATCGACGGTAGAGCGTGCTGCAGATTCCTTCTACAGTCTGCGCCTTTCGACGAACCGTTTTGCTCTACAGCAGGTCTGATACCAGCGGCCGGTCTGCAACTTACCAGCACGATTCCTTCTTCTGAACACAATTCTGCGACGCGCAATGCTTGAAAATCTGCCTCTCCGATCTGTTAAACACAAAGCGCTCACAGTGGAAGGGTATTCGCGCGCGGCGGTGCAGAGTTATTGGCGGATTCCGGAACTGAGAATCGGCTTTGAACTGGGCGGCAGCCCGTGGTCGTTTATGGGCACGCAGACATTTTTCGTCTCCCACGGACATCTCGACCATCTGGCCGCAATGCCCGTGTATGTGGCTCGTCGCCGCATGATGAAGATGGAGCCGCCGACGATCTATCTGCCGGCAGAAATTGTGGAAAACGTCGAACGAATGCTACAGGCGTGGCAACGGCTGGACCGAGGTCGAATGCATTGTGAAATCGTGCCCGTGAAGGACGGCGATTTGATTGACCTTTCGCGCGAGCACAAGGTGCGCGTCTTCAGGACAAAGCACACCGTGCCGTCTGTTGGATACCTGGTCTACGACTGTCGACGAAAACTGAAGGCCGAATACCATGGACTATCCGGCAACGAAATTCGGGACATCCGACTGGGCGGTACGGATGTCACCCAGGAAACACTGACGCCGCTGGTCGCCTTCACCGGCGACACTGCTCCTCCCGGCCTGGATTCTCATCCGGACGTGCTGAAAGCTCAGGTGCTGATCACGGAAATGACGTTTTTTCGGCCGGAACACCGCAAGGAAAAGATCCACAAATTCGGGCACATGCACCTGGACGACATTCTGGAACGAGCGGACAGGTTCGAAAATGAATTGATCATTCTGAGCCATCTGAGCACGCGAACACACGAGTCCCAGGCAAGACATGCCATCAGAACCCGCGTTCCTGATTCGCTCCGCGACCGGATCATGTTATGGTGCGACTGACAACACGCTGCTGCAGGAACCAGGGATGATCCTTCCGGCTCCTGAACGGACGGTGCAGTGGCCTGAAAATCACGGTCCCAGGTGGGGTTCAAACGCTCGACGAAGTCGGAGCGAACAACAAGTTGTTTTCAGGATAGCCTCACATGAGATTTACAATCGCCGGTTCGTTGCTGCTGTGCCCACTGCTGTGGGTCAGTGACGGCGCACACGCTCAGGAAAGAACTGTCGCAGGTTCGCGCTACGAACAGCGTGCTGATCACGACCCCAACGGCATTGGCAGGTTCTATATGGGCCGCGAGATTGCTCATGTGATGGGGTACGTCGGTGCACCGTGGCTGGAACGTGACACTCGTGAAAAAGAAGAACGACTAACGCTGCTGGTCAAATCATTAAAGCTGAAACCAGGCGATATCGTCGCCGATATTGGCGCCGGAAGTGGCGTCATCAGTGTGCTGATGGCAGAACAGGTGCTGCCTTCCGGCTACGTGATCGGCGTCGACGTGCAGGACGAAATGCTTCTGCTTCTGCAGGACAATGCCCGTAAGAAGGGTGTCACAAATATCGTCCCGATCAAAGGATCCCAACAGGCCCCGTCACTGGCACCGCAGTCTGTTGATCTGGCCATTATGGTGGATGTTTACCACGAGTTCGAATTTCCGTACGAGATGATGCAGGAAATCAGCAGGGCGATGAAACCGGGGGGCCGGGTCGTCCTTGTCGAATACCGCATGGAAGATCCGACCGTACCGATCAAGCTGGTCCACAAAATGTCGCAAAAACAGGCGAAGATGGAAGTTGAACAGCCGGAGTTCAACATGAAGTGGACGGAAACGATCGACGTGTTACCACGTCAGCACATTCTTGTCTTCACGAAGCAGGTTGAACCGAAGTCCAGGCAATAGGACAGTTTGCTTATTGCTGCAGACGATACTGGCTCGTGGGAGTAACGAAACTGCTATCGAAAAGCGTTCTTCGCGGCCACAAGTCAGCGTGAAACGCTGTAGGACAGAGTCCCGGTCTTTTCAAAAGACCGGGACTCTTTGCTTTACGTCTGTACATAACCGGATGTCCAGACAGTGGCTCCGCCGGTGACGATCACCGGGCACCAGGCGGCCAGATCGAGCGGAATCAAAGTTCCACCCACCACACTGCCACCAAGCACCAGGCTGACCTGCCCGAAAATAAAGAAGCCCCCCAGAACGAGGGCACAGATCGTCATGTTCATGATCAGACTCTGCGACTCACGACGCATGACCAGCGGCAAGGCCATCGCGATCGCCAGCAGTGATATAATCGGTCGAGTGATTCTTGCGTGCAGCGCCAGAGTTTGAGCTTTTACCGGCACTGGGCCGGTCGACGGATTGCGAATTCTCTTGACCAGTTCTGCAGAAGACAGCAGTCGCAGGTTTCGACCTCGGTTGTATAACTGGTCAAAGCTGACGCTGGAGACAATAAACACATCCTTGCCATTGGGACGAGGAACGATTCGAGTTCGACCTTCTTCCGTCAGCATGTCCGCGTCGCACAGCCCGGTCAGGTTCTGCACCAGCCAGCCGGCTTGTCGTTCGGCCGTCGCGGGCATATAGATAGCCGATTCTGCTTCCAGCGAAAATGATTCGACGGCCAGTTCTTTGGGCAGATAGAAACTTGGACTCACCAGCTTCCGCTCTTCGATAATTACTTCCGACCCATCAATGTGCATTTCGTAGTTCGAATAATCGTACACGGGCTCGACGGTGCGTTTCTTCGCACTATCACCGCCTCGGCGTGTCTGTAGTTCCACGGTCAGTCGGGGCATGACCAGTTCCTGATTCAGAATCAGTGTCAGGTTCACCAAAGCCCCGCCAATCAGCATCGGACGCAGCAACCGAAACGCAGGAATCCCTGCCGCCAGAATGGGATGTGACTCCGAGTGTTTTTCCAGCAACCCAAAGACTGTGATGGCAGATACCCCAACCAGCAATGGCCCAGCCAGATCGAAAAACTCAGAGGCGTGGTATCCGTAGTAGCTGAAAATAGAATGCGCCAGAGCCGTTCCGTCTTCTGCCGCGTTCTGAAAGTCTCTCATGTTGGAAAACAGATCAACCACGATGTACAAACCGTACGTCGCCACAAAGAACACCGTAAATGTGTGCAGGAATCGCTTCAGCAGATATCTGTCAAACGTATTCATCATGTGAACGAACGGCTACCGGTCGTTGGTAAAGCCTCAGGTACTAGAGCAGTTTACTTATTGTCGTGGACGATACTGGCTCGTGGGAGTAACGAAACTGTTATTGAAAAACGTTCTTCGCGACCACAAGTCAGCGTGAAACGCTGTAAGCACTTCACTGGGCGGCGTCGCAGTAGCCTGCGGTTATGGTCACCAGAGGCCAGCGCAATTCCGCTCTATTAACTTCCGTGTTTGTGACTGACGATGGCTGCACGGGCTATCCCAGCCGCCTCAGTTGCTCCACGAGCGGTGGGGATTACAGTTGAGGGACGACATTCGGGTCAATATGGATTAATTGCGGAAAACCAGCAACTCTGGGGAACCTTCGCAGAATAGCTAAAAAGAGCAATGGCAAAATCAGTTCACGAGAAATCAGTTCACAACGACGAAGTCAGCGTATTGCACGGCGTTGCTGCGGTGTTGTTCGATGCCGTAGGGACGCTGATCTATCCGACGCCATCTGTCGCAGAAGCCTATCGAAGTGCCATTTCGCGCCACTGTGGTGTCGACGTTGATCTCGACCGCGTTAATGCTGTCGTGCGTGACTCACTGACGGCTCGGTCCACTGGCGAGGATCTATCAACCTGTGAACAGGCCGAGCACGAATTCTGGGCGTACCTGATTCGGGAACTATGTCCAGGTTCCAACGGCTTTCAGGCGTGCTTTGACGATCTGTTTGCTCATTTCGCGAGACCGGAAAGCTGGCGGTGTTTTTCGGATGTAGCAAAGCTTGTCGGCGATCTAAAACGCGCCGGGCTGAAGGTGGCGATCGCGTCCAACTTTGATCTGCGACTGCATTCCGTGTGCGACGGACTGCAGGAGATTGCTGACATTGACTGCCGAGTCATTTCGTCAGTCGCCGGATGGCGAAAGCCGGCGGCCGAGTTCTTCCAGGCAGCCACGCGCGAACTGGAAGTCTCTGCCGGCCAGACTCTGATGGTGGGGGACGACCTGGCGAACGATGTTGAGGGAGCCACCGCAGCAGGTATGCGGGCGGCGTGGATTTGTCGCAGCTCGGCGATCAGGGAGGACACGGCACTGCCGGAGAGCGTGCTTCAGCTGTCATCGTTGCAGCAGTTGCCAGAACTTCTTAGCAGTTCGTCTTGCAAAGGCCAGTAGCACTGTGAACGTCGAACGGCCATCCGTCACGGGCGACTTCTGCGGCGACGCCGCAGATCGCAACCTGGTTGTGATACAGCGAAATCCAACATCCGGTTCGGGGCGAGGAGCGAAGCAGCTTCTGATTTTGATCAGCGAACTCCGACGCCTGGGCTATCGTGTGCGTTTGTTTGGCAGCCGAAAACGACTTGATCAGTTTGCTGCAGACAGCGCGGTACAGAAGCAGCTGCGATGCCTGGTCGCTGCCGGCGGCGACGGTACTGTCTCTGGACTGACCAGTCGGTTTCCGAAATTCCCGATTGCCACGTTGCCGCTGGGAACGGAGAACCTGATGGCAGGCTATCTGCAGATTCCGCGTTGCGGTAAATCGGTGGCTCAGATGATTCACAACCTGGCTACGACGTGTTTGGACACTGCGTTTGCAGACGATCAACGTTTTCTGCTGATGACGAGTGTCGGCGTAGATGCAGACGTCGTCCGGCGGTTGCACTACGTGCGAACCGGAAACATTCGTCGGCTGTCGTACGTAAAACCAATCCTGCAGAGTTTTTTCGGCTATGGCTTTCCAAAGCTGTCGGTGCACGCACCGGACGGAGAATTACTTGGTGAGGGAACGCACGTAATTGTCACCAACATTCCAGCCTATGGTTTCCGCATGTCGTTTTCACCACAGGCGGACCCTCAGGATGGCCTGCTGGATGTGCGTATTTTTCGCCAGACCGGCTGTTTCACGACGCTGATTCACGCGCTGCGAACGCGATTTGGGTTTGCTGACAAAGGCAGCGACGTGCAGCGTTTTACCGCCAGTGAAGTTGAGATTCGTTCTGCGGAAAACGATACTCCTGCCCAATGCGACGGTGACCCGGCTGCCTGCTGTCCGCTTCGTATCAGCGTTGCACCGACGTCGATGACGATGGTTGTCCCTGAAAATCATCAGCGATCTTCAGCAACAGCGGGATGAATCCGGAAAACGCACGAGCTCGATGGCTGAGTTTTTGTTTGACCAGAGGGCTGAGTTCGCCAAACGTACGGTGAAATTCGCGAATCAGAAAATACGGGTCGTAGCCGAAACCGCCGGAGCCACGTGCTTCACTGAGAATGCGACCGCGACATGTCCCCTCAATCGCAACTTTGACTTCGCCCGCGGGATTCGACAACGCAACGCTGCACACATAACCCGCGCCACGTCGTTCCAGCGGGACGCCTGCCAGGTCCTCAATCAGTTTGGCGTTATTCTCATCGTCGGTGGCGTCGGGGCCGCTGTAACGAGCCGAATACACGCCAGGTGCGCCGTCCAGAGCATCAACCAGCAAACCACTGTCTTCGCCGATAACCCATTGCCCCAGAGCAACAGCAACCTGTGTCGCTTTTTTTGCGGCGTTTGCCGCAAAGGTGTCGCCGTCTTCTTCAACTTCAGGAACATCCGGAAATTGACTGACCGGCACAACTGTGAATCCAGCCGGAGCCAGCAGTTCGGCTACTTCGTGTGTTTTCTTGACGTTGCGACTAGCGAGGACAATTGTGCGGGACATCGTTTGAGTGGGTCCATGACGTGATTACAGCGTTTCACGCTGACTTGTGGCCGTGAAGAACGCTTTCTAATAGCAGTTTCGTTACTCCCACGAGCCAGTATCGTTCACGACAATAAGTAAACAGTTCTGGAGCAGTTTACTTATTGTCGGAGATGATACTAACGAATGCTGGCTTGAAATCGAGAGCCTAACATTCGTTGCAAAACCAACGGCGACCGCAACTGTCAACTGACCGAACTTCCTGCGTTCCTGCCAGGGCCACCGCCCGGTCGTAGGTCATGTGCAAGGAAACAGAATGGAGTTTCCTGTTGCTGTAGAGAACGCGAACGACCGAGTTCTCCTGCCATGCGCGGGCGCCGCCAGTGGGTCATGCTGATCATCCGGCACAATCCCTAAAAGTTGTACGGAATTAGTGCGAAGTTGCCCCGTCCAGGTGACATGTCATGCTTCTGCCTGATTGGCACTACCGATATTTCCTACCAGATTTACCCATTCTGCGTGGTAAACCACGTCGTAATCGCCCCTTCCTGCGATCCACGCAGCGCGTCGCCGGTACCCAGAGATTCCGATTCCCAACACTTTGTCAGAAGTTGACCAAGGGCCCACAATGAAGATAGGTAGTGGGTGTCCCGAAAGTCTCTCCGGCCAGTGATGCTCGTGAGGAACTGGCGTGAGGAGTGCCGAAGATTATAGCGATCTTCGTTTGCCACAGCGGCTAATACTCAACGAGGCGGATTTTTCGAGCGTTTGAACGCTCTCAGCGTAGACCGTTGCCACGGTTGAGCGTTG
>JAAERP010000228.1 GCA_024230215.1 Fuerstiella sp. | reverse complement strand
GGCTAAGACATCTCGTAAACTGTTCTGCTAATGCTTTGTCACAGGCAAAAGTCAGGGTGGAAGCATTCCCCGGAAAAGGGGGTCAGGTACCAAGAATGCAAAGCACCCTTCGGGCCGTTCCGTTTTTTGGTACCTGACCCCGTCTTCCTCGCCAACCCTAAAACCTGGCTGTGACAATGCAATAGTGTCAGTCGCCGCCCGCTCCGTGGTCAGCTGCTGCGTGATGGAGATGCTAACCACGGTGTCCGACTCTGATCTTGGCGTTCAGTTTAAGTGTTGTGCGTTATGAACTGCTGCGACGAAGTGTTAAGTAAGTTCGTTGCACGCCCCTGTGCCAGTGTGAAAAAATGAATTATTCATGAAGGCATGGTCTGTTCTGACAGAATCCCGGTAAGACTGACAATTCCATATTCTCAAACTCACTCATTTTACGCGTGAAGCAAAAGAGCGTCAATAAAACGGCCCACAATCAAAGACATGTGTTTTTAAATAGCCAGGTCTTGTCGGGCCAGTGTGCCAGCAGACCATAAAGACGCAGCAGAACGAACCATCCCTGCCCCAGGGACGGTTTCCGTCCTGTTCTACCTGCCAGCTGGCGTTCAGAGGCCGAAGTGCAAGTCGACTGCCATGGCGACAGAATCGTTTCGCCGTACTATGGCGCGTGTACGCATTGCTGAGGACTGACGTCAGATGCTGTGCGTGTTGTCGGCCACACTCTGCCCGGCCAGCCAGCCGGTGCTGAAGGCGGCCTGAAAGTTAAATCCGCCGATCGGTCCGTCAATATCCAGCACCTCACCGGCAAAATACAGCCCGTCGACAATGCTGCTCTGCAGCGTGCGTGAATCGACTTCCTCCAGACTGACACCGCCAGCAGTCACCTCAGCCTTTTGAAATCCCAGCGTGCCGCTGATGGGGACAATGGCTCCTTTGATCATTCTGGCAAGATTGCGAATTTCCCGACGCGACAGTTCCGCTGCGCGGTTGACTGCCGGGACGCCGGTCCGGTCCATCACGGCACCGGCCAGCCGTTTGGGCAGCAGACCCTGTACAACTGCGGACACGCTACCCCGACCGGCCCCACGACAGTCGTCGGTCAGCTGTGACAGGAAATCTTCAAAGCCGGACGTTGGCAGAAAATCACAGACAAGATTCAAAGATGTTGGTTCTGTGCTCAGTGTGATCGTACGGCTGATGTCCAGAGCGGCGGGCCCCGAAAAACCAAAATGAGTAAACAGTACGGACGAACGTCTGCTGGCCAGAAAGTGCTTCGACGAGTATCCGTTGGCTTCCTGCTGAGGATCGCTGCGAACGATTGACAGCATGGCATCAGGCAGAGTGATTCCCTGCAGGTTGCGAACCCATTGTTCATCGGTTGTGATCGGCGTGAGCGCAGGTAAGGGATTGACGACCTTGTGCCCGAACTGTCGAGCCCACCAGTAGCCGTCGCCTGTTGTGCCACAGCCAGGATAGGATTGTCCGCCGGACGTGATCAGCAGACGGGAGGCGATGAACCGCTGCTCCGAAGTCTTCACGACGAAACCCTGTTGCTGCTTTTCAATTTCGGTCACGGCGGCACCGATGGTCAGACTCACTCCTGAATTCTCCGCTCGACGCAGCAGTGCGTCACGAACATCGACAGCGCGATTGCTGACCGGAAAGACCTTGCCGGTGTCTTCCACCTTTGTGGCGATCCCTTCATCCTCGAACAGTTCAATGACCTTTTCCGGCGGCAGAGCAGCCAGCGATGACCGTAGAAAGCCGGCCTGTTTCTTATCGAAGGCAGCAAAAGCATCCGCGATTCCCTGTGCGTTGGTCGCGTGAGTGATATTGCATCGCGTTCCGCCGGACATCAGAATCTTCGCGCCGACTTTACTGCTTTTCTCCAGCAGCAGTGTGCGACAGCCGAGTTCCGCGGCACGAGCCGCGGCCATTAACCCGGCCGCACCGGCGCCCACGATGATCAGATCCCACGTCACAGGGGCAACGTTTCGGTCAGGATTTCACGGATGGTGCTGCGGTCCGCTGCCGTCAGATGCCGGAAATCATCGCTTGTATCATCGCCGCTTAGAATCCTGTTCAGTCGCTGATGTACTCGAGTCAACACGCCCTTTGGCAGCGAACGAAACGATTCTGAGTAGATCAGAAAACTGCACGGCCAGGTGAACAGTCGTCGGGTTAGATCGAGTTGCCTTAGACCTCGACCCTTGGAATCGAACGGGCCTCGTTTCTGAAAATCCCCGGCAAACTCACTGGTGCCGAGAACCGGACTGGTCAGCAGTGGTTCATCACAGAACAGCAGCGCCTTCACGACTTTCTCGGCCGCGGATTCGTAGCGTCGTCGGGTGGAGTCCGACAGGAAGCCGTTCGGCCGCTCCAGTGCCTTGTTCATCACGACCGCATCCCGCGCCGTCAGCCGTCCGGAATGATTGGCCGCAGTCAGCACGTTGTGCATTTTCGCCTGGTGCTGCAGAACCATCAGCGCGACAATATCGCTGTGCGGGGACAGATAGGGCGCGGTGTGCACCAGTGAGGAAAGATCGGTAATATTGGCTCCTGCGTCCGTGTCCAGACCTTCCGATTCGTCAGGATCGTCAAGAACAACATTGCCCATGTGTCGTTGGTCACCGTGAGTGCCCGTGACGTACCAGCCTCCCCAGCGCTCGTGAAACGGCGTCGTGTGGTCGTTCAGATGTGTGCCCAGTCGAAAAACGGGCTGCCCGCTGCTGGCCGGGTAGACACTCCGGACAAGATGTCCGGGAGTGCGGCGAGTATGGGTGGAACCGTGGCACTGCAGACACCGCGACGTTTCGCGTTTGGGCATCGGATTTTCTGTACGCTGCTGACTGAGTGTATAGAACGTGCCTCCCAGGCGAGCATCGGCGGCGGAAATTTCAAGTACCTCACCACGCTGCACCCAGCCCACGTAGATGTCGTCGTTGAAGTAAATCGCGCGAGGTGTCTTTGGCGAAATTTTTCCGATCTGCAGGCTCGTCTTCGAAAAGACCAGTGTCTGCGATGACACGGGAACATTCAGTTCGCTCAGCAGCGAACGTAGATAACCGTGCTCCGCTTTCCAGCTTAGAGTGGTCTCGCGCTTCGCCAGTCGTTGTCCCAACTGGAAGACACGATCCGTCGGATCGGTTTCGCTGTAGTTGATGGGCTCGCGTTCAAAGTCCAGTTGCGCTACGGCAGGCGGCTGAACGACGGCAATCGTCGCCAGTATCACGCAACTCTGAATCACTCTGTTGATGTGCACCATTGTTAATCATCAATGGGCATTCCTGTGAATGCCTCAGTTGGTTAGTTGTACCAGTCGCGGCATCGGCAGCGAACCTCCGGGGCTTCCTTCGCAGGCTCACTCCAGCCCTCGGCCACCCAATCGTCGGGAAGGGAGTTCATCAGATGTTATGTGGGAAACTATACACCTGACAAATGGCGACTCACAATGTTCGATCGCTGAGATAGACAGAAGTCTCAATTCGCGGCCGTGGAATCTCCCGAACAGGACGCCCTCCGTTTTGGGTTTCTTCGCGTTTCCTGTGCATCTTCGTCGAGCCCGCCCGTCACTGCCAGAGGAAACACAAGAACTTATACTGCGGTCTGTGAGCATGTCCGACAACCACTTCAACTGCTTCGTTTACCGATTACGGCCTCCAGCGGCAAGACGTCCGGGGCAGCGTGATTCACAGAACGCACTTGACACAATTACAAATGTACCCGAAACTCCGCCGCGACAAGTACATTTGTAATTCACCAGAGGCAGGAGACGGAAGATGCCGCCGCGACCGGGATTGTCAAAAAGCGAACTGGAAGTGGCTCGCGTCGTCTGGTTGCTGAAGGACGCGAATGTTCGAGCTGTGTACGAGGCTCTTTCGGAGACTCGTGACATCGACTTTACAACCGTGCAGACGTACCTGCGTCGGCTGGCCGAAAAAGGATATCTGAACGTTCGTCTGGAAGGCCGCAGCCGGTTCTATTCACCCAAAGTACGGCCACGCACAGTAATCCGTGAAACAGTTGACGACCTTGTGGAACGGTTGTTTGGCGGTGAAGCGATGCCGCTGATGAAGCACCTTGTCGAGGAGCGACGTTTTTCCGATGGCGAAATCGAACAGCTGCGGCAGTTGATCAATCGCATGGAAGGAGCTGACGATGAACAGTGACCAATTTTTTTACTTGCTGATTCAGCAGGTATGGCAAATTGTGGCATTGACCATCTTCGTCTGGCTGCTGGTGCGATTGCTGGGGCGTCATCGTCCTCATCTCGCTCACGGGCTCTGGCTGATTGTGGTGTTGAAGTGTGTCACACCGCCAATCTGGGGACACTCGCTGGGCGTATTCAGTCAGGTTCAGACGGCGCTGGCAGCAATGAAGCCTGCGAAATCTGAACGCATTGAAACACCAGCGATTGTAACCACCTTCAATGACATGTCATTGAAGTCCGAAACCATCGATGCACTGTCGCGGGGGCGTCTCATTGATGAATCAGATTCTGAATTCGGTGCATTCGCTCCGCCGATTTCAGGACGATTAGCCGGCGTCGTGCCTCGGCAACACATCGGCACAACACTTTGGGGCGTGTTGGCCGGGGGCGCGTTGCTTGGTCTTTTGGTTGTGACGGCAAGATTCGCGACGTGCGTTCGCAGGATCCAATATAACCGCGTTCGCGATTCTGATGATGAACTCAATGAACACCTGGCTTACCTGTGCAGAAAGCTTCGCATCAGACACGTCCCGGACATCGTTGTCTCTGACGTGCTGTTCGGCCCGGCAGTGCTGGGAATCTTCCGCCACACAATTGTCCTGCCGAAGTGTCTGTTGCAGACGGAGCCCCCAGGGCGAACGGTCACCCTGGCGTCACTGAATCCGATTCTGGCACATGAGCTGCTGCATATTCGACGAGGTGATCTGTTCACGGGAGCATTGCAGACCGTCGTGCAATGCCTGTGGTGGTTTCACCCGGCGGTCTGGTTTGCCAATCGAATGCTGTCCCGTGATGCCGAACGCTGCTGCGACGAACAGGTCATCGCAGAACTTGGGTGCGGCCCCGCTGAGTATGCTCGAAGTCTGTTGTCCGTTATTGAATCTAAACAGCCGCTGCAGGCGGTTCCCGTCTTTCCCGGCATGAAGCCTGTGGAAATCACATTTCAACGAATGGAGAGAATTATGTCGCTGAAGCATGGAAGTCACAAGCGAATGCCATTGTGGAACTGGGCCATCGTCCTGGGATTCGGCCTGCTGGTTCTACCGGGAGCCGCGTCTCAGAACTATGAAGCGACGACCGCACCGCCGGTGCAGCGGGCCGCACAGCTGACAGAATCGGCAGACGCGCTGTCACCGCTGACCACACCTGACAGTACCACAACAACGACAGGGAACGCTGTCCAACAGCTGCCGAAGGCCCATGCCCCTGACGATTCCGCCGGGGCTCAACAGCTTCAACCCGAACGAAAACTGGTCCCCATGGTCTATAACGTGGCGGACCTTGTTGCATCGATTCCGAAAATCGTCGGCCAGCCGGATGACAGTGACTCAGCCGTGGTACAGGCGAACGGTGACTCTGCGCTTGAATCGACGCGTGCGAGACCACGGCCAGCGCCACCGCGAATTCGGCCGATTTCGCATAACGGCCGACCGGAAGCGTCCAGCCACGAAGTCGAATACGACTTCGCTCCTTTGGTTGAGCTGATTCGAACATCCGTCGCCACGGATACGTGGGCGATGGAAAACGGTCCTGGAAGAATTGAACCTAACAGCAAAACATTGAGCATCGTCGTCCGGCAGACGCCGGAAGCCCATGACGAAATCGTGGACCTGTTGAGTGCATTGCGCAAAGAACACGACATGCTGGTGATGGCAAACAGTCTGATCGTGCAACTGCCGGAGAATCAGGAAAGCGACTGGCTCGACCAGGCCATTAAGCTGAACCCGTCAGCCGATGGATTGCGGTGGGCTTTGGCGACGAAATCGCGAACCGAGAAACTGCTCGACTTTGTCAGGGAAGGCGGTGGGCAGGTGCTGTCATGTCCGCAAATGACGACTCTGCCTGGACACACGGCGGAAATTTCTGTTTCCAGCGGCGACAAAGATGGGCAGCCGTCGGGCGTGGCGCTGTCGTTGACAGCTCGGCCGCTCAGCGACGGCGATCTGCTGCGACTGGATTACCGGATTGCCATCAACGAGCCGCTGAAACATGGCACACGTGGTACTGGCCTGCTGAAATCCGGACAGACGTTGGTGGTTGAATACACTGCCGGCAATGGAGTTCAAGTGGGAGTTCCGTTGCTCGGCGACCTGCCACATGCTGACAGACTCTTCAGGAATACAACACGTCACTCGGGCCCATACCTGATCACGATCACGCCACGTTTGGTGCGTGCCGTCGTTGAAGAGGCACTGGTGTTAGAGAAGTCATCGCAGTGATGGGTAGCCCAGGTTGCTTCGCAACCTATGGGTGCCGCAGGCACAGGAGGCTTGAGACAACGTTATCCCAACAGCTCGTCAGGGTGTGTGCTTGCACGCACCAGTCTCGGGACGCGTCGTCCCGGCGTGATCACGAATTCGAACTCGCACGCACGTACCACCAAAACCGCACCGTAGATTCGAACACCATCACGTTGCGGAAGACACGCGATTTGAGCCGGGCAGGAACGACGAATGACGTCGGTGTGGAAAGATGTGCGTGCAAGCACGCACCCTACTCGGCTGATTCATGCGGCGGAATCACGATCGTCATCCGTTCGACTGTGCCATCCAATGAAGATCAGTGGTCGCCGCGAAGGAGTGCAGGCTGGCGAAGGTCAGCGCACCAGTAGGAGTGCCGTCGAACTGCAGTCCGGTTCCCGTCAGCCGGCTTCCCACGGAGCCGAACAGAGTCGTTCCGCCGCTGACTACGGCAGTGTATTCCCACCGCCGAAGTCAATTGTCCCGATGAAAATGCCGCCTTCGTTCAGTTTGAAGGTCGGAACATTGACCAACGAGTTACCAGTGCCATCCAGTACGGTCGCCGTTCCACCGTTGTTTTCCAGCCGGAAGGCAGGAGCGGCAGCACCATTCATATTGACTGTGAGATTATTGAGCGTGAGTCTGAATCCGTCTGCTCTAAATCCGACGGCATTGATGAAGTCGTGTGCGGCGTTCGCGACATTGATTTCGCCCCCATTGATCGCCAATTCGAAATCCATTGCGGGAGCAGGCGGTCGTTGGAAGATCGAGATGCCGCGGGTGTCATCCATGAACGCCTGAAGACTGTCGAACTCCAGAATGCCCTCGTAAGGGTTGCCCTGATCAGCGAAGGAAAGCCCATGGAAGGTCAGTCGGCTGGTTGCCGATCCCAGCACGGTGTTGCCACCGCTCACAGGCTGGAAGCCTGCCATGGTCAGGTCACTGTCGAAGACGGTCCCGGTGAGGAAGGTAAAGCCACCTACTCCCGATGTGACCACGTTGCTGTGCAGCGATTTGACCGTGGTTTGACCTGGGGAATTGGCAAGTCGTATACCACGACCGCCTACGGACGAGAGCGTGTTGTTGTCGATTACCAGCTCAGCAAAACCATCCACGGAAGTGCTGGGCCTACCGACCAGGATAGCGTGATCCTCAGAGTCGATCTGGTTGTTGGTAATCGTCAAGTCGAGTCCTTGGGTGAGATCCGCCCCATTGTTGGCCAGCCGGGCTTCGATCCCGTCGTCAACGACATCGAAAATTGTGTTGTTGTCGATATTCGCCGTGAAGCGATCGACTTGGGTCAATTCGTAAACGATACCGTCACCGGACTCGGCTTCGCCCATGATGCCATCAACGTCGCGAATGGTCACGAAACGAATGTCGACATTCGAGTTCCTCACCAGTATTCCGGCGTCGAATGTATCGTCGATGGTTCCGCCGTCACCGGCTGCCATGCCGGTGGTCCCCAGGTTGAACTGACTGACTCCTTCGATGAACACACCCGCTTGATTGCTTCCCGATACGTTGGCCTGCTGGAAAGTGACTGTCCCTGTCGAGTTGCGAACGTCGACGCCGTTTGTCATCGTCCCGTCGCCGTCGACCGTGGCCGTTGTGACATCGACCGTTCCCGCGACGCCGTCCAGGTCGATCCCCACTGCATGCAGAAGGGTTAGTGACGGTAATGTCGTTGACCGCGACCGTCGAGCCCAATGCTGAGTTTGCGACGGAAAGTCCTTCCGTACCACCATTGATCAAAATGCTGGACAGGTTGGTCTGTGAGCCCGCCAGTGCGTTGTCCAGCAGGACCGCTCCCGTTCCGCCGGCACCGGTGATATTGAGATTGTTGAGTGTTGTGGTGCCGGTCAGATTCTGCAGGAAGATGGATCCTCCGACTGCATTTGTACTTGTGATGTTTGTCAGCGTCGAATTGTTCGCATTCAGCACGATGTCCTGCCCACCAACACCGGAAAAGATCACGTTGTCGATTGTCGTTGATGTTGACGGCGTGATTACGATGCCGTCTCCCGTGGTATTCTGAACGGTCACCCGATTGATGTTTGTGCTGGTCGCCCCTGTGTCGTTGACGATCGCCCGCGTACCACCGTCGATCGTGAATCCAGAGACTTCGTTGCCCATCAAACCGAGCGTAATGGCGTCTGCCGGAGCGTTGATAATCCGAGGGACTGCTCCGGGCCCGCTGGCAGACTGATTGTGCCGATTTCTGTCGTTGCCACTGTGTGAGCAATACCTTCGCCCAGGAATCGCTGGTTGTTTCTTAGTGCTGCCCCCTGGCTTGTGAACACGCTGCCGGAATGAGCAAGAGCGATGTTTCCATTGGTCGTCACACCGTTGGATGAGCTGGCGAACAGGTCGTTGAGTGACTGCAGCGGATTCTCAAACGTACCGTCGCCGCCTGCTGAGGCTCCACTATTGAGGTGTTCCACAAGAATTGGCTGACTCGACACCGGATCCGTCAGCACGGTGAAGTCGCTTCCCGACTGGACCGTCTGATCGCTGATGGCCACGAGGTGGTTCCGTTCCACCGGAATCCGAAGTTTGTCAGAGAACCTGGCGGGCCGAGCCCGACCACTCCCGAGGAACAACGTCAGACTACTAAAAACGGTGGTGCCGAACAGCGGATCGTCAGCCACAGTGATGCTGGCGGAAAAATTGTCGGTCAGGTATCCGCGTGTCCCGATCTTAAAACCATCCGTCTTCTGACTGGCCGCCTGCCAGTGGTAGTACCCTGCAAAGACTTCCGCGTCGTACAGACTGATGTCGTGCGCGACCTCCAGTTCAATTCCGTCCATCGCGGCTTCGTCAACGCGAAAGATATCACTCCCGAAAACAATGTTGTTTCCCTGGTAGCGTACGCCTGACGGCCCCCGGATTCCCGCAAGTTTTGCCTGCCGATCACTGCCAACCGGAAAATACCCGTTGGCCCGGAAACTGCACTCGTCCCGAAACCACTCCAGCGACGCGCCTATCTGCTGAAAGGTGTTGTCGCCCGGAGACTGATGTATGTCCAGCCAGCTGCCGGCTCCGAAAATTGAGTCTCCGGACAGTACTCGGTGAACACCACCGAAGCTGGCACCGACTTCGCCGTTATTCGTAATTCTTCCCTGTCCGTCCAGCAGCAGCACACCATCCTGCAGGTCCACAAAACGAGTCGCCCCGGCCATCGTAAAAGGCGACGTGTCACCGAGCTGACGGCCTTCGATGTGCTGCAGTCGGAACGAAGTGTTGAGAGCGGGATCAAAGAATGCGCCGTCAAAACGTTCCACCAGCCCCGGAGAATCATTTGCACCCTGCGCGAGCCCCGTCGCTGGAGCGACTGCCACACAGAAAAGTACCACGCACAGCGGATGACGTGGCATGGCTGGAAGGTTCATCGCGGACATTCCGGACAAAAAGAGGGAAGGCTTGCCTGAGTTATCAATGACGAAGAGGTGGGGATTTCACGTTCGCCTCGATCGTACAGGTCGTGTCGACCAGATATGCGTGCCTACACCACGGCGGCTTCACTCGCCGTGATAAGCTGCGGAACCGGAACGCAGGTCCGTGTCGAGAAGCCCGAACTGCGGCGCGGTGTTACATTGACTGCCGCGAACTGGCAGGATTTGCGTAACGGCGAGCACGACGCGGTAGTGGACAATCCGAAAGCTGACGTCACACGGTTTGCGGAAACGACGACATGATCAGTGCGTGACGGAGACGCTCAGCCACGGGCGAGGCCAGGCTCCAAACGCGTTCAATTCAGAAGACCAGTGCGTGAAGCGGCTGCTGAACATCCGTGACCTGACACCACACGGCTCGCCGGAAATTTCTCATGCCGCGCGTCTCGGTCGATACACAACATCCGGGATTCGAATGACATCGGCGTGACATGTGGCCTCAGGCGGAGCTTCGGAATTGCCCGTCTTTAGGTTGATCAAGGCACGGTATTCCTGAATTTTCAGGGCATAGGCCCCTTCGATTCTATCCAGCGTTGCGATGATGTCGCTGACGTCTGGCTCCTGACTGCTGTCCGTTTTTGCCATATGCGCATCCTGAAACGATGACGTCACAGGCATGACTCGCGATTAGTGATCATGATCATGTCGATGGTCATGATCGTGATCGTGCGAGTGGGAATCGTGGCTGTGATCGTGATGATGTCCGTCCCGCTCAGAACTGCCGGACGTGGTGGGTGACGGTAGTGTGCCTGAATCCTGCGATTGCAGAAAGCCCGATTCGGCCGCCCGATATACGTCTCGCAGAGACACCCCGTGTTTCTCAGCGATTTGTGCACAATCTTCAAATTCCGGTGCGAATGTCGCTGCAGAGCCCGTTCTCCACGCTCGCTTCCCGGTCACATCTCCCCAGGGTGTGTTGACGGATACTGAGTCCCGATGCTGGATGCTGCGTTGCAGTACGGATCGGCGAATGCCCAGCGTCGCGGTTTCGTTGAACACGATCTCTTCCAGCGCAGCCACGTCCTGCGGCCGACACAGGGCGCACAGAATCACACCAGGACGATCCTTCTTCATCTGAATCGGAGTGGAATACACGTCCAGTGCGCCGTCCGACATTAATCGACGTTTTACGTGTCCGACAACTTCCCCCGACACATCGTCCAGGTTCGTTTCCAGCAATGTGACGTATTCGGTGTTGACAGTCGCAGATTCCGTGCCGACAAACAGTCGCAGGATGTTGGCTCGATCGGGGAAAGTCATCGTACCCGCGCCATAGCCGACCTGCTCGATCGTCATCGCCGGCATGGGACCAAACGAATCGGCCAGTGTTCTGACGATGGCCGCACCGGTCGGAGTCGTCAGTTCTGCCTCAATGGGTACGTCCGCCAGGGGAATCCCCTTCAGGATCTCTGCGGTCCCAGGTGCCGGTACGGCGCAGATGCCATGATCGATGTGGACATATCCGCGTCCCGTCGGAACAAAGTTGCAGACGATGTGATCCGCACCCAGCAGGTCAAACCCAACGGCCGCACCAACGATGTCGACGATCGAATCAACCGCCCCGACCTCGTGAAAGTGAACTTTGTCAATCGTCGATCCATGGACACGAGCTTCCGATTCGGCGACCGCCAGAAACAACCGTCGAGCAAGGTCTCGCTGCCTTTCCGTCAATGCAGTGGCGGCATCCAGTATCTGACAGATGTCCGAATAGTGGCGGTGAGCGTGTTGCTCCGGGTGATCCACCAGGACATGAGTCGCTCGAAAACCGTTCTTGATGACCGTTTCAACCCGCAGCGTTACGTCCGGCAGATTCAAAGATGCAATCGCAGACTGAATAGCATCAACGTCGACACCCGCGTCAATCAATGCTCCCAGTGTCATGTCGCCGCTAATGCCGGTGGCACATTCCAGCCATGCCGTTTTCATTGCTGCCGCCCTGAGAAAATGTTCGGAGCTACCGCTTCACGCCGTGAATCCCGACGTCTTTGACATTCACGTGTGGAGACCGCAGAAAAGATCACCCCTTGAACGCACCCTGCTGGCGGATAATATCCAACGGGTTTCCGGTGGGAGCGGCTTTGGCTGCTTTTGGTTCAGCGGCGGGCTTTGCTTCCTCTGCTGGTGCCTCTTCAGCGGGAGCACCCTTTGTAGCACCTGCGGCCTGCGATCGAATCTGATCAAGTGGTGAACCGCCCGCGGGTTTTGCGGCAGATGCGCCGCCAGAGGCTGCACGAATCGTGTCGAGCGGCGATCCACCAGCGGCAGCAGGCTTCGCTGCTCCGCCTGAGGCTGCGCGAATCCTGTCGAGTGGCGATCCACCAGCGGCAGGGGCTGGCTTCGCTGCACCGTCTCCGGCTGCTCTAATCTTGTCCAGTGGACTGCCGCCGGCAGATGGCTTGGCCGCCGGAGACGCTGCAGCCGATTTCTTTGCAGTCGGCCTGGCCTTTTGTTCGGCCTTTGCTTTCGGCTGTGGACCGTCAACGACCGTCAGGAATTCAGGATCGATATCGTACCAGCCGATGTCTTCCGGACCATCGAACTCGACAAGAGCTCGACAGTTCATGTTGACCGTCTTTACCTTGCCGGTGAGAGCAGAGAACCGACGCAGTTCCGGCAGGCTGGGAGCAACCACAACCCACTTGTCCGTCAGCTCATGCTTCAGTTGTTCAGCTCTTTCAATCGACATTAGTATCGTCGCTCAGTGCGTTGGTAAGTCTGATGAATTCGTGCTGCATCCGTGAACTGAGGTCCACAGGCACGGTTGTCCAGGAAAACCTGAAAACCACGTGCATTCTGGGTCAATCCGAGTGATGAATCAACCATCTGGCAGTTTCGTGAACTCCGTTCGCCGGGCCTTCCAAAGACTGGGAATCGCGAGTCGCCACGTGCTGTATTCAGCCCGAACTACCATCTATTTGCTGTCGCAGGTCGTCCGGAATGCGCACTGGGCGGTTGGCCGCGTAGTCGAAAACGACCATCACGGATGTTCCGGTCGCCACAATCTTTCCCTGCTGTTCGCTAAAGACCATGTGTTCAACATCAACGCTGCTGCGCCCCATCCGTCCGGCCATTGAGCCGATGTGCACTGTATCCGGGAAGTGCAGCTGCCGTTTGTAGTCGCACTTGATCGAAACCAGAATCGGTCCGATCCCTTTACCGTCCATCGTGACGTCGGAGGGCCACGATGCCAGCAGATCGATCCGGGCAGATTCGAACCAGCGAATGTAGACCACATTGTTGACGTGTCCGAAGGCATCCATGTCGCCCCACTGAACCGGCAGTGACGTAATTGTTCGACAGTCGGCCAGCGCGGTCGTGACGTCGGATGGAAGATTGTCTCGCACCGGCATCGCGTTACTCAGAGGGTTGGACAACAGCGGCAGCAGCAGGAATCGGGCGTACCTTGACGAAACCCGATATCCCCACTATTACGACGGCAACCATCAACATGACGCCAGTCCACCTCTTCGCGTCATCTCGAAACATCTGTGTGCCCGGTCTGTTGCCCGCCAGAACGGACGCGATAAAGAACACAAACATCGCCAGCATCATTTTTGTGCCCAGAAGGGCGTGATACAGGATATCGCCTTTATGCATCGGGATCATGGTGAAGTAGTTGTAAAAACCACTGACCAGGAAGATCAGAATTCCCAGGTGAACAACCATCTTCCACCGGTTGCGAATCCGTTCGACCAGATCCCTGCAATCACCTTCAAGTGACGGAATCACAGCAAGGCGATAGAACGCAGTCCCGCCGACAAGCACAATGGCCGTTCCCACGTGAGCCCAGCGGGAAATGACGGACAGAATAAATGATGCATCCATGTCTTATAGTGCTCGCAGCACGGCGGCAGCGCTCTGGCCCATCGCGGTTCGGTTTACGGTCAGTGCCGTGCGGGTCTTCACCTTTTCGGGGCCACCGTGAACAACGTTCAGGCGGCATCGCGGGTCAGGAATTTCGTAGTTGAGAGTTGCTGGAACGTGGCCATTTCTGAGCGACAGCAACGTGCCGGCAAGTTCCACGGCACCGGCTCCGGCGTCAAAGTGCCCAACGAAACTCTTCATCGCGGTCACGGGAACTTTCAGAACGCAGTCGCCAAGTGCTCGCCGATAGGCGCGTGATTCAACGATGTCATCCGGCTGAGTACTCTTGCCCTGAGCATTGATGTGGCCCAGTTCATCCGGGCGAATTCCTGCCCGCCGCATCGTGGCTTCGATGGCTCGCACGAGTCCCAGACCGCCGGATTCGTTAGCGTGGCCTTTGCCGTCGCAGCCGGCACCGATGCCCAGGACTTCGGCGTAGATTTCCGCACCACGTCGTTTTGCGTGAGCGTAGCTTTCCACGACGAAAGTCGCCGCCCCCTCACCAACAACAGCTCCGTCACGCTCAAAATCAAATGGTCGACAGGCACGCGTTGGATCGTCGTTCCGCTGAGACAGTCCTTCAAAGCGATGGAACTTGGCGATGTCAACCGGGTGTATGTTGGAACTGCAGGCTCCCACAATCATCGCGTCGGCACGACCCGCTTCAATGACGCGAACCGCTTCAGCCAGCGCCAGCAACGCCGATGCGTCACGGCAGGTAATCGTGTTGTTGGGACCACAGGCGTTGTGGTCAATGGACACATGGCAGGCCGGCATGTTTGGCAGCTGTTTCAAGAGCCACAGCGGAGCCACTCGACCCATACCGCCTTCGCCCCAGCGAGTCATTGAGAACTCATGATCCTCATTGCAACTGGCTTCCGCCGCCGACAGCAGTTCAGAAGGATGACTTGTCATGCGTCCCGCGCCATAGACGACGCCCAGACGATAAGGATCAACGTCTCCTGGATTCAGGCCGGTGTCCTTCATGGCCAGCCCGGCAGAAGCGACACCCAGCTGCACGTCGCGAGACATCACTTTGAGGAACTTGCGATCACGCAACATAGCGGCGGGATCGAAGTCGCGAACTTCTGCAGCAAATGGGGACGGCAAATCGTCCGTGCCAATCGATTGCAGGTAATCGATTCCGGAGCGATTGTTCTTCAGGCTATCCCAGAAGTTGTCGTTGCCAATTCCAATCGGGGACACAACCCCGACGCCGGTGACGACCACCCGACTCCCATCGCACCCAGCCATGGTTCAGCCTCATACTTAACCAAAAGACAACTCACTCCGTCTTCCGATCAGACCCATCTTGAGAATGTTGCCGAAACTCCCTTTCAGCCAAGCCAACGTCGCATCCCTCTGCAAACGTCGACTAATCAATCTGTAATACTTGAACCGTGTTCTGTTGCGCCGCCTTTCTGCTCCCCAGCAGACAGACAGCTAAACAAGGTTTTCATGGTTGCCGTGGCGTTTGATGACAAACTCCTGGCAATGCCTACAGATTACATGCTGCGCAGTGACATATGTCAAGACGCCGGACGGTTTTCAGCAGAATCGGGTGTGGACAGGCGTTTAGTTATTCTCTAATTTCGGCAATTGTTGCCGGAAAACGGAACCGAAGAAGCTGCTTCCTGGACGTCAACCGTGGGAATTATGGGTGATTCTTCAAAAAAGTCAGCAAAATTGAGTGTTCCTGGAGCACGACGGTGCTGCTGCGCCAAGTTTGCTGCGCCGATCCCCTTTCGGTTGGCTCGGTGAGTACCGAGCGTTCCTGAGATCCGAACAGACTGGGAGACAAAACCTCGGCTGGGATGCGTCAACCGGTTGTCGATCGGTCGATTGTCGTCGCCGCCTTCAACAACCACAATCAAAAATTGCCGCCGGAGCAGTTTGGTCTTCATCGACAGTTCGTCCGGGCGAAAGCGTCTCAACGGAGCGCCGGCAGCATCACACTCTGGCTTCAATACAATCGCACGGACATAACGACCCCCAAAAAGCGCGTCCTTCACCCACTACGTTTGTGTCGCGGTGGTCCCTGTTTCTCACAGCTTAAGAAAACCCCATGCTTCGCAATCCGCAGATTCCGGCAAAATATCTATTTCCATTCTGCCGGTCCATGGGCCGCATGCTGGAAGCCGGTGTCGACGTTCGGAAATCACTGAAGACCTCATCCAGCAACACTCGCGATCAGCGGCTGTCGGACACTGTCAGTGATGTGTTGACTTGTGTCAAAAAAGGCGATGACCTCACAACCTCGTTCCAGCAACATGGCAAACGGTATCCTGCTCTGTTTCTGGATCTTCTGAATGTCGGTGAGCAGACCGGTTCACTGCCGGAAGTGTTTGCGGCACTGGCAGATTACTACGAAGCCAACGTGAAACGGATGCGTGAATTCCGGTCGCAGATCACATGGCCAGTGATTCAGCTTTTCGCCGCGATTCTGGTCATCGGAGCGTTGATCTACATTCTGGGCATTATTGGCGAGTCGAATCCGGGTCAGGAAACGTATGACATTCTTGGCCTGGGATTGATGGGCACCAGCGGTGCTGTCAAATGGTTTACGATGACGCTGGGAACACTGTTGGCGGGGTGGGTGGGTTACACGTTCGCCACCAGAACGGCTGCCGGAAAGATGGCCCTGCATCCGTTTCTGATGCTGATTCCTGGTGTCGGCCGTTGTATGACGTCTTTTGGTATCGCTCGTTTCTCGTGGTGCTTTGCCTTGACGCAACAGGCTGGCATGCCAATCAAACCATCGTTGGAATCCAGCTTGCGAGCCACAGCTAACGGAGCCTTCATCGCCGGCATACCTGGCATCTGGGACCAGCTTGCAGAAGGACAAACTCTGGCCGATGCGTTGAAGAGTTCTCGCCTGTTCCCGGTCGAGTTTCTGCACATCGTGGACACAGCAGAACAGACAGGAACAGTACCCGAAAGTCTGGAACGCATGAGTCACCATTTCGATGAAGATGCTCATCGAGCCATGACGTGGATGACCACCTTGATGGCTCGGGGCATCTGGGGCATGGTGGCACTCTTCATCGCCTTTATCGTGATCAAGTTCTTCATGAGGTACGTCGCGATGATCAATTCGTTAATGTGATTCCGCCGTTTGTCAGTTGGGTTCCGGACGCACCTGCCACGTGTCATAGTGTTTTGCGCTCTGTTCGATCCAGAACGGCGACGATCCCCACAGCGGCACGGTCGCCAGTGATGATTCCCACTGACCGAGCAACTGAAACAGCTCGACGGCGCGTGTCTTGTGGGTGTTGATGTGGTCCACGGTTTCGCCCACGTCGGCAGTAGGCTGAAACATCTGAGCCGGACGATGTGACAGCGTGATCAGTTTGTCGCTGCCGTCCAGAACGGCAGTCTGCCCCTGCAGACGCCAAAACAGAGTCCTGGGTTCTGGTGAGGCTTTGCCGTTCAGTTGTGGCAGCACATTGATTCCATCGTATGCCCCGTAGGCTTTGACAGATTTCTCACGATTCCTTTTGTCTTCGTGCGGGCGAGGCGGCGACAGGGGCAGCGGCTGAGCGTCAGCGGCGGCCAGAAACGTCGGCAGCAAATCGAGACTCGACACGACGCCGGCATGAGATTCGCCAGCCGGCAAGTGATCCGGCCAGGACCAGATCATAGGAATTCGAACGCCGCCTTCACGCAGGCAACCTTTGGCACCGGACAGTGGGCCATTCCAGCTGGCGTTGCCGGTAGCGCCACCGTTGTCAGAAAAGAAACAGATCAACGTGTTGTTCAGATCGCCACTTTGCTGCAGGTGACTGCGGATGCGTCCCACACCTCGATCCAGAGCGTACATCATCGCAGCATAGGTCCTCCGCTTCCTGTCGCTGATGTGAGCGAATCGTTTCAGGTCCTCCTCCGTCGCCTGCAGTGGACCGTGGGGCGCGTTCCAGGATAGAAACAGGAACCACGGTTTCTGATCTGTCCCCGTCTGTTGCTGCTGTACCCACCGTAATGCTTCGTCGGTGAAGAAGTCAGTCAGATAGGGATTGGAAAACTCACGCAGCGCGTCTCCATTGCACTCAAGTTGATTCCTGTCGGGCATTGGAAAATAACTGTGACTGCCGACAAGCATTCCGCAAAAGTGGTCAAAGCCGCGTTCGTTGGGGTGGAAGCCATCGCCAGTGCCCAGATGCCATTTGCCAATCAGGGCCGTCGCATAGCCCGCCGCCCGCAAATGATCACCCAGCGTGTGTTCGCCCGTAGGCAAACCCAACAGATCCGGCCGAGTCGCATAGTTGGCAGCGCCCTGATTCAGATTGCCTTCGTAACCGAACCTACGCGGATCGCGTCCCGTCAGCAGTCCGGCACGTGATGGCGAGCAGACTGAACTGGCGACATATGCCTGTCGACAAAGAACGCCGGATTTGGCCATGGCATCAAGGTGCGGTGTCACCAGATGCTGGCTGCCCATGCAACCGAGATCTCCGTAGCCCATGTCGTCGGCCAACAGGATGACGATATTCGGCGGCGCAGCACAGACGATTGGGCAACTCGCAAAGAGGCAACTCGTAAAGACGGCGATCAGCGACAACAGATAGTGTGGACGAATTTGAAGCAAGGGACTGAGGTTCCGTTACGAGTCAGGAGTGTCGCGAAGAAAACGTTTTGACGATGAGCTGAGTATATTGAACGGTGAACATGGTAACGAACGTTCAGAGTCCCGGTCTCTTGAAAAGACCGGGACTCTCTGGTTTGGCCCGATCCGAATTTGCTCTCACAACCGTGACTTCAGCCACGCATAGATGCTGGCACCCAACTGCCGATAACCAGCTTCGTTCGGGTGCACGCCATTGTTCGTCGGGTAGCCATCCACCGGATCAATATTCAGTTGCGTCGGAATGATCGAGACACTGCCGTCCCGGATCGCGGTAACACTCTCAATCTGTCGCTGCACCAGGCGATGTTGAATTCGTTTCCATCCCCAGCGGTGATACCGGTCTTTGTAGTTCGCCTGAAACGCCTGCTTGCGCGAGTTCGGGGCGGGCGTGAGACAGATTCCGAAATGAGCGTTCGGTGCTGCCTTCCGGAAATCAGCCAACAGTGTTCCTGCGTGCTCAAAGACGATATCGATTCGTGAATCAATACCAGCCGGAACGTCCGGCGGAGCACTGAAACAGTCGTTGATCCCCAGCATGAAAATCACAAAGTCCGGCGGCTGTTCGTCGCAGTGCTCACGAATGTACCGTTGCACGTCAAGCTGCGGTCTTCCGTCATCGCCCATGAATACAAACGGACTGCTGCGTTTTCGATAAGTGCCGTCCGGGTGCGGCTCGTACTGGTTCACGAATCGTACCCATGTCCAGCCTCCATAGCCTTCGTGGGCAACTCCTTCCCCGGCTGACGGCGGACGATGCGTTCCCAGCATTGTCCAACCCGGATTTCCCGGTTGCGACAACAGTCGAGCGACTTCGTTGGGGTACTTCGTGGCGTGAGTCAGACTGTCCCCGACAATCAGCAGACGGATGTTCTTACCTTGTCCGGCTTCGTGAGGAACAACTCGCAACACACTGCTGGCCGTCGCCAGAAGTTTTCCGTCACTATTGCGGACACGAATTGAAAACGGAATCTGGCCCACGTCCGTTATTCGTGGAATGACTGTCCACCGACGATCCTCTGTTCGGCCGATCGTACAATCGACCTCAAATTCGTAGCTGTGTGGTTCCTCAGTCAGGACAACGTTGTCGAAATAGACGCTCAGTTCAACACCTGGCACCGCGTAGATCCAGGGCGGCAATGTCAGCTTAAGCGGATTTTCGCCCGCCGCGTCATCCGCGGCGACAAGCACACCTGGAAGTAACGCCCCCGGCAGCAAGGTGACAATTGCGAGCTGCTGCAGAATTCGTATGCGAACGTTCATGGCTCAGGTGTGTATCCGTATTGGTTGGACCAACATCGTTGACGAAAGAAGTCGACCTTCATAGTCTGACCGCTGCTGCCTGTCGATTCCGGGAGACTGGATTCTATGAATGGCTGTCAATATTGGAACACTTCAGTCTTATTTCTGCGGCCTGGCTGATAAATGAGTATCGTTGAACCCATCCGACTGCTGGACGAATTTCGTCAGCGGCGACGCGAGCTTCTACGGATGATTGGTCCGGGGGTCATCGTCACGATTGCCGCGTTTGCCGTTGCGTTCTACTTTGTTGAGCCTCCACCACCGCAGACTGTCGTGATCGCGACCGGAGGAACTGGTGGACGGTATCACGCCTTTGCGGAGAAATACGCCACGGCATTCGCACGACACGGCGTCACACTTGAGCTCCGTGAGACCGCGGGGTCGGTGGAGAATTTTGATCTGCTGCTGCACGACGACACCGTCAGTCTGGCGATCGTTCAGGGCGGTACGGCACCGCCGGACGCCCGGACTGCCGGTTCAATCGAAGCGATCGCCAGCTTGTACTTTGAACCGTTATGGGTGTTTCATCGTGCCGATTTGCCGATCGAAACTCTCGGTGATCTGAAGGGGCGACGCATTGCTCTGGGCGCGACCAGCAGCGGTTCGTCTCTGCTGGCGACGCAACTGCTGGCGATGAATGGCATTCACGACGGACGCGATGGCACTGAATTCCTGAATCAGAATGGGTTGCAGGCCGCGTCATCTCTCGACGACGATCAGATCGATGTTGCCATGTTTGTGGTGGGGCCGGAATCGCCCGTTTTGCGACAACTGCTGGGTAATTCAAAGCTTGTGCTGATGGATTTTGCACGGCAACAGGCATACGCGCGACGCCTTCCTTTCTTAAAGGCCGTCGTGCTGGAAGAGGGTGTGGTCGACTTCGAAAACAATCTACCGCGGAAACGCGTGCGATTAATCGCGCCGGCGGCGAATCTGGTCACGACAAGTGCCATGCACGATGCCTTTGTGCCGCTGCTGCTGGAAGTTGCTCTTGAGCAGCATCGTGATGGCGGACTGCTGGCGGATGATGGCGAATTGCCCTCTCAGGACTACGTTTCGTTTCCTGTTAATTCTGCAGCCCGCAGTTTTCTTGCACACGGACCGTCCTTCTTTCAGAGACACCTGAGCTTTTGGGTGGCGTCGATGATCGATCGCACCAAGATTCTGATCATCCCGTTGCTGACCCTGTTGATTCCGCTATTCAAAATCGCACCGCCGGTTTACCGCTGGCGAATCCGATCACGGATTTACCGCTGGTACGATGTCCTGCGTGGCATAGATCAGAAGTTGCGCGAAGAGCAGAATGCTGATCCGGAAGAACACGCCGCCAGGCTGCAAGCCATGTCAAACGAACTGAACACGGTGCACGTTCCACTGTCCTACATGGAAGAGTTTTACAATCTGCGACTGCACATTGACCTGGTGAATGCTGAGCTGGAGAAACAGACGCGACTGCGTGACTCCACAAAGTCCTCTGATGCGACGACACCAGACTGCGAGTGATCCCGTCACTGACCATCTGAGGAGACGACGATGCAGACACCACGACGTGAATTCCTGTCAGGCGTGATCGCCGGGAGTGCGGCGCTGGGACTGGGTTGGTCGGGTCACTGCCGGATTGAATCGTCAGAGGTGGCCGCTCTGAATGCCGCCCGTCAGCAGGCGGCGCATCGACGGCGTCGTGTCATCTTCAACAATGACGGCGATGACATCTGGCAAAAGGGAGCGGACACCGTCGAAGACTTTCTGGCCGTGCGCCACACACCACTGCTGGGGACTCACGTCGACAGCATTTTTTACTCGACCACTCAAAGCTTCAACTTCTTTACACATGACACGAAAGTTGCGGAAGTTTTCCGGTCGCAGAATGGTTCGTTTGTCGGCAATAATCTGACAGCGTTCCTGCAGCAGGGCACGGACGGACTTCGCATGTCCTGTGAATTTGCACACCAGCACGGGCTGGAATCGATGTGGACATTGCGGATGAATGACATCCACGATGCGTGGACCGCAGCCTTCCGTCCGGAATGGAAGCAGGCCGATCCCACCCGCATCATGTCCACTCCGGAGGAATCGCAGAAGTTCGCGGATCGCCGCCGTCTCTGGAGTCTGGTCGACTTTGAGCATCCGGATGTCGAACCGCGCTTGCTTCAGATCATCAAAGAAGTCCTGACGAACTATCCGATCGACGGCATCGAGCTGGATTTTCTGAGAGCGCCGTTCTATTTTCGCACCAGTTTTGCAGGCCGCCCAGCGACAGCCGCCCAGACTGACATTCTTACTCGTCTGGTGTACAACGTTCGCAAGCTGGTGCTGCGGGAAAGTGCGCGTCAGGGGAAACCGTTCCTGCTGGCCGCCAGAGTTCCGGCAACGCCGGCGGCCGGTCAGCGGATTGGCATTGATATCGCTGAATGGTTGCAGGAAGAACTCGTGGATGTGGTTTCACTTGGCGGAGGCTACATCACGTTCGATCTGCCGATCGCGGACATGGTGTCCCTGGCGAAGTCACACGACGTCGCCGTCTATCCCTGCCTGAGTCAGTCGGGTCTGATGTATCGTCCGCCACGAGGCGAAAATGGCAAACAGCCTCCCGCAGCATGGTTCGGTGCCGCGGCACGTCTGTGGCGTGACGGCGCGGATGGCATCTACACCTTCAATCTGTTTCCCGGGCCCGGCGATGTTGATCGCGATTATGCAAAGCACGTTCTGGGAACGATCGGATCTGCTGACATGTTGAATTCGCAAACTCTGATGTATGCGATCTCTGATGCAGGTCAGTGGATGCCTTCACATTTCTGGGCTAAGGATGTCGCCGACTTTTCTCAGGCACTGCCGCTGGAACTCAAGGCGAACGAGTTCGCACGCCGCTCGATGAATGTGCCGGAAGATCTCAGCGGTGCCGGCTTCGACGTGACTGCGGAACTGAGAGTTGACTTCACCGGACTGACAACGGATAGCACACCTGAGATACTCTTTGGATCGGCCAATTTCGGACCGACGGGTGGCGGAGAATCCGTCGCGGGCGTGAAACGCCATGTGTGTCAGGTTCCTGTTCAGGCCATTCGGCAGGGGCCAAACCGCGTGATGGTGAAGACCAAAGATGCGGGTGCAAAGCTGGTGGGCGCAGAACTGTGGATTCGGCGGTGACGAAGCTGGCAGGGATTCACGGCGTTGACAGCACAAAACATTTCATGTGGCCGTCTCGATCTTTGCAAAACAGCCGCCCCCCGGACAGCACAATGTGTGGCCAGACGTCGGCCTTGAGAATCGCCGGCTTCCTTGCCAGCTCGGTGTACTTTTCGGGGGAATGGTCAGCTGTTTCGACGAGCACCAGATCGCCCTGCCGTGCCCAGACAATCAGGCGTCCATCGGACGTCGCGATGCAGGAAGCGGTGTCATTGAAGCGGCCGCCTCGCCAGATCGGTTTTCCGGTTTCGAAATTCAGACAATACATACCACGCCAGCACCAGTAGACGTAGCCGCCGTAAATGATGGGTGAGCAGACACCTGACGCATACGGTTGCGTCCAGATCTGATTCGCCCCGGACTCAGTGATGTCAATTCGAGTGATGGCGTACTGGTTGTATTCTGACGTGATCACGATCGAATTGTCCTGCACAGTTGGTGTGGCAATACTGTTCGCGAAGTCGGTCACCCACGGAAACTCTGCGACAGTTTCACCTTCGTGGCCCTTGTCCAGGCGGGCGACCAGCAGGTTGCGAATTGTCAGCACTGCTACGCATGGCAGACCGTCGACAACAATCGGGACGATGCCGCCCGTATGACCCGCCGGATCCTTTGATTCGGATGTCCACAGGCGTCTGCCATCCCGCTTTGAGAATGCCATCAGGTTACCGTCATCGTCGCCGACTTCTGCGATGATCGTATCACCGGACAACAAAGGAGCTGTTGTGTATCCGTAGTCACGGAGTAGGCGCCGACCGACTTTTGGTCGCTGCGGAACGTCGTAAGCATCGTAGAAATTGATATGCCACACACGCTGGCCATTGTTGCGCGTGTCCCAGCAGTTCAGATCGCCATCGGTGCTGAGGGTATAAAGGTAACCGGTCGCGGCGTCGAAACTCGGACATGAAGATGGTCCGGAATACAGTCCCTTGTCGCCATCGCTGTGTCGACCGTAGCGTGGACAGTCGTAGGACTGTTGCCAGATTTCACGCCCGGTAAGTGCGTTTATACCGTAGACGTGGTCCTGACCTGCTTTCCAGCCCATCGTGTACAGGCGATCTCTGACGATGATTGGCCCGCTGCCGCCCGCATTGACGTTGATACTCCAGGTTGCATCTGCAGGCGGCCACGTGTCGTCGCTGAATTGCGAGGATTCACTCACGTGCCCATTGTGTTGAAGCCCGCGCCAATGTGGCCAGTCATCGCAGTAGCCAGTCGCGGACAGACACGTCGATAGAACAAGCAGAATTCGACAGGTATGATGCAGACGAATCAGCACAATTTCCTCCGCTGTGAGTGATCAGCCAATGAGGCCGGAAAGCGACAAACATGAACCCAATGCGATCCCCAGGCCCACACCGCGCTCAGCTCCCGACTGTGATTTCGCTTGTTCGTCCGGCATGAACTTCTCCGCCCCTTCTGATCAGCTGTTGGAATCGCCCATTGCAAACGTGGCAAGGTCGCTTATGAGCCACGGATTCTGCGGTAATGCTGTGTCTTCATCCCAATTTGCGGCCAGGAACGGCGGCAAACGCCTTACGGACCGCTCGTCGGGAGCACTCTGAGAATCGTGGACGTCCTGATGAAGTTCTACGAAAAGGAACGGAAGTAAACAACCAACAACGACTATGCTAACCAGCTGCGACGCAAGTCGGTGACATCGCAATGCGGTGAGACCATTTGTCGATTTCAGACGCATGCGCTGCGATGCCTTATACCCGTGGGAACTCGCATGAAACGGAACGACATGCAAACCAGAAGCGTTGACGTGTGGGTCGTCGAAGTTCCCCAGATTGCTCCCATCGGTCCGTATCGGTCCCATGTGCGCAGCAGTTCCGCGACTCGCAGTGCCATCGTGCGAGTCGAAACGACGGATGGCATCACCGGCTGGATTCGTTCTGCCCGATACACACATTGCGGGAGGCATTCAGCCGTGTGTTATCATCGGCCGATTGTGCAAAGCCGCCGGCATTCCAGGCATCATGCACTGCGGTCACGACCTCGGTCCCCAAAAAGCGGCTATGTTGCATGTGGCCGCTGCGTGTCCGGCGTACTCGTTGGCGAACGATTCCACGTACTACGGGCTGGAAAACGATATTCTGATCAAACCGTTCAGGATTGAGGCAGGCACGATCGCTGTTCCCACTGCCCCAGGTCCGGGCGTCGAGGCCGACCTGCAGATGCTGGATCGATACAACATCGACTGCTGAGCTGCAGTGATGATGGCTGGGCTGACCATTCCCAACGCTCAGAAAACCCGACGAGGTTCGTCCGATCAATCGCCGACACCATCAGCATCTTTGTCAAGAACTCCTGATAGCGCGTTTCCGGCGACGGCCTGCCACGCAATTTTGCGGAAGATGCGGTCCAGGTCATCGCTCGGAAAGTCGCCCTTGTCACGGAAGTTAACTTCTTCTTTGATCAATTCAGGAGAGCGGCCGTAGATCGTGGCATAGAAGACATAACCTTCCAGCCGCTCAAAGCCAGGGCCAAGATGGCCGAGTTGATCACGCCACAAAGAACGGTCCTTCTTACCAATGATTTTGTTGATACCCTCGATGCCGGGCAATTCCCCACGCAGGTAATGCTTCGCCGCCAAAACCATGGCATCTGAGGTCGGCATGATGAACACCTTGTCCGGATAGCTCTCGCGGAGGGTGTTCACCAGGCTCATGTAACCAGCGGTTCGCTCCTTTCCCATGCGTTCAAAGATCGCTTCCGTGAAGAAGTCCTCGGAGCTCGGCACTTCCTCAAGTTGGTACAACTGCGGCCACGCGTCGGAAAGATAAAACTTCATGTGCGGGTTGTAGTTGAGACAGAAGTCGATCCAGCAGGAATAAAATTCCGGACGATCCTGGAAGTAGGGCCCCCACATCATGGCGTCCCATTCGGCATTGGCGATCGAGGACAGAAGTTTCGGCTGCGGCCTGCCGTCGAATTGAAAGATCCCGTTTTCCTGCTCCCACTTGTAACGCGTGCTGCCAGTGACGCCCCCGCCAGTATGAGTGTACAGCGGCTGTGTGAATCCGGAGGCCTGACAGATGAGCGGGAAGGTCTTGAATCCGGGGGCCATGAAACTGTGTCCGGTGCCCACGATTCGCAGAGTGCCATTCTCCGGCTTCTCGAAAGAGACGACTGCTTTCGTTCCGCCGACCTGATTGGCGTAAATCGCCTTGATCTCTTCGGGCGACTTGTGGGACACCGCATGCTTTGGAAAGCTGTCCGCGTCCCAGCCCTTGTCGATCGAAAACTCGCGAGGTGCGCCTCGTTGCGCCCCGCCGGGATTCGCTCGCTTGCGACCGGACTGCAGCCTTTTCCGAAATGTATCTGCTTCGGCAGCAGTCAGCTGGCCGTCGCCATTCACGTCCGCCTGGGGAAACTGCTTGAGCCATTTCTGCAATTGTTGTTCGGTTGGCGGCGCGCTGGACGCCACGCTGGTTGTTGCCAACAGCATAACAATGATTGGCAGGAAACGATTCCTTTTTAAAACAGGCATAACCATTAGTTCTCTTTCTCGATTACCAAGTCAATCATCAGACCCTCTGCTCCGTGTCTTCTGTGTATTCCGTGGTCAGGTGCCACCTTCACGGCAGCGAGGCGGCCGAATCATTTGCGAGTTAGAATCACCTGATGCGGTCCCTGCGTTTTGCCATCAAAGACGACGTCAACAGACAGTTTCATCCTGCCGGCGGGAAGCTTGATGTCGGTGGTATGACCGCGCAGCTGGCCCGCTGCTATGTGCAATTGTTTCGTCACCGTTCCGGCGGTGATGGTGGCCTTTCCGGCAGGATGGTCAGACGAAAAGGCGACCTCCAGTTCGTAGGTTCCGGCCTGTGGAGCTTCCAACAGCCAGAATCCGTTGGAATTGCCGGCCCACGGTTTCCCCTGAACGTGTCGCCAATCCTGACGCGTCAACACGCTGCGCAGTTCGTGTTTGGTACCAACGACAATTCGAGGCGGAGCGTAGTTATCGGGGCGAGTTGAACTGACATCCTGAAACCAGGATTCGTAGCCTTTCTTCAGTCGCTGCAAGACCTCGGGATGTGCGCTGGCAACATCATTCTGCTGACGTGGGTCCTGGGCCAGGTTGTAGAGCTGCAGTTGCGGTTCTCCCGGAAAACTCTCTTTGCCAAAACCAGTGGGATGAACCAGTTTCCAAGGGTGTTCATGGATGGCGAAGTGGTGGTACTGCTGCGGTTCATTGCCGCGATGCGTCTGCAGAACAATCTGTCGAGTTGGCCAGTCTGCGCTGTTGCCGGTCAACAGCGGCAGAAAGCTGCGTCCATCCAGTTTGTGTCCCGCCGGAACATTGACGTCGCAGGCATCCAGAATCGTGGGCAGCAGATCGATGTGTGCGCACAAGGCGTCCGAGGTTTTTCGGGCCTGGACTTGAGCGGGCCAGTGAAACAATAGTGGTGAGCGAATGCCGCCGTCGTCCACGTGGGTCTTCATGCCTCGCATGTCGCCGACAAAACGCATCGAGTTGGGCCCGTTGTCATTCAGATAGACCACGATTGTGTTCTCGCGAATACCGAGGTCGTCGAGCTTGGTGAACAGCCGCCCCACATTTTCATCGATGTTGGTGATCATCGCGGCGATGCGAGCCAGCTTGTCGCTTTCTGCCTGCAATCGCTTTGGGTTGAGTTTGCTGATCAGAATTGGCGTGAAATCCACTTTGCTGTATTCGTCATACAATTCCGGCGGCACATCATGAAAAGGACCGTGGGGAGCGTTGGTCGCAATGTAGGTGAAGAAGTTGTTGCCGTCCTTCGCGTTTCTGGTGATGAAGTCCATGGCCGCATCGAAATAAATGTCCGTACAGTATCCCTTCATCGGCGTTTCTTTGCCGTTCCTGATCAGGGTTGGGTCGGTGTACTTGCCTTCGGCACCAAGCGGATCAGAGGGCTGACCGATACCGCCTCCGCGATGAATCAGGCTGTTCTGAAATCCCTGGTCCATCGCACGCAGCGGATAGTTATCGCCCATGTGCCACTTGCCGTAAATTCCGGTGTGATAGCCGGCATCACGCAGAAACTCGGCCATCGTCACCTCTGCGGTGTCCATCATTGCTCGACCGACGTACGTGTCGATGCAGCGTGTGCGGTAGTTGTACCGCCCCGTCATCAGGCTGGCTCGCGTTGGTGCACAAACCGGACTGACGTAGAACCTGTTCAGGAAACCGCTGCGCTGATGCATTGCGTCCAGTTCGGGCGTCCTGATCACATCGTTGCCGATGAAACCGTAGTCACCGCCTCCCTGATCGTCGCTCATAATTACGATAACATTGGGTCGTTCAGCGGCAACCACACCGGTCAGAAATCCCGTGAACAGGCAACCGAGCGAAAAAGCCACGGTGAGAAAGGTGCGTGTCCGTGGCAGGTCGGTAAGACGATACGTCTGCATTTTTGCTTTGGTCATGGATGTAATCACGCTCTGTTGCCTGTGGAGAATTGTGTGGAAGGCACATTGTACTGCGACTGTTCGTTTAGAAAAGGAACCGGAATTGGCAAACAATACGGTGCGCGCATCCGTTCGTTGAGGACCATATACGGTGAGCGTTCCCGGAGCCCGTGGAAAGACAATCAGTTGTTGCAAGGCATCACCGATCCATCATTCTGGCAACAGATGACATCGGATATCGGGCGACAGAAACCAGTCTCTGAGCACAACGTTCATGTGTAAAGCAGCCTCAAGCCTTCTAATCCCCTACGGTAATGAACCGCCAGCTAACTGTCCTCCGATGACCCGGGGAATGCCTTTGAGCCCAACCGCGTCGACCGTCACCTTGCCGCTGTCCCAGAAAACCGTGCCAACTTCGATCGCGTCGATCTCGACCCTGCCGCCGGGGACCGTGAGTGTCAATGGCGCGGGAGTCAGACCGTGGTAGCCAGCGGCCCAACGCTTCGTCTCCGCAGAACCGAACAGCCATCCGGCTTCTTTACCGCATTGGAGCGTGGCATCACCGACGGTAACTTCACCGGATCGCGTTTCACTCGCGACCGGCGATTCGAGCATCGGCCAACCGATCTCGCCTTGCTCGTTCCATCGCCGTTTCAGATTCCATTTCATCAGGTCGGCCTCGATGCCGAGCGTCCTGCCGTCGCGGCTGTACTCAACGGTCCAAAGCCGCTCTCCTTCACCCGAACGGGTGAATGGTGTTTCAGTAAGGTCAGTGAGCTTGCCGCCTGCTACGACCCGACTGAACTCCGCGGTACTCTCATAGTCGGATCGCTCGGCCATCTCGACGTAGAACCCGGACTGCGGCACACCCTTGTAGAAACCACCCGGCCATTGCAGTTCCCAGAAGATTTTTTGGGTCCTCGATAGTTGTACATCTCCAGAACCAGGTCGTCGCCGATCTGAGTCAGTTGGATCGGTGATTGGTGTCCCAGATCGGTACATTTCAATGGTCGGATTGCGGTCATCGCATCGCCGCTGCAGACCACGACCGTATCGCCGGGTGAGACCTTTGCCGGCAACTGATCGATGCGTTGGCTGTTGACGAGAATCTCATCGACTGCCTTCCGGTCTGTCCAGATGAGCGTGGATTTTGCGCTCGTCGTGTACTGTAACTCCGTAGGTGTATAGATGCCGATTGTTCTGGGGCCCTGCTGCACACCAAAGAACCTGCCCTCCTGCATGAGGTCGCGAGTGGTGGTCCGATCGGTTGGATGAAAAAAGGTACCCACCCATTTGTCGTTGATCAGGTATCGTGAATAGAGAACGCCAGGATCGTCACGACCCGTGCGGCGAAACTGGGAAATTAGTGAGTTGCCCTGGCCGCCTATCCCTTCGTTTACTGAGACTCCCAGTGCGAACGACGGGCTGTGGTAGGTCGTGATGCCCATGTTGAAATCGGGGTGGGCCGTTTCCGCCACCTGCATACGGTCCGGGCGATGTTTGATCACATCATTAGCCCAGGGGGGCAGTGAACCGTCGTTTACCCAACTGTTCACTCGATTGTCGCTTCGACTGGCCAAACCACCGTGGTAGGCGCGGCTATGCGGTCCGGCCCAACTTCCGGTTGAAGAGTGGACATGCAGCGCGACGCTCAGCCCGATGCGGGCCAGAGCAGTTCGGGCGCGGACCCTTGTGTCGCGGTCTTTCGAATTCTTCGCCAGGCTGCTGAGTGATCCAATCGCCACGCCGGTATACGTCGGGCTATTGTACTCGAATGGAATACCGAACTGGTCGGTAAGCGCCATCCACTGGACCAGCTTCTGTCGGCCTCTCGCGATGATCTCTTCGTCCTGAAGCAGCTCACCGCCAAGACACGTATTCTCGATATCGAACAACGCAATGTTCGTATACCCGGGCGAGACATCGAGCTGTTTCGTGGCCTCAAGGCCCAGGCGAATCGATTCAATGATACGTTCACGAAGGTCCGCGGGTAGTCGGTCACCGTGGCGGATCATCATCGGGATCATGGTACCTAATGTAAACGAAACTCCGTTAAGATCCTCGACGACTTCGTTTTCCCTGTACCAGAGAAAATTGCCGTAATTGGCGTCGTCGGGCCGTCGCTCCTGGCAGTGAATTACAGCATCAATCATCTTTCCAGCCAGCTCCAGATCCTCAGGACCACCTTGCGCGACCAGGTGCGCGGCGTGGTTCATGGTGTCACGGACTGAGTGAAGTCCGGATCGGTTGATTAACATGTTGGCCTCCGGATCGAAGTTCTCCGGCATGGCCAATGCCAATGTTACAGCAACTACAGCGGCGACATCTATCATTGAATCCTTCTCTTTTGTGTCATGGTCTGACGGAGTGGTGAAGCTGGCAGTGTGGTTCACCCACGGCGACTCAGAGTTTCAGTATACCGAGTTTGGTTAAGAGAGCATTGAGTCGGAGGACGTTGGCTCTGAGTTCCGCCGCGATGCATGGATTGTCGTAAGTTCCGAAGTAGTTGACGATTGCGTTTCGAATGACACTCATCACGCCGTCAGCACGGCGCATCCTGTTTGTGATGAGTCATCCACCATTGTATCATGGACCTTTCGGCAATCTTGTTACTCGCAGGAACTCAATTCGCAACGGCATGATGCAAAAGACTTCGGGTGGTTATTCTGCAGGGCTCGTCAACAGACGATTGCTGCTTGCGATGCAGATCTTCGTTCTGACAACAATCGCGAAGAATGGCATCTGCGCCGACCAGCATCAAGCTGACTACTTTCGCGATCAGGTCGAGCCACTCTTGGTCGGGCGTTGCCTGAAATGTCATGGCCGGGACCGGAAGGGGCAACTGGATCTTCGCACGAGGGCCGCCGCACTGGCAGGAGGCGAGAGCGGCGCAGCGATTGAACCTGGTCAGCCGGACAAGAGCCTGTTCTACGACTACGTTCTGGGCGAAGAGATGCCACCGAAGGATCCGCTTTCGGCAGACGAGATTGCGGTGTTCAAACAATGGATCGCACAGGGTGCGTATTTTCCCGACCATCCTCTTGATCTGTTCGCGGCGACAAGTGACGAACGAGCCGGCTACGACTGGTGGTCGTTGATGCCCCTTTCAGAAGCATCGCCGCCACAGCCTGACCAAATCCCTGACACGTGGAAAGAGAATGCGATCGATCGGTTTATCTACGCCGGATTGGCCACGAACGGGATCAGGATTTCGATGCCTGCGACGCCACGCCAGTTGATCCGCCGCGTGACGTACGACATGATCGGCCTGCCGCCAACGCCCGCGGAACTCAATGCGTTCCTTGCCGCCTGCCGAGAAGAGACGGGCGATGAGAACCACGTGGGTGACCGGTCATACGAACGTCTGATAGATCGATTGCTGAAGTCAAATCACTACGGCGAGCAATGGGGGCGTCATTGGCTGGACGTCATCCGATTTGGTGAAAGCAATGGCTTTGAGCAAAATGTTATTTACAACAGCGTTTGGCCATTCCGCGATTATGTCATCCGTTCGATCAACGAGGATAAGCCGTTCAATCGGTTTATCGCAGAACACCTGGCGGGCGACGTGCTGGGGCCGACTGATCCTAAGGTTGCAGTCGGAACATCATTTCTTGTTTGCGGGCCGTATGACAATGTCGGTAATCAGGACGCCGTTGCCGCGGCGCAAATCCGCGCCAACACGATTGACGAGATGATCCGCGCGACGGGAGAGGCGTTTCTGGGGCTAACGGTTGGCTGCGCCCGCTGTCACAATCACAAGTTCGATCCGGTTTCACAGCAGGATTATTACAGTCTGTACAGTACGTTCGCCGGTGTGCGGCATGGCGAACGGAAGCTCCCCAACAGGGAAAGTGAGCCTGATCGTCTTAAGCTCGTGAGCGTCGAGAAGGCAATCGCTGAGGTCGAAGCCAGGCTGCGGACCATCGTTCCGCAGCTTGGCGGTTCGGCTGAGCCAAAGATGAATTCCAATCCAGTCGATCCGGTCCAGGCCAGATTCGTCCGCTTCACGATCCTGGCGACGAATAGAGGCAATCCATGCATCGACGAGCTGGAAATCTACTCTGCGGAAAGCACCAACGCCGCTGCACAGAACATCGCCCTGGCGTCGGCCGGCGGCAAGGCAACTTCGTCCGGTAACAATTCGGGCAATCTGAATTTCAAGCTGGAATATATTAACGACGGCAAAGTTGGAAACTCGAAAGGTTGGGTTTCAAATCAGGAGGGTGCGGGTTGGGTGCAGATCGAACTTGCCAAACCTCAGCTGATTGACCGCATCGTGTGGGGGAGAGATCGTGACGGAAGACGCTCGGATCGATTGGCCACTGCCTACAAGATCGAAGTTGGATTGGAACCGGAAGATTGGCACGTCGTGGCCGTATCTTTGCCCAGCCTGCAATCAGGCGACCAACACGTTGATGCTTCGAACGAATTGCTGAAACGACTGCCCACCGAACTGGCAAAGCAGGCACGAGCGTTTTCCTCAGAATCCCAAAAGCTGCAACATGAAGCGAAGGGATTACGCGATGCGTCGACATCGCCGAAGTGGTGGGCCGGGACATTTATCCAGAGCGACGGGCCGTTTCATGTGTTCATTGGCGGCAGCCCGCAACGTCCTGGCCAGCAGGTCCGGCCAACCAGTATGAAAACGCTGATTCGCACCACGCCTGGATACGCGCTGAAATCGGATTCACCGGAGTCGGAACGGCGATTAATGCTTGCCAATTGGATCGTTGCGGCTGAAAACCCTCTACCCGCGCGAGTGCTGGTCAACCGGTTGTGGCATTATCACTTCGGAACGGGAATCGTGAACACGCCGAGCGATTTCGGCTACATGGGTGGGCGGCCTTCACACCCTCAACTGCTGGATTGGCTGGCGCTGCAGTTGAAGCAAAGTGGCTGGCGGCTGAAGCCCATCCACAAACAGATCCTCATGTCGCAAACCTATCGACAGGCCAGCACACATCGCCCGGATGCGGCCACGATTGATGCGGACTCACGACTCTTATGGCGCTACCCACCGCGCCGCCTTTCGGGCGAAGAGATCCGCGACACGACTCTGGAAATCGCCGGGCAACTGGATAGACGAATGGGGGGCGCAGGCTTTCGGTTGTTCCGTTATGTGCGGGACAACGTTGCGACCTATCATCCGCTCGACGAGCATGGCACGGAGACATATCGCCGCTGCGTCTATCATCACAAAGCGCGAGCGACACAGATCGATTTGTTGACGGAATTCGATACGCCGGACTGTGCGTTTTCGACCCCGCGGCGGGCCAGCACTACCTCGCCGCTGCAGGCGTTGACGCTGATGAATCATAGTTTCACGATCGACATGGCCCGGGCGCTGGCCGAGCGGCTGGAACGTGAATCGACAGATGCATCGTCCCGCGGTGAGCAGGTTCAACGTGCGTTCGTGCTGGCTTATTCACGTGAGCCGACCAAAGGCGAAGCCACCGTCTGTGTTGAGTTTATTAAGGAGCACGGGATCGTGGCGTTTTGTCGCGTACTGCTGAATTCGAGCGAATTGATCTATCTGAATTGAGGTGTTCAGCGATGAATAACGATGGCCAGCTTATGCGTCGCGGTTTTTTGGGCGACGTGTCGACGGGACTTGCCGGAATTGGACTGGCACATCTGATCGGTCGTGATCTTTGCGCTGCCGATGTAACGCGGACGCCAGGTCGCAACCAGACGCACTTCCCCGCCAAAGTGCAACGAGTGCTGCAGATCTTTTGTCCTGGTGCCGCCTCACACATGGATCTGTGGGAACATAAGCCGACGCTGGACAAGCTGCACGACCAACCGATGCCGGGCGAGGAAGATCTGGTCAGTTTTCAAGGCAGAAACGGTGCTCTGATGAAGAGCCCGTGGCCGTTTGCTCCCGCCGGCGAAAGCGGCAAGATGATTTCGAGCATGTTGCCGCACATGAGCCAGCATGCGGACGACATTGCTTTTATCCACTCGATGACGACCCAGACCAACACACACGGCCCGGGTTGCGTGTTTATGAACACGGGGCATGCGACGGAAGGATTTCCAAGTACCGGGGCGTGGATGAGTCATGCACTCGGAAGTGCCAACGAGAACCTGCCCACATATGTCGCAATTACGGATCTTCGTGGCGAGCCACCCAATGGAAAGGCGAATTGGAGCAACGGATTTCTTGCCGCACAGCATCAGGGAATCATGCTGAGCAGCCAACACCCCATTCGCAACCTGAAACGCCCGGCGGTGGTCTCGGCAAAGGAAGAGCAGGCTTCCCGCGAACTGCTTGCGTTTTTGAACCAGCGACATGTGGAATTGAATCCCGGCCAGTCGGAACTGCAGGCCCGTATTGCTGCTTATGAGCTGGCGGCTCGAATGCAACGTTCGGCGCCGGAAGTGTCTGACCTGGCTTCTGAGTCGGCGACCGTTCACCAGGCCTATGGCACGAACGACTCGAACGATCTGAAGGCGGCGTACGCAAAAAACTGCTTGCTGTCGCGACGTTTGCTTGAACGAGGCGTGCGTTATGTGAATCTGTATTGTGCGTCCCGGGCATCGGGCGTGGACGGTCTGCTGAACTGGGATGCACACAAGACACTGAAGTCCGATTACGAACGGCATTGCCCGATCTTCGACCAGCCGACGGCTGCATTGCTCACTGACTTGAAACGCACCGGTTTACTGGATGACACGCTCATCCTGTGGACAACGGAATTCGGTCGCATGCCAACTCGCCAGGAAGGCACATCGGGGCGAGATCACAATCCGGATGGATTCACCTGTTGGATGATGGGGGCTGGTATTCGAGGCGGAACCAGCTACGGCGCGACTGATGAATTCGGTCGCCGCGCAGCAGAGGACGTGACGACAGTGTGGGACTTCTACGCGACGGTGCTGCACCTGCTTGGCTTCGACCACGAGCGGCTGACCTGGTATCACAACGGTCTTAACCAACGCCTGACCAATGTTCACGGGAACGTGATTGAAAAGATCCTGGCGTAGAGCAGTTCACTTCTTTCCCCGGAATGCCGTTCAGGTAACCGGCCTTAAGGAGACTTTCCTGCAGGGTTAGCACACTATCGTTGATCGGCTCTGAATCCTTCCGCTCCGTTGCGATGCGGATACCGGCCGGTCATGATTGATTGACGGCTGGGTTGGCAAACCGCAATGTTGACGTGAGCATTTGTGAAGCGCATTCCTTCCGAGGCAAGCTTGTCGATATTCGGAGTGATGCCAGGTATTTCACAACCATAACAGCCGACGGAACCGTAATTGAGATCGTCCGCAGTAATCAGCAGAACGTTTGGCGGAGCCTGGGCGTGACCGGTTTCCAATCCGCTGCAGACGGGCGCACAGGCGATTCGCCTGATTTCACGAGAGGATTCTCCGGACGCACGTGAGAGTCCGCATCTTGAGAGTATACGCCGTTGCTGAGACGGCAGAACGCCCGAGACTTTCGGGTTACACGCCCGCAATGTAAGAAATTCGTAAGTGCTGAGAACCAAACTTGTGGTGAGAGCGCTTGGTGTGACAGACTGTGCGTTGCTCCCTTCCATGCATGGATATTTTCAGATCTGTCGTTGGCAATTTCGGAGAAATATGATGAATCTGCTTCGGCTTAGCGTACCGAGTTCCGTGATGATTCTGTGGGCTACGATCGGCATCTGCGCGGACCTGAAGGATGTCGTGCCCGGAGATTCTCAGAGTTCTGCTGTCACGTCACCTGAGAATCCGGATCGCCATCATACCGAGGACCACAAACTGCTTGTTGACGCACAGCAACATTGTGTTTTCATGACCGAGCGGCAGCGACCGGATGACAACGCTGCCAGGATCACGCTGAAGCCGAATCATCGCTATCAAATCTCGGTATCCGGTGAAGCTTTCCTTTCCAGCCACACAAAGTCGAAGGCCGATCCGTTTCCGGGCGTGACCGTGTTCTATTGCACGAATGAACAGGATGGATTCGCGACTCGCACCAAAGTGCTTAAGCCGGGTGACCAGATTTCTTTTGTCTCCCCGAAACGACAAGGCAAAGCCCTGTTTCTGTCGGCCTTCTTTCTGGACTACTGGGCGGAGAGTCCGAATCGAGGACGGTATGAACTTGCGATTCAGGCCGAACCAGTGAAGCGTCCCAAACAGCGGCACTCCAAATATGCTGACCGCCTGCTGAATATCAATTTTGGCCGCGAACCACGTAGCAGCGAATACAACGGAGTCATCGGTGCGAATTGCGATGTGTGGACCCTGATTGATGTGGGAGAGCAGCATAAGGTGGGCCTGCCGTTTGCAGACGGAACCGGGCCAGACGTGGAGGTGAAGTTCTCCAGGAATGATGGTGAGTGGGGCATCGCTGACCATTTCGGTGTGTGCCACGCGTATCTCTATCACAATTGCCGATGTGTGGATCTGTCGGTCACGTTGAACTACCTGCCGCATGGAACCTATGACGTCTATGTCTGCGCCCACGGTGATGCGCCGGATCAAAATGCGGCGATCGAAATCCTGTCGGGCGATCACCTGTTTGCCGGCAAGTCAACGTTGAATGATGGCAGCTGGGCATTTCGCAGCCAGGAGCTCACAGAAGGCAACCAATACGTGAAGTACACGATCGATGTGGAAGCCGGGTCGCCAGTGGTGATCACCAGCAAACGCGATGGCAGCAATCTGTCAATGTTCAACGCTATTCAACTGAAGCGGCTGAAGTAGCGTTCTCACGGCCGGGGCGAGTGTGCACTGGTATCGAATTCGGCAGCCGAGGAACTGTGGACGTCGCATGGGGGCGGCGGGACTTCTGATTCCGCAGATTGTCGGCCAGTGATGTTCTCGGCGCGGCGACCACGCATGGTCACCTTCGATAAGTACATCCTGACGGACTGATCTCTCAGTTCGTTTCGTCTGCAACGAAGGCCGTTGCTGTTTCTTAAAGTGCCTTCAGGATGACGGTCGTCATGTCGTCCTCAGGCATCTCAGTGTTTGCGAAGCTGATAGCATGGTCAAACAGGCGGTCGACGATCCCGCTGGCCGAAAGTTCTCTGCAGGATTCTGCCACCTGCAGCATTCTGTCGCTGCCAAACATACCCTCCGCCGAAAAGGATTCGAAGACGCCATCCGTCGGCAGCACCAGCAGGTCACCGCTGTTCAGGGTGAAATGTTCACTCACGGAATGGTCAACGTCGTTGATCAATCCCAGTGGAATCTGGTGAGTGTTCAGTTGCTCCCGCCCGGATTCACGAAGAATCCAGCCGGGATGTCCGGCATTGAAGTACTCGAATGACTTTGTCAGGGGCTCCAGAATCACCAGCAGCAGCGATACGAACATTTCCGCTGACGTGCCGGCACAAATCAAACGATTCATGGCAGGCAGCATTACCCTGGGTGTCGTATCGACGTCTGCCAGAGTCCGCAGGCAGGCGCGGGTTTCGGCCATGACGATGGCAGATCTCATTCCGTGGCCCGACACATCACCGACGACAATGACGTACCGGCCGTCACGCAGTTCTATAAAGTCGTAGTAGTCACCACAACCGATGCCGGCGGACCGTACTCCCGCGCCAATGTCAAAACCTTCGATGTCGGGTGACGACTGCGGATAAAGACTGTCCTGAAGATGTTGAGCAGTCGCCAATTCACTGCGCACGTTGATAAGCTCACGTTCCGCAGAAAGCCTGGTATTTCGCTCTATGGCAAAACGGACGCTTCTGGCAAGCGTTTGAGCATCAAACTGCCCCTTCTGCACGTAGTCCTCCGCTCCGGCACCCATCGCCTTAATGGCCATTTCGGCGTCTTCCATTCCGCTCAGGACGACGATCGGCGTTCCGTTGGAGCATTCGGCAAACCTGCGAAATGTTTCAAGCCCTGTGCTGTCCGGCAGGTTCAGGTCCAGCAGGACGACAGAAAACGCTTTGGAGGAAATTGCTGCGACGGCTTCAGATAGCCGTTCCACGCGGGAAATACTGACCTTACCCAGACCCATCCGAAGGTTGGCCTGAATTAATCCTGCATCGGCAGGATTGTCTTCGACCAGCAACAACTCAAACGGTGACTTCGAAGTCATAGATGAACATGTCTGTTCTGTGAGGTTGCTGGAACGAGATATATTGGCTCAGGCATCGCAGAATACGCGTCTATCCTACCGGCACCATCCGGACTTCTGCGTCGGAATCTTCTGGAAGTCGTTGATTTGAGAAAACTCAGGTTTTCACCAGCGTGAGACACTGGCCATCACACGGAGCCTTTGATGAACAATTGCCAGCTCTAGATTGACGGGAAATTATTCTGAGTGCTGCGAGGTATGACGACCCGTCTCGACACTGCGATCCGGGGTTGGTCATGATCGTATTCTGCCGGGCGTATTGACTGTGGAACAATCGAATTTCAGTCGTTATCAACGAATCGTCTATTGATGGATAGGCCAGGTGATGAACTGAACGGCGGTATGACGGGATAACGGGATAACGGGATAACGGAAGTCTGGCTGACATCGTGCCCCCCATTTCGGTTCCTGCCAGTCGACAGGGATTGGCGGCTTCAAATTGGCTGTGTGACGAAGTCGCAGATTACTACTGAGGTGCCACATCCGCCGATAATTTCCTGGCCCACGTCACAGCGTCGATGTAGGCAGAACGAATGCCGTCTGCGTCTACGTCCGGCAGACCGACGGATTCAAATTCACCTTGCTCGTAGTTTAGAACGCAGGTCAGGACCGCCGCCAGCGGGCCTTCTGCATTCAGGATTGCGTTGCTGATCGGCTCAGCCAGAGGAACGGCACTCAGTGCCTGCTGCAGAGGCTGGTCAAGCAGCGCATCGAGCGTTGAGAACAGCCCGGCCAGAAAGTACGTTTCCGGATGACTGTTCCCTTGTGCGATCGAAAGCAGCTCGCACATGCGGCCCCGGGTCATCGCGGTCACGATTAGCTGAATCGGCTTTGCATCTGTTCCCGTCGCGAACAGTGTAAAGATAGTGAACGACTGGAGGCGACGAAGCCCCATGTGGGTGATCGCTGCAGTTAACGATTCAACGGGTTGTGTATGTCCGCCCGCTGCCGAATTGATGTATTTCAGCAACTTGTAACACAGCGAAGGGTCAGTCCTCATGGTTTTCACGACATCATCGACATCAACGTCGGGATCGGCCAGCTGGCCGATGAGTTGAACCGCGGCGATTCTGCTGCCGGGGATCGATTTCCCGGAAACTACCTGCGGCTTGCTGAGGAAAAACCCCTGGTAGAAATCGAATTCCAGCTCACGGCACGATTCAAACTCTTTATGTGTTTCAATCTTCTCGGCCAGCAGCTGCACGTTGCTTTTTCGCAGCAACTCAACGTGCCGTGGCAGAACGTTGTCGTCGATCGCGGGTAGTTCGACCTTGACGATGTCGGCGACGTCAATTAACGGCTCCATCTGCGGTGAATAGACGAAGTCGTCCAATGCAATCCTGTATCCCTGTGACGAGAGAGAGCGAAGGCCATCAATGATCTCAGGGTCCGGCCGGATGTCCTCAAGGACTTCGAGGACAACACGATCCCTGGGAAGCGACAATGCGTGGCCGTCGAGAATAAAGTTGCGAGTGACGTTGATGAACGCCGGACAATCACCGACGATGTTGTCCAGTCCAATGTCCGTGAACACGCTCATGATCAGTGCGGCCGTTGCACGATCGCCATCCTCAAAAGAGGCGAGGTTTCCGGCTCCGCTTCGAAACAGAAGCTCGAAGCCGTAGACGACCAGATCGGGCTTATAGATTGGCTGACAGCCAACAAAACTAGACAACATTCCCTCTTTCCATCAAGGGCGTCACAGCATGCCCGAGCAGTGCCCTGAAGATCTACCCGAGTGGCACGAGTGTAACACATAATTGGGGCTGTTACACCTCAAGCGTAACGAGTTGGAATTCGATTCGGCTGTGTGTCCCCTGCGACCGCCGACAGCGTATTGCGGCTGACGCATGTTAGCGACTGACGCGATCCAGCCTGAGAAGACGGCCTGCCCACGAGCCGGAATAGTGCACTGGAATCAATAAACTGCTGTAATCGGTTCAAAGGTGAGGAACAGGTGAGCGTTTGTTACGGCAAAGAACACAGGGAAAACAACTGCGGCCCTTCACCGATCGGTCACAGTCCGGGAGAATCCGGTTCTTTGGGGTGTGCGCGAATAGCGCAATCTGCGGAATCATTGATGATGTTGATATCTTTCAAACAGAAACGACACTCGGACGAATCTCTGCCAGTGTCCGCGTCCGTATTTCACCTGGGTGTCCTTTGAATATGTTCACGAATGTCCGACTCATATCGCTCTGTCTTTGAATTGCCGCTGCTGAAGCGTGAATTGATTGAACTGGCTCAACGGAAACGCACCTATGTACTGCGGTGTATCTGCCTGTGTGCCTTCGCGCTTGTGTTTCTCACCTTTTATGCAGAGCTCAACAGCCGCGCCGTCAACATGATGTGGATGCTCGGTCGAGGCCGTGAGATGTCGTCGGTCCTGTTTGTCACTCTGATGGTGACGATATACGCACTTGCACCGGCGATGGCGTGTGCAGCCATCACGTCGGAAAAGGAAAAACAGACGTTGGGGCTGTTGCTGATCTCCCGCTTAACGCCTCACGGCATCGTGCTGGAAAAAATCTGTTCGCGCATGCTGCCGCTGCTATCACTGGTCATCGTCGCTGCTCCGCTGTTTGGTATTACATACCTGTTTGGCGGAATATCGTTTCGCGATACTTCTCTTGGTCTGATGATCCTGCTGTTCACGATCTTTCAGATCACAGCGGTCGCCATTTTCTGTTCGGCGGTCCTGGAAACCGGCATCGCCGCATTCTGGGCGACGTATCTGATTCTGGCCGTGCTCTACTTTACATGGCCCATACTGGTGGAATCACACATTCTGCCGCGACCTGATTTTCTGCCATCATTGAGCGAGGAAGAGTTTCTGTTCTTTCCCGGCTATCAGTTGGTCATGCTGGTGGAACAGACTCAGTCGTTGGCAGGAATTGCATTACTGACGGTTCCACAGCTGATGGTGACGCTGCTGTTTGCCGTCGCAGCCCGATTTGGCGTTGTCTGGTTTAGCTACGGGGCAGCATTCTCGCTTGGGCGACAATGGCTGCGATTGCAGGCGTTCGTGATCCGACCTTTCGCAGCACGATTTCGTGGTACTAAAGTGGGAGTCGAAGCTGCTCGTCTGGTGGCCGAAGCAGACTCTCTGCCAGTCGAACGCAGTTCTGCCGATCTGCCCGATCTTAAACCCATTCGCTGGCGTGAGAATCGGAGAAACAGACTGAACCGTCCGAGGATGCTGCTGATTGTTTCGGCCGCACTCTTCCTGCTGCAGTGGTGGGTGTGGGCACAGAATCCCAACAGCTATGCGGGTGATCTCTGCGCGATGTTTAGTTTTGTGTTGCTGATTGTTGCTGTGCTGATGGTTCTGACACAGACGTGCCGGCTGTTTGGCAGAGAACGAGAACAGCAGACACTGCATGCGCTGCTGGCAACTCCGCTGGACAACCGCGAAATCCTGAAACAGAAACGGTCCGGAGTCAACCGACTGATCCTGCTGCTTCTGATCCCCGTGATGGGCACGTGTTTTTTTAACGTCTTCTTCACGACGGTTCGAATCAGCACGCTTACCCGAACGCATACGTCCGCAGGGAACTATTACTACGGCGCGCGGTCCGTCGCTCACCCGGGGAACATCGACTGGTTCTGTGCGTCAGCGTTGTACGTGACGTGCGCCATGGGCAACGCATTCATATACATGCACCTGGTTAAGTGGATCGCCCTGACGTTTGGGATGAAACTGAATACTCAGATGAAGGCGATGATTGGCAGTCTCGTCAGCGTGCTTGTCCTGTGCCTGGTTCCTCTGCTGATGGGTGCGTTGATTATGATTTCGATTGGAATGGATCCCGACGATTTTCCACTATGGTTTTTCATGAGCCCACTCATTCCCACGGGTATGAACGAATTCCACGATCGTCACGAAATCTACAGAAACAACTGGCTGCCGGACAGCGACGTCTTTGTCGTTATCTTTCATTTTATGATCTACGGAGGACTCGTTCTGATTCTCCGAACCTGGCTGATGCTGCGACTGCCCACTCTGCTGCATCGCCGTGATCAGTCGATCGACTAAGCCATGAATCGCTGAACGCCCCCCAGTTCTGCACGGACAGGAATTACACTCTTCAAGTTGAACAAGGCTTCGAAGTTGGCCGAGAAGGCGGAGTTGAATAATGCTGTCGTCGGTGCCGTTATTGCCGGCTACGACAGAATACGAGGCTGGATCAGAATTCAGACGGTGAACGGTCGGGACACACACCATCTGAGTAGACTGGCATACGGTCGAAGTCGCGTTGGCGTTACTCCGTCGAGCACATGGCTGTCTTTCGCGACGAAATGACAAAGACGCCCGAAGACCTGGAATCTCGAATTGCGTTTGGAATGAGAACCATTGCCCGATCTTTGTTCTCGAGGCTATTTCCCATGATTGGCCGTGCGTAGATTTACATTCTGTCAGGCCACACAGCACAGCACCCTGGTCGGCCCGTTGTCTGGCGGCGGGTTGTGAAATTGGCTGTCGTCACTGACCGGCGAAACGAACAATCCCCGAGGCTCGGTTCATGGCGTCCTTATGCCACCGCACCACCGACCACGGGGACCGGTTCTATTCGGAGTTTTTCCATGGCAGGCCGGGCCACCATTTGGCGCCGGCGTGGTTTGGCTGTTGCGGGCCCGAATTCGAACGTCCCTGTTCGATCACCTGACGAAGATCCGCCGTCAGTTGCTCCACGACTTCCGGATAATCTGCCTGAAGATTGGTCGTTTCTTTGGGATCATCCTGCAGGTTGAAGAGCTGAACGCGGGGAAGATTTTGCTTGCTGGCGACGGCTTCTCGAGGTGGACTCCAGCCGCCTGAACCGCGGCATAAAAGCAGTTTCCAGTTCCCTTTGCGAACGGCGAAATACCCTGAGGCCGAATGATGGACGACCAGTTCATGCAGCGGCTCTGCCACATCTTCGCCCCGTAGCGCAGGCAGCAGACTGACACTGTCTTCCGCAGCATCTGCCGGCAATTCATGTCCAACGACGTCCGCACAGGTGGCCATGATATCCGCCAGCGTAATTGTCTGTTCGCTTTGAGATCCCGGTTCAATCCGGCCGGGCCAGCGGACAACAAACGGTACTCGATGGCCGCCCTCATAGGCGTCGGCCTTCCATCCCCGCCAATGCTCATTCAGATGAATGCCTGCTGCATCCAGCTGTGCGAAGTTCGCCTTATCCGACGTACCATTATCGCATGTGAAGATCACAACCGTGTTGTCGGCCTGCTTCGTTTCCCGCAGCGCTCGCATCATTTCACCAACGGCATTGTCTGTCTGGATGAGGAAATCCGCGTACTCGCTGACCTTCGACCTTCCCCGGAATTCCTCGTGAGGGGCGATGGGGGTGTGAGGCGAAGGCATGGGGACATACAGGAAAAACGGTCGCTTCTGTGCAGCGCGCTCGCGAATGTACTGAGACCATCGCTTCGAGTACTCGGCAAGCACAGCACGAAAGTCCCAATCGGCGACAGACGGTCCGGGAGATACACCAACCATCGCTCCCACTTTCATTTGTGCTGTCAGGTTACCCAACACCTTTTCGTCTTCACGCCATGCATAAGGCGGCCAGTTGGGAACGTCGTCGCCGAAATATTGGTCGAAACCGTGATCGCAGGGGCCACCCTTCACTGCTCCTGTGAAATCGATTTCACCGAGATTGCTGGTTGTTCCTCCACCCTTCTTTGGCCAGTGCCAGCCCAGATGCCACTTGCCAATACAAGCGGTGTCATAGTCATGTTCTCGGAACATCTCCGGCAGCGTGAGACGTTCGTCCTGGATGAGGGGACGTTCCCACTTTCCAACAATTCCGCGTTTAAGTCGGGAACGCCAGTTGTATCGACCGGTCAACACACCGTATCGCGTGGGCGAGCACACGGCCGATGTCGAGTGTGCGTCCGTGAAGGACATCCCCTCGCGAATCAACTGATCGATGGCCGGCGTCTTCATGCCCAGCTTGTCGTTCAGTGCCGACACCGAATCGATGCCCATGTCATCCGCCAGGATTACGATCACGTTGGGATAATCGGATTCGTCGGCCGACAGCGAAACCGCGATCGACAGCAAACACAGCAGGGTTGTCGATTTCATAAGACGTTCGCCTTTCTTGCCTTTCGCATTGGATCTGCTGGTGAGCGTACCTCGCGGCAGATCATTTCGCCAGCAGTACAAATTGAAAGGCGTCAAGAATGCCGAAACCGTTCGTGTCGGCATTGCCCACGGTTTCGACATCGGTGGCGAGTTGGACAGTGCCGATTTTGCGGAAGTTTTCCATCGACCGCGTGAATGAAGCGTGTGGGCGTCGGGCCCGATCGTGTACTCTGACACTGGTCATCAACCAACCCGAGGGTGGAACATCAACCGGCGGTAACAAACGCCTCCACCGAACCTTTCGTGGCTCTCGTTTGAGAAGTGCATCGCGCAGCTGCTGAGTGATCCGTGAGTCGCAGTCGCGATATGGTTGCTCACGCCGCGTGTCGGATCGGCAGGCAAATACAAAACGAGGCGCCGGTGCCTTCATGATCCTGCAATTCGACCGTGCCTCCGTGGCGTTCGACGATCTGACGACAGATGCTTAGCCCCAGGCCGGTGCCTTTGGCTTTGGTCGTGAACAGAGGCTCGAACAGTCGTTTGCGATCTTTGGCTGCAATGCCCGGGCCGTCATCTCTGACTGTAATCAAAGCCTGATCTTCGTCGAGTTGAAGTTCCACCGTCACGACACCGCTGTCACCGATTGCCTGTACCCCATTGGTGACAAGATTGCTGATAACCTGACGCAGTTGGCCGTCGTCGGCATCGATCGGGAACGGCTCAGGATTGCTGATAAGCTCAAGGCGCGTGGCTTCATTGGCGTCCATCCGATCGAAGATGTCGCGAATAAGATGTGACAGGTCGAATGATGAAATATTCGGTGCTTTTGATCGTGCCATTTCCAGCATGTCGCGGATGACACCGTCGACCGTTTCGACTTCCTGATCGATAATTGTGAGATACGGCACGAATTGTGAATTGTCGTCGGGAAGCCTGTGTTTCATCAAATAGGCGGCATTGCGAACCGCGCCCAACGGGTTGCGAATTTCGTGGGCGATACTGGCCGTCATTTGGCCGATGGTTGCCAGTCGCGTCTGGTGAACGAGTTGTTGAATCAGTTCGGCAAGTTTAGCCTCGGCCAGTTCAGTCTCACGGCGCTGGATTTCGATAATTTCCTGCTGTGCCTGTCGGCGGCCAATAGTCTCACGGCGAAGTTTCACCCCGTACAGTACGATCACCGTGACAACTACGCCCAGAAGTATGGCTGAAGAAAAATAGAACGTTGAAGTGTTCCAGAACGGTGGCGTCACAATCACCGTCACCTTCGTCCCGGCGTCGTTCCACACGCCATCGTTATTCGAGCCCTTCAATCTGAGCGTATAGGTGCCACCGGGAAGTCCACTGTATCGACCTGTCGGATTCGAGCCGGAGTAATGCCAGTCTTCGTCCCATCCTTCGAGCATATAAGCGTATTGATTTCGTTCAGAGGCCGTGAAGTTCAAAGCTGCAAACTGAAACTCAAAGTAATTGCTACGCCAATCCAACGTGACAGATTTCAAACGTTCGGGAGACGTTCCCGTTTCAATCGAGCGTCCTCCCTGCGTGAATGCTGTTAACAGGACCGACGGCGCGTGCGGATTCTCTCTGATCTGTGAAGGGTGGAAGCTGCTGATTCCATTTGAACCGCCAAACCAAAGTGTGCCATCCTGAGCCTTGAATCGGGAAGTCCAGTAGAACGTATTTCCCTGCAATCCGTCATCGACCGTTAAACGTTTGGTTGCTCTCGTTGTCGGGGCGAATCTGACGAGCCCTCCGTGAATCGTACCCAGCCAGAGTTTCAAGTCGTCGTCCTGCAGCAGACTGCAGACCGGACCGAACGGAAGGCCATCTTCGTCCTGGTCAAAGTTTTCAAACGTACCTGTCACCGGATCGAAGTGACTGATTCCCCCTTTCCACGCAACCCAGAACGTATGGTCCGCCATCTCCAACACCTCATACAGCGTGTCGGAACCAAGGCTGTTCGGGTTGTTCTCTTCGTGACTGTAGTTGGTGAACGTGCCCGTGCCTTTTTCAAATCGGTCCAGCCCACCACCGTAGGTCGGGAGCCACAGCACGCCATTGCCGTCGTCGTACAGCGTGATCACGCTATTGTGGCTTAGACTGTTGTTGCCGCCGGTGACGTGCTTGTAATGCGTAAACGACTCTCGGCTTTTGTCAAATCTATCGAGCCCACCTTTCAGAGTTGCCAGCCAAAGAATGTTGGGATCATCTCTATCTTCCAGAATGAACTTCAGACGTTCACTTTCTGTAATGCTGTTCGGGTCACCGGGATCGTGCTCAAAGATACGAACGCAGTGGCCTGACTTCCGGTCAACCTCGGCCAGTATCCCGTCCCAGAAGCCAACCCACAACGCGCCCGAGCTATCCTCCGACAAGGCAGTGACGCGAGCACGCGGAATACTCGAAGCATCCTGGGAATTCGGCATGAAGCGTGTGATTTCTCCGGTGCTCTGATCGATGCGATTGAGTCCACCATCCATCGTTCCAACCCACATCCGATTGTCGCTGTCTTCCACAATCGGCAGGACAGACCTGCTGCTCAGGCTACTTGCATTGTTGGGATCATGAGCCCAGTGTCGGATATGGGTTGTGTTCCTGTCATGTTTGTCGATCCGCCCATCGTGATTGACCACCCACATTGTGCCTGTTCGACGGTCCTGAAAAACTCGCGATATGGAATTGGAGCTGACCGTGAAAGGATTGTCCGAGTCAGTGCCGTACCTCGTGATCACGCCGCTGTGTTTGTCAAGTCGACTGAGGCCCGAACTCGGTGAAACGATGTGACACGCCCAGATTCCTCCCGAAGCATCCTCATACAAACTCCATACCTCGTTGCTGCTGAGACTCCGGACGTCGTTGGAGTTGTGTACGAAGTGGCTGAACGAGTTCGTTTCCTGGTCGAGCCTGTCGAGCCCTCTCTTCTTCGTGCCAACCCATAGCACGCCGTCCGTGTCCTCAAGAATAGAGCAGACCCAGTTGTCATTCAGACTTTTCGGATCATCGGGAGAATGGGCATAGTGCGTCCATTCTTCGGTCTCTCTATCGAATCGATTCAGCCCACCCGCCTGCGTTCCAATCCACAACACCGCATCCTTTCCTTCAGCAATAGACACCACGACATTGTTGTTTAAGCTGTTTGAGTCCGCCGGATCATGTTTGTAACGAGTCCACGTTCCTGTCGCTTTGTCGTATTCACAGAGACCGGCGCCATCCGTACCTACCCAGAGTTTGTTGGACGTGTCCACACAAAGCGTCTGAGGAGTGAAACCGATGTTGTTGCTGCTGAGACTGTTTGTGTTGTTTGGATCGTGCTCATACTTCGTGAACAGCCCCGTCTTTTTGTCGTAACAGGTAATCCCGTTGCTCAGCGAGGCAATCCAGATAGCTCCGTCTTTGTCCTCCACCATGGAGCCAACCATCAGCCCTTCAGCGGCCCCGGAAAAACTCTTCAGCTCATATCCATCGTATCTGTAAACGCCTAAGCCGGTCGTTCCGATCCACATGAAGCCATCGCGGTCGAACAGAAACCCGCCATAGACGTTCGTTGGAATGGCGATGGCATTTCGTTCAAACCGAGTTTGATCAGCTGCGTTCGATGAGCCGGGCTGAAAGACGATGCAAATGAGAAAAACCAGCCATGTGGCTCGCAGCCCCCTGCTCGTTACTGGTTCCTGCATGTCTGGATGCATCGCTGAAGTGATCTTCATTCTCTGACTGGTGCAAAGCTCACGTCCGCTTCAGGGTTGACTGGACCCCTAAGGTGAAGACATGCATCTCAACCTGGAACATGGCGGGACGAACCGCGACCTGTACCAAAACGTCTTTCCATTCTCGGAAAGCAATATCAGTTTTACGAACGACAGTCTACTGCTTTGTCAAAACCAGGTCTTAGGGTTGGCGAGGAAGACGGGGGCAGGATCGTATCAGGACCCAATCTCGCGATTCAGTCGTTGCCACATTGATCTTCCTGATCTGTCGGCACCCTGAATTTCCTCGAAGCGTCGTCGAAAAGTTGCAGGACATCCACAATCATGGAAATTCTGCTTCAGCATTAAGCTAACATTCGGCGGTCGCCTGCCGAACTTCCCGAACATGCGACGACAGGTAGTCCGGAATGTCGAACCCACCGGCCAACGACATCTGTTCTTCGTCAACAGTGCTGCAAAGCTGATCCAGATCAAACGCTGAACACTTGCCGTCGACCGCGATAAGTTCAGTGATTCCGCGACCACATTGACGCAGCTGGTCCGGCAGCAACGCTGACAATGTAACGGGGAACAAATTGAACATTTCGATTTCCGGCCGACTCAGTGATTCGTGCAGCGAGTGATGGTAATAAATGGCGCACACCAGATCGTCGGGCAGGCCCCATTGACCAGCGATAAACGCTCCGGTGGAAGCGTGGTTCCAGCCAAACGTTTCCTGCTCCCATTCTGCCATGTCTCGACCGTCTTTGGCATCGTTTTCCAGAAATGACACGTACTCGCTGTCGAAGCGATTTGTCAGCGCGGGCAGCATGAAGTCCTGCAGCAAGCCGCCGATGAAAGCCAATTGTGCGTCCAGCTTCAGCATGCGAGACGTCGCCTGAGAGAAAAGAGCTTTCTGCAGTGACTCACTCCACGCACGCCGGTGGTGGATCAGCTTTGATTCCAGGGCACTGTTGGCTGCCTTGACACCCGTGGCAATCAGATACGTTGCGGCGCTCTTGATTCCAACGCGAGCAATCGCGGTGGCCACATCTCCAATGGGTGACGCCCCACGGAGCTTGGCGATGTTCACGAACTTAAGCAATTCGACCGTAAGCCCGGCACTGGTTTCGACAATGGCAGCAAGCTCTCGGACCTCGACGTCGGGCGCGGCTGCCCGCTGCGAGAACTCAGTGACAGCCTGAGGCAAAGCGGGGATTTCGATGTCATTCGGAATGCTCACGGACTGAAGCGACTCAAGCGCACGGTTGCGCAGACTGGCCCAGTCGAGTGAATCCGAAACACAGTCCAACTCAGCTGTCACCGACATACAATATCCTCCAATTTGAATTGTTACCTGAAGCGTGACCAACCGTTTATCGGTTGACACCGCCTCTTCTTGCACGAAAAACGGCTAATTCGACCGTTCTTCAAAAGCAATCCGCCTGACGTTTGATGCCGGATACGAGCCCGTTGTGGCCAGCGGTGTGATGCTCATTGCTTCTTCTCGCACCGATTCGGTGAAAGCGTACGATGCAAAAACCGGAATAGAACTTTGGTCGTTCTATACCAATGGTCCCGTGCGGTTGGCGCCAGCGATCTCCGGAGTACGTGCCTGTTTCGGATCAGACGATGGCTGCTTGTATTGCGTTGAACTGACGACTGGCGACTTGCACTGGAAGCATCAGGCAGTGCCCAGTCAGCGGTGCCTGCTTGGAAACAAACGATTGATCTCTGTTTGGCCCGTCCGCGGGGGACCCGTTGTTGCCGATGGCGTTGTTTATTTTGCTGCAGGTGTTTGGCCCTTTGAGGGTGTCTTTGTTTACGCCATGGAAATAGAAACAGGCAACGTTCTGTGGCGCAATGATCGCCTGGGGTATATGTTCGGCCAGCAGCCCCACAACACCAGGGCCATTGGCGGCCTGGCACCGCAGGGATACCTGTTGATCAATGGTGACGAGCTGATCGTGCCTTGTTCAAATGCTTATCCGGCCAGTTTGAACCGACGTACAGGCGAATTGATTTCGTTTGAACTGCCGAGTTCCGGAAAGTACCCCGGCGGTTGGTTCGCCACGCTCGATCCGGATAAGGCTCGTGCTGTCAGGCGTGGCCTGTTGACGTTTGACGAAGTGATAAATCGGCACGAGCACGAGGGCGGCGTGAAAAACAGCAGTGGCGGCGTCGCCGGATTGAGCCGTGAAATCCGCACTGCAGAAACGACGTTGAAATTCGACCAGAAACGCGAGGGCGTCGATGGGGTGATTCATTCAATGGTCGTTGCCGACAACGCCTTGTTTGTAACGACCCGCGATGGTCACATCATGTGTTTCCGTGGAGCCAGTCGTCCGGCTCCGGGTTCGCCTGCAATCTGGAACTATAAGACAACCCGTCTGTCGACATCGGACGAAGCGATGAAGACAGCGAAAACGCTCGTGGAGAGTTCCGCTGGCAGACACGGGATAGCAATTGTGGCCGGTTTGTCGGATGGGACGCTGACCAAAGCACTGATTGGATCGTCTGATTATCACGTTGTCGTTTTCGACGATAACCACGATCGCATTCAACAACTACGCAGCGAGTTGGATGAAGCAGGATTGTATGGTCTCCGTGCTGCCGTGATACACAGTGATTTACAGAAAATGAAGTTGCCTCCCTTTATCACGACGACGCTGATCAGCGAGCGATCTGATGTCACCTTCAAACCTCTGCTGCAGACACTCCGTCCGTTCGGTGGTAATCCACTGACGGGCGAAACGGAGGCACGCACATTTCCCAAAACCTATGGATGTGACGGGGGAATGGACTACGGTGATTTCTATACGCTGCGCAGTGGTACGGCGGCCTATTACGACAAGACGATCGAAAGCGGAACAGTCTTCCTAAGTGGCCCCAGAAGCGGGTGCACCAACAGCATCATCCCGTCCGGCGGTTTACTGAATGTGCCGTACTACTACGATGGCTGCACATGCAGTTATCCACTTCCCACCGCCATGTCGCTGGTTGCGATGCCCGAAAGCCACGAACAATGGTCGTCGTGGGGGGAAAGCAAAATTGAGCCAGGTAAGATTCAACGCATTGGCATTAATTTTGGTGCCCCTGGCGATCGAATGACGCGCAACGGAACACTCTGGCTGGACTATCCGTCTGTTGGCGGCCCCTCTCCGGACGTCGACATCGAGGCCACCGCATCTGCGACCTATCGCTATCGACACAGCGTGTGGATGCAACGCCAGGAATCTTATCCATGGGTCAGTGCTTCGATGGCCGAAGGTCTTAAGCGGTTCGTCATTAGAGATCTGAGACCTGGAAGCTATCGAGTTCGGCTGCATTTTGCTGAACCCGTTGGTCCAGGACGCCCTGGTCCGAAACATCGACTGCTGGACATCAAGCTGCAGGGCAAAACGCCGCCCACAGTTTTGACATCCTCCATGAAGCTGGTGGCGTGATGAAAGGAATCGTCAAAGCGTTTGCCGGTATCGAAGTGAAGAACGATTTGACGCTCGAACTCTCGACAACAAACGGCCCCACGGTCATCAGTGGCCTCGAACTGATACGCCAGCTGGACTGAGAGATGTCTGGCTCCGACATGTTTGCTCGCACAGTTGTGGTGTGTGCGGGCAAACATCCTACTTGACTGAAAACGATGTGGCACATGCGAATGTAAATGGGTTATCGAATGAGACACGACCAACCGAGCCATGGATCCGGTCCAGATCCAGCTTCTGAGCCGGTTCGATGTCCGCACACACCATCGTCGGAAGTTTGACGGGCCCCCGAATTCTCACGATGGGAAAATCAGCTCCTGTACGCCACGTACGGTCGAAAAAATTCCATGTCGTCAGTCCATCGTCTGATGTCGGTTCCAGCAGATACGCGATCAGATTCCCCAGCGGTTGGTTCATCGGAATCACGTATGATTGAGCGGCCAGTCGTCGCGTCTCCAACCGTGATTCCACCTGCGAGTCGACAAGGGCGTGACTTTGGAAGAGTTTGCTGGCGCGCTCAACCTTCCGGGCACGATAGACTTCAACTTCCGTTTCGATGGCTTCCGTGAGCTGTTCGATGCGTACCCCATGCATTCGCAGCCGATCGGCGACGCGACTTTCTTCAAACGGCAACACATAAGCAAACGGACGATCGACGATTCGAGTCGAAACGAACTTTCCAAAGAAATCGACTTTGTGATTCTTCGCCTTCCTGCTGGGCTCCTGATCTGCCGTGGTGGCTTTGTAGCCCTTGATCGCCACCTGCGTGTCAAATTTTTCAACTTTCGCTGACATCGAAATCCTGTCGCCAACGACCGGACGCGAGCCAGCGTGGGCGATGGAATCCGCCTGGTCGGCCAATAAGGTGCGAATCGTGTCCCGGTGCTCCGCGGCATAGTTCAGGCATTCGCTGACGAAGGCCTTCGTTGCTTCGATGCGATCACGATAAGTTACATAGGAATAGGCCTCGGACAGAATCGCTAACCTGCCTCGCAGTCCGACATATTCCGTGCTGTACCGCGGCTGATGTCCAAATGTCGTCCAGCGGGAATGATCCCCGTTCAGGTTGCCGTAGTAGAACGTGTCGATCTTGTCCTCAGCCAATCGCCCAGTCACTTCCGGCAGCAGCTGGCCACGCAGGAAATCGATTTGCGGCTGCGGGGCAGCGGGATTGTGCGGCACATCGTATGTCAATGCATAACGATGTCGCGAGCCGTTTGTGGTATGTGTGTCGATGAACAGGTGCGGGTTGCGCTGGTCGATCAGTTTGACGAGTGCTCGCGTTTCCGGCGCTTCCAGCTTCACGAAGTCACGATTCAGATCAAGTCCCTGTGCGTTCTCACGCAGCCCCATCGTGTTCGGCCCGATTTGCCCGGGACGATGCAACGCACCCATCCGTTCGTTGGCATCGGCGCTGTAGTTAGGGACGAAGATTATCCTGAAGTCGTCCAGCCAACGGTGCTTGTGGTCCAGCGTCAGGTCTCGCAACAGCATCAACAGGGCTTCTTTTCCGGCACATTCTCCCGAGTGAATGTTTCCCAGCAGAAGGATCGTCAGGCGATCGTCAGCACCGTTGTTTCCCTTGTTGCCTGCGGCCCAGTGTGAGTCAACTTCAGCAGCAAGGATGGGCCGATCCTCGTTTGTGCGGCCAATTTCGTAAACACGAACGTGTGCAGCCATCGCCGCGAACCGATCAACCAGGCCCTTCACTTCATCGGAACGTGACGTTTCGGTAAAGTCACTTCGTTCGGCAACGGTCAACAGTGCGTCAGGAATACCGGGCTCGGCTGCAATGTCAGGTGACGTGCAACAAAGTAGAGCGGTGGTGGCAATGACGAGACGTGCCGTCTGGATGGACATCGACTTAAGCTGAACAGTCATGGAAAACGATCGCAGTATCAAGACGGTTGACCGGAGGGGCTAGTGCTTCATCACAGCCAAAAAGTGGATTTGAATCGTTCGCCGGAAAAGAGGGGTCAGGTACCAAAAATGCGAAGCACCCTTCGGGCCGTTCCGGTTTCTGGTACCTGACCCCGTTTTCCTCGCCAACCCTAAAACCTGGTTCTGACAAAGGACTAGTATAGTCAGAAGATAAGGCAGTTTTGCAGTACATCGCACGTCAAACGCTTGCCATCCGTGGTCGGTGGCTTCAATCCCCGATCAACCGAACAATCCCAATAAACCGGACGCGTTTGAGCCCGGGAAAACAGCCTGCCAGCGAGCCAAAACGGTTCACGAGAATATGTAAACTGCTCAAGTAAAGGATTTTCTTCATGCCACGAACATGTCTCTCGATCGTATGGCTTCTGAGCTGCGCCGCTGGTGCCATGGGTTCGGCGGCGCAGCCGTCCGAGGAGGGATTCGAACTGCTGTTTAACGGCCAGGATCTCAGTGGCTGGCAAAAGGAAGGCCAGGCGGGTTTTGTCGTCCGGGACGGGATGTTGATTTGTAACGGCTCGGGGAACTGGCCGACGTGGTTACGGACGACCGAGGTCTTTGAGAACTTTGTCCTTCGGATGGACTACAAAACACGGTTCGGTGCGGAAAGCGGCGTCTTCTTTCATGCACCTTTGCATGGACGAATCTCTCATGTTGGGTACGAGGTTCAGATTGGTGGTCCAGGCGGTTTGAAAAACCACTCAACAGGGGCGATCTTCGATGCCGTCCCGCCGTTGACCGCGGCTGCTCGACATTATTCGGACGAAGCGTTCGACGAATTGGAAATTACCATGAATTGGCCAGGCCTCAAAGTACGGCTCAATGGCCAGTTGGTTCAGGACCTTGACGTTCGTGAACACGACTCGCTTCGATATCGACCGCGACTTGGCCATATCGGGCTGCAGGACCGCGGCAAGCCCGTGCTGTTTCGCAACGTCCGCATCAAGCGACTGCCCGATCAGGTTCGAGACGAGTGGCAATCGCTGTTGAGCACAGAGAATCTCGACGGCTGGTCCGCCAGCGAGAAGAACACGGCAACATGGAGTATCGAAAAAGGAGAATTGCTGGGGGAGCAGGGACATGGCTACCTGATTTCCGACGGCTTGTATCGCAATTGTGAGCTGCAGACCTACATCAAGAGTTCGCCGCTAGCCAACGGCGGAATATTCTTCCGCTGGTTGGCGACGAATAACCGCGGTTTTGAAATCCAGATTGAAGACATCCCCGACAGCAACGATCCGACCGGCAGTATTTACGGCCGTGCCCGCGCCGGGCGGATGCCTTTTCAACCGGGGGAATGGGTTTTGATGCAGGTTTTTCTCAACGAAAAACAGTGTGCCGTTCGCGTCAACGGTGTCACCGTCGCCGAAAGCGACAGGATGGGTGGCGTTCGGGACGGAAATATCTCGCTACAAATGCACACCGGCAAAGGTTGGGTTCGGTGGAAGGATCTTCAGGTGCGGCCATTGGCGGCAGCACCATAACAGGCACGCCTTCTGCGCAGTGTCTTCGATCGGTCAAACGAATCGGTGGCCATGCTGCGAGAATGCAAAACACCTCATACGGAACGTCAAATGGGGACATTGTACTCAGACAGAAAAGTACAATGTTCCCGTTTTTGTCGTCAGGACGCATGAACCCTGTTCGAACGTCGAGTCGGTGGCCGCAACCCTGGACATGAGTCGTCAGCATCTTGCTCGTCTCTTCAGGCGACACGTGGGCATCAGCACCAGGATGTTTGCCCGTGTCATCCGAATGCAGTCTCTGCGTGAGCGAGTTGGGCGATCCAACCCCGTGGATTGGTCGGCAGCGGCGCTCGATTCCGGCTATTATGACCAGGCTCATATGATTGCCGAATATCGTTCCCTGACCGGATTGACGCCATGCGAACTTGCTCAATCGCAACTCGATTTCTTCGGCATGTTCCATTCTTCCAATACGTCAGGAGCTGCGTGTGCAATAATGTCCCGCCGTCGAGCATCCGGCCTGCGATGAAGAGCAGGTTTCAAAAAAAACTCGTGGCGGGGCTCATGGAAAGTGACCCTCGCAAGCGGAAAGACATTCGTCGCGGCCATATGTCAACTTAATGCGTTGCAGACACATACTCAGGAGCATTTATGATACGGCACGTAGCGGGAGTCGCGGAGATCGTTGAAGACGTAAACGAAGCGTTGAAGTTCTATTGCGATACGCTTGGTCTGTCCTTGAAGGAACGATCTGGAGATGACTACGCGGTCATCCTGGTCCCGGGTGTTATGCACCTGGGCATCTGGAACCGCGGCCATGCCGCCGAGTGTACCCTGGGCAATCGCAACATGGCGGACCAGATCCCGCTGGGCTTGACGATGGAATTCGAAGTTGACAATGTCGACGAGACCAGAAAGACCGTGGAAAGAACGGGGCGGTCCGTTGCACAAAAGCCTCGTCTGGAGCCCTGGGGGCAGAAGACATGCCGCATGTTTTCACCAGCTGGCAGCTTATTGGGCTTTGCTGAGACACCCTGGGCCAGAAGAATTGCAACTCCATTGAAAGTCGAAGAGGATAGTGAATGAAGCTGGTTGATAAGAATGGACGGAAAATGAAGAATCGTCAGTTGTCGTTTCAGCGACTCAGTGAATTATCACGCTCAGAATTTGAGACGTTGGAACAACTGCCCAACATCGGGCCCGCCGCTGCCGGCTATTTCAAACAGGTCGATGTGTCGCACCCGCAGGACCTTGTGGGACGTGATCCCTATACACTGTTTGAAAAGCTGTGCCGGGTTACGAATTGTCGTTTCGACCCCTGCTTACTCGATCAATTCATCTCCGCAGTCCGGTTCATGGAAGGCGATGAAGCAAAACCCTGGTGGGAGTACACTTCAGAACGGAAGCAGGAATATGACTCGCATCACAAGACAGATGTGAGCCCTTGATGAGTTGCTCCGGGCAGTAGCGTCTACCTGGCGTTGCTGCCTTCGGGCGAAAGACGTCCCGGTCGGCCGATACTGATTTCCACCGCAAACCATCATGCCAGGACAGGTGCCGGCGAGCTGGGAAACAAACTGGGATCATTCATGCAGATACGGACTTGTACTTGAACGGGGAAGGACACATGAGCATGTTCAGCAGGATTGGCTTTCACGGATATGCACCTATCGGGGCAGCAGCATTGTGCGTTGTGGCAAGCATGCTGAATGCGGAACGGGTGCAGGCCAAGCCGAGTATTATTCTGTTCATTTCCGATGACCACGGCTGGCTCGACTCGGGGGCGTACGGGGACACATTCGTCAGGACGCCTAACATTGACCGCCTGGCGAAGGAAGGGATGCGATTCACTCACGCCTTTGCCGCGTCACCATTATGCAGCCCTTCTCGTTGCGTGATCCAGACCGGGCTCATGCCGCATCGCAACGGTGGTCACAAGTTCGGCACGCCGATTCGAAACGATCTCAGGACGATGCCCACGTATCTTAAGGAACTGGGATACTACACGGCGCACTTCGGGAAGTTCCATCATGGGCCCGGACGCAGTTTCCCTTACGACCACATCAGGAAAAGCGAAGAGGAGGCAGCCGATTTCCTGGCGGATTTCAATGGCCCCGGGCCATTGTTCATGGTGGTTTGCACCCATCCGCCTCATACACCGTGGACGAAGAACACAACGTATGATCCAGACACGATTACATTGCCGCCGAACCTCATCGACACTCCAGAGACGCGTGCCGACCGAGCGGATTACTACAGCGACGTCACGCTAATGGACAATATCCTCGGCGATGTTCTCGATGTCGTCGCCGGGAAAGCGATCAGCAGGAACACGCTCTTCCTTTATTCCTCCGACCAGGGAGCCAATTGGCCATTTGCCAAGTGGTGCTTGTATGACGGCGGGCTTCGTGTTCCGCTAATTGCTCGATGGCCAGGAAGAATCGCTCCTGAGTCCAGGACAGATGCGATGGTAAATCTTGCCGACCTGCTTCCAACATGCATCGCCGCCGCTGGCGGCAGCGTTCCCAAGGATATTGATGGACAGAGTTTTCTCCCCGTGCTGACAGGGAATATAACAACGCACCACGCGGTGGTTTTCGGCTCTCATACGGGAAATGACAACGGAGGGCCGGGGGTTTGGAATCATTGCCCGGCCCGCACAATTCGAACTCCAACCCATCGATATATTCTCAATCTATCCCCGGACACCACATTCACGACTCATATCACCGGTGTCAAGCAGGGCATCCACTTCCTGCCACACTGGGATTCATGGGTCAAAAAAGCAAAAACTGATCCCATCGCGAAAGCGACTGTCGAGCGTTATCAACACCGCCCCAGGGAAGAGTTGTATGATATGGGAAAAGACCCGTTCGAGATGGTCAACCTGGCAGACAGCCCAGAGCATGCGGAGCTACTAAAGTCTCTCAGAACGCAACTGGCCACGTGGTGTAAACGTCAGGGGGACACGATCCCATTAGAGTATCTGGCTGAATAAGGGACTGGGCGACTGGAAACTCATCGGATTTCACGAGGACGACACAGTCGGCCTGTATCACCTCAAAGATGATCCTGGTGAGCAAACAATCTGGCCGCAAGGATGCCCGATCGCACCGCTGAATTGCGGCCCGAACTGGTTGCGTGGCGGCGAATACAAATGCTCCTGTGCCGACCGTACCGAATCCGGAATGTGTCATGGGGAATCCGGTGGCTGCCGGGAATTGATTTATGTAGGTCAGGACCCATGTGTCCCCACCAAACAACCTGTCCTGACGCATTGGATTTGCCATGACAGGTCATGGTGTGTATGACATAAAGAACTGCCATGACAGGTCATGGCCTACGGAAACCAATTCGATTGATTGAAACACGAATGATGAATCAAAGAGTATCAGCAACGTGGGTGTTCGTACTGGTGGTGGGAATGATGTTGACCACGGCGAACAACATCATTGCCGCCAAGCAGCAGCCAACCGCCAAACCCAATATCGTTCTGTTTCTGGTGGACGACATGGGTTGGATGGACAGCACGCCGTACGGTTCGCAGTACTACGAAACACCGAATATGCAACGTCTGGAACGCCAGTCGATGAAATTCATCAACGCGTATGCCGTGCCGTTGTGCTCACCTACTCGTGCGTCGATACTGACTGGTCAGTATTCGTCTCGTCATCGTGTAACCTCTGCCACCGGCCATCTGCCGGCGGCCCCTGCTGATGCCTCTCCGTATCCCGCAAAGGCGAAAGCCAGCGAACCACTCATTTATGCCAGAAGCAGGAACTATCTCGATCTCAATCTTGTCACTTTTTCCGAGGTGTTGCGCGATGCGGGTTACCGAACAGGTCATTTTGGGAAATGGCACCTGGGTTTAAGCCAGGAACACTGGCCCGAGCAACATGGATTTGACGTCGCCTTCCACGCCGAGCCGAGTCCCGGCCCGAGAAGCTATTTTTCGCCCTATGGCGTCCACAGCAGTGGTGAACCCGGTAAGCAATGGGTCGGCACGATCACCGACGGTCCGGACGGCGAGTACATCACCGACCGCCTGACGGATGAAGCCCTCCGGTTCGTGGAAGAACATCAGGACGAACCATTTTATCTCAACTTCTGGCACTTCGCTGTTCACGGACCGTGGGGGCACAAGGAAGAACTGACGAAGCAGTTCGCCGACAAGTCAGATCCGCGCGGCCATCAACATAACCCGATCATGGCTTCGATGCTTAAGAGCGTGGATGAAAGTCTCGGCCGCGTCATCGACAGATTTGATGAACTCGGGCTGACCGACAACACGTTGTTCATCTTCTATTCGGACAATGGTGGCAACACGCACAGCAACGTGCCTGGTGGTCGAGGAATGGACGTCAAACAAGACCACCCGAAATGGGACTTCGTACAGGACTGGAAGAAATGGGCCGGAGATCAGCCGCCAACAAACAACGCGCCGCTGCGTGAAGGAAAAGGGCGAATCTACGAAGGCGGCCAACGCGTTCCTCTGATGGTGCGCTGGCCGGGTCAGATAGAACCTGGTTCCATCAGCGATTCGATCGTGGGTCCGATTGATCTGTATCCAACGATTCTGGAAGCCGCCGGCCTGGAGAAGCCCGCTGGACACATCGTGGATGGTGAGTCAATCATTCCCATCCTGAAACAAACCGGCGAACTCAAACGTCAGGCCTGGTTCACCTGGTTTCCGCACTTGATTCCTGCTGTGTCGGTTCGGCAAGGTGACTGGAAGTTGATTCGACGGTTCGAGCCGCATGCCAAATATCCGGAAGTCCGTGAGCTCTACAATCTTAAAGAAGACATCGGCGAAACGCAGAATCTGGCAAGCATGATGCCGGACCGAGTGGGCGAACTGGATGCACTAATCGACCAGTTCGTGCAGGACACAGGCGCGCTTTATCCCAGACCGAACCCTGACTTCAATACTGCGACGCCGAGTACACCTGTCGATTCGAATCCGATCGCGGGACTCGTGCCCAGATTCTGCAAAGTCGCCAACACGGAAGGTGCGATTCGGGTAACAGGAGAAGGGCGTCTGCCTTTCCTGGGAACTGGCCAGGTGAAACTCAATGGCCCCCTGACACTAAAGCTTCGCGCTCGCAGCACAGCTGGTGGGAAAGGGCGAGTTCACTGGAGAACATCGGGGCAACAGACGTTCCCGGAATCCGCACAAGTCGTCAATTACAATCTGCCCAAAGGAACGACATGGCAGGACATCACAGTCCTCTTGCCCATTGAAGGCAAAGCCGGCGTCATCCGCTTGTTTCTGCCAGCCGAAGAGACGGCGGTGGAAGTGCAATCAATCCAATTCCTGGACGAAGACGGTGGGCAGAAAACATGGGACTTTGCACTTCGCGCCAAAACGTCTTGATCCCATGACGACCAGAAAACCGCAGTGTCAGAACGGCGGGAGGCGACGCCGTTCCTGATACAGGCACGCGGCACAACCGGGCGCCTTTGACAAAGCACTGGACGGCTCTAATGAAGTCTGCGTCCACAGCCGTTCAAGACTTCTTTTTGGCGTTGGGATCCACTTCCCATGGCTTTGACTTGCGTTCGCGAAGTCGAGTGGCTTTGCCGGTACGGTCTCGCAGATAGAACAGCTTTGCCCGACGGACGCGACCGTGGCGTTTGACTTCGACCTTAGCAAGCTTGGGCGTATTGAGCGGAAAGGTTCGTTCAACGCCTTCGCCGGCAACCACACGGCGAACCGTAAACGTTTCGCCGGTCCCCTGGCCTCGGCGAGCGATCACAACGCCGGTAAACACCTGGATGCGTTCTTTGTTGCCTTCCAGAATTCGATTATGCACGTCGACGGTGTCGCCGACTGTAAAGTTCAGCGGTTCTTCTCGCAGACTTGATTGTTCTGCAACATCCAGAAGTTTATGTCTCATTTCGGGATTCCTTTATTACTTCTCTGCCTGTTCTGAGTTCGGTCGTCAAGCGGTTGTCAGGAAAGCAAATGTGCTTTCGTCTGTGTTTCTAAATCGCGGAGCAGAGCGATTGTCACCAGACTTTTCTACTCCGCATCATTGTTCAGATTGTTTGTGGCGGGAGTCGCCAATAGATCACTTCTTCGTTCTGCTGTTCGTCTCAAACTTTGTTCGTGTCGCCATTCTGCGATGGCCTCATGATTGCCGCTTAGCAGAATCTCCGGAACCGTCATTCCCCGAAATTCCCGGGGCCGTGTGAATTGCGGGTGTTCTAATAATCCTGAATCACTGAAGGAATCAAATTTGCTGCTGGTTTCGTCGCCCAGCACGCCTGGAATCAGTCGTATCACAGTATCGATCAGTAACATCGCCGGAACTTCTCCACCATTGCAGATAAAGTCGCCAGCAGAAATCTCCATCGGCTCAAGGCCTTCCCGGATTCGATCATCAAATCCTTCGTATCGTCCGCACAGCACAACCAATCGTTCTTCCTGTGCCAGCTCTTCCACCAGTTTTTGATCAAGTTTACGTCCCTGCGGACTCATCATGATCAGCCGGGATTGTGAATCACTCGTGCCCTGAACCGATTCAACACAGTCGAACACGGGTGGACACATCAGCAACATTCCCGGACCACCGCCGAACGGCTTATCGTCCACTTGTTTGTGTCGCCCTTCCGCAAAGTTGCGAAAGTTGTGTGTCTGAACATCAACCAGTTGACGTTGAATGGCCAGTTTCAGAATGCTCTGCCCGAGATAACTCTCGAACATCTCCGGAAACAGGGTGAGAACGTCAAACCGCATCAGATCAGACTTCACATGGTGTGGCGTTCAGTCGCACCTGTGCGGACTGCTCGCCACGATCCTGCGGCTCGGACTGCCGCCGACTATTCTCCGCCCTCGGCAGCCGGAGATTCTTCCGTGGCAGCTTCCGTTGTTTCCGTCGCTTCGGCAGCTTCTGCCGGTGCTTCTTCCACAGCCGGAGGTTCCGGTTGCTTAGGAGCCTCCATCGGCGGAGGTGCCGCAGCAGTTCCGAAGTCCCCCTTCTGAACCTTCTTGATCAGGGCGTTGACCTTTTCCGATGGTTGAGCACCAACGGACAGCCAATAATCAATCCGATCCATTTTCAGACTGACTCGTTTTGACTTATCTGGCACTGAAGTGTCGTAAAAGCCGACTTCTTCAATGGCTTTACCGTCACGAGCTCGCTGACGATCCATAATGCAGATGCGATAGAAGGGACGGTGCTTTCGCCCCATTCTTTTCATTCGAATTCTTACTGACATTTACAACTCCCAATAGCCGCAACCTGCGGAGTGACTGAGGCTTCTGCCTCGTATGATTGTTTAGTGTTCAGGACAAAATCGTTTTCTGACCTGCTGTCCATCAGTCCACGACGGATGGAATTACTTTCTTCGGTTTCGTTTCTTCGCCTTCCGTGCGTCTTTACGCTGTTTCTTCTTCTTATCCCGTAATTGGATCGAATCCACGGGGCCGCGTTTACTTCGCGTTTTCTTTTCCTGAATGTTCGCGTTGGGATCCATCATCCCGCCGTCAGACATCTGCTTGACCGCCTTCATGCGGTCCTTCAGGCTCATGTTTGACATGTCCTGCATCATCTTGCCCATGGAGTTAAAATCCTTGAGCAGCTTATTGACTTCCGCCGGTTCCACACCGCTTCCGCAGGCAATTCGATTACGACGGCCGCGGTCGATTCTTTCCGGGTTATGACGCTCGTCCAGCGTCATCGAATTGATGATGCCTTCAATCCGCCGCATGTCGTCTTCCGGGTTCATGTCCCCCATCTGATCGACGACTTTGCCCATCCCCGGAATCATCTTCATGACTTCACGCATGGAGCCCAGCTTTTTGATTTGCCGCATTTGCTTGCGGAAATCATCCAGCGTGAACTTGCCCTGCTGCATTTTCTCCTGCTGGGCAAGCATCTCATCTTCGTCGAACTCCTGTTGAGCTTTCTCAACAAGAGACAACACATCGCCCATGCCCAGAATTCGTCCGGCCATGCGGTCCGGATGAAACTGCTCCAGCCGATCCAGCTGCTCACCGACGCCGATAAACTTGATCGGCACGCCTGTGACAGCTCGGACACTGAGAGCCGCACCGCCGCGAGTATCACCGTCCAGTTTGGTCAGGATGACGCCGTCCAGTTCCAGCGCCTCGTTAAAGGCCTTGGCACTGTTGACCGCATCCTGCCCGGTCATCGCATCGCAGACGAATAAGCACATGTCCGGAGCCACGCGGTTATCAATCCGCTGCAGCTCCTTCATCAGCTCTTCGTCGATCCCCAATCGACCTGCCGTGTCCAGCAGAACAACCGACGCGCCGTTGGCTTTGGCCTGTTTTACACCGTTGCGGCAAACCTGAACCGGATCGCTCTTTGCAGGATCTTCGTGATAGACAGTACAGCCGACCTGTTCGCCAATGATTTTCAGCTGTTCAATAGCGGCCGGCCGCTGCAGGTCCGCCGCCACCAGCAATGGAGTGTGGCCTTCTTCCTTCAGCAACCGAGCCAGCTTGCCGCAGGTTGTGGTCTTGCCACTTCCCTGCAGTCCACACATCATCAGAACAGTGACGCCGTCACGTTTGAGAGGCAGATCGTGATCGCCTGCCATCAGGTCGATCAGCCCCTGATGTACAATGCCGACCAGCTGCTGATCCGGCCGCAGCGACTTCAGCACATCTTCGCCGATGGCCTTTTCCGTGATGTCCTTGACAAAGTCCTGCGCAACATCGAATGCGACGTCGGCTTCCAGCAGTGCGGTGCGCACCTGCTTCATGCCGTCGCGGATGTTCCCTTCCGTGATCTTTCCACTACCGCGGAAAGCCGAAAAGGCGTTGGTCAGACCTTCAGTAATACCTTCAAACACGAAATCAGCCAGCCAGAAAAACAACCTCAATGAGCATCAGGGCTCGACAAGTTGCCAGCCACGGCAATCGTCGAAACGTAAAGCACTGTCACCAAAGGGTTTATTTACGCGAGCGTTAGTGCCGTCGCACTGCGAACGCTCCAGCGTTTTTTGAAAACCCCTGCAAAATCGAACCGGGGATGATATCGTCGGACAAAGTCCCTGGCAACCCGTTCACTGACATTCGGCCGCCGTTCACAGGAAAGCCGTCACCAAATGTGTCGAGCGGAACAAATTGCCCAAAACACAGGACTTATCTACGGTCATTCCCAAAATTCAAAAACTGTTGCCGGCTCTTTGCTGCCCCCAGCCCCGGCAGACCTCCTGTTTCCGAGCGTCAGCTCGCATTGACCGTCGATGACGGATCGAATCGACCATCGAAGACGGCTCGAACAAACCCGCAAAGACGGACTTCGCGACCGTTGCTGAACCATAAGGCAGAAGATCGAACGGATTCGATGGATCAGCAACCTGCAAGTTTGAAGACTGAAGCAACATGATCAACACTCTGTTTCAGCAATGCAATCATCCCCGTTGAAATGAACCAAATGTCTTCAGGCTCAGATTCAGTCATTCTTCTGGCCAACGATCTGATGCTCGGCAGCACTGTTAGCGGATTTGCCGCGCAGGCCGGGCGACAGTTCTGCACGGCTGGATCGATTGCGGATGTCGTCGCAGCAATCAGTGAAGATGCCGCCGCACTGCTGCTCGTGGATCTGGGAACGCCAGGCCTTGACGTCGCCAGTCTGGCCGAGTCCATTCCCGCCGATGTGCTGCAGCGAGCTGTCGCGTACGGTCCGCACGTTCACACCGAGAAACTTGAAGCAGCCACGAGAGCCGGATTCGGGAAAGTGTTGAGTCGCGGACAGTTCTCCGCTCAAGTGGGAACGCTGATTTCAGATTCGTGAACGCCCGGTGCGGCACGGAAGATTTCCTGTTCGATCAAAGACGTCTGCGGCAGTGGCGAAGTGACTTCAGGCCAGGACTGCCTGCCGGAGGGAACGATCTGCTGCAACGCCGTTTGATCCGGGCGGCGAAATCATGCCGATGGCGTGACAGGCGTCTCAGTGTCATCGATGATGTGAATCTGCTTCCAGCGACCGGTGCGATATCGCAGCAGCATCATGGTTCCCATGAACACGATATGCACCGTACACGTCAACCACAGTCGCTGCGGCGTAGCGTTGCCGGATGACAGTATCCACAAGGCTGGCAGCGTCATCACGAACCAACTGGAGAACATCGTGATCAGCATGGGAAACAATGTGTCTCCTGCACCGCGCAGTGCTGACGCAAAGACAACGGCCAGTGCATCGAAGACGGAATAGACCGCGACGAACTGCAACAGGATTGTGGCGGTCGGCAACAGCCGTTGCAAAGACTCAGCGGCCGCTGATCCATCAACGCTGAACGCCACAAACGGCATTAAACTGACGGCCGGAAACAGAATCAACAGCAGCGCTGCCACGCCCGTCCAGACGACCGCCATGCGGACAGCATTCCACGTCGTCCGCACAACGGCCGGCAGCAACCCTGCTCCGATGTGGTGGCCAACCAGAGTCTGAACAGCCGTTCCGAATCCCAGCAATGGCACAAAGATCAGACCATTCACGCTGAACGCCAGATTCGTCGCGGCCAGTGCGTCGCGACTGAGGCTCCCGACGATCAGCAGGAACACGGTAAATCCGGAGTTGTCGACAAAATAATGCAGCCCACTGGGCAAACCAAATTTCAGGTATTTCTTCATAAGAGAACGATCGATGCGCCATGACGTCCGAAATGGAAACATGCCCGATCGATTCGCTCGTTTCATCAGAAAGATGTAAGCGGCGATGTCAAAGAAACGTGCGGCAACGGTGGCCACTGCGGCACCACGAATACCCAATTCAGGAAACGGACCGTTGCCAAAAATCAGCAGGTAGTTCAGTCCGAAATTCAACACAGTGCTGAACAGATTGACGTACATGACAACCTGAGTCTGCCGTCGACCGCTGAAGAAACAGCTGAGCGCCATAGCCAGCAGCAGCACGCTGCTGCCGCTGCACAACGTATTAAAATAAATGGTCTCCTGCGCGACGACTCCCGCCTCATGTCCTGTCAGGGAAAGCAAGCTATGGGTCCACGGTGTCAGTAACGTCAGCAGCATCCCGGAGATCACCGCCAGCCAGATTGCCTGGAACAATGACGCAGTCAGGCGCCCCGTACGACCAGCTCCGTCGTATTGCGAAATGAATGTGTTGGAGTACAGAATCGTGCCCAACGGAATGCAGACAATCGTCCAGTGCAACATTGATGCGGGAGTCACTGCGGCCAGCGCGTCCGCCGAATAACCGGCCAGCATCATGCGATCCACAGCGCTCATCACCGACAGTGAACCGGAACTGATAATCAGCGGCAGCGCAACGTGCAGCAGTTCACGGAAACTTCCTGGTTTGGCGACGTTCGAGTGCGCGGAATCGTGTTCCGCTTCTAACCTGGTTTCACTCTCCGACATGCTCGCAGAAACCTAACCGTTTGCCGAGACGTCGGACAGAAAAAGACCAGCAACCTGAATGCCAAGCCACGCCAGGACCAGTCCGGCCAGCAGATTAGTGCCCATGTTCAGCACGGCTGCTCCGAAACGCCCCGTCTGCATCAGGCTTAGCGACTCAAAGGCAAACGTTGAGAATGTTGTCAGTGACCCCAGCAATCCGGTAATCAGACAGGTCTGTACCAGAGGCGAAAACACGGATGCCCTGGTGGCAATCGTCGCCAGAATTCCAATCGCAAAACAACCGATCAGATTGACGGACAATGTTCCCAGAAATGCAAGGTCTTCGCCGCAGGCTTTCGCCACGCCGCTGGATACATAGAAACGTGCCACAGCACCGACGAATCCGCCAAGGCCAATGGCAACTGGTACGCTGAGATCAGACATTAGCAGTTTACATATTATCGTGGACGATGCTGGCTCGTGGGAGTAACGAAACTGCTATTGGAAAGCGTTCTTCGCGGCCATAAGTCAGCAGAATTCGCTGTAGAAGGGGATCTATCGCTGCTCTGCGAACTTCCATAAATGGCCATCGCTACGCACGTACAGAGCGTTGTCGGAAGCCGCCGGACTGCACAGAATAGTCTCCGCCAGATCCAGTTCAGAAACAATTTCACCTTTCTCCCTCTCAGGCCGCACAACGAAGGCATACCCGGTTTCGTTGAAGAAGAACAGGTGACCGTTGGATGCCAGCGGGGTGCTGCTGAATTTCCCCTTCAGCCGCAGTTGCCACAGACGTTCGCCCGTAGTCACGTCTCCGGCAGACAGCGCACCGGCCGAATTAACGGTAATTGTCAGTCCATTAATGACCACCGGGCTGGGAGTGGATGGACCCAGGTTCGACGAGTTCCAAATGGATTCGATTTTCGTTCCGTCGGCAGAAGGCCGAACTGATGTCAGCCCATTGGACGGGATGACGACTGTTCCGTCGACGACCAGCGATGATGGAATCGTTGATGCACCGTTGTCAAACGTCCACACGACGTCACCCGTTTCCGGATCCACAGCAGACAGTCCGGCGGAAGACTGCAGCAGCGCAAGCGCGGGTTTGCCGTTGGTCGCCGGCAGAATTGTCGGAGACGTCCAATTCGCTTTCCTTGGGCGATCGATCTTCCACTTTGTTTCGCCGGTGAGGGTGTCAACACCCGCCGCAAAAGCTTCGGCTTCGCTTTCCGCCTGAATGATCACGGTGGAGCCGATTACGATGGGCGACGAAGACATGCCCAGACTGTTGCTGGCATTGCGATACTCTGCACCAAAGCCACGATACCACTGCAGGTTGCCGGCCAGGTCTGTGCAGATCAGGTCGCTGCTGGAATAAAAGGCAAATATTCGTTCGCCGTCACTGGCCGGAGTCGGAGTAGCAATGCACATCTTGGGGTGACAACCGGTGCGGCCGGTGGCTTCAAACTGTCGTTCCCACTGCGTTTCACCGGTTTCGGCGTCGATACTAAGAATATGCAGTCGGTCCTGTGAATACCCGGAACTGGCGGTCAGTAGAATCTGTTGACCCACAGCAATTGGGCCGGACAGGCCGCGGCCTGGCAGTTCCACCTTCCATGCGATCGAACCGCCGCTCAGTTCAGTCGGCAGGTTTTCTCCTTGGGCAATTGAATTTGCGGCGTTGCCTCGAAACTGCCGCCAGTCGCCTGAATGCGCCGGTGACAAAAAAAATGTTCCCACCAACCCTGCCAATGCCAGGATGGCACGGTGACGGTTCGTTGTTGCTGGCTGATGTCTCATTATCGAATCTCCTTTCGCGGAGTGTTGCTGGCTGCTGCCTGTGTCACAGGAAGTACTGCTGCGCCTGTGCGATCACAGATTCTCAGTTGCAACTGATAGTCCTGCGCCCAGTCCTGTTCCTGTTCGTTTTGGCAGATCTTAACAAGAATTGTATTCTGTCCGGCCTTCAGCGAAACCGGCACTGTGTACTGATCCAGTCGAGTGCCCCGATGATATTCCTCGCGTTCAAACATCAACGCGCCATTGACCCACAGCTTCCAGGCATTGGGTGTGCCCAGACGAATCTCGACGGCCTGATCCTTTTCACTTTGCCAGGTCGCGGTGGTATACATCAGTGAACCTTTGTAGTTCTCAATCTGCTTTCCGATGTCCAGAACGCCGTAGTCGTCGTCGGTGGTGATAGACTCCCATTTCACTTTGCCAAGCTGACCATCGTATTCAGCCGTCAGATCAAGCTTCGTTTCCGGAGGATAGACAATGGGGAAGCCCTTCTGATCCTTGTTGTCGAACGGACCGATGATCTTCCACTTCGTCAGAAACCCAAAGTGCCGCGAAATGTTGACATCTTTGCCGGCATCCTTCAGGGCTTTGGCAATCGTCTTGACCTGATCTTCGTGCACGGCACCAGTCATTGCCCTGGTATACAGTTCCACGGCTGCGTCTGCTTTTGCGGTCGCCGCCTGGTCAATCAGTCTCCTGACGGCGTCTCGACGAAAATCCGGACTGGGGTCCAGAAGCATGTCGGGAATCAGCTCACTCTCAAGTTGCGGACTGCGTTTCAGCAGCCATTCGAATGCCAGTCGCCGGGCGGACGGTGATTCCGACGTATCCTTGACGAACGCCAACAGGTCTCCTTTGGGCAATCCGCGGCCGGCTTTCTGTTCTGCGTCGGCAATCGATTCAAATGTGCTGCGCAACCAATTTGCGGCCAACACAGAACTGCCGTTGAAGGCCTTCAGGATGGGAAGCAGATTGGTGGCGCCGCCCTGCTTCAGAGTCTGCAGCGCTGTCCGGGCTTCTGCCGCACCCGCAGAATACTCACCAACAGACTGCAGCGCTCGGATCGCGTCTGCCGAATCGTCGGCGAACGCAGGCACGGCCAGGCACAACGTCACAACAAAGATAGTGAATCTGTTCATTTCAACTCCGTAGGTCAGGCGGTCCCTGACGATTCCCTGGTTTTTGGAAGTATGACAGGCATTGCGGTCAGACAACGACTGACCTGCAGAACGTACGCAGCGACCGAGATGCCGGATGGCGTTTCGAATAGTCTGCCGCCCACGTCTATGAGTCCGGGACCACCAGCTGAGCAGCCCCCGGACACTGAATGGCACATTTCACTGCGCATCGTACATCATGTTGCTGTTCAATCACTGGTGGCACAGATATTTGAGATGGCGTGCCACTGGCTCTGCCAGTGTATTTCGAGAGCCGACAGGCACTGGCAAAGCCAGTGGCACACCTCAACTCTGGGTTAACCCTCCACTATTTCACCTTGCGAATCACGTAGTGACGCGTTCCCGGCTGGTTGGTCCTGTAAATCTCATCTTCGATCTTCTTTGCAGCCGCCTCTGCACTGGCAATGTTTGCTTCCAGGCCTTCCAGACCTTCTTTTCCTTTCGCAACGGCGGTTGCAAGTTGAGCATTGTCTGGCTGATCGTTCAACTGGCGGGACAGTCGAGCCCATCCCTGAAACGCCCGCCAGCCGTCTCGCAGCTGTTTGACCGGACCTTCGTTCTTCTGTTTGTTGAGCATCGAAACGGCCAACGCCTGCTGATACTGAGGCGTTTTGCTGTTGTCCTGCAGTTCAATATGCCGTGACAACGCAACGTTCGAGTACGCGCCGACCACGACATCATCGATGACAACCTCGTATTGCCCTGGCGCCAGCCCGTGAACTTCAAGCCCTTCCTTGCTGGCACGATGTCCCAGATGCAACAGTTTTGCACCGGGTTGAGCTTCTTCCGGCAGCACCCACGGCAGACTGTTGGCCGTCCAGTCGAATTCTACTCCGTCAGCCGCAGCGCTGACATTGCTGGCTGTGCCGCCACTCGCCTGAGCGCGGAAGCCCCCCGTCGCGACAGGCAGGATTCGGATGTTGGACACCTGACTGCGCAGCCCCAGATCGTCGATCATCGCATACGCCATCACCAGCTGCCCTGGTGGGTCCGGATGAATCGAATCTTTGATCAACGTGAAATTCGCATCCGTTTTTCGAGCATCAACCGTCAGGTCATTCAGCAGACTGAACATGTCGACGTAGGAAGTCCCCGTTTCGATCGCCCGATCCTGCAACCAACGACCGTAATATGCCAGCACGCTGTTGTACTGCGACAGCATTTCTGAGGCCCTCGGACGTCGCGGATTCTTACGCAAACGAGACGCTCGGGCATCGAACATCGTGGGCGACATCAACACCGGCGTCGCGCCACCTTCACGAAGCCTGGCTACAATTTCCGTCATGTCCTTTTGATACGTCGCAAAAATGTCAGGATCGAACGGCGTGTACCGGCCGTCGTTCATGCCCAGCAGAATGGTGACATACCTGGGCTTGTAATCCAGCACATCCCGGCTGACTCGCTGCAGCGCATCCCAGGCCTGTGCGCCACCAATACCGGCGTTGTGGAAGTGAATGCGACGCTCCGGAAACCGCGTATAGAAGAAGTCTTCCACGTATTGCGTGTAGAGACACTGATGAGTGATGCTGTCCCCCAGAAACACCAGTGTGTCACCATCCTGCAGATCAATCTTCGCTGGTATCGCTGGCAGCGAAGATGCGTCTTCTGCCTGGGATGATGCGATGGCCAGCGCCGTCACCAGGAATAAGCAGACGGGCAGAACAAGAAACGGTCGACGTTGCATACGGGACTCCGTGGTTCGGCAGGAATTGCGGAAGTTGGATGTGGTTGCGGAACGGTCATGCCATTCCGGACGGAATGATGACCGCCTTCGTGTTATGGCAAGCAATCGTGGCGAGTAATCTTCATCAGATGACAGACGCAGCAAACTCAGCCGAGCCCGCAATGGTGGCCGATTCGGCGACGTTTTGCCAGCGAATAGCAGCACTTCACTGCGAAACTTCAGGGACAATCACGATGAAACGACTCGCCTGCGCTGGCCTGCTTCTGCTGAGTGCCACCGGTTGTCAGGGCCTTATGCACGAATTGCAGCCTCATCGGCTGTGGAGAATGAACTACCAGGAACCCATTGGGCGAACCGACGGCGTCTATTTTTCTGTCGACGATCCGTTGGATGAGCCAGTGACCGCCAGCGCAGCGAACGAATTCCACAAGGACGCAGCAATTCAGAAATGAATGCGCGGCCACAACCAGGAAGTCGTCAATCCACAGACGCGGTGTCGGTGGGTCGGGTGACACCTGTGGGTAGGGTGACACCTGAAAGCCGCTTTCGACGCCCCGCCGATGAAAACACTTATCAATGGCGATCGCAGGGGCGTCTCGAATGGAATGACAAAAGTCGCTGCCGGTCACGTCCTGTCACTCGTGCTTCATCGTTCAATCAATGGGTATGAGGTTTTCATGGCTGTCACGCGCTTGCTCGCCCGAACCGAATTTACATACAGTCAGCAGTTATTCCCAATTCTCTGCTGACGGACTCAGAACCGCATGACCACGGACCGTGATCTACAACTGCACTCGCAGGATGCTGAAGCCGTCCGCCCGCTGGAAACTGCCATAGACGCGTTTGCCAGTGAGCACCAGGCGGCATGGACTGCGTATCGACGGGAACGACATTGTTCACCGGAAGCCAGCGGCGAAGAAACAGAGACCAGTCATTCTGTCTGTGAACGTCTAAAGAGCTTTGGAATTCCCGCCTTCATCCCCGACCGAGGTGTTGGCGTTGTTGGCGATCTGCTGTTCGGCGACGCCACAGCGGAAACTCCGGCCATCGCCATCCGCGCCGACATTGACGCGCTCAGGATGACCGATCGAAAAGAGGTTGGCTACGCTTCCATCAAGGAGGGGCTGGCTCATACGTGTGGGCACGATGTGCACACGACGATCGTCCTGGCAGTTGCTGAAGTGTTGACCCACCTGGGACAGTCCAGATCGACGGACGTGCCGTCAGCACGAATCCGGTTTCTGTTTCAGGCGGCCGAAGAAACCTGTGATGGTGCGACGTGGATGATTAAAGACGGCCTGCTGACCGGCGTCAGGTCAATAATTGGCGTGCACGTGGAACCCAACCTGCTGGCCGGACAGATTGGCCTGCGCTACGGCGTCTTTACGGCACAGGTTGACGAAGTCTATATCACAATTACCGGTCGAGGCGGACACGGAGCGCGGCCGCACAGCACAACGGATCCGATTCACGCTGCGGCCATGTTGACGTCCAATCTCTATCAGATGCTGCCCCGCACCACTGACGTCCGAGACGCCTCCGTCTTTACCATCGGCCGGATCAATGGTGGTTGCGCGTCGAATGTGATTCCGGATGAAGTCAGCATCGCAGGAACACTGCGCACAACAGACGTCACCGGTCGCGCACAGCTGATGCAGCGAATCAACGATATCAGTCAGAGCATCGCAATTGTTACGGGCAACACCGTTGACGTCGAATTCCGCCACCCGCTGGGTTCTGTCATCAATTCCGTGAACGAAACATCGGCAATTGAAGTTGCAGCGCGACAGGTTGTGGCAGATAGAAACGTCGTCCTGCTGGACAGGCCCAGCATGGGTGGCGAGGACTTTGCGATGTACCTGGACCATTGCACCGGATCCCAGATGCGTCTCGGATGCGCCGGATCGCAACCGTGGCCACATTTGCATTCGCCGGTCTTTGACATTGACGAATCAGCCATCGCCTTCGGCGTCCGAATCCTGGCACGCGCAGCTCTGCTGCTGGCGAAGAAATAACTTTCGGCTCCGAAAAAGGAGAGTTACAGCGTTTCACGCTGACTTGTGGCCGCGAAGAGCGATTTTCCAATAGCAGTTTCGTTACTCCCACGAGCCAGTATCGTACACGACATCAAGTAAACTGCTCCGGCAGGACAACATCAGCGAACCTGAAAGCCCTACCATTCTCGGCCCCCAGCTCCAGCTCCAATCCTTAGTTCCCCAGGAGGCAGTCGTACCACATGTCACAGCTTCTGTTTACGCCCAATCAACGGCCCACAATCGGTGTCGAAATCGAATTGCAGCTTGTCGATAACGAAACGATGGAACTGGCAAACCGCATCGAAGACGTATTGAAGGCGCTGCCGGCAGAATTGCGTGATGCGATCAAACCGGAACTGATGCAAAGCTATCTTGAGATCAACACGGGCGTTTGCAACACGGTGCGCGATGCGGGCACGGACCTTCGACAGAAGTTGGCTCTTGTCGACGGAGCGGCAAAATCTCTGGGACTGGAACTGTTCTGGGCCGGTTCTCACCCGTTCTCGTCGTGGCGAGATCAGAAGGTCACGGCCGACGATCGGTACCATCGACTGGTCGAGCTGATGCAGGATGTTGCTCGCCGACTGGTCACTTTTGGGCTGCACGTGCACGTCGGTGTGGAAACCGGCGACAAAGCGATCATGGTTTGTGAAAGGATGATGAAGTATCTGCCGCTGCTACTGTCCTTGTCTTCGAATTCACCTTTCTGGGAAGGCCGCAACACGGGCCTGCATTCGAATCGTTCGAAAATCATGGAAGGTCTGCCGACCGCCGGCCTGCCGCACCTGATGCGCAACTGGTCAGAATATGTCTGGCTGATCAATCACCTTGTCAACACGGGCTTCATCAACAGTATTCGGGAAATCTGGTGGGACATCCGTCCGCATCACAACTTCGGCACCGTTGAGGTACGAGTCTGCGACATGCCGGCAAGTCTGGACCACGTGCTGGCGATCACGGCTCTTGTGCAGTGTCTGGTCCAGGCGATTTCTCGCGAAATTGACGAAGGCACATTCCAGTCGGAATACCATCCGATGATGGTGCAACAAAACAAGTGGCGAGCCACACGTTACGGGTCAGACGCCGAATTGGTCAGCACCAAAGATTTTCAGCAGCGGTCTGTTGCCAAAGTCGCCAGCGAGCTTGTTGATCAGCTTCAGCCGATGGCCGATGAACTGGACTGTGCAGATGAGCTGCAGTCAGTCCGATCGCTGCCAAGGAATGCGGGAGCGAAACAGCAGCTGCAATACTTCGAAGAAACAGGCAGCCGCAAAGAAGTCGTGCGCCGCATGATTGCCGCGAATGACTGGCGAGAATGATCGGTTCGAGCAGTTTACAAATTGTCGTGAACGATGCTGGCTCGTGGGAGTAACGAAACTGCAATTGAAAATCGTTCTTCGCGGCCACAAGTCAGCGTGAAACGCTGTAGGAACAAGACGACATCATCAAACCGGCGCGACTTCGTGCGGCAATGGACGGCCTTCCAGCCCGGCGATCAGGTTGTCAACCGTGATCTGCATCATGCGTCGCCGAGTGACATTCGAGGCGCTGCCCAGATGTGGCGCGACGATAACGTTGTCCAGCCGCAGCAGCGGATGATCACGCGGCAACGGTTCGGGATCCGTCACATCCAGTCCGGCGGCCGTAATCTGTCCGGTCGTCAATGCTGCATACAACGCGTCAGTCTGAATCACGGGACCGCGAGCCATGTTGATCAGCATGCCGGATGGCTTCATCTGCTGAAACTGTGCGGGCCCGATTAAACCGTGGGTTTCTTCGGTCAAAGGACAATTCAAGGTCACGAAATCTGATCTGCCAAGAAGATCGTTCAGCGTCGCGAACTGAACACCAAGTGAATCCTCGATATCCGGGCGACGATTGCGGTTGTGATACAGAATCTTCATATCGAAGGCTCTGGCCCTCCGAGCGACTTCCACGCCGATTCGTCCCATGCCGACAATCCCAAGTGTACTGCCGGTGACTTCCTGGCCGATCAGGATGGACGGATCGTAGTGCGTGAACTTCGGGCTGCGGGCAAAGTGATCGCCAATCACAATATTGCGAGCCACCGAAAGTATCATAGCCATCGTCATGTCAGCCGTAGCCGCGTCCAGACAGCCCGGCGTATTGCCCACCCTCACGCCACGCTGCTGCGCTGCGGCAACGTCGATATGATCAACACCCACACCGTGATTGCTGACGATTCTGACCCCCGGACAACGATCCAGCAGCCGGCCGTCGACAACGGGATGACTATACGCCACGACGGCGACGGCCTTAGCGCAGTCAACATCAGACGCAGGTTCCAATGGACGAACTTCGAAGCGACCATTCGAGAGCTCGTCGAACAGGTCCGGCATTGTATCGGCAAGAATCACTTCGCTCATGATCGAATCAGTACAGCGTCAGGGCAGGAGCAAGGCATCGTCTTAACTCTATCGATAATGCAGGGCGAACTCCGGAACGCAACGACGCCGCTACGGCATTGGGACGAGTAGTGTCTTGTCGCAGGCAAAAGTCAGGGTGGAAGCACTCCCCGGAAAAGGGGGTCAGGTACCAAAAATGCAAAGCACCCTACGGGCCGTTCCGGTTTTTGGTACCTGCCCCCGTTTTCCTCGCCAACCCTAAAACCTCGCTGTGACAAAGCACTAGGCCAGCGGGTCAGGAGGAGCGCTGGGACGGAACTTGCAAAGCTGGATGCCGACAATGTAGAGAATAACCAACGGAAACATCATCAGCAGCATGCTTGAAGGGTCTGCCGGAGTGAGCAGCATTGACGCGATTGAGATGACCAGTACCGCCATCCGCCAGTTTTCTGAATACGCTTTGATGGTCACGATGCCGATCCGTTCAAGGAACAGCATCACCAGCGGTAACTGAAAGCTGATGCCAAACATCACCGGCAACATCAAAGCCAGACTGATGTATTCCGACAGACGCGGCTGAATCTCGATGCCCAGCCATTTGTTGAAACTGATCAAGAAATTCAGCACGATCGGAAAGACAAAGAGGTAACAGAATACGGCTCCCAGGAGAAACAATCCCAAACTCATTGGCAGATAGATATAGACGTGTTTTCGTTCGTTAGGAAACAACCCTGCTGCGACAAACAGCCAGATTTGATAGAACACCCAAGGCGACGTCAGCACGAATCCGGAGACCAGACTGATCTTGATGTACGTCATGAACGCTTCTTCAACCTTGTATGTCACGGGCCGGTTGAAGCGATCCGCCGTTCTCTTGAAGAGAGCGATCTCTTCTGACCTCAAAACTAGTGACACCGAAATCTCATCGTCTGCCACAGCATCGCCTTCGTCTGCCGCAGCATCGCTCTCGTCCGCCACAGCATCGTCTTCGTCCGCCACAGCATCGTCTTCGTCTGCCACAGCATCGCCTTCGTCTGTCGTTGCATCATTCTCGTCCGTCGCAACATCGCTCTGCCCCGTCCGAGGTTCAGGATCAGCGGCGCCCGGCTCCGACTCGTCTGGTTGTGGCACGTCGATCACGATCCCGGGAACTGCGGCTTTGATGGCGCTGCGAAGACTTGCCAAAGGAACTTCGACGACCAGTTCATCCTCAGCAATCTCAGGTTCTTCGACGACTTCCGGAACTTCCTCTTCCTCTTCCTCTTCTTCTTCGTCAGAAAACAGTTGTTCCATAAATCCTTTGAAGTCCATGCCACCAATGTCATCTTCGGCGACAGGCTCATTATTGCGGCGCAGAGCGTCGTCGATCGGCTGTCGCAGGACACCAATAATCTTGTCGCCGAAGAACAACGCGGCAATGACTCCAATGACCAGACCGACCAGTGCTTTCCAGACGTGCACCCGCAACACCTCAAGGTGTTCGCCAAAGGTCATGGTGGAATCGTCAAAGAGATCGCGGTTACGTGGCATCTGTTTCCTCGCCAGCAGCGGCGACTTCAGCGGTTCTTGAATTCTTCTGAAATACGTCTTGTTGTTTTGGGCGTTTTCTTTTTGTTTCGAGCGAGCACTCACACCGGCTGGCGGGCCTCCCGCCTCAGGCGGTTGTCAGGTTGCGGAAGCGTTCCAGCAGATCATTAGTCACCGGACCAGGCCTTCCGGTGCCAATGGTTCGGCCATCAAGGCTGACTGCAGCAATGACCTCCGCTGCGGTCCCTGTCAGAAAACACTCGTCCGCAACAAAAATGTCGTGACGCACCAACGACACTTCCTGAACTTCGATCCCCGCCCTGCGAGCGAGTCCCATCACGGCATTCCGCGTCAGTCCTTCCAGGATGCCCGCTTCCGACGGCGGTGTCTTCAGCACACCGTTCTTCACAATGAAGATATTATCACCCGTACATTCGGCAACTTCGCCATTGTGGTTCAGCATCAAAGCTTCGACGGTACCTGCGTCAGTCCCTTCGATCTTGGCCATGATGTTGTTCAGGTAGTTCAGAGATTTGACACGCGGGCTAAGCGCTGCGGAATGATTGCGAATGGTGCTGGCCGTGATCAGCTTCAGGCCATTGTCGTACAGTTCCTGTGGATACAGCGAAATCGAATCCGCGATGACGATCACCTGCGGATTACTGGTGCGCTGTGGGTCGATTCCCAGCGTGCCCGCACCACGAGTCACGACAAGGCGGACGTAGCCGTCACTAATATTGTTTGCGGCAACAGTATCACGCACCGCCTGAACCATCTGCTCCGGCGTCAATGGTATTTCCAGACGAATCGACAACGCACTTTCATACAGCCGATCGATATGCTCCTGTTCCAGAAACACCTTGCCACCGTAGACGCGAATGCCTTCAAAAACGCCGTCGCCGTACAACAGTCCGTGGTCAAAAACACTGACAACTGCCTGTTCCTGAGGAACCAGTTTTCCTGACAGATAAATCTGCAGAGACATCTTGGGAACTCACAATGATGACACGAAACGAACGACGCCCCGGTGGCTGGTGCCGTTCGGTAGAACAAGTGACGATATTAGGTGCTTTTCTGTGGCGACTAAAGCCTTCGACCTGTCCATCGAACAGCCGTGGGGCCGTCGCACTTCAGCGCCTGCACATGATGACGTCCTGTACGCCTGATATGTTCGCCGCTTTTATAACAATGCCCTGTGTCGGAAACACTGAGAGGTGCGGGCAAATCCGTACTGAGTTCGAAGTTGTGTGGCCTGCAGCGATTTACGCTGATTTGTGGCCCCGCAGGACGCATTCCGGCCTGAGAAACGGGTATCCCCACAAGCCGGAACGGTAAAGAAAAACATATGGAATTGCCCCTCAGCGGGCGGCAGGAGCCAGGTGCTGATGCCTCTCCGCGGTGATCGGCAGGCAACTGGACGGCTGCGGAGCACTTCTTCTGTGTCTTTGCGTTCTTGCGCAATTTCCCGTCCGGCCCTCCCGTCACTGACACAAAAGCATCGCCACAAAAGCCGTTGTCTCGTTGCGCCAGCAGCACTGAGGGCCACACCAATTCCGGCCACCCTCTCCTACCTCATGACCATTCCTTATTGCGTCCACCTGCGCGGATGATCTATTTGGGTCCCCTTTTCGTGTCCGTTGTCTTTGCAGAGTCCGAATTCCTGAGCTGATCTTCGCGCCACAGAATGATATAGAATCCTAATCATTCTGATTGTCGTCCGTAGACCAGCGGCTCTGATGGTGAGCGACGGCAATTTGGTTATTCAAACCGGGATATGAGCCGCAAGGCGTTCACACCGAGTACTACGTAACTTTGATAACTGAGCCGCCGTGGCTGGTAGACGCTGACGAGGCATCGCCGTTTGTGATACAAGCACGCAGCGCAAGCAAGTGTGTTTCACCACCGCACGAGACTCACTCGCTGGCGCTTCGAGATTGTATTGCGGCCCCTGCCACGGGCCTTCGTCAGACCACCGGCTCCACTGCGACACTGTAGACAGATTGGGGAAGAATTCCGTTGAGTGATATTGCGTTCATCAAGATGCATGGGGCTGGCAACGACTACGTCTTTATTGACGGATTCGCCACTCAGGTGCCACAGTTTCCGGAACAGCTGGCTCGTTCAGTCAGCGATCGGAACTTCGGCATCGGGTCTGATGGACTGATCGTGATGTCGCCCGCCGATCACGCTGATGTTGAAATGCAAATGTGGAATTCAGACGGAAGCGAAGGGGCGATGTGCGGCAACGGTGCCAGGTGTGTGGCACTCTGGATGAGTTTGCAGAACCGAGTCTCGGAAACATGTCAGATACAGGCGGCATCCCGAGTGGTAACGGCCACAGCAGTGGAACTGAATCGGTCCTGCAACAGCGGAATCTTCTCCGTCGACATGGGTCAGCCGGCCGTGATATCCGAACAGGAACAGCTGCCTGACGTGAAACTACCTGGCACTGATGCGGACGTTGCTTTCACATCTGTGTCACTGGGAAACCCGCACGCAGTTATCTTTGTTGACCAGTTAACAGACCGTGTGGTGCGGCATGTGGGAAGTCAGATCGAGACGCACTCGCGATTTCCGGACCGCACGAATGTGGAATGGGTGCAGCTTGTGTCGGCAACGGAAATCGACCTTCGAGTCTGGGAACGTGGCAGTGGAGAAACGCTGGCCTGCGGAACCGGAGCGTGCGCTGCGGTTGTTGCGGCGGTCCAGCGCAGTTTCTGTACGGCAGACGAAGAAATTTCCGTCAATCTTCCCGGTGGACGTTTGCATGTTCGCATTGACGAATTCGGTCACATCTGGCTGACCGGTCCCGCGAAAGTCAGCTTTTCCGGATTCCTGAATACCGTCGAATGACGACGACAGCTTTGTCACAGCCAATAAGTGGGGTTGAATCGTTCGCCGGAAAACGGGGTCAGGTACCAAAAATGCGAAGCACCCTTCGGGCCGTTCCGGTTTTTGGTACCTGACCCCGTTTTCCTCGCCAACCCTAAAACGTGGTTCCGACAAAGCACTACAGCGTTTCACGCTGACTTCAGGACGCGAACGGCGGTTCTCATTAGCAGTTTCGTTGCTCCCACAAGCCAGTATCGTCCACGACGACTAAGTAGACTGCTCTGAACACGGAAGACCGCCCGCCCTTTCCTTTGACAACCATCCCAGGAACCATGCGGGGCAAATGTGTGGAAAACTGCGGATTGTCCGGTTTGCAGGGTTCAACTGCAAAATTGCTGGACTTTATGGCACTGCATTCACCCAAAACCGCCGGAATCTGCGATAGTTTTCGATGACGAACACGTCTCGCTTGCCACAAACACGCCAGTCCAGTGCGCCGAGCCTACCTCCGATGTCTTTCCTGCCTCATCAATGCCGAATCATCTGCCTGACAGCTTTGCTGTTCGCGGCGACGCTTTGTGCACCGTTGGAGGCACAGGATGACAAGCGTGATGACAAGCCGACAAAGTCGGTCGAACAATTGGTCCAGGACCTGGGGTCGGACAGTTTCCTTGTGCGGCGAGCGGCCGCCGCGGCCCTCAGAAAGGCTGGTCCGGATGCGATTTCTGCCCTGCGAAAGGCACAGCCGACCAGTACTCTGGATGTTAAGGATCAGATCCAATCGATTCTGCGCGAGCTGGAACGCAAGTCATTCGGATTCCGGTTAAGTCAGCTGCAGCAGACACTGGCGGCGGCAGACGCCAGCGACCTGCCGGAATGGGGTCGATTCTCAACGCTGGTTGGAAAAGACAAAAAATCGGTTGAGCTCTATATTCGACTGTTGAAGTCTGAGGCCGACCTGTTTGGCACGGCGATGAATTCTCCAGGGACCCTGCCAACGCAGATTCAGAAGCGAGCGGCAGAATTGGTTCAGACAACGCGGCCGACCTCTCAGAAAACCGAACCGTTTTCGGTGGACTCGTACGCCGCCGTGCTGTTGCTGGCCGGCAATAAAGAAACGCGGTTGCCAGGCGGCACTTCTACAGGCATCAGCGCGTTACTGCAGCAACCACAGTTCATGACTGCCGTTCGGTCGCCGCAACAGGGCAATGCGTTCAGTCGTCTTGTGGGAGCCTACATTCTGCGAGATCGCATCGCTCCTGCTGTGCCAATTTCATTCGCTCGAAAACACCCAATGCCGGAAGGTCCCATCCTGGCTCGCAAAGTCCTGCAGACAGCTCGTGGCTCAAACCCGTTGTGGGCCATGATGTTGTTGGCCGAGCAGGGAAGTGTCGAGGACCTGCCGTTGCTGGAATCTGTGTTTAAGAACAAATCGATCCTGATCGGGAACAGTGACCGCACCGGTTACGTCGTGCAAATCGGCGACCTTGCTTTGGCCGTTGCCATTCATCTGCGCGGCCAGGATCCACGCGACTTCGGCTTTGATGCGAACGGCGACCGCACTCAGGCGTTTCGCTATGTTGCGGAAACAACCGGATTTGATACAGAAGAAGCCCGAGCCAAAGTCCACGCAGCCTACGCTGCGAAATTCCCTGCCAGCTCTGCAGCGGAAAAGAAAACGGCGGAATAGTCCTGCCGCAGCATACCGTGGAATGTTGCAAAAGGTGCCTCCTGCTTTGTCACAGCCAATAAGTGGGGTTGAATCGTTCGCCGGAAAAGGGGGTCAGGTACCAAAAATGCGAAGCACCCTTCGGGCCGTTCCGGTTTTTGGTACCTGACCCCGTTT
>JAAERP010000227.1 GCA_024230215.1 Fuerstiella sp. | reverse complement strand
TTTCTGAGGTTTGAGTCATTTGTTTCGAGCGGTGAGCTACAGCTGCCTACTAGCGCCTCTGTGGGCGAAGCCGCTGCCATTGCCGCATAACATATCTTAGACGGAACATGTCCGTGTATTTCGGACGCAAGTTCAAGTCATTGTCCAGATGCTCAGCGTTTTGTCAATTCCATCTAAGTAAGGGGATTTATTCACATCCACTGTGGTAGTCTTATGTGGAATTCCGTATAAGTCGGTGATCCGGGCTTAAACCGGAATGGCCTATTACGTGGATGACCCTCTTTTCTGCCGGAGGACGTCATGAAATTGCTCGATCAGGTGCGCCGTCATATGCGAACTGCTCATCTGGCGATTCGCACAGAACGAATTTACGTCAGCTGGATCAAGCGGTTCTTGTATCATGAAAAGTGCCTGTGCGGCGACTGGCGACACCCCAGTGAAATGGGCTCAGAGGAAGTCAACCGGTTCCTGACACATCTGGCCGTGGATCGCACGGTATCAGCCAGCACGCAGACTCAAGCGCTCAGTGCACTGCTGCTGTTGTTTCGCGATGTTCTGCAGAACGACAAATTGAACATCGACGCGATCCGAGCGAAACATCCAGAGACCATGCCTGTGGTCCTGAGTATTTCCGAAGTCTGGCGAGTCATGCGCGAGATTCCATTCGGTGCCAATAGAGTGATTGCGGGGATGCAGTACGGTTCCGGGATGCGATTGCTGGAATCGTGCCGATTACGCGTTAAGGATGTCGACTTTGATCGACGCCAGATCATCGTACGCGACGGCAAAGGACAGAAGGACCGGGCCGTTCCTTTGCCGAGAAAAGTTGACGACGCCCTGCGACGTCACATCAAGTCCGCTCGAGTGATGCACGAAGAAGATCTGGATCGCGGAGCGGGCTGGGTATGGATGCCGTATGCGCTGGCAGAAAAGTATCCGCAGGCGGGGCGCCAGTTTGGCTGGCAATACGTCTTTCCGGGCCGGAATCTGCGATCAGATCCTCGTAGAGATGAAGTCTCTGTCGGGATGATGAAAGGACCGGGGCGCCATCACGTCCACGAAAGTACTGTTCAGAAGTGTGTGAAACGAGCCGTGGAACGGGCGCAGATCACGAAACATGCGAGTTGCCATTCGTTTCGTCATTCCTTTGCGACGCACCTGCTGGAATCCGGTAGCGACATTCGCACCATCCAGGAACTTCTGGGCCATAAGGATGTCAGCACGACGATGATTTACACTCACGTCAGCACAATCGGAGCAACGGGTGTACAGAGTCCGCTGGATGCGATGGGGTAGACGCAGCGACTTCGAGTTAGGCGGCCAGTACGCACGGTGGTGTCACAGGAACCATTCTGCCGGCTGATGCTCTCAGTGAAGAATCTTGCAGGGTGCGCTTACGGAAGAACGCGGCCCGATGGGCAACGCGGTTAAACGAGAGTTGGTGCTGGCGCATTTTTCAGGTGTTGGCGCTGCTTCGCAGCGAAACGCAGATTCACTCGCTGACGCGTCGCGCCGGTATGCTGCGTCTACTGAAGAACGCGGGGCGTTGCCCACGCGGTTAAACGAAGACACTTCCGTCACGACGGAATCTCGCTGGCGCCACCTCGGTCAGCGAAGAGAGTTCGATGTCTGCTTCACGCGAACGTGGTCAACGGCGTCGCCGTTTGTCGGAAACGAAAACGGAGCCAGCCACCATTCTTCGGTGAAGCTGGCGGATTCGCCGGGGGCGAGGCTTTCGCGCGGCCCGATCGGTTCCAATTCGACCATCTCTCTGTCGGGATACCAGACAGAAATCGTCAGACCAGCGGCTTCGTTGTAAACTCGGTCCGGGTATGTTTTGAAACGCTTCAGAAACATCAGATCATTCGGCGCGAGATAGATAATCTCTCCCGCATAGCTGTCGAAGCCCAGCTTGGGTTTGCGTGGCGTCGGATGGATTTCCAACGCGTTTTCTCTTAACCGAATGTTCGGATCTTCCGGCTGTGCATTGATCACGCCACGGTCTTCGTACATCACATATTTGCTGGGAAACCGGCTGTGTGGTAACTGCCCCTGTTCGGTCAACGGAATCACACAGATTCCCTTGCCGACGACAAAGGTGCGACTCCAGTGACACCACTCCCGGGTCTGCTGCGACACGTTGACGATGGTCTGACGGCATTCCAACAGGGTTGACTTTTTGTGCAGTCGGAAGTCGCGGATCAACTGAACGCCGGTCGCAGGATCTGGCTGGCTGGTCAGCGTGGCAGAAAGTTCGCCCGTGACTTCGGCCTGCCATTGCCCGCTCCAGAGGATCTCCCGGCGAGGCACAACAAATTCCGGGCCGATGTCAAACCGGCCGGCAGAGGACTGAGGCTTGTCGCCCGGCTTCCAGTGTTTTTCCTGATCTGACAAGTGCAGTACATTGTTACCACGGAAGGAATATTCCAGGACACGTCCGCCTACCTCCGGGCACAGAACCACTCGCACGTCTTTGTTCTTCAGCTCAATCGCATGTGAGTAGCCGTGGTACTGAATCGTTTCGGCGGAGTTCAGGATGCCACCACTACAGAGAATCCAGGCAGCACAAAAACGTAGTGTCGCCTGTTTGCCGCCGAAACAAGAATGCGTCGCCCACATGGATATAGCTCCGGGTTTGAAAAAAGAGAACTTGTAGTAAGTACGGACCCACGACGCGCTAATCAGCGACCATGACGGTGCCACAATATCGTCACCAATTCCGGAGACAGCACAAGGATCTACAAATCGATATGCTGAGCGGCAGCAACCTGCCGCTCAGCACGTGACGCTGACTCGTGACCGCGACTGATTCTAACGCAGCCGCTATTCGGAAGCTGGCTTCTCTGCCGCGGGCGCTTTCTCAGATTCCGTCTTCTCTTCCGTTTTTTCTGGTGCGTCGTCGGGAGAGTCGTCAGCTTTTGGCTCCACGGGTTCCGGAGCCGGCCCAGCTGCGTCTGTCGAATCATCTTCGGACGGGGCTGCCTCTTCTTCGTCCGACGTATCGATTGGTGGACGCCGTCGTTCACCCCCACCGCCCCTGCCGCCAGCAGGTCGCAGTTCGTCCGCAGTCAACGTTCCGTCACCGTTCTTGTCGGCCGCAAGCAACGCTGCACTGGCGCCTTCCAATTCTTCTTCGCTCAATTCGCCGTCACTGTCTTTGTCGAGCATGGTCACCGTGGGATCCTGCGGCGGAGGTCCTCCACCACCGGGTCCTCCATCACCGGGTCCATCGCCGCCTCCAGTCGCCATGGCAGTAAAGGCGGCTGCTTCCGGAGACATCTCTGTTTCTTCGCCGCTGAACTCAGCTGCCCGCTTCGCTGCAGCCAGTTCTTCTTCTGTCGGTGCTTCGGTGTTGTATCGTTGAACCTGCGACGGTGTCGATTTGCTGGCGACAATGTAATACGCGGCTTCAGGACGCGACAACAGGGGCCGCAGCAAACTGAACCAGGCATACCTATATTCAATTTCCTCGTCGTCCTCACGAATCGTCGTTCTGGAGGGAGCAAGACTCAGCAATGGTTCAAACTCATCCAGCGTCAGCGCCTCGAACACTCCGTCCGGTGACTTTTCCTGCAACATCTTTCCGGACAGCATATGTCCCATTCCAGCGCGAACTTCGATGATCAGCACAATCGCGAGGCCGCACAGGATCAGTGCAGAGATCTTCTTTCGCGCCGGCGAAACTCCGCCCGCACTTTTTTCAGCACTAAAGTCGTCAGACATTGAATGTCTCCGAGAAAGGGGAAAAGAGACCGCTGCTGGAAGCCTGGCGGCTGGGAGATTTGGTGACTCCCCGCGTCCCGACATCGTGTTGCGGAACCATTCAGACTATCACGGAACGACCGCGAACGGCACCGAACCAATGATCTTTTACTGACAAGACCAGGTATTTGAACGGCCCATATTCTTGCTGAGGATCTTCCGCAGCCCGGTTTTGAGCGGCCTTTCGGTAACGGCTGGTCTGCATCAGAGGGTACTGGCGAAGCGCATTCGTTGGACGGCGTCCGTTTCTTTTTCGTTCTACCCCGAAGCGTTAGCCAGGACACAAACTGTGTCGATCGCCTCGCTTACGCTTTGGGGTCACGAAAACAAACGAATCAAGTGGTGCTACCCAGTCAGAGTTGTTCGAAACGGCTCTGAATCAGCAACCGAAACGTGGCGGGCCGATCGTGAAGTGCTCGGCAACCTGCCGGTTCAGCAATCGGTGACCGGCACAGGAGGCCACTGATCTTCAACGCCAAGCAGGTCCAGCATCCTGGTTCGCAGGGTGACCATCAGCGGGTCGCTGCCCCGACTTCGCCTGGCAGAAGGATCGATTTCAATGGCCTCACCAATGTGGATATCAACGTGCAGGTCGTTGTGCAGAGTGACGTTGTCGGTCAACTCCTCCTCCAGTCGTTCGACAGTTTCGAACAGGCGGTGATTCAGGCGGCTTTGGTCGATGCTGGGATCGAGATATCCTTTCGGGTGCAACGACATGGCCTGCGCATAGTACAGATCTGTCAGCTGTCGCCAACGCCGCTGTTTCTCAGTCGCGTCCACTTTGTTGGTCACCATATCTGCAAGAATGGCTGTTCGCAGATCCTTGACGCGTGCAATGACGTCACCAGTGCGAGTCTTGCCCAACCATTCTGCTTCGTACGTCTGCAGGATCCGGTTCACCAGTTCCGCAATCCGTTGTTCCACATCCCCGGCCTTCGCGTGTCCCAGCCATTGCACCTCACGAGTACTCTGCAGCGCCCGACGAATACGTTCGATTCTATCGATCAGCGGCAGATGCTCCTGAGTCTGCCAGAAAAGATGCTGCTCAAGCTTTGCAACGACCGGGCTCAGGCGTTCCTCCGGGTCGGCACGATGTTCATACCGATATGCAACCGGATGAATGACAACTTTTGAGTCCGGATGAGCCTTGGCTCGCTTTTTTGCCGCAGCCCGTGCGACAAAGGACGTGCCTTCCATCAATGACATCAGACGATCGTTGGCTGCAGAGATGCCGCCTTCCGGAAAGATAATCAGCGGGCGTTCGGCCGTTGCGACAATACCGATGGCCGTATCCAGCGCCTTGCGATCCAATCCTTCGCGGTACACGCTGAACCCGCCAACACGGTGACAAACAAATGCCGCCAGCCAATTCTGTTTAAAAACATGCCAACTGGCCATTGCGAAGGCATGGCACTTCGTGCCCGTCGTAATGGCACCACTCAGCAGGGGATCGGATAACCGGGTGTGATTGGGACACAGAATTATCCCATGGTCAGCGTCCAGTGATTTACGCAGGTAATCGAGTCCGTGACATTTCCAACCTGTGATGCCAAATCGCTTGCGCAACAGTCGAGGCAGATATCGCCCCACAGCCCATGACCAGAACCGACCCCGATAGGGTGGCACAAATTCGTAAGGTTCGTCAAAAACGACCTCTTGCATTCCGTTGCCTCCAAAGGCAGATCGACGAATCGAAGTGGAACGGTGAGACAGATAACAGCGAACACCAACCGGGTGTCGCCTTAGACAGCGTATGATGCTGATTCGTGGCCGCGAAAGACGCATTCCCGCCAGAGAAACAGGCCTCCCCGCGAGCCAGGAAACGGGCTGAGAATAAGCAGACTGCTTTAGTTAAACACCGCCACTTCTTTCGTTTGTTCAGTGTTTTCTTGTAACCCGAAGCGTAAGCGAGGCGATCGACGCAACTCGTCTCCTCGCTTACGCTTCGAGTTAAGATAAAGAAGAAACTGGCGCTGTCCGATTAGACAATGTCGAAAAATGTCCGCGCAAGCCATCTTGATACCTGGACCTGACGCCGCGGCAAGAATTTTTGTTCGGCACGAAGTCTAAGCGATTTCGCACAATTTACGAGACCGCCTGATGCCAATTCTGCACGTTCCTGGAGGCTGTCCGGTTACGTGAAACAGTGAGCCGCCAGACGCTAGCCGCGGGTGAAAACACTGCCAAATACCGGCGGCTAGCGCCGTGCCGCTCAAAAGAACGGTCGTATCGGAACAGCCTCCCGAAGGATCCGGCGGCACTCACACGCTCCGCATGACCAGTGGATACGCCAAGGGCCACAGTCGGCTCGGGCCCCTAACGGCGTTCCCAGACGGCCGGCAACTCGATTGACGCGGGACCATACGTTTGTGAAACAACAAAGCCACTGGCCTGGGACATGTAGAAAATGCGGCCGTTGGAGACGACTGCTCCCAGACACTCGCGGGAGTCAATCGCCGGACCCGTGGAAACCAGTTTGCCGCCATCAGAAAGATCGATCATGTCCATATTCGCGCCCAGAACGTAGGGCTCCGAGAGCGTAAAGCGGCAGCACGCATAATTGTGTCCGATGCTGTCGACTACTTTTCCGGTGTCCCGGTCAAAGACATTACCTTTTCCGCGAAGAGCGTTGGAGAAGATGAATTTTTCTCCGACGGTGACCACGTTCAAAGCCGACGTGACCGCATCCGATTGCCACGCCAGCGAACCATCAGCAGCGTTCAGGCACCAGACAAACCGATCGTCCGTTCCTTCTTTGGCGCGGTTAAAGCCGCCAATGTAAATGCGTCCATCGCGGGCGCTAAGCGTACATTTTGACGTGACGTAATAGTCGGTCGTCTGCCAGATCACGTCGCCGGATGCAGGTTCAATGCATGCCGTCAGTCCGTTGTTCTCATCAGGCAGGCCGCGACGCCGGCGTTGACTGGCCGCATAACCAAAGAACACGGAATAGTAGAGCTTGCCGTCCAGAATGCAGATGCCGCAGTCGTTGCCGCCTCGGCCATATTCAGAGAAGTCCTTTTCCCAAACGATTTTTCCGGTGTCCAGATCCCACGCCCAGACACGCGGACGATGGTCTTTCGGGTAGTACGGATTGTCATTCGAATAAATCCAGCTCATCACCTCGCGGCCATCGCGTTCCACAGGTGTGCCGCGGAACACGAACGGCTTTTCCGTCCCCTGCGCCGCATACTCACCGGAACCGGAAGCATAAATGGCGACGTTGCCATGCACGACTGGCGGAAACTGGCGGCTCCAGCTGGGAGACCCGGTGAACGGAGCTTCCCACAACAGTTTTCCGGTGGCCGCATCCAGGCAGCGCATCTGCGATTTTTTCAGTCCCCCCTGTGGCACAATCAATTTGCCGTCGATGTACAGGGGCGAAGTGAACGACAGGTAGACGTCAGGCCAATAGCGTCGCCACAACAGTCGACCGGTATCCTGTTCGACGGCGATGATCTGTCCCTCGGCGGTGTGCATGTATAGTCGGCCGCCACCGCAAACCGGCAGGTGCTTAACGGTGCCCTCAAGCCGCCTGGCCCACCGCATTCGCAGAGGAGGCGCCAGTCCCTGATCGTTGGCGTTGGTGCCGCTGAAGTTGCCGTAGTTCGTATACCAGTCAAATTTCGCGGCGGACAATGGCCCGGTGAGAGGACTGCGAATCTGCGACACCTGCAGATCCTTCTCCGGTAGCGGCGCATTGCCGTCCGCACCGAGCACGTACAGGTATCCATCTTCGCACGGAACGTAAATTCGCTCGCCAGCAATCGCCACCGGCGCCGTGATCGGCGATCCGAATGCCGTCGCAAACGAAGTTGTCTGGCCTTCATGCAGCGGCACGATGTGCAGTTGGCCGTCCAGTCCCCCATAGACGGCGTGGTCATGAGTCAACACCGGTGGACAGATTGCCCCGGCTGCGCACAGAACTTCTGGTTGCTCGCGGCCGATGGTGTGCCGACAGAGTCCGACTCCGTGTTCCGGACGAACGCGGTAGACGTCGTTGTCGCGCACGCTGACCGACGTAAAACTCAGCAGGCCGTGGCGGTCGATCGATGTCTCCGTCCCGGGCACGAAACTGGTTTCCAGTTCGTCGCCGACAAGCTTTAGGATCTCGACGCGACCGGCATTGTCGCGGCGATGCCATTGTACATACACGTTGCCAGCTTCGTCGGCACATTGACCGAATGTTGCAGGGAACTCCTTGCCGGCGTACGCAGGGATTTCAGCAACGGTACGAAGTTTGGGGCTGTCTCCGGCGTCTTCCAGAAATACGGTACGCCCACCCGCCGGCATCACGACCGTTTTGTCAACCAGACAAATATCTCGTGAACACACAAAATGATCGCGCCACGTGACGCGATCGCCGCGAAACGCGACCCAGTCTTCGCCCTTCCAACGATCGCCGTCGAAGCCCACGACTTCTTTCACAAAGTCCCAGGTCCAGACGATGTCCCCGTCTGCCTTAACCGAATAAACCCGAGCACCAAGCGTCGCGAAGTAAACTCGATCTTCACCCACAACAGGTGCTGCGAACACGGGCTCGCCGCAATCGATCTTGCTGACCACCGTGCCGCTGTCGCGGTCCAGCACATAATAATGGCCGGCCATTGTGCCAACGTGTACGTACTTGCCAATGACCGCCGGGGCCGCGACGTTGTTGCAGTTGCCGGCCCCTCCGCTGGTGGCAAACTTCCAGACCACCTGCAACGTGTTTGTATCGATAGCAAAGACGACTCCCGACGCGTCAATCACGAAGGCTTTTGCGTCGCTCACCACGGGCGCGGCCAGAACGGCATCGGTCAGCGGAATGGCGGCCAGCAGTCCTGGCTGTGTCGGTAGCAGCACATGAGGTGCGTTACCGGAGTGCTGTGCGTCTCCCTGCAACTGCGGCCAATCGTCTGCCGTTGCCGTTGCCATTGCCGACAGACTGGTCACACAAACACATGAGACTAAAATCACTGGAAAGCGGCTTGTCTTCGACATCATGGTTTCTCGCTGCAGGAGTCCGATCGGATTGACGGACATTCTACCCTGCTGCAAGGCAGCAATGTCAGTCTGAGGCTCGAATAGTTGGTTCCGCGTGCGTTTCGTTTTTGCTGCTGACGTCTCGATGTTGGCCTTGTGCCTGTTGCGTCGTTTTCAACCACGATATGATTTGATTGTGTTGTTGGTCGATCAGGACTGACGCACTGATTTTTCGGACAACCAGACGCCCACCGCCCATTCTTCCACCAAATGCCGTTCCAAAGGAGCCCCCTTATGAGCCGATCATCTTTCACTCGCCGTACGGCCCTGAAAGCCGGCACCGCCGCGCTGGCAGCACCGTACTTTGTTCCCGCACGTGCGTTTGGTGCAAACGAAAAACTGAACATCGGAGTAATTGGTGTCGGTGGACGCGGCCAAAGTGACCTTGCCGCAGTCAGTACCGAATCGATTGTGGCATTGTGTGACGTGGACGAACAACGTCTGGGCGCGGCGGCAAAACGACATCCAGGTGCGGAGACATATCACGACTATCGCCGTTTGCTGGACCAGAAGAACCTGGATGCGGTCGTCGTGGCCACTCCTGATCATCATCACGCTCCAGCCACCATGCGGGCGATGCTGCGGGATCTGCATGTTTATTGCGAGAAGCCGCTGACGCACACAGTCGAAGAAGCGCGCAGAATCGCGCAGGTGGCCACGGCTCGCAAGTTGGCGACTCAGATGGGCACTCAGAATCATGAGCATCCCGGCTATGTTCGCCTTGTCGAAATGCTGCAGGCTGGAGCAATTGGCGACGTCAAAGAGGTGCACGTTATTACTGACCGGCCTGGAAGGTGGTGGAGCCAGGGAATGGACCAACCCGCACAGACGCCGGAAGTGCCGTCACACCTGCATTGGGATCTGTGGCTGGGACCGGCAAAAGAACGTGACTACCATCAAGCCTATGTCCCGTTTCGCTGGAGAGGTTGGTGGGACTTCGGGTGCGGCGCCATTGGTGACATGGCGATTCACTTATTAGACCCGACATTCCAGGCGTTGAATCTGGGAGGTCGGCCGGTCAGGGTTGATTCGCAGGGACCGCCTCCTCACCTACTCAGCGGCCCCACGCACATGACGACCAGATTTACGTTTCCAGCTCAAAAGGAAAACGGTGAGCTGGACGTGTATTGGTACGAAGGTGCCACGAAACCCAAAGCTGACATCGCCGCAGAACTTCCCATGAACGGTTCACTGTTTCTTGGCTCGAAAGGCGAGATTGCCATCGAGCACGGTCAGCAGCCCAGACTGCTGGGCGAGGCGGCGGCTGACGGCGACGAAAAAACGGCCACACCGTTCTCCGGAACTCATCACCATCAACAGTGGATTACGGCCTGCAAAACGGGGTCGGCGACAGGCAGTAATTTCGGCTACGCAGGGCCATTCACTGAAGTCGTGTTGTTGGGCAATGTGGCCTACCGAGTCGGACGCGAGATTACCTATGACCCGGTCGCCATGAGCACCGGTGACAAAGAAGCCGACGTGCTGCTACGGAAAGACTACCGCAAAGGCTGGGAACTTTCATAGGGAGATGTCCGCCAATCTGAAGTCAATCAATTAAGTAGGAAGTAGGCCGGATCCAGGAGCGCAGCGACGCCACTGCAACCGGCAATGCAATATACCGAGAAATGAGCTGACGATGCCGGAACAGCGCTTCGCTCGGTCCGTCTACTGCGAATGGGTAGCACGGTTGCTTGCAACCAGTGTTGCGCAGCAACAGGAGGCGTGCAACGTTCTGCGACATCAATTGCCATAAAGTCCTGCCGTGGCAGCCTCTTGTGCCTTCGGCACCCAAAGGTTGCAAGCAACCTGGGCTACTCACTACCATCGTGCTCCCATAGTTTCGGCCTACTTTTACAGGCAGCAGGCATTAAAATGCAGCCCCCCGACGATACTTCATCGCAGAATCCGTTGTCATCGCTGGGTGATTGGGACGACGACGTGCGAAACCGTTATCAGGAAGGCGACAGCGATCAATCGAAGGGGTTTCGCGATTATGGAGATCAGGTTCGAGATTCAGTCCGCGAGTTCTACCGCCAGAATCACATCCGTCAGACGGTTGAGTTTGTCCGCTCTGCACACGAAAAGTATCTTCCCCTGCGAACTCGGCGGATGGGTATCTGGCAGGCGATGGAATACCTGAACGAATTGGTGGACGACAGCGATCCGGACACCGAGTTGCCTCAGATCATCCATGCCGTTCAGACGGCCGAGGCGATTCGCGCTGACGGACATCCGGACTGGTTCGTGCTCACGGGACTGATCCACGACATGGGCAAAGTGCTGTGTCTGTTTGATGAACCTCAATGGGCGGTTACGGGAGACACGTTCCCCGTGGGATGCCGCTATTCAGAAGCTGTCGTCTATCACGAGTTCTTTCAGGAGAACCCGGACTGGCACGACGAATCTTATCAAACGGTGAATGGAATATATGAGGCCGGATGTGGCCTGGACAACGTGCTGATGTCGTGGGGGCACGACGAGTATCTGTACAACGTCGTGAAGGAATTTGTTCCGCGCGAGGCTCAGTACATAATCCGATACCACTCATTCTACGCGGCTCATCGTGAAGGTGCGTACACACATCTGATGAACGACGAAGATCGCGAAATGTTTCACTGCGTTCGCGAATTCAATCCTTACGATCTGTATACAAAATCGAATGCAGCACCGGACGTTGAGAAACTGATGCCGTTCTACCGCGATCTGGTGTCCCGATTTTTTCCGGATGAGATCTGGTGGTAAATCTATCGGGACTCTGGGAAACGCGTTTCGGACTCTGATGATCTGAGTTACGCGTCGAGGATGCAAACGAGTAAATGTTGCCGCAAGCGTGCTCGTGAGTACTCACGAGTGATTTGTCGTTCCTGATATAAGCACGCAGCGTCCATGAGGACAAGAGCGGACGAGCCCCACTCGCTCGCACTTCGAGCTTGTATTGCGGCCATGCGGAGGTGAGGCCTATGGGGTCCCAACACGACTGAATCAATGCAGCGTCTGCAGCCATGCGACCAGGTCGGCCAGTTGCTCCGGTGTGAGATTGCCGACGACACCTTTGGGCATCATCGAAATCTCCTGCTTGACGCGTTCGTCAATATCGTCCTGCAGCAGTTCCACACTGAGACCATCGTTCTGCCGGATCGTGACGGTTTCCGCGCTTTCCAGAACGACAAATCCGTTGTGGACTTTGCCGCTCGCCATGACGAAGGTCCATGTGTCGAAACCCTGAGCAATTTTTTTGCTGGGGTCGACGATCGATTCAATCAGTTCGTTTATCTTGTAACGCTTGCCGATATCAACCAGGTGAGGCCCCTTCGGCTGCTGCCCATTGGCGACGGTGTGGCAACTGAGACAGGACTGGTTGCGGAACAGTTCCTTGCCGGCATCGGCATTGCCCTGAACGTTGACAACTCGCGACCGAACGGTTTCGTAGGGCAGGTTGGCGATCTGATTGGGATTATTGGGATCGACTTTGGGCAGCTGGATTGCGGATTCCGGTTCTTTCATGGATGCGATGTCGGCAGCACTGATGCCGTCCAGGTTAACGACGTGGCGTTTTAACTGCGCCTTGACGTGAGCGGCCAGCGATTCATCAGCCTCGGATAAAGCAACTTTGATGGCGTCGGCAATGCGCTTCGATTCGCTCCATTCCTGGCGGTCGTAATATGGTCCGGTGTTATCCGGTCGAGTCCCCCACCAGCTGCGGCTGTCGTCTGTGAATTTTCCTTCACGATGGTACAGGCGAATCAGCGTCGTCCAGATTTCGCGGCGGAGTACTTCGTCGCGAGTCGCGCTGAGCGTTTTAAACAGGCCGTTGATTGCTGGTTCGCTGTGCATGGATTTCAGAGCCCACAGTGCTCCGTCTCGGTAAGGGGTGTTCAGTGCAGCAATACATCCGTCGACCGCCTGCATTTCGACCAGTGCTCTGACGGCCAGGTGAGGAATCACTCGTTCCGGATGCGGCAGTCGCCAGTCGTCTCCATCGACAGCGGGACTAACTGTGTCATGGATAGTGAGAGGTAGAATTGAGTCCGCCACTGACTTCGCGAACTCGGACGCGGACTGTTCACCGTTAGCGTCGCTGACGACAAACCCATTGTCCAGGGCGTGAGACATGATGCGCCCCAGCCCGATCAGTGCGACCGCCTGGACCCGCGGATTCGGATTCTGCAGAGCTTCCAGAAACGGGCCTGGCGACACACCATCCAATGCCGACTTACGATCCGCGATTGCTCGCAGACAGTGTTCCGTCAGCGACGCGTCTTTCGCGAGCTGCACCAACCTGTAGTTGGCACGTGCACCGAGCGCCTGTTTCAGAGTAAAGACGGCTGCAACGCGTGCGTAGAGTGGCTTGTTCTGATCAGCGGCAAGAGCGAAAAGATTCTCGTGCAACGGGGCGGGGGAACCTTCTTCCGCTCCGTCCAACCGATCGTTGCCGCTACGTTTCAGAATCTCAAACTGAACGTGAAGTCGCATCGTACCGGACGGGTGCTGCAGCAAATCGACCAGTGGAGCGTCTTCTAATTGCTGCACGTCCGGCACAGGCTTTGGCACAAAATCAGCTGGCGTGATCTGAGCCACAAATCCCACGTCCGGACCGTCGTAGGCAAACTTGCCGTTCTTCCAGCTGCTGACGTACATCCGCCCACTGGCATCGACGTCGATATCCGTGGGGCGGGGTATTTTCAGAAAAACGTCCTGCTGTGGATCAAAGGTGGCGGCGTTGCCTGGCATGTTGTGGCTATGAACGATGCTGGTTCCCCAGTCGCATGTCAGCAGCAGATTGCGATATTCAGCGGGCCAGCGTTCGTCGTGAAAGTACATCGACCCGCAACCGGAACCTCCACCGTAGTCGGCCAGTGGCGGCATGATTTCCTGACTGAAGTTCCTGTAAAGTGACGGGTAGCCGTAGTTGGCGGTCTGCAGAATGTGTGACACGCGAATGTCCCAGCCGCCGCCGTCGTTCGTGTTGTCTCGGGTGAAAATATTCATGTAAGGATCAATCGCCACGTCCAGAATGTTTCGCTGTCCCCACGAGTAAATCTCCATTTCGCTGCCATCGGGTCGAATGCGAACAATACCACCGCCCCGCTTGCTGAGCATCGTGCCATCCTTCGCAACAGCCTTTGTAAAGCCGAAATCACCAACGGCGATGTAGATCCAGCCGTCGATGCCCATCCGAATTCCATTGGTTGTATGGTCGGCTCCACGCTTGCTGACTTCTTCCGTACTGATGCCTTCGATCAGCACTTCGCTTTCGTCAGATTCTCCATCACCGTCGGTGTCGCGAAAGACGCTCAGGTACGGAGGATGCAGCACCCACAGTGAACCGTCGTCGTAGATCAAACCACGCGGGTGATCCATCTTCGCGAACTGGTTGATTTGATCAGCCATGCCGTCTCCATCCGTGTCGATGCAACGCAACACTTTGCCGCGACCGGATTCCTTGCCCAGCGATCCCTGTTCGTCCACGCCCACAAAGACTTCGCCCGTGGCTGCCGCAGTCAGACACACGGGATAGTTAACAACGGGCGGCTGGCCGAACAGCGTCACGTTGAAGCCCGGTGGAGTCTGCACATCCCCGATCGACGCAGCTGAACCAGCGGACGCGACGACTTCGGGTAATTCAGGCAGTTCACCGGCTGATACTTCCAGTTCCCAGATGGATCCCCACAGTCCTCTGCTGGCCCCCAGGAACGTCGTGCGGATATATCGCGTGTCCGGAGCGTCCACCTTGTGAGCTCGAATAGCGCCGGGCTCCTCGTTGCCTGAAGCATCAGCGACACGAGTCCAGTTTTCGTTATCAGCAGACGTTTCGACGATATATTTGTAGACGGTGTCTGTTGGTTTTTCCCAGTGCAGCCGAATTGCGCGGACGTGCTGTGGCTCTTCCAGGTCGACTGTTACCCATTCATCGACCTGCGATCCGGACGGACAATATCGAGTATTCAGCAGCCCGTCGGTGAGATGTTTCCGGAAGTTGCCTGGCTGTTCGCTCTTGGATGTAACCGGCTTGCCGTACGCCAGGTTGCCATCGCCGCAGCAGTTCTGAGGCAGCAGATGATTGGCGGCGTTCTTCTGAATGGGCGTCGCGATCAAAGCTTTGATTTCTTCGTCGATTTTTTCCGTTGACGATCTGAAGTCCTTTTCCGGATCACGGCCCACCGCCCACAACACGGCTTTGGCCATCATGTCCAGATACTTCGGTTCGGCCATCGTTTCGTTGTAGTGGCCCATCGTGCAGCCGAAGACTTTGGTGCCCTGATAATCGTTGGTCCATACACAAACCTGAGGCATTCCGTCAGCCTGCCGGTTTGCCTGAGCCAGCGGCGTAGCGGTATCGAAAACTTTCATCGAGTGATACAGCTCGCCTTTGGGAGCCACAAACAGGGGACCGAAACCCTGCATGATCGGATGATCCGGCTTCACGTTTTCTGCCGCGTACGAATAGTGCGGCCCGTGCCCGGGCGACTGCAGCCCCACGAATTTGAACCAGCGATCATCTTCGACTCGGTAACAATGCATCGCACAGTGAATCAGGATCGCCGGTAGCCCATCCTTATGCGGCTGCAGGATGCGATCCACGAACTCCAGATCGGTGACGTGTGAGAAACACTCGTTGTGGATCACAATATCGAACCCGTCCGCCCAGTTGGGATCGTTGTACAGCGGGATCGGGGTATCGGTTGTTGTGCCGCCCTGATGCACGATCGTCCACCGCACGTTGGCTCGAGCGCTGATGCCGCGTGGCAGAATCAATTTCTGCCGATCGTAGTCGTGACAACAGCCACCAGTCACCAGCAGGGCCTGAATCGGATGATCGTTATCCCGAACTTCGTCGGCGTTGGCGGCAGGCAGAATGGCCAGCCATATCGTGCAGACAACCAGTGAGACAGACGCAGCACGCATGAGGAGACTTTCCAGAGCAGCAGGAACTTGAGGCAGGGGTCAGAAGCCTATCGGGAAATCAGGCTGATTCAAGAGGCTATCGTTGATGGGAAAGAATGGTGTGCCGGGGTTCCTGGTTCAGATCTGAAGTCGAAGGCCAGCGCGGGCTGGCTCACGCCTGGGTCGGGTCACCCTTCGCACAACGCGGGATTTGGCGTCTACTGCGCAACACAATGCCTGAAAGTCCGCGGCAGAAACCATGGAACGCTGGAATCGCCGGCCGGAATTCAGTAAAAACAGCACCATGCCGTACGACGCGCGACAACTTCTTAAGCAGTACTTTGCATTCGACCAATTCCGTGATGGTCAACAGGCCGTCATTGAGAATCTGCTGGCAGGCCATTCGGCCGCGGCTGTGTTTTCCACGGGAGGCGGAAAGTCGTTGTGTTACCAGCTACCGGCACTGGCATTTGATGGGCTGACGCTGGTCGTTTCGCCATTGATCGCGCTGATGAAGGATCAGATCGATGCCCTGGCGGCGCGTGGTATTGCCGCTCGGCGACTGGATTCGACTTTGTCTGCCGACGACTATCGGCAGGTGATGGACGATATTTCCGCAGGCCGACTGAAGTTGCTGTACGTCGCCCCGGAGAGATTCAACAACGAGAGATTTCGCCAACAGATGCAGCGAATTCGCATCTCACTGTTTGCCGTCGATGAAGCGCACTGCATTTCTGAGTGGGGCCACAACTTTCGACCGGACTATCTGAAGCTGGCCACATTTGCAGAACAGTTCCATGCCGAACGGATTCTTGCTCTGACGGCAACGGCAACTCCACCGGTGCTGCTGGACATGTGTCGGGTCTTTCAGATCGACGAAGCCTGCGCCACATGCACGGGATTCTATCGCAGCAATCTGACACTGTTGATGACGCCTGTGACTGCCGACGACCGTGACCGCGAACTGATCAGTCGGCTGCAGGAACGGCCTGCTGGCCCCACGATTGTGTACGTCACGCTGCAGAAGACGGCGCGGGAGGTTGCAGACAAACTGACGGCGGCCGATTTTTCGGCAAAGCCGTATCACGCCGGACTGAAACCGGACGTCAGGGAATCGGTGCAGGACTGGTTTCTGGAATCTGATCACGGCATCGTCGTCGCGACGATTGCGTTTGGCATGGGTGTCGACAAATCCAACATTCACTATGTCTATCATTACAACATGCCCAAGAGTCTTGAGAACTATTCACAGGAAATCGGGCGGGCCGGTCGAGACGGAGCACCGGCCACATGTGAAGTTCTGGCATGTTCTGAAGACCTGACTGTGTTAGAGAATTTCGTACTGGGCGACACGCCCACCCGAGATTCTGTGGACCGGTTTGTGAGAGAAATATTTTCTCAGGACGAAGAGTTTGATGTCAGCTACAACGACCTGGCGCGGAGCTCGGATATCCGAATTCTGGTCATTCGAACGTTGATGACCTACCTGGAACTGGAAGGCTATCTGGCGGGAGGAACTCCGTTCTATTCCGGATATCAATTCAAACCATTGATGTCGTCGGCCGAAATCCTGGCAAAGTTCGAAGGAGAACGTCGTGAATTCCTGCGCAGCATGCTGGCTGAATCAAAGAAGAAGCAGACATGGTTCTACATTGACGTGGACGCAGCAGCACGCAAACTGCAGCAGCCACGTGACCGATTCGTAAGGGCACTGGACTATCTTGGCAATCAGGAAATGCTGGAGTTGAAGGTGACCGGCGTTCGCAATCGCTATCGCCGGTTGCGGGTGCCGGAAGACCATGATGCGTTAGTGGACCATCTGTACGATCAGGGCATGCAACGGGAACGCCGCGAACTGGATCGGCTTAATCAGGTCATTCGTCTGGTGGATCTCCGCGAATGTCAGGTTGCGCACCTGTGTCACCATTTCGGAAAACCTCTGGATCGTAGTTGCGGACACTGTTCATCGTGCCTGGATCCGCCCACACGAGGACTCGACAAGCGGGCGATCGCATCACTGGCAGACGAAGCGGCCGAGCGGATTCGAAAAGCACAGACCGAACTACAGGATCAGTTGCCCGATCGCGTGCAACTGGCTCGGTTTTTGTGTGGCCTGTCGTCGCCCGCCATTTCGAAGGCGCGGCTGCAGAGCGATCCGCGGTTTGGCAGTCTGGAAGAGTTGCCGTTTCAAGCGGTGCTTGATGCGATTCCGTAGCGCGTCTGCGTTATCGGGATTAAAATAGTCACTTGTTCTCGTGAACCGTTCTGGCTCGTGGACAGGCCATTTCCTCAGGCTGGAACACGTCATTCGCGGCCACGAGTCAGCGTAATACGCTGAGACGTCAGCGAATTATTTCGCACCCCAGCAGTCGTCGCAGCAATCCGGTTTGTCCAACGTGCAGCATTTCGTGCTTCGCACTGAAACGCAGTGATCCGCCTTTTGTTGTGAACATCGGATGGGCGGGACCAGCTGATCCCGTGAGAATGGTCTCGTCCAACGCGGCAACTTCACGTTCGACGGCGGCAAACACTCGGTCAAATGCCCCGCGGATTTCGACAGGCAGCGGATAATCGTGCTCGCTGATTGATGGCAGCGAACCTTTGCCAAAGAGTTTGCCGTATTCTTCGACCGGAATCAGGCTGTCATCGTCTGATTGCACACCTCGCACCCGCTTCAGGCACAGATTGTATTGCGCGATGGCCATGTGCCCAACCTGCCATGCCACGTGGTTGATTCCCTCGGCAGGCTGTCGGAACCACATGGACTCGTCGACATGGCTAAGCATGTCATTGGCATAGATACGAGCTTGTGTCAGGTCTTCAAGTATGATCGGGATCAATGACATCGGCGGTTTGCTTCCGGCGGTGAGAGGTTTCAGTGGCGTTCGGCTCGGGAAAAATCAGCTGTTGTCGTGTCCGGCACATTACAAACGCTCGGACGATAATCCACAAGCCCAGGCAGATCAGCCCGCCCTGGCCGCCGAGATTGTCCTAAAAACACCGACACCCAATCGGCCTTTCAACGGTTTATCTGAACGAGAGCAGTTTCCTTATTGTTGTAAACGTTACTGGCTTGTGAGAGTAACGAAACTGCTGTCGAAGAGCGTTTTTCGCGGCCACAAGTCAACGTGAAACGCTGTAGGAACTTAGACTTCAACAATCACGAACGACATTTCATCACTTACACAGGACAAGAACATGAAAAAGCTTGCAACATGGCTGCTGATCGGCGCCGCATCGGTAATGACGACTGATCTGGCGGTCGCACAACAGGACGGTGATAAGCCGCGCGAAGGTGCTCAGGAAAGAGACCGGCCGCGAGAAGACGGCCGCGGAGAACGTGGACGTGATGGAGACCGCCCCGGAGATGGCGAGCGGGGCCAGGGCGGGGACCGAACGCGTGGAGGTGAACGTGGCCGGCCTGGCGGTGGACCTCCTCGTGGAGGCGATGGAAGACGTCCTCCGTTTGGCGGACCGATCATGGGGGCTTTGGACAGAAACCATAATGGCATACTGGAATCAGAAGAAATCGACCAGGCCATCGTGGTTCTGCGGCGGATGGATCGCAACAAGGACGGTCGAATCACGGCCGACGAAATGGGAGCCATGGGTCGTCCCGGCGGCGACCGACCACCTCGTGATGGCGACCGTCCGCCACGCGATGGTGATCGTCCGCCACGCGATGGTGATCGTCCGCCAGGTGAGCGTGGTGACCGTGGTGATCGCGGGGGATTCGGCCCGGAACAGATGATGGCTCGGTTTACTGAGTCGGACGCCAATAAGGATGGCAAACTGTCAAAGGAAGAAGCTCCGGATCGCATGAAAGAGGGCTTCGACCGACTGGATGGCAACAAGGATGGATTTGTCGACAAGGACGAATTCCGCAAAATGCTCGAACGTTTTCGCGGCGGCCAGCAGGGCCGCGGTGGTCGCCCGGGAGGTGATCGACCGGGAGGTGATCGCCCTCAACGCGACGGTGACCGTCCTCCACGCGATGAAGACGGCGGCGAACGTCGACGACCGGACGTCGAATAAACACTGCAAATTCGCCTGCAAAACTCAGAAGACCAAAGGCCGCGCTGGTAAGACAGCGCGGTCTTTTCTTGCGCCTGTCACGGCAGATGGGGAACATCACGACTCAACAGGACGTCACTGGCTGTTTTTCAATGGAAAGTCTCCGAAATCCGGCCAGCTGTCAGATTTTTGTCCGGGCCGGAAAGAGGTACGATGCGTATGCGTTATGGAGTCTGTCGTGAAAACAGCCATCCTTGTTCCGCGCGTATCCGTGCCGGGACAACGATCTGCATACAATCAAGTTGATTCGGTCGAACGAATCCGGGACCTGAATGATGTTACAACGCTTCGTATCCGGGCTGATCTTAGGAGCCGTGGTTCTGGGATTTTCCGGCTGCAATAATGGCCAACAGGAAACAGAAACGACTACGGATCCCGGCACGAAGGATCCGCAACCGGTGGCTCTGACGAAGCAGCAGTATGCCAGGGCGATCACACTCCGGAGCCGCGGCGTCGGTTATCTGGAAAACAAGGAATGGCCGGACGCGGAAAAAGCGTTTGCTGAATTGGCTGACCTGCTGCCTCAGAACCGCCTTGCTCGGCGAAATCTGGCGGTCTCTCGTGTGCTGTCGTTGATCGACCGCGAATCTCCATTCACACGATCCGGCTCTCCGGAAAAAGTTCAGGCGTATCGCGAGGCAGTTGAAAAAAGCAGGCAAGCTGTCACCGCCTATCGCGAGTTGTGGACCGACGGCTACGACGCTGCCCTGGCGGATTTGCTGATGGGCAAACTTCTTGTCCACGATGATTCACCGGAATCACCAAGCATCACAACGGGGCTCGCACTGTTGCGCGACGCGGCCGATGCTCAACCAGAAGCGGCCGATTTTCGTTTTGCTCTGGCGATGGCCATGGACGGCCACCGCGACTACGCAGAGTCACCGGAATTGCTGGCGGCACTAAGACAATCATTCGAACTGGCGCCACAGAATCTTTTCGCTTTGCAGAAACTGTTGCAGCGACAGGCGCTCAGTCTGAATTCAAAAAACGAAGAGACTCGCGCACTGGCATTGCAGATTACTGAAACGTTGAAGTCTGCCCAGACACTGCTGGCCCCACTTAACGAGTCCATCAGGAAACAGCGCCGAATGGACCTGGTGGAAACGATTACAATTGCTCTCAGCAAATTCGACGGCAGCAATGGCGCAACACTGATGGGGCCCGCCATGATGGTCGGAAACCTGTTACTGCCGGAGCTGGCCACACAAATTGACCAGCGCCGACTGAACATGAACGTGCTGGAATACCTGCTGCTGAACTTCGACACGGAGTTTCTTGCTGCCGCTAAGGAAGCGGGCGCAATTCCGGAATCGGAACCGACAGTCGTCAAAGCCTTTCTGCCGACGCAGGGCCTGCCTACGGTCACGGGAGTCACTCAGGTCGAATTGCTGGATATGAATCTGGACGGCTTTGACGATCTGATCGTAGCCCGCGATGGCACGATCGAAGTCTATTCCCGTGGAACGGACCTGACCGCAGAATGGACGTTACTGATGGCATCTGCGAAGCAGGAATTCGGCGTCACCGAGTTTCTGCTGGTCGATATCGATCGCGACTTTGATAAAGCCATCAGCGATATCAAGAATCCGGCGCTGCTGCGAGATGCAGACGGCGACCGGAAGATCGTGACGGACCCGGCAGGAAAGAATCGCTGGTACGACACAGACCTGGACGTCGTTGCCTGGAGCAACGACGGTGTTGTTGTATTTCGCAACGTGCTGGGTGAAGACGGAGTTCGTTCACTGGACGTTTTGCCGCAGCAAGAGGCTGTTCCGGATGTCAACGATATCGTCGCTGCAGACCTGGAAGCCGATGGAGACCTGGATCTGATTTTCGCGACCGACGCAGGGATGACGTTGTGGAAGAATATCGATGGCACGTTATTTGAGAACATGAATGATTCGGCATCATTACCGGAACACGAAATTCAAGCGTTGGCTGTGGTTGACTGGAATCAGGACATTGCGATTGATGTTGTGGGAGTTTCCGCGGATGGAACGACAGGCTGCCTGGAGAACATCCTGCACGGTCGTTTTCGCTGGGTTCCTGTCGACTCGGAACGCGTCGTCGCAAGCGACGTATCTTCCGTAACGTGCTGTGATGTCGTGGGGCCGGATGCTGACGGCAGAACCCTGCTGTGGTATGCGGGACCGAGTGTCGAAGATCAGTCTGACTGGTTTGGCAAGAGAATGGTATTCACAGACCTGGATAACGACGGCGCCATGGATTCTGTAAACTGTCAGGGCACTGAAAACCCGCTGGCCGTGTCGATTCTGCCGGAAAAGGTGTTACCTGCAACTGCGTCATCCTGTACGGCTGCCGACATCGATGACGACGGTGACCTGGACATCGTCTACGTTTCCGCAGCTGACGGTGCTCTGGGATTGCTTACGAACGACGGCGGCAACACCAACAACTGGATTGACGTCGTTGTCCGAGCCGTTCCCGATGATCCTCAGTTTCCGTCCAATCGAGTCAACATGCATGGAATCGGATCGTTGATCGAAGTTCGAGCCGGATCGTTGTATCACGCAGAAGTCATCAACAAGCCAAAGATTCATCTGGGTCTGGGCAAGACAGAGGCGGCGGACACAATTCGCGTCATCTGGACCGACGGCATTCCTCAGGACATCACGGTCCGGGACCTGCTGCGATCGAGAATTGGCATTCTGGCACCGCAGATTCTGAAAGGTTCGTGTCCGTACATATACACGTGGACCGGCGAGCGTTTCGAATTCTTCAGTGACTGCCTGTGGGCCGCGCCGCTCGGTCTGGTTCAGGCCAACGGTGAAATCGCACCAACGCGTGAGTGGGAAAATCTGTTAATTCGGGGCGAATCACTGGTTGAAAAAGATGGACGATACGTCCTGCAGCTGACCGAAGAACTGTGGGAAACGGCTTATTTTGATCAGGTGCAACTTACCGCAATCGACCATCCAGCAGATGTGGAGATCTTTACGAACGAAAAAGTCGGTTCGCCGGACATGGCGGCCCACAGAATTCACACTGTAAGACAACCGAGAAATCCAGCATCGATCATCGATGGTCGTGGCAACGATCTGCTGCCAGGTTTGTTAGCGGCCGACGGCGAGTATGTCCAGGCGTTCGAAGGCCGCATCGTGCAGGGACTGACAGATGAATGGGTGATGGAGTTTGATCTGGGTGACCTGCCCGATGGATCGATGGCATCGCATAATATTCGGTTGTTTCTGACGGGCTGGGTATTTCCGACCGATACGTCATTGAATCTTGGCATCGAACAGAACCCCGGCGTAGACGGCCCCGTTGGCCCGTCGGTCGAAGTGCCCGATGGCCGAGGTGGCTGGAAAGTTGTTCGCCCGTTCGTTGGATTCCCCAGTGGCAAGACCAAAGCAATGGTCATTGATATTTCTGACATCTTTTCCGACAGCGATTACCGTTTCCGCGTTCGTTCCAGCATGGAGCTGTATTGGGATCAGGCGTTCTTCACCGTCGACGAAGAGAATGCCGATACGGTGACTCGGCCGTGTCCATTGCTGGCCTCGGATCTGCATTTTCGAGGTTTCAGCCGACGTACCTACGACGACAATGCACTATTCCGCAACGGCCGCGCGCCGGAAGGGTATGACTACGCTGCTGCAACCACGACCCGACGCTGGCCTACGATCGCTGGGCGGTTTACTCGGTACGGAGAGTCGACGCCATTGCTGATTGACCATGACGACTTGATGGTTGTTATGGGACCAGGGGACGAACTGACCATAGAATTTGCGGCACCGACAGAAGTGCTGCCGAAAGGATGGAAACGGGATTTCGTGCTGACGAACATTGGCTATGACAAAGACGCCGATCTGAACACAATTTACGGGCAATCGTCCGAACCATTCCCATTCCGGGCAATGACTCGGTATCCTTTTTCATCAGACGACCAGGTTCCGGATTCGGCCGAATACCGACAGTTTGTCGATGACTGGCAGACTCGCGAGTATTCTCCGAACGAATTTCGGGATGCGTTGCGGAAACCGTAGCGTTTCAGAAAAGGGGGTCAGGCTCCAATAGCCGGGACGGCCCTTCGGGTGCTTCGCACTATTGATGCCTGACCCCTTTTCCGGACCCACAATTACACCTTACTTCCATTCATCGAGTTATCTGCCGTGAAAAACATTGCTTCGATTCTTGTCACCGTTGCCGCTTCTGCCGCATTTGGACAGGACGCTCCCACAGAATTCGATTACCCGCTGGCGGTCACGGCAACAGCTGACGGCGTCGTCTACGTCGCTGATCGAAACATGCCGGGTATCTGGAAAGTCGAAGACGGAAAGAAGAGCATTTACTTTCAGGGTTCCAAGAAGTTTCGCACTCCTTTAAACGCTGTCCGATGCCTGGCAATCGATCACGACGGAAAACTTCTTGCCGGAGACTCCGCCACTCGCGAAGTCTATCGGTTTGACGACGCTGGTACTCCGCAACCATTGACCGACGGCTGGATTGGAATTCCGATGGCATTGGCGGTAGCTGCGGATGGCACAATCTATACCGCCGACCTGGAACTCCATCGCATCTGGAAAATGCCGAAGGAAGGACTGAAGGAGCCGCAGGAATTCGCCGTCATCAATTCACCTCGCGGACTGACCCTGGATTCCGATGGCAATCTGTGGGTGTTGTCGACGTCCAGCAAGGACGGGCAGATTCAAAAGGTAACGCCCGACGGAAAAATTGAACCGTTCGTAAAAGGCCATCCCTTCAATCTGCCGCACAACATCGTGCGAACGGATGACGGCACATTCTTTGTCACCGACAACTACGAGCACTGTGTCTGGAAAGTGACCGCGGACGGTGAAAAAGAAAAGTGGGTTGCTGGCGAACCAATGGATCGGCCCGTCGGACTTTGCCGCAACGGTCAGAATCTGCTGATCGCCGATCCGCACATTCGCACGATCTTCTCACTGGCGCCGGACAAAAAACTGACGGTGCTGGTCAGTTCGCCCGTGGCACAGATCAAGATCAAGTAACGCCTTTTCCGGGGTTCAACGATTCGCGACCGCTTCAGCGCCGTGCAGTGCACGCATCACGTTGCCACCAAGAATCTTGTGAATGTCTGTCTTTGTATAGCCCCGATTGAGCAGTTCCTGAGTAATCAGTGGGTACGTCGAAACATCTTCCAGCTGCGCGGGCAACCGAGGGACGCCGTCGAAGTCGGACCCGATACCGACATGATCGATGCCGGCAACGGTCGCGATGTGGTGGATGTGGTCAACGACGTCATGAATCGTGCCGGGAGCATCTTCGTTTTCCTCTCGTTGTGCCGTCGGGATGACGAACTTAGAAAAGAAGTTCACCATGACGACACCACCGTTCTTCGGCATCCGCTGCAACACGTCGTCCGGGACATTGCGAGCATGGTCATTAATCGCCAGCGCCGATGAATGAGAGAAGATGATCGGCGCTGATGAGACGTCGATCGCCTGGTGCATCACTGCCGGAGACACGTGCGACAGATCCACCAGCATGCCCAATCGGTTCATTTCGCGAATGACTTCTTTTCCGAAGTCCGTCAGGCCGCCATGTTTCGCGTCGTCGGTCGCGGAATCGGCCCATGACAGCGTCTTTGAATGAGTCAGAGTCATGTATCGACAACCACGATCGTACAGCCGCTGCAGGTTGCCCAGTGAACCTTCGATCGAATGGCCGCCTTCGACACCCATCATGGACGCGATTTTCCCCGCTTTGACGATGCGTTCAATCTCATCCGCCGATGACGCAAATTCGAATGTCTGCGGGTAACGTTCCAACATCTGATCGACGACGTCGATCTGCTGCAATGTCTGCAACAAAGCATCACCTGTCACCATCGTGTCTGCCGAAACGTATACCGACCAGAACTGGGCCTTGACGCCACCGGCTTTCAATCGCGGGATATCTGTGTGCTGATGCGGCTGATTCTTTGCAATGTCCACCTGGTCAAACGATGAGTTACCGCTCTTGCGCAGTTCCCATGGCAGGTCGTTATGACCATCGAACAACATTCCGGAAAAATGCACGGCGCGTCCCTCGTCCGTCAAAACAACGGTTGGACGAACCTTATCTTCGGCAGGAGACGGATTCCCGAACGAAACAGCTACTACCACGAACAGTATCATGCGAAACATATGATCGTTTGCTTTCCAATTATTTGAAGACTATTTCTTAGGCCCACCCGGCCAGCGATAGCCAACAGGGTCGGCAGCAGGCTGGTTGAGGTCGGCGTCGCCCGGCAGTAAAATGTGGACCATCTTCTTCTTAGGATCCAGGTTTTCGTTGAGCTGAGCTTCAGTGACGGTGCGGGAAGTGACACCACCCCTGGGCACTTCCATACCGGCTGTCCAGATCATCGCATTCAGAGCGATGCGACGGAAGTCATCGATGGCCCAATTCCGGTGCCAGTGCCCACCAGTGAATCCAACGCCCCGACCGCCATCCGGTCGTTCCACCGCCCACATCAGAGTCTGTCGGGTTCCAAGTTTCTTTTCTCCGGCCGGAGTCCAGTGAATGTAGCGGTTGATACGGTCTCGCGTCGGTGTTGACGTGAGAATATCCAGAGCGGTTTTCGGTTTTGCGAAACGCATGTTGTAGTACCACTCGTCATTTGCAGGAAATATCGGAACGCCGTTGGCAATCGGGTGATCAGAATGAGGTTCCAGCGGAGCTGTCCAGTGAGGATTGCATGAGAAACCGCCTTCATAATGTCCGCCAATCCACTTCTTGAAGTATTCCCCACGCGGTCTGGCCGGCACTTCAACACCGTAATGCATGCACATTACGCCCATTCCACGGTCGACCATTGCATCCAGCGTTTCTTCATGACCTTTAGTGGGGTGCCGGTCGTTTCCATCAGAATAAATCACGACGGCTTTGGCTCCCCTGAAAACCGATTCGTCCTCGGGCCAGCCATCGTGAACAACGTCCACCCGTACGGCAAGTTTGCTGTGTTCATTCAATGCCCGTGCCAGCAAGACGCAGCCGGCATTGAATTCATGTTGACCGGAAGGATGGCTCACCTTTCCGGCAATCAGCACGATACGCGTCTGCGGTTCAGTCGCATCTGCAGCAGTTAAGGCGCCGATAAGAAACGTGCCGACGAGAGCAAGAAAGACAATGCGGTTCACAGGATTCTCCTGTTGCTGTGATTGGAACTGCTGACACCTCCATCGGACGATCGGTTTTACTTTATCACCTGGCGATTCTCTCCGCGAGCATCGACGAAATTTCAGCCTGTCGGCACTGAGTGCAACCCGACGGCCAGAATAATGTGATTCACCGGCAGGCATTCGGCAGAAAACACACAATAAGGGCTTTCTTTGGGTCTGTTCATTGGGATGTCTGTATCAGGTTGGTAAGTTCAATCGTAGATCTAGTGCTTTGTCACAGCCAGGTTTTAGGGTTGGCGAGGAAAACGGGGTCAGGTACCAAAAACCGGAACGGCCCGAAGGGTGCTTTGCATTTTTGGTACCTGACCCCGTTTTCCGGCGAATGCTTCCACCCTGATTCTTGCCTGTGACAAAGCACTGGTGACTTTCGCCACAACCATGGCACCGTGAAACGGCGGCTCCGTTGTGCGTCAGCATTGTCCGAATGAACTTCATTGCACGAATTATTGCAGACCGTCCGCTGATCGGATGGTGCTTCGTCGCTCTTCTGTCACTTCCTCCTGCGTTGGGGTATTGGGGATATCGCATTGCGGAATCTGTTCCGGCGTCATGGGTGCCTGCAGAGGCTGCTACGGCGCTGGATGCGGCAGAGGCAACATTCACTCTGAACGCGCCGCTCGTTCTTGTGCTTGAAAACGAGGATTTTTTTCGGCCCAGACAATTGGCGGCAGTACGCCATGCTGCTGCTGCGATCAGCCGAATGCCGTTGGTGCACAAACTTGTCTGGCCTGGTGATATCCCGGAAGTCTCGCTCCGCGGACGCGTCACGCCGATTCTTCCCGACGCAGACGGCACTGTCGAAGAGTTTGCGGCTGCCCGTTCGCGAATGCTCGAACATCCGCTGGCGTCAGGAAACCTGATTTCTGAAGACGGCACGACGATGCTAATGCTGCTTGACGTGCAGGAACGGGATCTTATTCGTCCCATTCGAAGTCACGTTGCGAAGATCCTGGAACCGGCAGGTATTCGTGTTCGCGCCACCGGACCGCTGGCCCTGCACGCAGCGCATGATCAAGCATTGGCAGAAGACCATCACCGCATTCAACTGATGGCGTATTCAGTGGTTGGCCTGCTGGCCGTGCTTATGTTCAAGCGACCGGCGGCCATATTTATCGCCGGCAGCGGACCCACCGTGGCGGTCATATGGACGATGGGGTGGCTGCAGCTGATTGGACAGGCAGAAAACGAACTGGCAAAGATCATTCTTCCGGTGTTGATCACGATGGTGGGCTTTGCCGACGGGATGCACCTTGTGGTCAGGATTCGCCAGCTGCGGGCCAGCGGTGAATCTCAGCGGGATGCGGTTTATCGTTCTGTTCAGTCAGTCGGACCGGCGTGTCTGCTCACTTCCATCACCACAGCAATCGGTTTTGGATCGCTCATGTTGTCCAGTGCGGAAATGATCTCGGGATTTGGCCGGGTTTCTGTCATCGGCGTTGTGGTGACTTTTTTCTCTGTTGTTCTGTTAACGCCGCTGCTGGCAAACTCATGGCTGTCGGACAGAATGCACATCTCCTCTGACAAGGACCCCGTCACGCGACTGATGAATCGGTGCACGGGACTGATTGGTTTTTCATCGCGGCATGCCACATCCGTTGCTATCTGTGGAATCGTGATCACAGTGCTGTGCGTCCGCGTGGCAGCAGGGCTGATTCCGGATGACAGGCTGACCGACCGTGTTCCGCAGGGCTCAGAAGCGTGTCAGACGATGCGCGACTGCGACGAAGTCATGAACGGCATAAGGTCTCTGCGAGTGGTGGTGTCGTGGGACGAATCGAAGGGGCGCAACGATGTGTGGCCTGTGATTGAACAATGCGAGACTCTGCTGGCTGGTGAAAAATCGGCGGGGAAACCAAGATCCATTCGTACCTGCCTGTCTGTGTTTCGAGGTTCTGACAAACAGCACCGATCGATATTGGCCAGCCAGCTGCCTGACGAACTGCGGAATCAGTTTTACCGGCCCCAAAAACGTCAGGCTCAGATCGTCACCGGGCTGCGGGATAGGGGAATTTCCGGTCATGAACCGATGTTCGCGCGAATCGAAGCCCAGCTGGACCAGATCGAAGACGCAAACCCGGGATTTGAACTGGAGATAGTCAGCGATGTCATTATCGAGGGGCGAGTCGTGCGACAGGTGGTGGAAGAGCTTGTCCACAGTCTGTTGATGGCGTCCGTAATCATCTTCGCTGTTCTTGCGATCGAGTTTCGATCGCTTCGATTTGGTCTGATTTCGATCCTGCCAAACGTCATGCCGCTGGCCGCCGCCGGTACTCTGCGTTTTATGATCAATGACTCGCTGGGCATCGCGAGTGCGTGTTCATTCGCAATCTGCCTGGGCATCGCCGTGGACGATACAATTCACTTTCTCACGCATTATCGAGAGGAACGACGCCAGGGTCGGACTCCGTCTGAAGCAAATCGAAACACATTCCTGACGGTCGGCAGTGCGTTGGTCATGACCACCGTTGTCTGCACGCTCGGGCTGGGCACTGTGTTGACAAGTCAGATGCCGACTCACGTCAATTTTGCGGCAATGGGGTGTACGACGCTGGCCGCCGCACTTGTGGCCGACCTGGTATTCCTGCCTGCATTGTTGTGTCTGTTTCCCGGGAAGGCACCTCATGCCTCGCCGTCAGAAACCCTTCCTGCGGAATCTGCTGTGGGCTGAACGAGGAGGGGAGGGTGGCAGAATTCATGCAATCTGCCTTCGCTGGCCTTTGTTTTTCCTGAAATCAGAATCGACGTGCGTATTTGAACTGCTGAATGCGTAGAACTTTCTACAGCGTTTCACGCTGACTTGTGGCCGCGAAAAGCGATTTTCAATAGCAGTTTCGTTACTCCCACGAGCCAGTATCGTCCACGACAATTAGTAAACTGCTGCTATTCCTTACTGACCGCGACAGTATTGCACGAAGTCGACGGCCCGGCGTCCGTTTTTCAGGCATCCCGTTCACTGAGATCTTCACATGAAGTCGATATTGATCTCGGTGCTCTTTGCCGTCGCTGCTTTTCTACTTGCGGCGTCGCGAATCAATCACGGACTTGTCGATTCGTCGCTGCCATCCGGGCCCGGGCTGACTCTGGACGAGTCCTTCAATATTGGCCAGGGGATCTACGTCCTGGAAGCGTTCCTGCATCATGGTCCTTTGTTGTTCACCCCTTCGGCGGCCGAAGAAGTTTTCGGCGATCCGGCCTATCTGCCGGACTTCCCTCCACTTGGCCGAGTGATCCTGGGAGCGGCTCATCAATTGACATCGTGGGCAATTCCCGGCGCCGAACAATCAACATTCAACGTTCCGGCAGCCAGACTTGGTTCATGTCTTGCCCTGGCGGTCACAGTGCTGCTGCTGATGGAATTTGTTCGTCGCCAGTACGACATGTCCACCGCGGTGGCTGCGGCCGTTTTGCTGTTGCTGATGCCCAGAGTCATCGGACACGCGCGACTGGCCACGCAGGAAATGGGAACTGTCCTGGCATGGCTGGCAACGCTGGTGCCACTGCTGGCATGGTGGACGAAAAATACGCCTCCCACGAACCGGCAAAGTCTGATCAGCGGGTTGCTGTGGGGATTGCTGTTGTTGACAAAGGTGCAGGGCCTGCTGGTGCCACCACTGGTGATCGCCTGGGCGATCTGGTGCTTCCGCTGGTCGGCGATTCGACCACTTGCCCTGTGGGGCGTGACCGGGCTTGTTGTCTTCTATGCGGGGTGGCCGTGGTTATGGCTGGACCCGCTGGGCCATACGTTGCAGTATGTCAGCAGTACGGCAGATCGACCGACGTTGTATGTCTGGTACCTGGGACAGCGTTTTACTGATAAAACTGTTCCATGGCACTTTCCATTTGTCATGACACTGGCGACGCTTCCGGTTTCTGTCACGTTGTTCGCGACTTGGCGCATTTGTGCTCGCGAGTTCACCAGGGTGGAATGCCTTGCTGTGGCATCCGTTCTATGGCCACTAATCGTGTTTGCCGTACCAGGAACTCCGGTGTATGACGGCGTCAGGCTATACCTTGTGATCATGCCAGTAATTGCATTCATCGCAGCCAGAGGCCTCGTTTCCGCGTTGCGGTCATGTTCCGGTCGTCTGCGTGGACTCAATGGTCCTGACTCTGCGACGCCATCAGGGTGGAAGAAAACCGTCGCTGGATGTATCTGCATTGTTGCTCTGAGCACCACGGTGCGGCAGTTTGCCGTTCGTGGACCGTTCTGCCTTGTAGAGTACTCGCTGTCGGCACTGGGAACACCAGGGGCTGTCGAAGTGCTGGGGCTGGAAGCCAGTTACTGGTCAGACGGTTTAAATGGTGACTTCTGGAGACAGGTTCCGGAGAACTCAACGGTTTACGTGGCTCCGGTTTCCCATCAATTTCAGTTAAGCGACATTCACCAACTGGTACCGATCGTCAGGAAACGCAACATCCGTTTGCTGCCATTTGAATATCAGCCAGAGGATCAGCGAGGACTGGTGCTGTTGAATCATCGTCTGGCAGACCTGCGCCCGGATCTGCGAACGGACCCGCCGGGTGCGAAGCTGGTCGCTGAGTCACGCTATTGCGGTGTCGTGCTGGCCAGACTCATCGATACCTCCAATGGAACGTGGTCGGAGCTGGCGGACTGGCCGAAGAAGTGACAGAGACTATGAATACTCCTGGAATAGAGGCGGTTATCTTTGACTGTGATGGCACGCTGGTGGACAGTGAAACGCTGTCGCTGGCCGTGTTGATTGAATTCGTGGCTGAATTTGGCCTTGAGATTCCTCACGAAGAGGCGTTGCAGCAATTTGCCGGCAACGAGCTGTCGGTCGTCTTTCGAACCATCGAAGCACGACTGGAATGCTCACTTCCCGAAGATTTTCTGGAGAGTTTCCGGGAACGACAGATCGCGGTACTGAAGGACAAGCTGCAGGCGATCGACGGTGCGCACGATCTGCTGGCGGCGATCAGCCTGCCGTTCTGCGTGGCCTCGAACGCACCGCTCAACAAGATCGCCGTATGTCTGGAGACGACCGGACTGAACCAGCATTTTGCGCCCGACCGGATTTTCAGCGCCTATGACATCCGGGTCTGGAAACCGGAGCCGGACCTGTTTCTGAAAGCCGCGCACGAAATCGGCGTAGCACCGGAAAACTGTGCCGTCGTGGAAGACAGCAGTTTCGGCATCAATGCCGGATTGGCGGCGGGGATGCAGGTGTTTGCCTTCAATCCCCACCGACCCGGACCAACCGATGATTCCAACGTTCGCACCATCCAGCATTTGGATGAGTTGAAGCCGTTTTTCACATCTTCACAGCAAACGTGAGACGGCGATTACTTGTTGGGAGTGAGCAGCACAGACATCATGCGACCGCTCTCCATCCTCGGTGACTGTTCCACCGAAGCGACGTCCACCAGGGACTTCACGATTTCATCAAGCATTTCCCGACCGCGGTCGTGGTGAGCATTTTCTCGGCCACGGAACATGACGTTGATTTTCACCTTGTCATGTCGGCCCAGGAACTCACGTGCTTTATTGACCTTTACGTCAATATCGTGTTGCCCGGTCTTTGCACGCAACCGCAGTTGTTTCAGCTGAGTCTTGTGTTGCTTGGGGCCACTGGTCTTCTTTTGTCGCTCGTAAATGACTTTGCCGTAATTCATGATACGACAAACGGGCGGGCGGGCCTCGGGGCTGACTTCAACAAGGTCCAGACCTTGCCCCAGGGCCAATTCCAGAGCTGCTTCAGTTTCCATTTCTCCCAGCATTTCGCCGTCAGCACTTACGACACGAATAGGAGTAATACGGATGCGGTCATTCATGCGCGGCAAATCGCGCTGTGGAGCCGCAGTAGGACGAGATCGCTTAATGGTTTCTTCCTCAAATAGGTAAAAGAGTGTCAGACCGCGTCACAAAGCGGCCTCTTCATGGGTGCAGGGTACTATGTCCGAAAGACCTGGAAAAGGGTACTTTCGGACGGCAAAACATTGAATCTTATCAGAAAACGCAAAATAGATTCGGCGGCATAGCTTCCTGCTACCGCGGGGACAACGCGCATCCGCCCGGCATATCGCTTCTGCGAACATCGTCTGGCATGCGTAAGAAATGCAATCTTACGACAAAATGGGCGTCGTTCTTCTGAATTGAGCAGACCTTCCACATCAGCCGTCAGTATTGACCGGATGCAGGAAGATCACCTGTGCGTCCATCGACGCCCGGAACACAAATCGTTTCAGGAAGCCACGTCCGGAAGCAACTCGACAGCCGTTTCGGTATTCGCACGACTGACATCGACCAGTTGTATCGTTGATTGGGCGCCAAAACGATAGGTGATTCCCCTCCAGGTGTGCTCACGAGCAACCAGTGCGTGAAGCACGGCGGTCAGATTCAGCAGTTTTGCGCAAAACAGGGCCGGAAACAACAACAACCAGTGCGACAACGCAAATCGCCTGAATGTTGTACCGGCCTGCCGCGTTCTGCGGCGAACCAGAAAGCCCTTCAGGACGAGTTGTTCGGACGCGACAAGTTCGCGCAGACAGGACGGGGGCAATACGGCATCTCCATCAGACACGGCCACGACACCACATTCGGCCGGAATCGATTCGGTGCCCCGCAGAAGGCCGGCGATTTTCCCGCTGCACGAGAACGGCCTCTGACCCAGGTACATCGTTTCCACATTCTTCGCCCCGTACTGCTCAAGAAAGTCGTCAACTATGGTCTGCGCTGAGTCCGATTCTGAGTCGATGACGATGCGTAAACGGTAGCGTGGATAGTCCTGTGAGGTCAGTCGCTTCAGCGTTTCCTCCAGGAATTCATCGCCTCCACGGAGCGACAATACTGCGAGGACTTCCGGAAGCTGGTCGTCCGGAGTCGGCGCTGCAGCGCCTGACAGCAGGCTCGTGGCAAATCGAACAGCGACCACAATCGGCATGCAGGCCAGCGCCGCGAACCATGCAAGAATTGAGTATTGGATTGCCGACATAAGAATCAACGCTACCGGATGGAAGACCTGTTGACTGTCAATGCGTCGAGCAAGATCGCCGCTCCAACGGTTGTTAGAGCTCGACATTCGCTGAGCGATTACGTTGTGCAAGGAGTTTACCTGGCGACCCAGCAGCAATATCGGACGCCCCAACGACACCCGGAATGTGTGCGCCGAACGAGCGGTCGTGGACTCCTTTTCCAGTACGATCGGATTCCAGAGATGCCTGCCATCGACTGGGTGCAGACCGTAGCGAGCATACAGCTCATAAGATCCGCTGAACCTGCGATTCGCCTTCAAATGGGTGACGCGATGGTAGGATGTGAAAAAGAATGGCGAGTGAGCAATCAGCCACCCTCCCGGCTTCAACCACCTGGCGATCTGTGCGACTGTGTCGTACGGAGACGGGACATGCTCGAGAACGTCCAGGCACATGACTGCGTCAAATCCACCAATCTGGATCTGGTCAATGGAATTGACAATCGTAACGTCCTGCTCATTGGCTGAAGAAACCTGCTTCGCAAATGAAATGCACTCCCGTGACACTTCAAAGTAAGTCACGTGGTGCCCGCGGCTAAGAAGTAGGCACTGGATACGTACGGACAAGTATCATCAAATGCCACTCTAGTCCTTTGTCACAGGCAAAAGTCAGGGTGGGAGCATTCGCCGGAAAAGGGGGTCAGGTACCAAAAATGCAAAGCACCCTTCGGGCCGTTCCGGTTTTTGGTACGTGACCCCGTTTTCCTCGCCAACCCTAAAACCTGGCTGTGACAATGCACTAGCTTGCCGGTGTGGTTCGGACAGAAATGCGTATCGGCTCCATATAATGGAGTTGCCAGACGGTCGCATTGAAACCTATTCGGCGAACCAGGGCATTCGTCGTTCCGGGAGGCAATCGCACCCGGATTGTATTGATCAGGATCTAACGAAACCAGAGAGCAAAATGCAACGACGAAGAAGACTCATTCCGCTGTTGATTATCTCATCCCTGGGCGCGAACCTGGATGCGGATGAATTGCCGCTCCTGTCCCCGGAACTTGACCCGGTCAAACAAAGCTACGCCGAGCAGAAGAAACTGACCGACCTTCCCCGCGCGTATGTCAGTACATCCCCGCAGGATCTGGGTGATGGACTGCAGGTGGGCATCCTGGATGTTCCGGGCACGACGCAAGCTGTCCGGGCGCTGGTCGCTGATGACAAGGCGGGAAAATATGGGAACCTCGACAGTGTTCTCCTGTGGAAGGACGGGCAGTTGCTGTTCGAGATGTACAACCGTGGCGGGCGGGTGAACGGGCCGCACTATGCGATGTCCATTACAAAGACGCTGACATCTGTCACGCTGGCGCGAGCGATTCAACTGGGCGTGTTGAGCATGGAGGATCTCGACAAGCCGATCATCAGCTTCATGCCGGAAATCGATCAATCACTGGTTCAGCCCGGCGTTGAGACGATCACTCTCAGAGATGCGCTCTACATGAAGTCCGGTTTGCGTTTTGCAGAAAAGAACCTGCAAACAACTCTGGGTGCGGACAACCCCGGGCAGGAATATTTTCAGAAACTGTTCCAGCGGACAGCTCCCGTGACGCCTGAGAGCAAAGCATACAAATACACGGGTACTGATCCATCCCTGATTATGATGATCATGGATATCAGGACTGCCGGTCCTGTGCAGGAGTTCATTGCGAAGGAACTGGCTGCAAAGTTTGGTGCAGTCTACAGCTGGGATGATCAGGGCTGTGGCATTCCCAAGTGCGGCGCGGGCAGTAATTTCACGTCACGATCGCTGCTGAAGATCGGGACTGCGATCATCCAGGGCGGCAAATACAACGGAGAACAGCTACTGTCGGCCGACTACGTCAAGCAGATCATGGACACCAGCAAGGGGCCGGGGTACTTCTATTACTTCCACAACCGCAGCAAAGGCGCAGCTGGTGGAAAGGTGAACTTTATCAGCGGCATCGGAGCAGGCGGTCAGTACATGGCAACTTTTCCGGAACAGAATATCGTCTTGGTAGCGACCGCAGATAACAAAAGAGCAATCGGACTTCCTCTGCAAGCCGCGATGGAGCACCTCATACCGCTCTTTCTGAAAACTCATGACAATTGAAGCTGTTGACCGGCGGCTTGAGAAGAAGAGCGTTTTTTCGTACCGCCAGTGCCTTTGGAAGACAGTGACCTGTGTTACGAGACATGGTTGAAGCGGATCGATCGTGCACAACTGCCGTTGCCGTGGCCCTCGGCGTCGTCCTGTTCGTTGGCACGCTGTGTGCCTATTCGCCCGCCATGCAGGCGGGGTTCATCTGGGACGACGATGACCACATCACGCTCAACAAAACACTGCACGAATCGAACGGGCTGCGACGAATATGGCTGGAACCCACATCGATTCCACAGTATTACCCGCTTGTCCACACCGTATTTCGAATTGAATACAGTTTCTGGCAGTTGGACGCTCAACCTTACCACGTGACAAATATCGTCATCCATGCGCTGTCGGTACTTCTGCTTTGGAGTTTGCTGCGCCGGCTGCGAATTCCCGGTGCCTGGATGGCGGCCGCAGTGTTTGCCGTCCATCCGGTCCATGTGGAATCGGTGGCCTGGATCACCGAGCGAAAAAACCTGATGTCCTGCTTCTTCTATCTGGCATCAGCGAACATCTTTCTGCGATGGTATGGAGTAACAGAAGATAGCGCGCTGCAAGGAAAAAACTACGTATGGTACGGTGTGTCGCTGTTGTTGTTCCTGTGTGCGATTCTGAGTAAGACGGTTGCCGGTTCGCTGCCGGCCGCTCTGTTGCTGGTAATCTACTGGAAACGCGGCCGGACTACTGCAAGGGATATTGCGTTTGTCGTGCCGATGTTCGTAATGGCTGCTCCACTTGGACTGACAACGGCATGGCTTGAGCGGCATCACGTTGGTGCGATGGGCGCCGATTGGGATTACTCCACGTCCGAACGACTGCTGATCGCCGGACGCGCTGCGTGGTTCTACTCGTTCAAGTTGATCTGGCCGGTCAATCTGACGTTCATCTATCCGCGCTGGCAGCTTGATACCGGCAATCTGATTCAGTGGCTGTATCCCGGCGGCGTGGCTGTGCTGCTGGTCGTGCTATGGTCGTCTCGGAAACGCATCGGCCGCGGTCCGATCGTCGCCGCATTGTTCTTTGGGGGAACTCTGTTTCCGGCGCTTGGGTTCTTCAATGTGTTTCCCATGCGATATTCCTTCGTTGCCGATCACTTTCAATATCCGGCCAGCATTGGGTTGATCGTGTTGCTGGTGGCGGGCGGCCGGACCATGGTGGCTGCCTCAGGCCGACTTAAGAACCTCGCAACGATCAGTGCAGTCGCCGTGCTGTCAATTCTGGCTTCACTTTGCTGGCAGCGTTGCCACGTCTACCGCGACATTGAGCAACTCTGGACGGACACAATCAGCAGGAATCCTGACTGCTGGATGGCACGCGCCAATCTGGCTGACGAACATGTCCGGCAAGGGCGACTGTATTCTGCATTGAAGCAGTACCAGATCGCCTGGCAGCAGCTTGGAACGAGTGGTCTGAGGGAAGCTCCGGAGTTCACCAGAATTCAGAACAACTGGGGCATGACTCTGGGATCGCTGAATCGATCCCCGGAGGCGATTCCCCACTTTCAGATGGCAATTCGTCATGCGCCGGACAATGTGCTGGCACACGCCAATCTGGGCAACTGCATGGAAATCATGCAGCAATTCAATGAGGCGAAGTCGAATTATCAGAGGGCTCTCCGGATTAATCCGAATTCAAGTATCGCACATGGACATCTTGGAAGATTGTTGTTGCTGCAAGGCGAAACTGGTCGGGCGACGACTCATCTGCAGACGGCGGTCCGACTTGATCCGGACCACAACGAAGCCAGAGCTCTTCTTGATCAGATGCGCGCTGAAACTGAATAGGACAGGAAGTGCGACATCTGTATTGCCTGATGGGTGCAGTAAGAAGCGGCGCTTGATCGAGACCGGGCTTCGAGATACCCGACACTCTGTGACCTCGTTGATATCCCAATTCCGGAGGATATGGAAGGCATCAGCCTGAAGCCGTTGCTTCTGGATGGGAAATGGAAATCCGCCGCGTTCAGTCAATTCCACCGAGCCCCGAGAATCACACCCGATGGCGGTCGTTACATGGGGTTTTCGATGATCACTTCGAAATACCATTACGTCCAGTGGAGAAGGTGGAACCACGTTACCGGCGTTGCCCAACAAGAGGTCGAGCCAGTATCGTTCAGGACAATAAGTAGATGGCATTAATCAGGCTTACAGCAACATGGCATTGTGTGTAATGACCGGTTCGCTCCGTATAAAAACCCTATGGTCATGAGAGTCTGTTTGTGATGTTCATCGCAGGGGGTCTCGACGTCAGAAGACGCGAAGGCACACGCGTGAGCAGATATTTTGCGAATACTCCGTGAGGTTCAGGATCAGCGCACGTGACGCGCCTGACGGGATTTCCGCTGGCTGGTTTGTTCAGCAATTTCGTGCGGAGGAGGCAGCTCGAATTCTCTGATAAAATGCGGCTTGTCTTTTCGCCCCGTGCTGACATAGTCAGCCCAAATCGATTCGGCGACGTATTCGCTCGCCAGATGTCGAGAGAGAAACTGAAAGAGTCTTTCGGCCAACCGAATCAAAGAAATATTGTGCGATCGCCGCTCGACTTCGAAGAGCCAGTCGCTGAATTCCAGAAAACTGTCAAACGCCGAATCGCGAGCCTGCCAGATCATCGGGCAACTGACGAGGAAGTTTCCACTGTTCGCAACAACGTCCCAGAACCTGGCGAATCGTCGTAGGCGGTGCATCGTCTCAAAGTCAATCAGCCGATTGCTGAGAATCTCAAACGGCGACCGGGCACTGTAAACCACTTGCCATTCTTCGTCGTGCCGTGTGATCGGCGTCCCCTTCAGACGTTTCAGAATTCCGACCTGAATTTCCTGGGGACGGAGCTCCACAAGACGGTCAAACCCGGCGGCGAAACTCTCCACCGTCTCACCCGGAAGTCCGATGATCAGATCTGCGTGAATGTGCACTCCCGACTGCTGGCGCAGAAAACGGAAGTTGTCGGACAATTGGTCGTCGTCCTGTTGTCGACTGATGAGTTCGCCCACGTCGTCGTTGAATGTCTGCACACCGATTTCGAACTGCAGCACGCCGGCCGGAAACTGCACGACTATTTCCCGCAGCGAATCCGGCAGCCGATCGGGAATCATCTCAAAGTGTAGAAACAGTCCGTCGTCGCAGCGATCAAGGAAGAACTGCAGAATCACGCGGGTGATTCGCATGTTCAGGTTAAAGGTGCGATCGACAAACTTGAAGCTGCGAACTCCGCGCTCCAGCAACGACTGCATCGCCGCCAGAAACTGATCCACGTCAAACAGCCGCACCGGAATGTCCAGCGCTGACAGACAGAACTCGCAGGTGAACGGACAGCCACGCGATACTTCGACATAGATGACTCGGTGAGCGATATCTTCATCCGCGTACAAATCGTACGGCAGCCGGACTTCACTGAGAGAAGGAACGGCAGCATGAATGATTCGTGGGCTGCTGTCACCGTTTAACGCGATGTAGTTCTGATTCTCAGGTTGACGTGTTACCAACGGCTCGGCCAGTAGCCGTCGGCACAGGGCGGGAAATTCCAGATCTGCTTCGCCAGTGATGACGTAGTCGGCCAACCCGATAATGGTCTGTGATTCGGTCTCGTGGCTGACTTCCGGTCCACCCAGCACCACGCAGATATCGGGCCGCACTCGTTTCAGGTCTGCGACCACGTGTGTCGCGGCTTCGACATTCCAGATGTAGATGCCCAGGCCTACAATCTGCGGCTGTGCTGCCAGGATGGTCGCGACGATGTCGATGGACCGGTCGTTGATCCCGTATTCCTGAATGACCGTCGTCGGCGTTTGTTCCCCCATATTCGCCAGCAGATAGCGGAGGCCAAATGATGTGTGCCAGTAACGGGCATTGAGCGTTGCCAGGACGATGTCAGGCATGCTGCGACTGTATAAACGGATGGTGTGGACAGGAAACTGTCCGCAGTATATCGGAATGTGACACGAAGTCGCGGCGCGGCAGATTGACACGCTGCCGATTAATCCAACGACTGGTGATTATGTATCTGCCCCCGTTAGCCGACTCAGCCGTGCACGCATAACGTTTCTGAATTGCGGAAGGCGGGTTGAAGTTCATCGTAATGGCGTGATCGTACGAACTTGCTCAACGTTCTGTGCCGCGAAGATGTTCCGAGGGAAGTCGGCCAGTGGGCGCGCCGGATGTGTCCCACATGACATGCCGTTACTCCTTATTGGACAGCTGGGGGAGGTAGTGGAACAACCGGCAGACTGTTTGGAGCCGGCGGCTCTTCCAGTCCGGGAGTCACAGCAACACCTACGTCTTCCATCAGGTGGTGCAGCGTTTCCTCTGCCATCTCCAGTTTCGCAGCAATACCCAGCGTTCCGATCTGGCGTCGCGAAACTCGCTGCCACCCGCGAACGTCATCCTGTATGTGATGAAATAAAGCATCAGCACCGCCCAGTCGTTGACGAACGGTTTCGCGGTCATAGTTGTGTTCGGCAGCGTGGATGAATCGAGTCGTCTGGTACAGGGTGTATGCTTCGGAATAGGTTGCGTGAAAGTCGGGGTTGTGGGAGTAGTTGTAGTAGAAATCCAGACACAGTTCATTCATCAGGACTTCAAGGCGAGCGGCCAGAACATCCACGTGCGAAAACCCACCAAACGAAATACCTTGCGGGCTCGGCGGCAATTCAACCGTTTGCGGGTGGTGTGGAGACGAGTAGCTGATCTGAGGAATCCCATACGAAAGATGATGAAGGTAATGGTACGAGGGCTGGGCGTACACAGTGTGGGCTCTTGCGCAGTACTGCGCGGTGGCCGCCGACCCGCCAGGGAAAAGAGCGAATCCGAGGAGAACAGCTTTTTGAATCGTCATGGTTCAGGCTCCTGTGTCGGGGGGGGGGGAAACGTCTGAGAGAGACCAGAAGCCTGACTGTGCCAATTCGATGACAATTGCGCCCGGCCTCACGATCGAGACACTTCCGCCAACCATGTGCCAAAACGCATGGATTGGGATAAGCCGTTTACCCTGCCCAACTTGACTCCCCGGCGGTGGTGACGTGTTTCCAGGTCAACCTGTCGTGTTGTTGACTCGTGTGCAATCAGATTGACGCCACATTTGGGTTTCGCTCCGGCGGATCCTGCCATGGTCGTGCGGCTCTGCAATGCCTTCCGTGGTTGGTATAGTTGCATCGTTGAATGCCGGTTGGCTTAGGTGTCTCCGGCCGCGGAAAGGTCAGTCGGCTGGTGGCGTGCGGAGCGTCTATGGCAGAGGCTGTCGCTGGTATTACCGTACTGCGGGTGCAACGAATTTTGGGTGGATGTATTTGCAGACCCAAGCGACGAAACCAATCGTAATAAGCGCCACGCGGTGACTGCCCTGGGCTTAAGAGGAGTTACTTGTGGAATTACGACTTAAGGAATCCGTTGTCGTCGTCGTCGGCGGAGCCAGCGGCATCGGAAAAGCGTGCGCCCAGGCCTTTGTTCGTGAAGGCGCTCGGGTTGCGGTATGGGACGTTTCTGCGGAAGTGGCGACGCTTGCAGAACATCCGTCCATCGACGGCTGGACGGTTGATATTGCTGATGAAACGGCTGTTCAATCGGCCGTATCCGCAACCGAGTCACGGATCGGACCGATTCAACATCTCGTCCACGCAGCGGCAGTGGGGTCGGGCAAACTGGGTTTTCCATTTACCCGTTTGCAGCCATCGGACTGGAGCAGGGTTCTGGAGGTGAATGTATCCGGCATGGTCAACGTCGCACACGCCATTGCTCCAGGGATGGCGGAACGCTGCGCAGGTACGATGGTGTTTGTGGCGTCGGTGGCGGGCCAGATTGGTTCGCCCACCGATCCTCCATACAGCGCCTCAAAAGCGGCCAACATCAATTTCGCTCAGGTTATGGCCAGGGATCTCGCGTCCAGCGGTGTTCGTGTCAACACCGTTTGCCCGGGAATGGTGAAGACACCGCTTAACCAGAGTGTGTGGAAATCATGGAACGACCGACAGGGTCCGTCGCAGCAACTTGGCTATGACGAATGGGCGGCAGAGAAGATTCGTCAATTGGTGCCGTTGGGACGCTGGCAACAACCGGAAGACGTGGCTGACATGATCGTGTTTCTGTCATCCGCCCGCGCGGCACAGGTGACCGGACAGACCATTAACGTTGATGGCGGCTACGTGATGCATTCCTGAGTTGTCAGGCGACAGTGACGTTGACGGTGCGGGCAGCCCGCACTACAGCGAATTTCGCTGACTCATGGCCGCGGTTCACGTGTCTTGACAGCAGAACGGCTGACGCCACGAGCCAGAACCGGTTCCATCATTTCGTAAGCTGCTCTAGACAGCACCTTCGAGTGCCGGCTCCGGCTCAACTTCCACAGTGGGCGTTTCGTTCAACGTGCCGATCTGCATCACCACGCGGAATACTCGCAAAATGTCCGACGTGGTAAGAATGCCGCAGAGCTTTCGGGTATCGGCGTCGACAACGCAAACGCCACTGACCGTTGTGCCGTTCAGGATAGCCAGTGCATCGGTTAGCAGTACATCGGGGTTTACTGTCTGCCCCTGTTCACACATCACGGAATGTACGTGAGTATGCAAAGCTGCCTTGTCGTCCGTGGCAAACAACACTTCTCGGAAGTGCTGTTCCGGTTCCGCCGACCGCTGCCCCGGGCTAGGTAGGCATTTCAGGATCTCCCGATCGGAGAGCATTCCGACCACCTTGTGTTCCTTGTTCAGCACTGGCAGATGCCGGATCCTGTGTTCCTTCATGCGGCCTATGGCCGTCGACAGCACGTCGTCCTTTGGATGGTGGCGGCGTTCTTGGTCATCACATCACGAACCGTCTGAGCACCTCGCGAAAAGACTTCGTCCAGAGGAATACCGTTCTGCAGATCAAGATCCACAAGCCGAAGCCGCTTGAGATCGAAGTCACGTGTGCAGACGTGATGATACAGCAGCAACGTCTTGATCAGGTTCCGTGGTGTCACGATGCCGTCCAGCGTTTTTCCGTCCGTGGACACCAGTACGCTGTCGATGTGATGGTCCAGCATCAGCGTCATCACTCTGACAGGAGAACACTCGCTGCTACACCAGATGGGTTTGCGAGTCATGAACCTGGCAACGCCGTCCTGCAGCGTCTTGTGATCGTCATCGCGTTCTGCAGCCGTCCCCAACGAACGAGGATGTTGTCGCAGCAGATCCCGATCAGAGACAATCCCCACGACGGACTGGTCGTCAGGGTTCAATACCGGGGCATGGTGAAATCTGCCCTTCCGCAGCAGGTCCGTGGCGGTTGCAAACGTGTCATCCAGCGTCAGACAACGCGGAGATCTTGTCATCACGTCGGCAACGGTATGGACCTGCTGAAAGAACCCAAAATCGTTCTCCGCAATCTGATTGAATAGATCAACGACACTCATAACTGCACCTGGCGTGGAGGCCGCAATGGAAACCAAGAAGACTCTGCACAACGACTATCGAGCGGCTGAGCGGGTTCTTGCTCACGGAATTGGATATTTCGCGGCCGACCGACCGGCGGTGCCATGCACTGATGGTTCGCACTATCGGTCGGCGGCAACCCATACGGCCAGACTGGCCGTGGACGAGAACCCCAGCTGACGATACAGGATTGCTGCCGCCTGGTTATCAGTTCCGGCAAATGCGGTTAATTGCCGCGGCGGAAGCGAACCGCAGATTCCGCAGGACAGCAAAGACAGCAGCGCTGCGGCAATTCCGTTTCGTCGAGAGTTGAACCGCACGCCAATGTATTCGATGATGAGTTCCGGCGCAAATCCACTGCTGCCTTCGTCAATCAGGTTCGTCGCCATAATGCCTGCAGGGTCGTTGTCCTGAACGGCCAGGACGATTTGTATTGGTGACCGTGACAGACGCCACAGTCGCAACAATTGATGGGCAGATGGCAGCGGGAGGTCCGGGAGCTCGTTCGAATGCTGCAGACATTCATCCAGCAGATTGCAAAGCACCGAACGAGGAACGGCTAGCTGGTGTGCGGACGATTCCATCGTGGTGGGCGTCGAAATTGACGTAAAATGCGATGACGATTGCTCAGCAATGCTGGCTGCGTCAATCCCGTAAAACACGCACCCGACCGGGGGCAGGCGATCTGGCGTCGTCGATTCTCCTGACCACGTCCATTCTTCGACCGCACCGGCCGAACGGAATGTGGCCGCCGAGAGTGCCTGGAGAACCTGCGTCTCCTTCGCGCTGACCAGATACCGCACGTAGCGAGGCGACGCCTTCTCCGAGATTATGACCGATTGTTGCAGAAGCGCGACGCGGATTCTGTGTTGTTCGTCGTCCGGCAACTGCAGCTCGGTGCAAAGATTGGACAACGCGATCGTGTCGTCAGGTATCTGCTGGACCACCACGCTGCCCAGCCAACGGTCGTCATCAACCGCCCGCAGCGACTGCGAAATTGGCATGGATCGCCCGGATTGACCTGCCCAGTCCTGGCTCCACTCCATGTTTGCCAGTGGCAATGCCTCCGACTCAAATCGCATCGCGGTACTCATGGGCTGGCTGTTGCCGGCATTTGATGAGAATTTTCCAGAGAGTCGGTGAACAGCCCCGTTGTGTGTCAGTGGCAACGCGGCAGTGACGAGATAAGCTTGCCTATTGTCGTAGACGATACTGGCTGATGGGAGCAACCAAACTGCTGCTTAAAAGCGTTCTTCGCGGCCACAAGGCAGCGTAAAACGCTGTAAACGCAGCTAACAATCGTTCTTCGAACGTCAGCATGAATCGGCCGGCAAGCCGTCCGTCGTCACTGAAGTCGGCAGCAGTTCGGATTGCACGGTCCCATTTCAGCGGGCGGACAACCATTGGTGACGGGCAGAGGTCCGCCCGAAGCCACGCGACCAGCCGCAGTGCTCATCAGTTTCTCCAGCTTGCTGGAATTGCATTTGGGACACTGAGCCTTTTCGCGGTGCCCAACGAGCAACTCGAATTGGTTCTGACAATCTTCACAAACAAACTCAAATAGCGGCATAATTCAGCGTTCTTCGGCGGTGATGAAAGTTCGTTACGTACGTCAGAATTCCACAACGGCAGTTTACCGGTTGGTCCTGGGGAAAACAATTCCTGTGTTCTTCCGGGTTCCACAAGGTGCAGTGACGGATTGTGGTTTCAGACTTCCGGGTGGTCGGGGCTGGACTGAGCTTGCGAAGGAAGCCCCTGGGGTTTCACTCGTTCCTCGCTCCACCCCCGGATGCCAACCTCTCCAGCTTCACAGCCATTCATCACCGCACCCGTTCCACATGCCAGTTTCTTTATTTCCGGTGGTCGATGTCGGTCTCGATTCCAACGGAGCGTCCACGGACGTACCGGCTGTTACGAGGAACCGAGCACCTGTCGCACAGAACACCGGG
>JAAERP010000226.1 GCA_024230215.1 Fuerstiella sp. | reverse complement strand
CATCCAGGCACCGCCGGAGCATTCCTCTCCGGAACATGTGCTGCGTTATCTGGCCCGTTATCTGACAGGCGGTCGGATTTCGGACCGTCGTCTGCTGCGTCACGAAGACGGCAGAGTGACGTTCCTGGCGCGCACCGGGACGACTCACGGAGGCAGTGACGAAACGGAAGAGGTTGTTGTTTCGGGCGCTGAGTTCGTTCGGCGCTGGAGTCTGTTCATCTTTCCGAAAGGCTACACGAAGACTCGCCGCTACGGTGGCTACAGCAATTATCACCGCAAACGCTACATGGCGGAATGCAGGGAGTTGCTGTCGGTTGTCGCCGACAAGCCAGTGGCTCCCGACGTGACTGAGTCGGCGGAGTACGATGGTGCACTTCGTTGTCCCCATTGCGAAACGCTCCTGCTGTGTGTGTCGGCAACGGACAAATCGAGCTGGTACGACGTAATGCAAAGTTCCTTTCGTCCGGGGTGGTACGACGATGGATGAGGCGCACCACACAATTCGATGTTTATATGACTCTCGAAATCTGCATTGGCCGAGTCCCGTTCGACTGCGCGCTGCGTGCGGCAACGTCGTGGTAATGCCGTTCGGCGCGACCGTCTTTTTGTCAGGATTCGCACGAAGCAAACGACTGACGCGGCCGTCAGATTCGGCCGTCGCCCCAATGCACGTGACAGCTATGCCCCCTGGGCGTATCATCCCGCCTGAGCCGCTTCGAACAGTCAACTGATTCCGCAGGACTACCTCGGAACAACTCACGAAGCGGAAAAGTTCAACGCACGATCTATGAGTCGGCATCCCTGCCGCCACATAGATCGCAATTCGTTATGCATCACATGGCCTGCGATATGATCTCTTACGTCCCGATGAAGATCTTACACAGTTTCGCACTCGGCTGACACGCGATGTCTGGGAAGACCGATCCAAACACCCCGGTGGTGGTGTGTCCGATAGCCGAACATGGGCACTCGGAGACGACCTTCGACGCAAGGGGTGCCTTCATTCCGACTCATGGACTGGCACGGCCAGCACCCTCGCGCTGTGCAACAGGATTGCCGTCTTTCCGGTGACTGGATGGTGGCGCGAACGGCCTAGTCAGAATTGCTTCGACCGAGACGCCCGCTACGCGCTTATTGTCACTATTGCAACAAAGCGATCGGATATCCAACTCTACACGGCCGTTGAGCAGGCTATCGCTGTGCCGACAGAAACCGATGTGGAGACTGAGTTGTTCGATGGGTGACGATCGACCGCGAACGCTTCTCGCGCGGCATCGCACCGCTGATTCGCAAACCGGCCGCTGTGAGTCGCAACAGCCGGTACGGGCAGCCGAAGCGAATTCGAGGTGGCATGGTGACGCATCGTGCCCGACTGTTCACTTTGACAAAGGCTCTGTGAGGGTATGGTCGTGTGGTGAGAATCCGTCACAAATCCGTCACATTGTTTACCCCACAGAGCCAATTCCAATACAATCACTTAACAACGTTTTCCTCCGGAACGTAAAGCACTGCAACGACTTATCAACATTGAATCAACGTATCTCCAATGAGGCGAAGTTAGCTTCAAGTCGTGGTCGGGTTGTTCGAATTCCGCGCTCTGGAAAACGCGGGACCCAAAACCAACAAAGGACCTGGAGTGATCATCACTTCAGGTCTCTTGTTGTGAAAACTGAAATCCGACACAAATCCGGCGCATGCATTGAATCCGTGTTGGGTTTGCAACGCCAGTGTCGAGTTCGCGTTGTTCAGCCGTTGTTCAGCCGTTGCGAGGCGTTGCTGCCGAAGCCTCAGATTACTGGTCACCGCACCACATTACGGCCGATGCGTGCGCACCGGCCGAAATCCTCCATCGTGGTTGCGATGTTGATGCGGTCATATGAATCTGGCCGCGTCTGTGTTTCCGGCTACCAGGTCGGGCGACATTATGGCTTTAGCCTGTCGCCGATGCCGCCGAACAACTGGTCGATGCCTTTCTCGCCTTTCAGGTGGTCTTTGACACCATCGTCCGTGATGGCACCTAAGTCATCCAGATTAACGAGACCGGCAGAAATCCAATCCGCAAATGCGGCGTCGAGTGAGGCGAAATCGTTTTCTTTGGCAGTTGATCCACCAATCAACAGGTCATTGCCGCGGCCGCCTTTCAGCTTGTCCCTGCCGGTACCGCCGATCAGGATGTCCTTGCCAGAGCCACCTTTCAAATCGTCTTTACCGGAACCACCACTCAGCACGTCGTGGCCTCGACCGCCCTTGATGTGGTCATTCCCGGCACCGCCAAAGACGAACTGCGAAATGGCCGCGTCGGCGCCACCATCGCTACCTCCGTCTGAACCACCATCACTACCGCCGTTGTAGTGATCGTCGCCGCCACACAAATAGCTCACAATCCGCTCGACCGATGACAACTTGACGGTCTCCTTAATACGGTCGCCGTGGTGATGATGGTGGCCGTGATGATGATGGCCGTGGTGATGATGGCCGCCCTGGTCCAGCTTGACGTCGACCTTCAGTTCGTCTTTCTTTTCGTTGAACTTCAGATTAACGTGATCGCGAACGTCAGTACCGATGATGTACAGCGTATCGCCCACGAGACCGACTCCCTGGACCACAGCCTGAGTCGCGCCTGCCACAACACCTCCGTTCGTGTCGTCCACCGTGACGGTGATTTCGAAGACACCGCCGCCGGAGTACTCGTGGTCGCCAGCATAGGTGTTGGCACCCTGATCAACCGAAACCTGCTGGCTGGAGCCGTCGCCCCAATTAACTGTGACCACGTGAGTGTCGGATAGATCGACGTCCGCGAACGAGCCGCTGAGCAAGACATTGCCGTCAGCCGAGCTGTCACACGGCGCGTCGTGGTTCGAGACGGGTCCGCCCATCGTTGGAGCGTCGTTCACGCCGTTGATCGTAATCGCGACTTCGGCCGTGTCGGTTTCGCCGAAGGTGTCTTCGATCTGGTAGACGAACGTCTCGGTGGCCGACTCGCCCACGGCCAGCGCCTCAAGCTGGCCGTTGGGATTGTAGGTAAAGGTGCCGTCGTTGTTGTTGGTCAGGTTGCCCACAACAACGGTAGGTGGTACCAGGACGGTAAGTGCCGAATCGATGTTGCCCTCGTCGTCCGTGTCGTTGGCCAGGACATTGATGGCGGTATCACCCGCGTCTTCGTTGGTAACTACGCTGTCGTCATTGGCCACCGGGGGCGTGTTGAGCTGCACTTCGACCTGGAATGTGTCGATATGGGTGCCGCCCGGATCGTTGTCATCCACCGTGACGGTCACCGTGTACAGGCCGTCGACCGTGTAAGTGTGGCTGAGGTCAAACTCTTTGGTCGTCTGGTTGATTGACAGCGGGAAGTTCGTCGCCGAGTCGCCGAAGTTGACCGTGCCGCTCCACACATCCGCACCGGGATCGGTGAAGCTGATTGGCCCGCGGCTGAAGACGCCAGCAGCTGGCGGCAACAAGGTCTCATTTAATCCGGCCTCAAAGTCGGGCGCGACGTTGTTGACGACCAGTTGGAAATCAACGGTGCTGGAACCACCCTCGCTGTCCTCGGCCGTGATGGTCACGGTCTGGCTCTCGACGGGACCGTTCGTGGTGTCGAAGGACCACTGCCACATCGATTGGCCGGCGGCTACCTCAAGATCATCATAGAACGCATTCAGGCTTCTTTTCGACGAAGTGAAGCCGACTTCAAGGCTCGGGTCGAAGCCGGCATTGGGTGTCCAGTTGTAGACAAACGGCGTGGCCACGCCCAGGCCGTCGGAAATAGTGACGGTTACAAGATTGGCACCCGCGTCGTAGGCCACTTCCACCGGATGGGCGACGGTCCCTGACGGGGTGAAGCCCATGTTTTGGTTGCTGATCAGGTGTGCGCCGGCTGCCTCCTCAATGCGAAATGCGCCGCCGGAGTACCCGGGATGGAAGATGAATCGCCGGTTGCCCAGCAGGATGCCGACGTTCCAGCCTCCGCCCGTGTTCGCCTTGACCGTGCCAGAGACCAGTTGAGTCCGGGAGAATCCGTTGCGAGTGAAGTTCTGTATGGACTGACCGCCCCCGCCATCCAACCTGAGCTGGCCACCGATAACGCGCGCTGTGCCCCGGTTCAATGTGAATTCGGGGTATGTTCCGTCCGTTGCGTCAGGAGTGTCGGTGGCGAAAGGCTCCGATGCGAACTGCAGCGAGGACGTGCCGACCAACGATGAGACGGTCACGTCGTCACCCTCAGGATCGAAGAAGTCGCCCGAGTTCACCGCTGTCTGGCCTTCATTAACAGTAACGACCGCGTTGTCGACAGAAACGTCTGGTGGGCTATTCGTGGGGCCTTGCGTTAGCTGCAGCACAAAGATGTCGTTGCCGCCTGCGCTGGTCCGATTGGCCACTCCGGCACCGGGATCGAAATCGACTGTGTCTTGAAAAGCACCGGTGACGTAGATGTTGTCCGAACCGTCCACCACGATGTCACGCCCCTGGTCAGCACCGGTACCACCCATATTAATGGCCCAGGCCAGGTTGCCAGCGCTGTCCAGCCTGGTGATGTAGATATCGCTGTCGCCGTTGCTGGTCAGATTGGATACGTCCGGACCTGGATCGAAGTCCACCGTGCCTTCAAACTTCCCTGTTACATAGACGTTCCCCGAACCGTCTATATTGGCCGTACTAACGTCAAACGACGTGCCGCCGTAACTGGTGGCCCAGACGAAGTTGCCGCTGCTGTCCAGCTTCGAAACGTAGGCGTCAAAATCGCCATTGCTGGTCAGATTAAACACACCTACACCCGGATCAAAGTCGGCCGTGCCTTCAAAACGCCCGCTCATGTAAACATTGCCCACCCCATCCACAGCCACCCGGGCGCCGAATTCATTCAACGTGCCGCCGAAACTCGCGGCCCAGGCGAAGTTGCCGCTGCTGTCCAGCTTCGAGACAAAGGCGTCACATTTGCCGTTGCTGGTTAGGTAGACCATGCCCGGCCCTGGGTCATAGTCCCCACCCGTGCCCTGAACACAACCTGTGGCATAGACATTGTCCGCGGTATCCACGGTGATACCGGTGGAGACGTCACCTGACGGTCCACCCATGCGCTTGGCCCAGACGAAGTTGCCGCTAGGGTTCAGCTTCATTATGGCAACGTCATTGCTTCCTTGGCTGGTGAGATTGAACACGCCCGGCCCGGGATCATAGTCCACCGTGTTTTGGAAGTGCGAGATGGCGTAGACGTTGCCTGAGCTGTCCACGTCGACGCCTTTGCCGAAGTCACCCTTCGTTGATCCCGCGCTTTTGGCCCAGGCAAGATTGCCGCCACTGTCCAGCTTCGTGACAAACATGTCACCAGAGGCGCCACCGCCGTTGACCGTCAGGTTGGACACCCCCGGCCCCGGATCGAAGTCCGCCGTGAATGTAAAGAAACCGCTGACATAGACGTTGCCCGACCCGTCCACGGCGATGTCGAGGCCTTGATCATTCCCCGTACCACCCATACTCCTGGCCCAGACCAGGTTGCCGCTGCTATCGAGCTTGGTGACATGAATGTCATTGTTGCCCTTGCTGGTCAGGTTGGACACACCTGCACCAGGATCAAAATCGACCATACCTTGGAAACTACCGGTAATGTAGACATTGCCCGAACTGTCCAGGACGGTGGCGCCCCCCACGGCATTCAATGGGCCGCCCATCGCGGCCACAAAGCCAAAATCGGCAGCGAGCAAGAGGCGATCCTCCAGCGTTTCGGCAAACAGGCGTCGGGCTCGTGTCCGCCTCTGCTGACGACGTAGTGACTGGCGGAGGCGGCTGAACAAACCGGACTTGTTGGCGAGACGGGACATGTGAATCTCCACGGGTTGGGAATAATGAGAGTATTTCGGGATCAGTTGTCAGTTCCTAGCGGTCAGGCGGAGAGTTTCGCTCTCTGCGGTAAGCCAATGCATGCTGTCAAATCATCCGGGACAAGGGCTTCCAAAAGACTTCCAGCAGGGCTGCCAACGAGTGCGTTTTGGACAAATACACCCGCGAAATCCTCCAACGGAACCGCGTCGATTCGCCAGCGGCCCAGCAAAGAATCACTGCACTGGTAGGGTTTATGCTGCGCCGAGCATGCGATTGGACAAACCTGGCGGAATTTTTTGAAAATAGTTCTGCCGCGAACGTGAGAAACCTGTCTGAAGCCGGCAGACGCACGCGTTGGAGAGGCGTCGCGAGTCGGTTTACCAGACTGAACTGGTGCCCGTGGCAACTCGCAGCAGCCTTGCCTGCGGCCAACGGCCGGCTGGGGCAATCTACTTATTGTCGTGAACGATACTGGCTTGTGGGAGTAACGAAACTGCTACCAGTGCATTGTCACAGGCAAAAGGTGGGGGTGAATCGTTCGCCGGAAAAGGGGGGCAGGTACCAAAAATGCAAAGCACCCTTCGGGCCGTTCCGGTTTTTGGTACCTGACCCCGTTTTCCTCGCCAACCCTAAAACCTGGCTGTGACAAAGCACTCGAAAGCGTTCTTCACGGCCACAAGTCAGCGTGAAACGCTGCTAATGCGCCAGGCCTCTTATCTCTTCAGGGGATAACGCCTGGTCGTGAACACGAACGTCGTCGGTCATGCCGATGACACAGCGGTTTTGATAATCGACGCGTGAACCAATCCGTAATTCGGCCGTGTTCGTGTTGACGACAACCGGCTCGCTCCACGATCTTCAGTGCGTTACTCTGCCGCTTCCGCTCGCGAGAACACGTAGATCGCTCCGGTGCCGCCATCCGTGATCGCGATCCGCCTGCCATCGGGAGAAACGTCGATACCACATTCGGTTGGTTGGGCGAACCCGCTAAATACGTCTGTGACGCGATAGAGATCCTCGTTCGAATCGCGACGAACGCGGAGGACTCTTTTCACGCTCGAGTCTTCCACGAATTGCCCACAAAGGACCAGCAGGTCGGACGAAATCGGATCGAATGTAACTCCACACGGATCGATCACCGGAAGATTGGTCTGGATGGGCACGAGTGTGTCGTCTTCAAGTCGGTAGATGCGCCGGCGATAGTCGTCATCCTGAATTTCGCCGGTCGCCCGGTCACCCGTGCGCGATCGCATGCGGTTGGTCACATAGACGTCAGAGCTTGTGATCGTCACGTCGATGGGGTCGACCAGGTCTTCGGTATTTCGGGCGATCTGTTCGGGTTCGCTTCCGTCGAGAGAAATCCGCCACAGGCCGCGCGGTCCGCGGAAGCCCATATCGATGCAAAGTGCCTGCTGAGGGCTCAGTCTATCGCCAGTCCAATTCAAGGGTGGAAAGGCAATACCTGCTGGATCATCATCCTCGCCCGGCTTCGGATTGAAGGCGCGGACCATCTCGCCCGTTGTTGTATCGATTTGCGCGATCTCGTTTTCAACGATACCGTTGGTCACCAACAGTTGACGTCCGTCCGGAGAGAAGGCGAAGCTGGTACCGGCCGCCTCAAAGACGACCTGATGAGCCCCGTCCGGATCGACGCGATGAAACCGGAACTCCTGTTCACTTTCATCGCCAAAGTAGAGCTGACCAGAGACGGGATGAAAGCCAGCGGCGCGGATGCGATCTGGCAGATGAACGACCCACGTGAGAACCCAACCTTCGTCGTGGACTGTCAGGCCAAATGCCTCCGGATCAAGGCGATCGGGTTGCCTGGCACCTGGCTCAGGCCGCTCGATGGGGATCATCCAAATATCAGCATCTTTCCGATCACCGCCAGCATCTCTCAGGCCTCGGGTGCTGTAATACAAGACCGTGTCGTTGATCGCAAACTCTGGTCCGGCATCCCAGGTCGCAGTGTTCACTTCGGGCCCCAGGTTGACAGGCTCATTCCAGGGTTTGTCGACAGCCGGACGCGACGATATCCACAGGTCGCCGACTCCGTGTGAGACCTCGCGCCCGGAAGCCAACACCATCGCCAGACCGTCGGCGGACAAATCCGGGTCTCCTTCCGATTCGACACTGTTAACCGTTGGGCCCACGTTGACTGCCTCGCTCCACGGCGCGTCAGTGGAAGACCGAGCGGACATCCAGATGTCGGCGCCTCCATATCCACCGGGCCGTTCCGACGCAAACAACAGAATGAGCCCGTCGTCAGACAGGCATGGACCTGCTTCATCTTCACTGCTGTTGACAGCCGTACCGAGATGCATAGACGAGCCGAATGGCTCGTCCCGAGAGGGGCGCGTGGACGTCCAGAGATCACCTTTCCCCAGTCCTCCGGGCTGACTGGTCGAAAAGACCAGTGTCAGCCCGTCTGCTGAGAGGTCGGCGGAGCCGAACGCTTTTTGCGCGAGTTTGATGGGATCACTCCATGGCTGAGCGACGCTCGCGCGGATGGAAGTCCACAAAGCGGATGGGGACCCCGTCCGGTCTGATCCAAAGACGACAGTCAGCCCGTCAGCAGACAGCGTCGGTAGCGAGTCGTTCGATACGGTGTTGATGGGAGGTCCCAGGCTGACCGGCTTGCCGATCTGCCAGCCATTGGCCAGCCGAACCATTGGCACCTTTGCTTCCAGGGCAAAAGGCGGTTGATCTGCGTCGGGCGCGGAACCGGAAGGAGAGGCAACGGTTGTTGGAGCAGCGACATCTGATCCCGGTTGATCGCGAAACTGGCTGGCAATCCAAACAGCGTATGAGCCGATCGCGAGTAACAGGATTACCATACCGCTAACAAGGGCTCTTGTGCGCGGTGGTCCTTTGGTTACAGCAACGCTTCGTGACAACGCCACTGCCGGTTGAACGCGAGGGCCTGCCCCGTCCGCAGATTCCGCTCGCTGCCAGAGTCCGGCCAGATCGGCGTCTCGGGCGAATTTCCCGATCGCAACGGCCACGTCCGCTGGTGCCTGAAACCGCTTGGCCGGATCACGAGAGCACATGCGGTCGATGATCGCCACCAGTCTTGCTGGCAGGTCCGCGCGACGCGTGCTGACCGAAGGCGCTTCGTCACGCGCCACGGCAACAATCTTTGCCAGGGAGCTACCATACTTCCCGCTGGAGAAAGGAGCATGGCCGGTCAGAAGCTTGTACAGCGTAGCGCCCAGACTGTAGATATCAGCCCGGATGTCGACGCCGTGTGTGTCCTCGAACTGCTCCGGGGCCATGTAGTCGATGGTCCCCATGACCTGGCCGGCGGACGTCAGTTCTTCTCCACCGCCCTCTCTCGAAAACAGGGCCAATCCGAGGTCGAGGATTTTGACTATTGGAGCGGAGGATCCAGAGTCGAGAGCCGAACCGGTTCGGATTCCTTCTTGTGCTCCACTCTCGACTCCGGCCTCTGGGCTCCGCACTGCGAACATCAGGTTCGATGGCTTGATATCGCGATGCACCAATCTATGCTCGTGTACGTATTGCAGACCGCATGCCGCCTGTCGAATCAGTTCACACGCTTCGGCAACTGGCAGCGGCCCCATACGTCGGCTCAGTTGTGACAGATCGATCCCGTCAACAAGCTCCATCACCAGGTAATGAACTCCGTCCGCCTGGTCTGCATCGGTGGCATGGACGATATGAGGATGTTGCAGGCGACCGATGACCTTCATTTCTCGCTCGAATCGGGCAACGGCGTCGTGGTCGCCCAGACGAGTCGTATTCAACACCTTAACTGCCACGACACGATCGAGTTTTGTGTGCAATGCCTTATAGACTTTGCCCATGCCGCCGGCGCCCAATTCTTCCAGCAGCTGATAACGTCCAAGCTGTTCGCACTCTGAAGACGCGCGGTCCAGGTGGCTCGACGCATCCACTGAACCCGACGAAGGTACATTAGTGGAGTTGGATGACAACGCTGCCGGGGTCTCCTCCGGCGATGCAGGTAGCCGGTCGAGCCTGTATTTGTTCCTGCCAAGTGACTCGATAAGATGTTCTGCATGCGAAACAGAAGAGGCACATTGGTCCTCAGCTTCAAACTTGTCATTGCCAAGTGGACGACGGAGACCCTCGACAAAGTTATCACTCGTGGAGCCTAACTCCGCCAGTCTCTTCTGACAGCCAAGGCACAGCTCGATGTGAACTGATAGCTGCTCATATGCGTCGTTCGCGATGTTGCCGAGCGTGTACATCGCCAGCACGTCGGGATCAGGGCAACTCAGGTCATTTCGTCGTTCATCGCGGTCGCTCACGTCAGTTCGTCCAATTCAAGTCGCAGGCGGTGCAGTAACCGCGACCGCAGTTTATACACGGCCACACAGTCATTCCTGTAGTTTCCGCAACATCGGCGGGAGCTGCTCCTTCGAGCACGGTACGTTCGAATACCAGCCAATGTTTTGACTTGCAGTCCCCCTGCAGAATCTTCATGGCCTGCTGTCGCACCCAGTCAATCTCATCCCTTGCGTTCAAATCGTCCTTCAGAAAGGCGACCGCAGGCAAGTCCTGAAGACGCAGGTTCGCCGTCGTCCCACCCGATGCAGCGGGACGCGACGTGATGTGTTTATTGTGCTTGCTGATCTTCCGAGACGAGACGGTCCGCAGCCAACGACGGAAACTGTGAGACTTTCCATCATCCTGAAATCGTTCGACTCCCTTCACGACATCGACCAACACGTCGGCGACAACATCGTTTGCGTCAGCTTCCTGTAGTCCTGATTGTCGAGCCCAGCGATAGACGAGTGGGCCATAAATCTTCACAAGGCGCCGCCACGCATCCTGATCCCGAGACTTGACTCGACGGATCAAGCTGGCCGAAGCAGTATTCGCTTCGCTGTTATGAGGAGAATCGAACATGTGCGCGAGTAAACTGGAGTTGTCGGGACTAATCGCCACTGCCTGCAGCGGAATCGGTTTCAAGATGAATCCACAGCATAATCGTTGTCGTGGCTGATTGCGCATGCCAAAAGAGCAATCTGACAGATGCCTGGTTTGTCGAGAAGGATTCAGGTCACATACCGACCGCACAGTCCACACAGACCGCACAGTCGCACCACCTATGTGATAAATGCATGTCGAAAACGGGGCGCACCCGCATCCGGGCTGGACTCTTGATGTGGAACCCCTACGGCGTTCCACGCACTGAGTCAGTCCGCGAGGGCACTCGAAGTACGTCGATCCAGACTGTCAGTATCGAATGGCGGGCGGCCTACTGTATGATGAGTGAGATAAATGCCACGACGCGCGACACGGACCTGCCGAATAGACGAGAAACGCAGATGTATTCATTCGGACGACGACGACATGAACGACGCCGACAATGCCGACTGATGCTGATTTTCCTGTGTGCTGCTTTTGTTGCGCCAGGCCTGTGGGCGCAGGAAACAGCCGAGAAACCGTTGGCGGAGAGACTGTTGCCGCTGATCGAGGCGCACGAAGGTGAAGTCGCGGTGTCGGTCAGGCATATCGGCAGCGGTGAAGAGTTTCATTATCGCAGCGATGTCGTGATGCCTACCGCGAGTCTGATCAAGCTGCCCGTCATGATTGAAGCCTATCGGCAGGCGGCGGAGGGCATTATCGATTTGCAGGCAACGGTCAAATGGACGGACGCCGACAAGGTCCCGGGTTCCGGAATTCTCACCAAACATTTTACCGGCGGCAGCAAACTGTCACTACGCGATTTGATCCGCCTGATGATCGCGTATTCCGACAACACGGCCACGAATCTGGTCGTGGACCGGATTGGTCTGGACGCGACGGCCCGTGCAATGGCGTCGCTTGGGTTTCCGGAGACGCGACTGCATTCGAAGGTCTATCGTGGAGGTACGTCCATCTTCCCCGATCGCAGCCAGGAATACGGACTGGGCAGTACGCGTACGACCGACATGGTCGAACTGCTCGAACGTATCCATCGTCGACAACTGGTCACGCCGGAGGCGTGTGACGAAATGATGGAACATCTACTGGCGTGTGAAGACCGTTCGAAACTCCCGAGACTCTTGCCGGAGCAGATCAAGATCGCTCATAAGACCGGGGCCGTTTCGGCGGCGCGCTGCGATGCCGGTTTGTTACTGACGCCCGACAGCGCGATCGCGATTTGCGTACTCACGCGCGGGAACACGGACCGGCGGTGGACCGACGACAACGCCGCAGACCTGCTGTGTGCACGGATCGGGCGGCTGGTCTTCGAGCATTTCGCGGCGACGTTCGCCCCGAATGCCACGAAAAACGCGATCAGCATCGGAGACTTCGGAGAAATCGTTGAAGCCCTGCAGCGAACGCTCAACGCACGGCTGGATCCGTCACCCAGACTGTCCATCGACGGAGATTTTGGCCCTGCCACACAGGCCGCGCTGATCCGTTTTCAGGAATCGAAGAAGCTCCAGCCGACAGGGATTGCTGGTCCGGAATCCTGGAAATCGCTCAGCCCCCTGATTACAGAATCATCGCCGGTTCCTCAGCCGGAAGTCGTCAATCAGCAAACGCTGCCCACGGAACCCGCTGACCAGCTGAACGGTCCGCCGATTGTCAGTTGCAAGGCGTGGGCAATTGCCGACGGCACAACCGGCGGGGTATTGTGGAGTGCGAAGGCCGACGAGCGATTGCACTTCGCCAGCACCACGAAAATCATGACGGCATATGTCGTATTGCGACTGGCTCAGCAGGATTCCGCCGTTCTGGAGGAAACCGTTGTGTTCTCCCGCCGCGCGGATCGGACACGTGGATCGACTGCGGGAATTCGCGAGGGAGAACAGCTGTCGGTCCGAGAGGTGCTATACGGTCTCTTGCTGCCGTCCGGCAATGACGCCTCAGTCGCGCTGGCAGAACACTTTGGAAACCGTTTCGGTGATGCCGGCGACCAGACTGCCGGTTCATTCGAGCGTTTCATTATCGCGATGAACCGCACAGCGACGGAGTTGGGCATGACGAAGACAGTTTTTCGCAATCCGCACGGGCTGCCGCACGAAGAACATCTTTCAAGCGCGGCGGACCTGTTGATTCTTGCCCGGCATGCGTTGCACATTCCGGCGTTTCAGAAATATGTTTCAACGCGGCAGCGCGGGTGTGAAGTTCAGGGACCGGGCGGATATACGCGAAACGTGATGTGGAAAAACACCAACAGACTACTGTCGATCGCCGGCTACCACGGGGTTAAGACGGGAACAACCAGCCAGGCGGGCGCGTGTCTTGTATCGCAGGCGAAGCACGGGGACCGGAAATTGCTTCTGGTGGTGCTGGGGGCCGCGTCTTCTGCAGGACGATACGTTGACTCCCGGAATCTCTATCGCTGGGCACGGCGGCGTTTGGCGGATGGACGAAGCGAGGCGAAGGCATCCGAATCCGACCGTTGACCTACAGCGTATTACGCTGACTTGTGGCCGCGAAAAACGTTTTCCGGCCTGCTATGGGCGCTTCCCACGAGCCCGAACGACCACATCTTTTCGAAGACTGCTCTAAGGTCCAGCCTTGTCTTCGAAAGTCGCTGGTCCGGCACGGGGCATCCTGCCGGTCAACATCGACGGCCTAGCTCAGCATCTCGGCCAGGTCCGCATCCGCAGTCGACGTAAGACCGAAGTCGAACTGTTCGACAAGGAAGTTGTAGATATCTTCGTTTACAAATTGAGGAGGTTTGGGGCCCAGTCGAATGCCCTTGATGCCGAGACTAAAGAGCGCCAAGAGGATAATTACCGCTTTCTGTTCCATCCAGCTCAATACGATATTGATTGGCAGGTCGTTGACCGGCGTATCGAGTGCCTGGCTGAGCGCCAGGGCGATTTGTACGGCGCCGTTGCTATCGTTGCATTGTCCGAGGTCAAGATATCGAGGAAGGTCTGTGCCAGGTACGTTGCCGAAGTCGATATCGTTGAAACGAAACTTGCCGCAGGACGATGTTACGATGACCGCGTCCTGAGGGATCTTTTCGGTCAATTCGCGATAGTATTCGCCGGCCTTACCGGGCGCATCGCAACCGGCAACAACAAAGAACTTCTTTAAGTTCCCAGACTTCACTGCGTCGAGAATCTGTGGGGCCAACGTGAGGACTGTCTTGTAGTGGTGTCCGGTTGTTAACGACTTATCGCCAGTGAAATTTGTAATCTCCGGGAGCGCGAGCGCCGTATCAATTAGTTCCGAGAAATCGCCATTTTCGATTCTCCGGCCTCCCTCAATTCCAACTGTCTCGTAGGTGAATAACCGGTCAAGGTAACCACAGGTTTTTGTGGGTGGAACGATGCAGTTCGTGTTTACGACGATGGCGCCGGGCCATTCTTCAAAGAGCGTTTTCTGATCAAACCAGGCTTTACCGATGTTCCCTTTGAGGTGCTCGTGCTTGCTCAACTCGGGATAAGCATGGGCAGGTAACATCTCGGAGTGTGTATAGATATTTACACCACGACCGGCGGTTGCTTCCAGGAGGTTCTTGAGCATTAGCAGATCGTGGCCGCTAACCAGAATCCCCTTCCCTTCCGCTCGGTCTTGTGAAACCTTAACCGGAGTTGGCACGCCGAGGCGTTGTGTGTGAGCTTCGCTGAGTAGACCCATGGCCGTGACACCCGCCGAGCCGAGCTTCATCAGTTGAGCGATGTGCTGGTCGAAGTTGAAGTTCACGTTGGTTAACGTGAAATACATCGTCTCAGCCAGGACGTCGTCAACTTCTTTCGTGTCGGCGCCCAGGTCAGCGGCATGAGTACGGTAGGCCGCAAGCCCTTTCACTCCAAAGACCATGAGATCCTGCAACCGGGAAAGGTTCTCGTCCTTCCCGCAGGTTCCTTCGGTTTGACCATTGGAACCACAGCCATTCGGACCTGACATCTCACACTGGTAACAGAACATTGACATACATAACGCCTTTCATTTCTAGTTTATTGTCAGTAAGACTCTGATTGGGCTTTTGGTGGATTGCTGTGGGCCTTCCTATGCCAACCGACGGCGTAGCAGTTTGCTGCCGATCGCCGTTTCTATCACGACTCACATGATGATGATTGTATTCATTACGTCAAGCAGCCCCCCCCCCCTCTCGTAGTCCTTGAATAGCCCTCCGAGCCGCGTGCGGCTCACCAGAACAGATGTATCCGGACACCCTGCCAGGCAGCGGAAATGACTCAGCATTCTCTTTGCATTGGCAGTGATGCATGGTGTTATACACTGGCAGGCAAAAAAAGGAAACGTCCCAATAGTTGTTGAAACTTGAAAGATGGTCTCCCGATGGGCAGAATCGCCTATCGGGAGACTTTCGAACTAGTGCGGTCGTATCACGTTTCCTTTGTTCGATCGAATCCAGAAGTCTTAAAACGCGAGGCGTTGTTCATCGAATGAAATCGCCTGTTTCGACCAGCTTCCAATGTGCTCCACCGTCTGACGACATCATCAATGCCCGTCGACTGCCGGGATAGTCTGTCCGATAGAACCAGTAGGTCGACCAACAGTCATACGACAGGAACAAACGACTCAATCGATCGATCGTCAGGCGGTGATAGAACACACTGTATTCAGAGAACGGTGGCACAACGAGCGACTTTGGAGATTCCCAACGACCGTCAGCCTTCTTCTGCTGATGGGCGAGTGTCGCGAAGTGGCTGGCTGGGTGCGGTGCTTCACCATAACGCCAGACTCGGGAAACCAGATGGAGCGTGTCATTAGCGTCGCAGACCAGACCGATGTAGGTCTGGTTCCACTCGCCGCCGGTAGGCACGGGGTCCGTCCACCCACCACCAGCTTCGTTGGGCTTCAGCGACCTGGCGTATTGGAAAGGTCGGCCATGTGTGCCAGCGAGGACATGGAGATACCCGCCGCTGTCCATCGTAATGCTCGGCGTATTGTGGATGTCGTTTGGCGGGGCACCATAGCCGATCAAGGCGGGCTTGCCGAGAGTCCTGGTTTTCCGGTCGTAGGTGACTACGTACGTCGGTACGCCGGGGACTTTCGCCTCTGGGGCAGTCGCCTCGGCCCACGTGACATGGACTTTCGATCCCCGCGACACGATGCTCGACGGAGCGCCCGAGTGAGTCGACAGTCCAATGCAGCTCGTGGTAAGCAGAATCGGCTCCCCGATGACGATCTCGTCCCCATCGAATTCGGGAACGAACAGTTCGAGATCGTTGATGCGTCGCCAGATTCGTTTCGGGTCCGAGGCGGTGCGCGTGAAGCGCACGATCGGTGGCGGCCCGTCCGAGCCGTTGTGCCCCGAGAACTGCTCGATGTCGAATGACCGGGAACTTTCCCTGCGTTCGGGAATCGAGTAGTCAGCGAACGTCTTGCCGCCATCGGCCGAGTGCAGCATTGCCGCCCTACGGCCTGTTCGCCCAACGAGATAGACACCGCCCTTTGGATCAAAACCGATCTTCGTCGAAGCCGCGCCGTACGATTTCCCCGCGAGTTCCGCATCGCTTAACGACGACTCGACCCACTCACCGTCTCGCCGCCTGACGATGGCCGATCCCTTGTTGACGTGTGGCCGATTCTCGTAATCGAAATAGACCTGGTTATCGACCGGATAGCCCGGCAGATAACCGAGTTGCTCGTTCTCATGCTCATAGGCCCTGAGCGTCAACGGCAGTTGCAAAGGTTCGCTGGTTGGTGCCGTTCCGGGCACGACGGTCAGTGTTGTGTAGGTCGAGAACTCGGGAGCTTCAACCGGTGTCGCTCGGATGTGGACGACTTGCTGATCGTCCGGCATCGTGTAGTGAACCGCGACGCGTTGCGATCGCTTGCCGCCAAGAGTAACCTCCCTGGTTGCCAGTCGTGCCTTCCAGGGCTGGTCGGGGAATTCGAGTTCCAGTTGAATGACTCGTTGCTCTTTGGCGTTGTTGTGGACTCGAAATTCAATCGCCTGTTCATTTCCTGTCTGGCCGTAGGCAGTGCGTCTGTAAGGCGTCAGCAACCAGCGATACTCGTGCAACGGAAACCATGACGCCGCGTCAGGCGTCCACAGGGGAAGGTTTGGATACGTGTCGCTGCCGTCCCATCGCGTCACACCGTCGATTTGCACTTCAGCCTGCCCATGCGGCAGATGCAACCGCCACGGCGCGGTTCGACGGTTGGGATCAGCAGAGACTGTAGTGGTCGCGCGTCCGTCGGCTGTGCCAGTGAGCGTCTCGATGAGTTCGTCCTGGTCATCGTAGACCGCAGGCATCTTGGTGCTCTCGGTCAACCGCGAGAGCTCGATGCCGAACTTGCCTTGCCGTGGCAGGAAGCAGACATTGCGTTCACGATTCGGATCGACCAGCACAATCGGCTCCTCTCGTCGTGCGTCGCGGTGTCCGCGCGATGTCTCGATCAAGTAACGAGTGCAGTTCGTCCGAATACCCCAGGTCACTTCAGTTCCGTAACGATCATTCGACACAGTAATATTCAGTCCGTAGACACCCTTCCGCGGAACCTGCGTCGACAGCCGTGCTATTTGAATCGGTCCCGGGCCACTCCCTCTGGCTTGACCGTCATCGGAGATCGTTACGTCCTGAAGAACCTGCCGGTCAGGTCCCACGAGAACGGCCCGCAGATCGGCTCTTCGCCCCGACCGATTCAGGTCACGCTTCTCTAACTCGATAACCAACTCTCCAGGCTCCGCGAGGAGGTAGGCACCGCCGGTTCCGCCGATGTGAAGGACCGGTTCCACAGCTTTCTCATCAGCCAGGCAGGCCATTCCGAACAGCAACATGAAAACAGAAGCGCGACAGACTTGCAGTGATCTCATCATTCAGGTTTCCATTATCTCTACAGCGTGTCACGCTGACTTGTGGCCGCGAAGAGTGTTTTTCAATAGCAGTCTTGTTACTCCCACGAGCCAGAACGGTTCACGACAGTAGGTAAACTGCATCAAACTCCGCCCGTTGTTGCGTCCGCGGGTTGTCGGTCTGAAAGAGCCAGAGGTTGTGAGGAACGGCGTCTGGCTTCTTCGAATCTACTTGTCGCCGCACCGCGCGACGGTCCTGTTCCGAGACGATTCCATGATCAGTCCGGTTCCGAGCGATTGTTGTCATACGTCTTGACACGGCGTCCCGCGGCATGATGCTCCGCCTGGGCTGCGGACAGCCGATGCGATTGTGTTGGATATTCGTCCTGGCGATAGGCGCGATGAACCACAGGTGCGTTCTTCATGCGCGGCGGATAGGGCGAATCGGCAAACGGCCGGATACCCGGCGTTCGTGGCGGATAAGTCGAGTTGGCGAAGAACGGATCGCTCGGATCGGGATCCGGCGTGGCGCGGATGTCGTCCTCATTCCAATACGGGCACAACAGGTCGACCCACGCGATTAGCTTACGCGCGCTGAGCGAATCAACTCGGACTTCGTAGTGTTCGCCGCTGATCGCGTAGGCCACAAGTTTGCTCTTGTACGACATCGCCGTCATCGGTGGCACGGTGACATCGTGTTGGGGTGTGAATCCGCTGGCCATCGGCAGAAGCGATCCGGCCACGCCGCCGCCACACAGCGTTTCCGCAAAGCGATTGATGCGTCGGTTCGCCCCGAGTGTCAGCGTCAGGTAGGGTTCGGTATACGAACCGCCATCGCTGCTGGGGCGGAACGTCAGGTCGAGCTCCTCGCGACCTTCGCCGTCGCCCTGATGGCACTCGCCGCAGTGTTGATCGAGAATCGGCTGGATGTCCTGCCGGTAACCGAGATGATACTTCGAGCCCCAGGGCGGGGGCACTGGTTGGATCGGGCCCTTCTCTAACGCGATCGAGTGTTGACCGAGGGCCGTCGTGCCTCGCGATTCGTGACAGCCGACGCACCCGCGCCACTCGCCCGGCATGACTCCGGTGAACGAACGCATGACGTGAACGGCGCGATACTGCTGATCCAACAGTTGGAAATGGATTGCCACGCACGGCGGGACCTCGACCGCGATCGAGCCGTCCGATTCGATCGGCACCGTGCCCAGTATACGCTTGATCCCGTCGTTACTGGCGATCGTCAGCGGCGGACCGGCGTGTTGGTCGCCATGCTGCGAGCGAACGCCCTTGTGGTCGGGCATCTGACATTTTAGACCGAACGTAAACGTTGTGTTGTCCTGATGAATTACTCGGACGTGCTTCGCCAACCTGCGAAGCCCGTCATCGAGTCCCTCGAAGACGTCGTTGCTGTAGAGCACGCCGGGAGCGGCTTCTTTGCCCTGGCCAGCCGACCCTGGCCAGACCACGCGATCAGGGATCTTCTGTGGCACCGGCCGCGGCCGCACAGGCATCGCGTAGAGAACGTCGTAGATTCCGCTATGGATCAACTCGCGGTTCCCCCAAACGTCCATCAGGTACAACGCGAAACGGCCTTCGTTTTGCCTTGGCGACCCGACCCCTTGTGGATCGCCTGCGGACGGCAGCTTGGCCGAGACAAGAAACAACTCGTCGCTGAGGGGATACGGACAGCGGTAGCCATCGAACTGGCCTGAGGCGTGGTAGTCTTCCTTCTCAACCGCATCGGCGGGACCGTTGCCGACTTCCGCCCACGCACGATCCGTGGTGACCCGAGTCAGGCCATCTGGATAGTTGAAACCCTGTTTGGGGTCGATCATTCCAATCGAACCGTGGACGATGTCGTGATGTCCCTGGCCGGAGAAGATGATTCGCCCGCTACCGGGGATGGGACGCGCCTCGACCAGCATGTCAGGCCAGTAACTTTGGTTGCCCCACAACGTCGAAACACTCGTCCCATCCGGGTTCATCGTCCAAAGGCTTTGAATCCGAAACAGCTCCTTGTCCGTGTACTCCCAACGTGTGTACATCACGCGTCCGTCGGGAAGCAGGGCGGGCGTGTACTCCGGCTCGGTGCCCATGCCGAGAAGATAGAGGTTCCTGCCTGCGGCGTCGCAACGGGCGACGACATAGCTTGGGTGCGCCACGGCGCATCGCGCGTAGCTGTTGCCACGGTTCGAAAGAAATGTGATGTTTCCATCGGGCAGGTAGATCGGATCAAGGTCGTCGTACTGCGCATCGGTGATCTGCCGAATCGGACCGCCATTGGCGCTTGTTTCGTAGAGATGAAATGTCCGATCGTCCTCTGGGCGCATGCAGAAGAGGACCTTCTCGCCATCGAACGAGACGTCGGGGCGCCAGAACATGCCGGGCTGACCTGTCAGGTCCGTTACCTTGCCGCCGGGATCCAGGCCTTCGAGCGTCAGAATCCGACCGACATTGTTCTGCGCTTGCGGAAAGACGCGATGCATCGACTCGTGATTCAGTGCGTCATAGCAAGGCACGTCGACGAACACGACCTTCGAGAAGTCGACGAGCGGATTCTTAAACATTATCCGCCGTTTCACATGGCGCACGGCCAGGTAGAGTTCCGTGTCGACGCGACTGACGGCGATGCGGCCCACATTGGCGACCGCGTCGCCGACGATGGCCCGCCCGTCGTCGTGCAGCTTCTTCAATTCGGCGGCGGCCAGGGGACGGTCGAACAGGCAGACTTCGTCCAGACAACCGCGGTAGCAGTACTGCCGGGTGGCTGGAGATCGAATGCCCAGGTGAATCGGATTGGTCGAGGCCGTCCTGGTGCCTTGCAGCCTGGCCTCCGCGTCGAGGTGACCATCAACGTAGATTGAGATGTTCTCATCGTCGACAACCTGTGCCACGTGATGCCAGCGACCGTCGTTGACAGTCGCCTTTCCTTCGATCACGTTACCGCTGGAGTCTGTCCAGTGATGCCCTCGGATTGGTCCCTGGTTGACCACCAGGAGCATGTGGCCGGAGCTCGCGCCGCTGCCCAGCACGTCCATGACCGCTCCGTTGGTTCGGAGCCAGGCGGACACGGTGTAGTTTCCTTCAGCGTTATCGGCCGGCTTTGCGTCGGTTGTGATGTTCCCATCACCGTCAAGGACCAAAGCGCCGCCGAAGACACCGTCAGCGATTTCGCCATGGCCAGTCAGTGTGCCCGGGCGGTCGCGGTCGGAAGCGTTTGCGACGCGATTCTCATCGAGCGAGTCGAGAGTCCAATACGCGATCAGCCCTTCGGGATGTTCTGCTTCGATGTGTTCCCGCTTCTTTTCTGTTCCTGGCTCTGCGACCTGGTCGGTCATTCGCCGCTCGAGTTGATCCAGTTCCTTTAATTCCGCCGTCAAGTCTGGTGCGTCGGGAAGCTTAGCCATTCGCTCGGCCATCTGCCGAGTCCACTGGAGTTCCTGTTTGGTCCGTTGTCGAGTAGGCGAGTTGTCTGCCTGAAAGAGCCAATCGTTCCGGAGAACGGCGTCTGAATCCTTCGACGAGATGGATTTGTCAGCTCCGGCCGCAACGTATCCTGTACCTTCCGTCAGCACCGCCAGAAGGATCAGCTGGGCGCTCACTTTCCACTGTGTCCCTGTCTCAGAAGCACCACTTTCCAGAGGGCGTTCATTTTGGCGGTCGACGGATCTGTAAGAAAACATCGCGTTCCCTTCGGGGTTACTCGTTGTGGTAGGACGTCGCTGCGTCGTGCAGCGTATTTTCTTCCTCGCAACGTACGCCGCCCAACGCACCGAACGTTATTGCGACGGCCAGGCAACAGCAGCGGGCGATGTGTTTGTCGAACATGCGAATTTGCTCGCTCCTGGCGGGAGATCGCTGCGGATGCGTCGAGGGTGGGGCGGAATCAGCCGCAGTTAGGGGCTTATCACTGGCGCCTGACCCCCGAGAATATACTACACATAGCGTAGGCTGTTTGTCTAGATTCAGCATAACATGAGCGACTGTTCAGGTGTGATAGCCAACGAGCAGGTCGAAGACACTGTGGACGCTCCGTAGTTCTCCGGACGATCGACCTGGCGAACGCTTCTCCTGCAAACGAACGGGAGATTCTCGCGACGGGTTTTTCCTTGCAGCCAAAACTATGAACAGATCAGTTTACGCGGCGGCCCCTGGACGATTAAACTAGATACCTCGAGTTGAGATTCAGAAAGAAAAGGTCCTCGGTATGTCCATCCTGGGTCGACGAAGTTGCATTTTTGTATCAATGGTCGGGCTCTGTGTGCATGGCTTTGCTGCCCCGCCGAAGCAGGACGTATCGAAGTTGCCGGAGAACGTGGCACTTCGTGCTAAGGTGACGGCGTCCTCGGAATATAGCCAGCGGTACCTGGCCCGCTTTGCAATTGACGGGAAGCTGCCGAGTTCCGGAGGGTCGTCAGATCTGGATCAGGCGTGGTGCGTCAATGGAGGCGTGTCACGCAGCGGAGCCCAATTCACTCTGGAATGGGACGAGCCGGTGACGGTTGCGGAGATTCTCTATTACGCCCGCACAGCGTGGTTTGCGAACGAGTGTTGGAAAGACTACGAGGTCTATCTGGACGAAGCGACAGAGCCCGCCGCCACTGGAACGCTGAGCATCGTTCACGGTCCCCAGCGCATTGCGATTCCCACGTCCACAGTGCGCAAGTTGACGCTCAGGTTTGTCAGTTCCTTCGGAGGCCATAATCCAGGTGCTTCCGAGATTCAGGTCTTCGCCGCACGGTGTTCCCGGCGTCAGGTCAATGGGCTGGCCCAGGCGGCCGCGGTGGCAGCTGGAGGCTCGTATGTTGCGACCAAAGATGAAGCCGACGCCGCCGCACTGCAGTCGTTAATCATGAAGATGATCCTGGCGAAAGGTGATGATTATCCGCAGGGAGTCACACACCGGCAGCGGCTCGCATCACTGGTCGAAGCGCGCGATGCGGTTGAAGCATCCAGCGGCGATTCATCGGACGCCACTCTGGAGAAGATCGAAGATGATCTTGCCGCACTCCAACGCGACGTTCTGCTGTACGACGTTGACAGACTGGTCGTGATCAAGCGGCACGAGATCAATGCGTCTCACGTTTACACATACCATTACGAGGGCTTTCGTGCCGGCGGCGGGCTCTACGTGATTTCGCCGCACCGTCCGCAGGACGAGCCGCTGGAGCTGGCTGCATCGCCCGATGGGCAGATCCTCGATTGCGATCTTTCTCAGGACGGTCGTGTTGTGTTATTCAGCTGGCGACAACGAGAAGATGAAGGTTATCACCTGTGGACGATCAACATCGATGGTACGAACCTGCGGCAGATCACCGACGGCGATTGGCATGATTATAACGCCTGCTGGCTGCCAGACGGAGATATCGCTTTCTTAACGACGCGTTCGCCGCAGTTTGCTTACTGCTGGCACGCGCCAGTCGGTGTCCTGCACCGGATGAAGGCGGACGGTTCCGATCTGCGGCAGTTGTCCGCCAACTACCTGAACGACTTCACGCCGCAGGTACTGGACGACGGGCGGATCATCTACACGCGGTGGGAATACGTCGATCGGCCCGCGATTCCGATCCAGAGTCTGTGGACGATCAATCCTGATGGGACCGGACTGTCGGGCTATTTTGGCAATCGCGTGCTCTCGCCAGGAACATTCATGGAGGCTCGGCAACTGCCGGGCAGCCAGAAGATCATTTGCACGATGACCGGGCACAATGGTCCGACGCGCGGCGCGATTGGTGTCATCGATCGTTCCCAGGGGATGAACGCGCAAGCGGCAATCGAGAACATTACGCCCGACGTTTCAATTCCTGCGGTGAACGCCGGCAACGGCAACACGAGCGGCAGCAAACCTTACAGTTGCCCAATGCCGCTGGACGACACGCGTTTTCTTGTGTCCGCTCAGGGACCCGTCCTGGTGCGAACGCTCGAGGGCGGCTGTCGAGCGACGGCGCTGGCCGCTCCCGGCGATGGGATGCAGTACTTCAGTGCACAGCCTGTGCGCCAACGCGCCCAGACACCGATCATCCCTTCCGCGATATCGTCGGACAGCGAGCCATTCGCCACGATCTTCCTCCAGGACATCTACGATGGTTTGGAACCGCAGGTCAAACGCGGAGAAATAACTCGCATTCGCCTTGTACGAGATATGAAGAAAGCCGTTCGAATCGATCCGAAGCTGCGGGCTTTCGGGTTTCAGTTTCCCGTGATTTCCTGCGGCGCGACGTACGCTGCCAAGGACGTGATCGGCGAGGTACCGATTGAGACGGACGGTTCGGCTTACTTCCGTGTACCGGCAGGGACGAATATCTCCTTCATGGCGTTGGATGCCGAAGGCCGCGCGGTGCAGCGAATGCGAAGTTTCACACACCTGATGCCGGGCGAGGTGCAGGGTTGCGTCGGCTGCCACGAACATCGCAATCAAGCGCCATTGCGTGGTCGCCCGGTGGCTTACGATCAACCCCCGCGCGATCTCGAACCGCCGGAATGGGGTGCCGGCGGCTTTGACTACACGAAGGTTGTGCAACCAGTGCTGGATCGTCATTGCAGCACGTGCCACAACCCAGTCGACTCTCCGGGCGGCGTTGATCTGACCGGCGGCAAGACCGATTTCTTTAGCGTCTCGTACGATGTGCTTGCTCGGGAGAATCAAGGGCGACGCGGCAGTCCTTATGTTAACTGGATTCCGACCTACAATGGCCACGAAGCGAACATCCTCGAGATCGATCCCAAGACCTGGGGCTCACCGCGAAGCGTCCTGGCGGATCTGATCCTCTCGGGACATCCCGATGATGACGGCAAGCCGCGAGTGAAGATGGACGACGCAGGCATTCGGCGCATCCTGGCGTGGATCGATCTGAACGTGCCTTACTATGGCACGAGCGAGACGGCGTATCCGGACAGCATCGGCTGCCGACAACTGTATCCCGCGAAGTTGGATTCTGTGCTGGCCGACGTTGCCAGGCGGCGCTGTGCCGAGTGTCATGCGAAGGAGAAGGGTATTCGCCGCGAGTGGATCCGCATCACTCAGCCCGAACTCAATCCGTTCCTGCTTGCACCGCTGTCCAGGCTGGTCGGAGGCAGCCAGAAGTGCTCCGCTGCGGTTTTTCAGACGAAAGACGATGCCGACTATCAGGCAATCCTGGCGACGTTCAAACAGATCGAAGCACAATTACAGACCACACCCCGCATCGACATGCCGGGAGGAGTTCCCGCGCCAGAAGTCTGCCGCGACAGTCGATAGGTCATTTGGACCGGAAGGTACTTGTCATGAACGCAGCGCGAGTTCTTCTCAGAGTGACATTTGTGGTCGTGCTTGCCGGTGGAACCACTGGGCAGGCAGCACCGCCCGCGGCTGAGGCCGAGACGACCGCCAATGACGTTGGCCTTGTCGCGCATTGGTCATTGGACGAAGCTTCCGGGGCCATTGCGACCGACAGGATCGGCGGCGACAACAATGGCACGTTGAGCGGCAAGCCGAACGCCACGCTGGTCAAGGGTTTGATCGGTTCTCGCGCGATCGAATTCACTGCCGCCGGCCAGTCAATCAGCGGTTCCGACGTCGGCTTCCCATCGGGTTTGTCGGCCGGCTCGATCAGCCTGTGGTTCAACCGCCCCGATGGTATCACGGACAAGGTGTTATTCTGCTACGGCTCGCGCAAGCCCGGTCGAGGCCGAGGGATCTGGCTCGTGGATGAAGACACGTTGGCATTCTACAACTTCACTTCTCGGCCGCCCGATCTGTTCGCTGACGTCGATGGCGGCATCAGCCCCGGCCGCTGGCACCATGTAGTGGCGACCTACGATGGCGAGACGGCGCGGCTCTACTACGATGGCAGTCAAATTGGGCAATTGCCCGGCAAGTTCGATACGCAACTGGACGGAACATTCCGGATTGGTGCCAATTTACCGCGCGACCATCGTGACTTCGAAGGCATGATCGACGACGTGGCAGTCTACGACCGAGAACTGAAAGCCGAAGAGATCCTCGCCATTTATGCCAGGCAAGCCAGGGCCTTGCCGCAGCATGACGTCAACTGGCGTGCTCGGTCACAGGCGAGACGCAGCCAGTCGCTCACCAGGCTTGAGCAGTTCGGTGTTCAGGAGATCATCTTCGCGGCGCGGCCGGTCAAGTCAGAACACTGGTATGCGAACTTCGGCTACTGGGCCACTGATCCGCAGCGCAAGCTGTATAGCAAAGGCGGGCAACTGTGTCGGCTGGAGCTCCGTAGCGGCAAAACGACAGTGCTGCTGGACGATCCCAAAGGAGGCATCCGCGATCCTCAAGTGCATTACGATGGTCAGACAATTCTTTTCTCATACCGCAAGGGCGACCAACCCCACTATCACCTCTACGAGATCCAGGCCGACGGCACTGGTTTGCGGCAGCTGACCGACGGACTTTATGATGATTTCGAGCCGACCTATTTGCCGAATGGACAGATCGTATTCTGCTCCAGCCGCTGCCAGCGCTGGGTGCCATGTTGGAGCACACAGGTGGCCGTTCTTTACCGGTGCGACGCCGACGGCCAGAACATCCGCAAAATATCGAGCAACATCGAGCAGGAGAACACGCCTTGCGTGTTGCCCGATGGTCGATTGCTCTACACGCGATGGGAGTATCTGGACCGTAGCCAGGTCGATTACCATCATCTTTGGACGGTCAACCCGGACGGCACCAGCCAGATGGTCTACTTCGGTAACCAATATCCGGGCACCGTGATGATCGACGCGCGACCGATTCCCGGCACTCCCAAATTGGTCGCATCGTTCTCACCTGGTCACGGGCGCACCGAGCACATGGGCGCAGTGACCGTTGTTGATCCGCGAGCCGGGCCCGATACTCGACTGTTCGCCCGGCGGATCAGTAGTGGCGCCGATTTCCGTGATCCCTATCCACTCGCCGAGGACTGCTTTCTCGTTGCGCGGGACAACAGCGTTCTCCTGATGGACGGAAATGGCGTGACGACCACGTTGTACACTCTGCCGACTGCAAACGCCGGGCAGTGGTGTCACGAGCCTCGTCCACTGCTTCCGCGCAATCGCGAACGAATCATCCCACCGCGAGTTGATCCGTCGCAGGAGAAAGGCCGACTGATTCTGGCCGACGTCAACCTGGGACGCAACATGCAGGGCGTCGAGCGTGGCGAGATCAAGAAGCTCCTGGTGCTCGAGTCGCTTCCGGAGCCGATCAACTTCAATGGCGCTTACCCTTATAACATCTCCTGGATGGAACCAATCAGCTTTGGCGGAACGTTCGCCCTGGCGCGTGTGCTGGGGACAGTGCCGGTCGAGCCCGACGGCTCGGCCCACTTCGAGCTGCCCGCGTTGCGGTCGCTGTTCTTTGTGGCACTGGACGAAGACGACCTTTCCGTCAAGCGGATGCAGAGCTTTGTCACAGTTCAGCCTGGTGAGACCACTAGCTGCTCGGGCTGTCACGAACAGCGGACCAACAGTTCGCCGCCTGTGGCCGAACTGCTGGCGACGCAACGTCCAGCGAGTCAGATCGAGCCATTCGCGAACATCGCGGATGTCGTCGATTTCCCTCGGGACATCCAACCGATCCTTGACCAACACTGTACCGCCTGCCACAACCCCGACCGCCGCGAAGCGGAGGTCGACCTGACTGGTGATCGTACTCCCTGCTACTCGCAGAGCTACCTGACGATGATCAAGAAGCGACTGATCTCGGACGGGCGCAATGGCGGAGGCAACCGGTTGCCGCGAACCATCGGCAGCTCAGCCAGTCGAATCATGAAGCTGATCGATGGCCAGCATTACGATGCGCGGCTCTCGGCTCGCGAGCGTCAACAGCTGATTCTCTGGCTCGAGACCGGAGCCACCTACGCGGGAACTTACGCGGCTTATTTCAGCGGTATGGTCAGCGTGAAGTTCCCGGTCGCCGAGATGACTCGTCGCTGTGGTAAATGCCACGGTGTCAAGCCGGGCCAGCAGCGAAGGCTGGATTGGGAGGGTTACGACACGCGGCCGTGGACTTCGCTGCCGCTGGAGTTTGGCGACGAGGGGCCAGCAGCGACACTCTGTAATCTATCACATCCAGAGAAGTCGCCGTTGCTGTTGGCTCCGCTGGACAGCCAGGCGGGGGGATTTGGCATCTGCAAGCCGCAATCTGCCGTCGCTGATTCGCCACAGGTATTCGCCGACACCGACGACCCTTTCTATCGACAGTTGCTTGCTGCCATTCGTGACGCCAGTGCTCGCCTGGTCGAGAGTAAACGTTTCGACATGCCCGGCTATCGACCGAATCCCCACTACGTCCGAGAAATGCAGCGTTATGGCATCCTGTCCCGGGACCTGGCCCCCGATGCGCCGATCGATCCCTATGCCACCGACCAGGCCTACTGGTCCTCACTGTGGCATCGGGCAGTCAGCAGTCCACCCGACTGACGGATCTGGCTACGCGGTTGTACCCTCCCACTGGCTGAGTCGTTCGGCTGACGTCTTAACGGCTTCGACTCCCGCTACTTCCAACGTCGTTGCACCATCGAAGCCGGCGGCTTTCAGTGCATGCACGATGCTCTCAATCCCAATCACGCCGTTTTCCAGCGGGATCGTCCCCAACGTCGCGCCGTCGTGGCTGTCGTGGCTGTCGTGGCTGTCGTGGCTGTCCGTCAGGTCGGCATAATCGAAACCCAACTCGCGAATAAGTTCGAACTGCCGTCGCATCGGCGAGAACGGTTCCATCAGCGCGAAACATCCAATAATCATCTCAAACGCCCCCGCTCTGTCATTCTCGCTCGCTCATCACTCGCCGCACTTCAATACCGCTCACCAGCGGAAGATTGATGTTCGGCGTAAACTCGATATCCAATCGGCCGTCCTCGACCTTCACGCGAATCGTGTTCTGAACCGCCTTGCCAAACCCCGTCTGTGCGAACAGATCAATCTCCTCGGCAAGTGCCTGTCCTTCAACGCTGGCCGAGAAAACACGCTTGCCGGGTGACTTGAAGTATGGCTCTGCCGAGATCAGTGTGACGTCGTATTCCCCGTTGTCCAGGTCGAAACGATACGCAAACTCTCCGAAGCGGCAGTCGTCGAGCAGCGGCTGGCCTGTCTTGACGTGAAATGCCTTTCCTCCCGTTGCTCCGAAGCCTCCTTCGGAGTACTCGCGATCGGCGAGCCAAATGGCTTCTGATTCGTCCTTAATCTGATCGCCGCCCACGTTCAAACGTACTATGCGTTCTGCGCTTCGCAGTGATTGCATGTACGCCAGCAGGTCTCGCTTCTGTACATCGCTTAAGCCAGCTGTCAGTCCGGTCGGCATCAGCGACGTCGGAAGCAGTTTCATCTCTTCGATCTCTTCCCGCTCGAGTACGATTGTTCGGCCAGTCGTATTCTCCTGCGGGGCGACGAGCGTCACGGTGTTTTCCTCCGTCTTGAGTAATCGGCCAGTTTCAACACGACCGTCTACCGTCAGGATGACGTACGATTCGAAGCCGGTCTTGATGTTCGCATTGGGCTCTTCGAGCGACTCGACGATCGCTTTGAGACTCAACGTCGACCCGACTTCGCGCAGATCCGGGCCCAGATGTTTCATGCTGCCGTCAATCGAGTGGCAGTTCACGCAAGCCCGCTTCTTGAAGACGGCCTTCCCTGCGAGGGGATCACCCGCCAGGTCAAGCTTCAATAGATTGACGTCCGCCAGTGTCGCTCCATGATCGGGAGCGACCCACGGCGCGTGAATGAAGCGATAGATCGCTCCTTCAGGTTTTTCGAAGGGGACGTGCGCCCGCCCCTCGCGCCCAAACTGCGCGACGTACAGGTCTCCGGCAGGAGAAAAGCAAAGGTCGATCACCTTGGCGGGCCCCGTCGAGAACCGGTGTTCGGTCGCGTCGTAGTTCCCATCGTCCTGCCTGGTCAGCTTGACGCGGGTGATCGACCCGTCTTCCCATTGCCCATCTGGCCCCCACATCGCAGCGAACAGATCGCCTGCCGTCCCGCCGAAGTCATTGCCGGGATCGTTGAAGGCAATGCCGCCGCCGCCCGCCCCGTAGTGGAGTTCGAGAATCGGGCTGCGCGGTTCAATACCTGGCGGACGATCGCTGTGTGGGTTGTGTCCGTAATTCGCGCCCGCGACGACGTGGTTCAACTCTTCGGTTGGGTTACCGCCTCCCTTGTTGTCCGAGAAGAACATGTCTCCCTGGGGATTGAACGCCAGGCCGTAGGCGTACCGCAGCCCGTTGGCGAAGCGTTCGATCTTCTTCCCGTCGGGGCTGATTCGCACGATCGAACCTCGCAACCCGAACGGATCGGGTTTCCGCGCGGCGTTGAGATAGTCCGTACACAAAATCGCATACAGATGTCCGTCCGGTCCGAATCGCGGCGCGAACGTCCAGTCGAAGAAGTGCATCGTGAAAGGCCACCCCGCCGCAAATATTTCGGAATGATCGGCCCGCCCGTCGCCGGTCGTATCGCGATAGATACGAATTTCCTGCGTCGTTGCCACGTAAAGATCGTTCCCTTTGAAGACCATTCCTGTCGGGTACCGCAACCCGCCATGTTGCGGTGTCCCGGGATATTGTGCCGCGTCGTCCGAAGGATACTGCTTGCCGTCCGCTGAGATGTCCGCGAACAGCGCCGCTGTCTCTTCGAGCCCATCGCCGTTAGTGTCTTCGAGACGGTAGATCTGACCGGTGTAGTTGGCTGCGTAAATCGTTCCTCCGGGACCGGCGGTGATTGCTGTTGGATTATGCAGCAGGACGCCTTGCTCGATCGGCAGTTTGACCGCCGCGTGCGATCCGTACACTTTGACACCCGGATCGATATGAGCGTCGATCGTTGCCCGAGGAATTCCTGACCAAACGACCGGCGAGCCAGTTCTGGTGTGTTTGACTGTTGGAAAATTCATCGGCCGTTCCATGCTCACTGTACCCCGCGCCGCCCACTCACAACCCCGCGCCAGCGTTGTCTGAAACCCAACGCACTTCAGCGCGACAGCGTCGTGTCCCAGAACCGTCACGAAGACCCTCCCCTTTCCGTAACGCACGGTCCACAGTAATGGCTCGTTCAGCCTGGTGACGGGCGAGTAGGCCGTGGCCAGAAGTTCGACGTTCTCGGCTGGTCCTCGCATCCCGTGATAGAGTTCGTCGGCCATGTGCATCCACGTGTCGGGAAGCCCCGCCATCACCGCGTGCTGCGGTGCGCGTGTGTGCAGGGCATACTCATGCCGTACGCCATGACCAGCACCATGACCCTCGCCAGCCGGTTGGCGAACGACCTCACCACTCAGACTGATCGCCAGCCGATCTCCGAACTCGGCATCCCGCCAACCCATGCCGATCATTCGGTTGTACGCCTCACGTTTCGGAAATGAGGCGACTGCGGCATGAAAGGCAACGAAGCCGCCTCCGCCCGCGACGAATCTCTCCAACTCCGCATGTACGTTCTCGGACCACTCGCGTCCGTAGTAATTCGACAGCACGACATCGTATTTGGAAAACTCCGGAGCGAAGGCCTTCCACTCGGCCTCGCCCGACGGAGTCGTCACAACTTCAACGTCGAACCGCGCGGTCTGATTCAACGATTCAGACAGAAGCGGAGTAACCGTCTTCCAGTCATGGTTGTTCTGTCCGTCCACAATTAACAGTTTGAGCTTACCAGGCTCGTTCACGTTCTCATCCGCTTTCGCCACGCCGGCGACCACGAGAACATGCAAACACACCAGAACCATCGCGAGGGGGCTTCTCATCACGCTAACTCCGGCGTATCCAGTTTCGGGAAACTCAAGAGATGATCGACAGACTGCTCCGCCAAATCCTGACTCGCGTCCAGTTCTGTCACGGGGCTACAACAGTTGCTCGCTACTACTGTATTTCCGGCATGGCCACGATCTCGCCGCGCTGCTGGCAGGCTTGACCTTCGGGGTCGTAGACGCCAAAGAAGACGGCGTTCAAGTCGATCCAGGCGGCCAGCCGTCGAAAGTCCTGGCGTGTCAGCTTTACGTCGTAGTGGCCGCTTCGCAGCAGGTTGATCAGGCGGCTGCCGAGCGCGCCGTACTTTCCGCCGGGCGGGGTGGTTTGAATCTGGTTGCGGGCGCCAAAACGCGGCACGAGGGCTTCGGCTGCGTTTTTTGGGTTCGTGCCGCCGCCGGTGAAGTTGCGATCGTTACAGAGCGACCAGTACGAGCGTGTGAAGCCATCGTGCAACGTGCCTGTCAGGTCGATACCGCCGTCGGGCTGGTCGCCTCCGTGGCATTCAACACAGTGCCCATCGAGTAGCGGCTGGACGACTTCGACAAACGAAAAGGGGCGCCCCCCCAACTGCCCAGGTTCGATTCGCGAGGGCCTTCGTTGCAACGCCAGCAAATCCGTCGGGGCCGGAGTAGTTGAGCGTCGCTCGTGGCAGCCGACACACGAGACGCGTTCGCCCGGCTGCACGTACGTGACGCTCCGCATCGTCTGGTAGGCAAAGCCATTCTCGTCCAACGCTTGAAAGAGTATTAGCTTCCTGGCTGGCACTGTGAACCGCGCCGAGCCGTCCGCTTCGACCGGCACGGTGCCGAGTATTGCTCGCGCGTTCTCTTCGCCGGCCAGGCCAATGGGCGGCTTGTTGGCCAGGGGCGTGGTCTTGGGGAAGATCTGCACTATGCGAAGTTGTTTTATCGTCCCGCGGGGCAAATCGCCCAGACCGCGGTAGACGTCCTGCACAATCATTTCGCCAGTCGGTGGCGGGTCGCGCGGCAAGTCGCTGGACACTACTGGCGGAGTTGGGCGAGGAAGCAACGGACAGGGATTAGTGCTGCCAATGTGTGGATCGCGGTAGATCAATTCGCGATTGCCGAAAGCGTCGATCAGGTAGATACCCAGCGCGTTGGGCTCGTTGGCTCCAGGCTCGAAGACCAACGGCCTGGGGCTGTAGGCGGCGAGGAAGTACTTTTCGGACAGCGGCCACGGCGCGGCGTAGTACTCGCGGATGTCCCGACCTTCGGCTTCGGGAAAAGGTACATCGGGCGTGATCCGTGTCAGCGCCTGCTCGCCATCGTCACCGCGCCGCGGGTCGACCACCGCGATTGAACCGGCGGTGACCGAGTGATGGGCCGAACCTGTGAACACGATCTTGTGACTGCCAGGGATTGGCTGGATTTGGAATGTGCAATGCGGACTATCAGTGGCATTGCCCCACACGGCCACGGGGTTCGTGCCATCAACGCGCGAAGACCACAGATTCTGGTGTGTCACGGCGTCGCGGTCGATGTAATCCCAGCGGCTGTACAACAGTAGCCCCGTGTTTGATACGGCCGGGAACCACTCGTTGGTGTCATGATATGACAAGGTCCGGATGTTGCCGCCGTCGCCGTTCATGCGATGCACGGTGTAGACCTGCCAGCGGCGGCTGAACTGGCCGCCGAAGCAGCGCGAATGGCCGCGGCGACGCGTCGAGCATAAGCCGATGCCGCCATCGGGCAGGTATGTTGGCATGACGTCGTCGTACGGCCCGCTGGTCAGTTGCCGCAGGCCCGTGCCGTCGACGTTCACCTCCCAAATGTGATAAAAGCCGCGGTCGACGTCATTCTGCAATTCCTGAGGATCATATCCGTCGGCCGTGCAATCGACGTAAGAAAAAACGATCCGCCGACCGTCGTACGAGAGCCTCGGTTCGAGCACGTTGCCGCCGGATGCCCGGCCGTCGAGAATGTCGCGTGTCGCCAGGGAATAGCCAGGATCTGTCAAAACGAATATGCCACCCCCCGGCCGGGCGCGCCAGCCGTAATACTGCATCACTTCGTGGCTGTATGACGTGGGAACACGTTTGCAGAACAGCAACCTGTCGAACTGCAACAGCGGGTTGGCCAGAGCAATTTGGCGTTTCAGCCAGCGGACCTGGAGGTAGAGGGATTGGCGATCACCGACGGACAGGTCGTTGCGGTCCGCCCGTTGGGCCAGTTGTTCGAATTGTTCTGTTTCGTCGGCCAGAAAACTGTCCGCCGCGTGCGCACGCAGGTCCGTCAGCAATCGCCTCGTCTTGCCGATCTGCTGCCGCGTGGCCAGCGCGTACGATTCGGCCGTTTCGTTGATTCCGTCGCGCCGCCGCCAGTCGTTCTGGATCATCGCCCAGAATGCGAATTCACCAACCGACGAAGTTGCGTCTCCATCGGCGTCATTCGTGGGAAGTCCGGGCGCGCGAGTTAACTTGCGGCTGAGTTGCCGTCGCAACGTGTCCAGCGACTCGTTCGGGTCCGGCCGGCTCAAGAGTCTATCGATCGACTGCATGCCAGCGGTCCACGGGCCTCGGTAAGCAGCCAATGCGACGCGGGGAAGTTGCAGCGACTCGCCGGCTTTGAGCGTCAGGCGGTCTCCGTCGTTCGTCGATAGTTGTACGCGCATTCGTCCGTCTTCGGTCATCCGCGACTCGAATTGCCAACCGGCCTCGTCGGTCCAGGCCACGGCGATGCCATTTCGATCGGCACTGCCGGCGATCACGGCCAGCGGCAGCGTGTCCTCGCTGCTCAGCACGACGGGCCGTTCCTCGCCGGGGACGGCATGGGCGTGCGCCAGGTTGCGACCGAACCCGTACACGTGCGGCAAGCCTGTCTCGGCTTGCGGATCGACTTCCATTTCGTAGCTCCACGGCCCGCCCGATTTCGATTTCGCAGAGAATCCGGTCGAAGCCTGAAACCGTTCCCCGTCCGCGTAGCTCACCAGCGGGTCCCAATGCGTGGTGTCGCAGGTGATCGTTCCGCGTTTGTGAACGACGAAGCGGACCGCATCGCCTTGTCGCACGTTAAGCGAAATGTCCGGCTCGACGCCGCGGTCGTCGTCGCCATCGATCTCGGCCTGCCAGACAGTCTTCCGACCGTGGCGAATGAACAAGCGGACGCCGTCGCCGCCGCCGTTGTTCGTGTCCGCTTTGAACACTCGACCGGTGATCCGCACACGGCCTTCACGCGGTGCCTCGAACTGCCGCACGCCAGGTGTGTTCGTGCCGGAATGGTGCCAGTCTTTGCCCACGCGCGTCCAGTCGGGGCCGGTCCAGTAAGTCGAACCATACCACGTGTCGTTGCGGTATTCGAGCGGCCGATAGCGCGCTGCGTCCTGACCTTTCAGAACGCGAAACGTCCAATCCGCTACGTTGAATCGCCGCAGAGTAACGGGCGACTTACTGTCATTACGTAACGTTGTTTCGATCAACAGTGCATCCTGGTCCTGTAACCAGAGCCGCCGTTGTCGTACTACCAGTTTCGAACTGACGTCGGAAAGGACCAATTCGGCTGGCTCGTTCTGCTCGACTTGCCACCGCGTCTTCGCAACGTCTCCATCGGCAGGCCCCGGGACGACGGAAAGCCCGAAGTCCCCTTCAAGCTGTCGAATCAGCGACCCGACGGGTTGCTCGTGAAAGAAGTCGGCCAACGAAGAAAGGTCGCCCGCAACGGCAAAGACGGACCAGCAGACAACTGCAAGGCACGCCACAAGACTTGTCACCCTGTGCCTCATTCTTCGTTACTCCATGTACGGCATATCCTGGAATTCAGAACGAGTACTGCGGTCAACGCTTCTTGATCGTCACTGCCACGCCGGCAGAGTGCATATTCAAGAACAGCGTCTCCCGGTCCGGGTTCTTCGTGATCGCCTCGATATAATCCGGCGAAGGCGCAGGCCGATGCATGTTGTGACCGATGATCAAGCCGCCAGGACGCACCAGTGGCCACAACTTGTCCAGATAATCGCGATAGCCCGGCTTGTCGGCGTCGATGAAGAGCACGTCGATTGGTTCTTTGAGCCGCGTGACCGTTTTGTGAGCGTCTCCCTCGACGATCGTGATCAGTTCCTCGACACCAGCCCGCTTGAAGTTTGCGCGCGCCAGCGCGATGCGGTCGGCGTCAACGTCGTGAGTTATCAACCGCCCACCTGTCTTCCTCAGCGCCAGGCAAATCCAGATGCCCGAGTAGCCGTTGGAAGTGCCGATTTCAACCACATGTTTTGCTCCGGTTGACTCGACAAGCAGTCGCAACAGCCGCCCGTCGTCGAGCGGCACGTTCATGTTGCCACGGCGCTGGTTCCTGTCCAAATCGTCCAGGACATCGAGGATGCGTTGTTCTTCGTCGCTCCCGGCCAGCGGCGAATTCGGGATGACCGGCATCTGGACCGAGATTCGCTCTGGCGGCTGCGCCATGGCCGGCCCGGCGAGCATTAAGACGGCGATGGCCGCGGCGCGGCATGCCGCCACGGAAGTCAATACCGCATTGTTCTGGTTCATGATTCCGTCTCCCTTTTTCTTAACCTGTGTCTTCTGATTCTGCGGTCCCATCGAGAACTTGAAGACACTATTTCAGAGGCTAAACACGACAATAACAGTCTAGTATATGATCCTGGCGATGGACAGTCGCGAGGAGTATCCGCGACCATCCGTATTCAGAATACGGCTTACACTTTCAATAGACACAGCGTTGCATTGTGCGACCACGCGTGCTGTGGTAGTCCCGTAGTGTCAATAAACCGAACGACCCGCTGCCCACGTGTATTCCGTAGGCTGCCAACATTTGCGTACACGACCTGCACGCCACCATGTTGCACCCTTTCGGCATTCAAACGATCGTCATTACCTACCCGGAGTACATCAGCAATACTTGGCGTGCATTCTACAATTCGACTATTCCGGAGCTAACGAAGTTCAAGAATCCACTCGGTTTTGATTTTATGGAAACGGTCATGAGCCAGGCGGACGCCAACCAGCAGTTTGTCATGCTTGGGACAGGTCGCGGCTCTGATCCGACGTTAACCTACGACGGTTGCAAAGACGCGAAGCGACTCGCGGCAGCGCGGTCGTTGTCGGGGAAGATTATTCGTGAGTTACATGCCAAGTACGTCAAACGGCATCACTGCTTTTCCGGTTGGTACATCACGCACGAGTGTCGCGACATTCAATATGCTTCGCCGTATTACGACTTCGTTGCCGATCTGTGTCATGCGCTGACGCCGGGCAAGCCCGTTATGATTGCTCCCGATGGCTCACCTGTTGCTGATGCCGAGACGATTGCTGCCAGCCATGTGGATATCTTTGCGTACCAGGATGCTGTCGGAGCGGGCTTCGTTCCTGCGCCGATGGAACGATACTCGTTTGATCCCGAACAGCGGCTATCCAGGTTGGACAGCATTTTCTCCCGCTACGCCACGTGACGCGCGAACCATCCGAAGAAACAGATTTGGGCCACGGTTGAGATTTGGCAGATGGACGGACCGGAGTACACGAACGCCTATCCCGCTGACTGGTCGCGCGTCAAACGACAGATCGCCGCGGTTCGACCTCACGTTTCCCAAATCATGATCTATGAGAGTGGCGGCTTTCTGGAATCGGTGGATAGTGTCGCAGAACTCGGCGGCCCACGTGCCATTCAACTATTCAGAGACTATCGAGAATCCGTCAGGGCAACAAAGAAGTAGACCTAACCAATCTCGACGAGTCCAGGACCTCGCTTCGACATGAAACCCATAGATCATTTGCGAACCCTCGCTACCCGTTGGTTAGCAGTTCGCATTTTCACCGGAGGGCTGGCGAAAGTCGCTTGTCCGCTTCACTTCTTCATGATCAATTATGCCAATCCGGAGCGATCGAGCTGATCGCTTCTTCGAAGGTCGGGTCGCGGCGAAAGTCCGCGTGATTCTTGTGCGCGCCGTGATGGCGGCCGTAGTAGGTGCCGTAGAACTGATAGTTAGTATCGACCCAGCGAATGATTTTCAGCAACTCGCCTTGCGACAATAGCTGGTAGTGCGGGTCGGCGCTGTCGTCGGTGCGAATGGTTGAAACCAGGTCGCTGGTGTATGAGCCCAGGCTCCTGGGCGGCAGATAACCGCCGTTGACGTTAGCGGCGTCGCCCCCGGTATGGGTCACAAACTCGGCAATAATCGGGCCGGCCAGGCCCCGATCGCGAATCTGCTCGAACGAGACGTTGTGCAGGGGCGTAATGCCGCCGGTCAGGTTCAGGTCGGCGTCCGGCTCGGCCGCGCCGTGACAGGAAATGCACTTGGCGTCCAGGATCGGCTGGATATCGGACGGATAATGAATCACTTGATGCGGGTCGGTTTCGCCGGGCTGGGGGCCCGGGATGCTGGGCGGGCGCTGGAGGGCCAGCGGGGCGTTGTTGACCACCGCCCGCGGCGTCCTGCCCGAGCGTTCGTGACAGCCGATGCAACTGCGCGTCTCGCCCGGACGGTAATTGACGTAGGTCCGCTCGCGCTGCACCTCCATGTAGTTTTCGTCCAGGGCCTGAAAGAAGATGTTTCGGTCGGCAGGCACGGTGAAGTGGGCCGAGCCGTCTTTCTCGACGGGCACGATGCCCCACTGCACGCGCGGCCACAGCGCCGCGCCCCATTGCGCGCTGTGATAGTTCGGGGTCCATTTGCGTTTGGTGTCCCAGTATTGAGGGATGGCCTCGTTGATCCGAAGATACCTGATCGCACCGGGCCCGACGCCATCCATCCCTTCATAGACGTTGGCCATAATGCACAGCGCCTCGTTTTCTTCCTGCAGGGCGGCAATGCGGGAGGTCTCAATCACGCCCGGCGTCGGACGGGCCATCAGCGGCGTAGGATGCCAGCAGGAAACGGTGGCATCCTCGTCCTCGTAAATGGCCGCTTTGTTGCCGTTGACATCGGTCAGATAAATCCCGTAGGCGCCGGCGGTCATGTAGTGGTCGGAATCGTGCGATTTATGCGCGACGAGAAACTGTTTTTCGTTCACGGGATAAGGGTGCGTGTAGAGCGGCACGCCAACGCCGTTGCGGTTGATTTCCTGGAAGTTGGTTGCGGCAGTAGTCCAGCCGCCCTGATTGGACGCGATCTCTACCTCCGGGGTGATGTTGGTCAACGGCGCGGTTGTGCGGTTATCTTTCGAGAGATCGATCAATTTGATCGGCCCGACGCTGTTGCCCTGTGGGTAATGCGGCCCAACGGCGCAGACGATCAGGGACTTGTCGCCGGGGACCTGCTGGGCGTACATAAAGGCGCCGGTGGCCTGTTCGGAATCGGAGAGGCCGAAGAGTTCTTCACTCTTCGAGCCGTCGGGGTTCATGGCCCAGAAGGTCTTGCCGACCCGGGCGCCTTTGTCAACATATTCCCAGCGGTGATACATGATCCGGCCGTCGTCGAGGATCGTGGGGCTGAATTCGCTGACGGGACTTTGAGTTAGCTGGGCGATGTTGCCGCCATCGGCGTCCATCCGATGCAGGACGACCGTCACCACATTGGGCTGGGTGAAACAAAGAACGCCGTGTTCGCATCGCGAGGAGGTGAACACAATTCCTCCATCGGGCAGGTAACAGGGGTGCATGTCGTCGGTGTGGAAAGCCGCTACGCCGTATCTGGCCAGTTTTTCCACCTCGTCGCCGGGCGGGAAGGTCAGCTGTCGCAAGCTGCTTCCGTCGACGTTTACTTCCCAGACGCGAAAGCCGGAGGCTGTGTCCTTTCGGTAGTCGAAGATGACCTTCCTGGCGTCGAAGGAGAGGCTGAATTTGCCAATCACGCCCTTGCCCCCCGGCAGCTGCGCGGCGGTGGTCACGGGACGCACTTTGCCCGTCCGCATGTTGTAAACATAAAGCCCGTTTTCGGCCAGGAAGCGGTCGGCGCTGGTGCCGTTGTAAACCACGGAGTAATTGTGGTCCGAGGAATAAGGTTTGCGTTTCACAAAGACGATTTCGTCGAAACCAAGATTGGCGGTGTAAGCCCGGGAGATTCTGGCGCAGAGGGAAGCCAGCGTGGTGTCGAAGCGTTCGTAGTCAGCGGGGCCGGCGGTCATCGGGTCGAGACTTTTTGCGAGTGCCGTCAGATCTTTGTTCAGTGCCCGCACCGTCGCGGCCTTAACGCCCTGTCTCCTGGCCAGGTTCTTGCTGCGGCGGCGGGCGGAGTCGAGGTCGCGCTCGATCCGCTCGGTTCTTTCCTCGATCGTCGAGGCCAGTTGAAACTCGGCAATCGTCGGCCCTTCATTGGCCTGGGAGATGTTCAGTCTGACGGCGTTGGCGGTAACGGGCGCGAACTCGACCATCGCCTTACCGCCGCCAAGCGTAGTGCCGCGCGCGATGGTCTTCCAGTTCTGGCCGTCTTTGATCTGAAGCTCGAATTTCTCGACGCGCGCGCCGACGCTCTCAGTGATCCTGGCCGTGTCGAAAGTCGTGTCCTGACCGAGCTCGATTTCGAGCCAGGCCTCGTGTGTGCCGGCGTCGGCGGCCCACCGTGTTTGCGGGTCGCCGTCGATGGCGTATTGCGGATTGTACGTTTTGAGATCCTGTTGGAAGACGTTCGAGGCGCGAGCCCTGGCTCCGCGGCCGGCCAGGGTGAAGTCTCGCGCTCGCCCGCTCTTAAGCAGATAGGCCACGGCATCTGTGTCGAGGACGCCACGGTAGAGACTAACTTCGTCGACGGTGCCGGTGAAACTAAACTGCCCGCCTTCCGGCTCGGCGTGGCCGATGGTCAGGTTGTTGTCGTTGGCCATGATTCCGCGCGAGGCGGACGAGATGTCTTTCTTGCCGTCAAGATGGCCGTTGATGTAGAGCCGCGACTGGCGCGTCCTGAGGTCGTAGGCCGCCACGACGTGATGCCATTCGCCGGTTTTCAGGATCGTTCTGCCGACCACCTGCACAAGTTCACCAGTGTCAGCCCTGGCTGCAAACTCGGGCTGGCCACCGGGAGCGAGCCCGATCTGGAAGCCGTTGTTATAATGGCCTTTGGCAACCACGCGCTGCCAAACGCCGGTTCGGGCCGGCTTGAGCCAGAAGGCGACGCTGAGCGAGCCCTTGATGTCGATGTTGCCGCAAGTCAGGTTGCTGGCCATATCGCCTTCGCCGAAGACCAGGCCTCCACCGATTTTGCCGTCGCCCGTGCTTACGCGTCCACCGTCGGTAAACGCGCCGTCCAGGCCATTGCCGGCCGCGTCGCTAACGGCCGCGCCGGTGGCTTCGTCCATCGGCCAGTAAGCCACCAGCTGTCCCGCCGATGCACGTCCGGCCGGGCCGACGGCCATCGCGAACACCAGACAGACCAGCGTCGAGTTTCGTGATACCACCATGCCCACTTCTCCTTTGCGACTTAGTGCTTTGTCAGAACCAGGTTTCAGGGTTGGCGAACGATTCAACCCCACTTTTTGCCTGTGACAATGCACTAGTCTCTTTGATTGAGTCTATCGTTCAAGCACCTCAAACCTGCATCCAAGTATGTCAGAGCAAACGCGGTTAGACAACGTATTTTCTGTCCTGCTGATTCTCACGACCTATTAGAGCAGTTTTCGAAAAGATGTGGTCGTTCGGGCTCGTGGGAAGCACCCATAGCATGCCGGAAGACGTTTTTCGCGGCCACAAGTCAGCGTAATACGCTGTAGGGCTCAGCCCGAGATGATCACGACATAGAGCTGCCAAAAGAGCTGCCAAAGTTGCAGCGTGAAGTGCATAAGCGAGCCCGTTGAGGTGAGAGTTGCTGCAACTCTTCACCTTCGTGCTCCGCGATCCGTGCGTCAACGGATGTCGCACTGGCCAGTGCGTGGCTGGGGCGGCCCCGTAGCTTACAGCGTCTGGCAAATGATGCGGCTGTCGATTCTGACGGAAGACGATATTGAGCGTGCGCAACTGGCGCCACCGTCGCACCCTGGAGTTCGGATCAGTGTTCTGAGTGCACGGGGTCGGACGCTCGCAGACCTACAGGTCGAAACTCGTTTTCAAGCTCCTGTGAGACCGGTGTTTGCGCGTCGGCTGACTTTTTGACCAGACGGGATTCAGACGACCCGGCGCATCAGCAGTCCGAAGTCTACGTCGTGCGGCGTCATCGATTGAGCGATCTCGTCCGGAATTCTCACTCGCACGACATAGCCACTTCCGGGGGCGACATCGATTGCCACGCCATTTTGATTGTGAAGATCAGTGAGTGTGAACGTGACGTTGCCGCCGGGCGTCATCAGTTCGAGTTCGTCACCGACTCCAAATTGATTCTTTACGTCGACGACGATGATCGCCCCATCGCGTTCGATCAGATCGCCGACGAATTTCTGCTGATGCGATTCGGATCTTCCGGATTCATAATTCTGTAGTTCAGAGATCCGCTGGCGGCTATAAAATCCATCGGTGTAACCGCGATTTGAGAGACTATCCAGATTTCGCACCAGTGAGGCATCCGGTTCACGCCCCTGCACAGCGTCGTCAATAGCCCGCCGATAAACCTGTGTGGTGCGGGCCGTGTAGAAGTAACTCTTTGTTCGGCCTTCAATCTTCAGTGAGGAGAGCCCCATTTCCACGAACTGCCCGACGTGTTCGACGGCGCGCAGATCACGGGAATTCATGATGTAGGTGCCGTGCTCGTCTTCGAAAGCCGGCATTAACTCGCCCGGTCGGCTTTCTTCTTCCAGCAAAAACATCCTCTCTTCAGGCGCAGGGGATTCAGAACCGCAGCAGGCGGAGGATTCGGAAGGTGTGTTGTTGAGAACCCTGAGCTGAACATCTCCCTCCGGAGTCTGTTCGGCCTCCTTGACGTCATAATTCCAGCGACAGGCATTTGTACAGGCGCCCTGATTCGAATCACGATGATTCATGTAACCGGACAGCAGGCAACGACCTGAATACGCGATGCAGAGTGCCCCGTGAACAAAGACCTCCAGTTCCATGTCCGGGCATTCCTGCCTGATTTCAGCAATTTCCGGAATGGACAGTTCGCGCGAAAGAATGACTCGCGTCAGGCCCTGTGATTGCCAGAATCGAACGGTTGCAAAGTTGACAGCGTTTGCCTGCACGGACAGATGGATCGGGATCGAAGGCCAGCGGTCCCGGACCATCATGATCAGTCCGGGATCCGACATGATCAGTGCATCGGGCTGCATGTCGATCACGGGCTCCATATTCTTCAGGTAAGAGCGTACCTTCAGATTGTGTGGAGAGATATTGCTGGCGACATAGAACTTCCGACCCAGCCGATGTGCTTCGGCAATTGCGTCTGCCATCACCTCAGGCTTGTGAAACTCGTTTTCACGCACCCGCAGACTGTAGCGAGGCTGACCGGCATAGACGGCGTCCGCTCCGTACGCGAATGCATAGCGCATCGCCCTTAGTGTGCCGGCGGGAGAGAGTAATTCCGGGTGCATTGAACGATGACCTGTGACGCAGGAATACGAGTGCTGCTGCAAAAAACGTGTCCGAGGCGAGAGTCTACAGCGTTTTACGCTGATGTGGGGCCGCGAATAACGTTTTTTACCAGCAGTTTCGTTACTCCCACGAGCCAGAATCGTCTACGACAATAAGCAAATTGCTCTACAGCGAATTTCGCTGACTCATGGCCGCGGTTCACGCATCTTGATTGTAAAACGGCTGCTCCCACGAGCCAGCCCCGGTTCCGTCATTTCGTAAATTGCTCTAACGTTGTGGTCCCGATACGGCACGGCCGATTCGGTCGAGTTCCGGTGCGGCCAGGTTCATGGCCAGAATCCCGTACATCTCGGCCCCTGGAATCGTTGTGTAGAGACGGCCGCAGACTCCGATCGCCGCCACGCCGATACCGAACAGTATCCCCCCCACAGGTGTATGCGGCGTGGTGACCGGATCCGTGGCAAAGAACAAAGCAAGCAGCAGCGTATTGCTACTGAAAAAATACATGGCCGGATTCATGGCCCACGGAGCATGGCCCACAACATCGGCACCTGGTGGCAGTGCCAGCACCAGCAAAGGTACAGAGCAAATCATTGCCAGTGGTGCGTCCCGTTTTCGAACCACCAGCCACAGCAGCAGGATGCCTGGGAAGATCAGGACCAGGTCGCTGGTCTCTCCGATCGCTCCGCGGGTAAAGCCAATGAAGACGTCCGATATGTAGGGGCGCAGGTGGCCGCCCGCATCTTTGAACAGTGCGCTGGCACCGCTGACAGCATCGACTTTGTCCCATGCCGCATGCACCGAAGGATCGATAAATTCCAGAACGGCGACGGCCGTGCGTCCCAGTGCGGCCGGATTGAATGGATTCCGCCTCATCCGTTTCCATCGGAATTTTCCAGGTAACTGTGCCACCAGCGCGCCGACGATGATCATGTATACAGGAGTGCTGGCGGACAGGGTCAGCCCCAGCAGAAGCCCCGTCACAATGCTGCCTGGATGCAGCAGTTGAAAACGTTCTCCCCCAAGTCTGAGCGGCAGCGCGCCGGCGATCTGACAACCAATAACGGAAACGGCCAGGACCAGAGCGGCCCGCAGCCCGAAATGACACACACCAAACAGCGCAGGCGGAATCAGCAGGATGACGACGCACCACTTCGCACCCAGTCGGCCACGAAGCCGCCGCAGTTTTCCGGCTGTATTCCGCAGGCTGCCCAATCTCACTTAGTCGCCCCCTCGTCCGGATCACTGTCCCGCAGACTCTGCAGGAGTGACGGCCAGCGTGCCAGCTGAGCCTGACCGCGCTCATGCCAATCGAACACTTCGCTTGAACCGTGGCACTTGCTGCAGGATGAGACAAAGCCCTGATGACAAACCATGCAACTGGAAGGTCGCGCCCGTGCCAGGACAATATGCCGCAGCGCGGTTGTTGAGTCGCCACCAGGCTGCATGAATTCCTGAGTGTGCGTCTCGGGTGGATGGTCGTGGCACGTCTGACATGTCTCAACCGTGTGACAGATAAAGCAACGGGCTTCACTGGCGAGTTCGCTGCGGCCGTGCTTCTCGCGCCAAAACGGATCATGATGACTTTGCGGCTGCCGCGAAATTCCGTTGACCTGGAGAATCTCACCACTCTTTTCCGGTTGGTGACATTCGTTGCAGCGACCTTCCTGCCACCAGACGTGAGCACTTTCCCAGGCGTCGGGCGAAGTGAGTCCCGGCGTGGTTGCACGGGTCCACTTCATGGCCACCGCAACACCGCATACGGCCACGAACACAATGATTACAGGTAGACTTCCTCGTCTTCGTTGTTGATTCATTCTGTGTCGTCTTCCGAATAGACACAGCGAAAACCGATGTCGAACGCTCGATACTCGGGCTCGCGCAGACGCCCGGCAGAGCAGCGTACCTGAGTGGGATTACTGTTAGAACTGCCACCTGCGACAAAGCCGTCTTCAGTCCACTCCGCAACATTGCCAGCCATGTGCAGACAGCCGAATACCGATGCGCTTTGTTCAAAGGATGCGGCCGGTGCGGCGTAGACATGGCCGTCGTGTTCACTCCATTTTTCGCCACCGGCATTCACTCGACCGGGATCCCACTGGTTGCCCCATGGCCACGAACGCCCCTCGTCACCACGCGCGGCTTTCTCCCATTCAGCACGCGTCGGCAGCCGCTTTCCGGCCCACTGAGCAAAGGCCCATGCATCCCACCAGTCAATGCCCACAACCGGGTGATCAGGGTGTCGGAAGGTCTCGTCATCAAAAGGAGCGAGTTGTGCCGCCGACGAATTGCGGAACAATGGCGGTCGAAATTCACGCCAGTAACGCGGCGTATGATCCTTGCCGGGTGATTCATCGGGATGACAGAATGCGTGAGGCTGATCCTTTGCTGCAGCGAGGAACAGTTCGTATTGCCGGTTGGTGACTTCGGTTCGATCGATGCGGAATGCGGGCAGATCACGGAGTGTGCGGTCGTCTCCGCTGAGGAATGTTCCCGCCGGAACGGTGACCATTTCACCGCTGTCTGGATGGATCGGTCGTTGCGGCAGATTACTGAGGGCGGTTTCCGGAGTCGTCCTGGTGCGTGAATCGGGTTCTTCTGCAGAACCGACTGTTGGCAACAGAGGCGACGCGGAACTGCCTGGCGGCGTTCCGGCGATCTGACTCCAGCCGGACGAACGAAATTGGTGTCCGTTGCGGTCGATGATCAACGCTTCGACATCCGGCTGCTGCTCGACCCAGTCCTTTCCGCTGTCCGGCCCCATCACGAAGACGGCTGTTGCAAAGGCATCTGCCCGGGCCGGATCGCCGGTCAGAATCGTGACACTTTGACATTCGTCAGCCGGCTTCCCGGTCCGCGGATCCAGAATGTGACCGTATGAGCGATTGTTTCTGATAACGTATCGCTGCGAGTTGCCGGAAGTCGCAACAGCGATATCGCCGGCAACAAACTGCTCGGTGACACGTCCCGTCCAGCGAGGATGTTCAAGCCCCACGATCCACGGACCGTCCGTCCTGCGTCCGTGCAGATACAGGTCGCCGCCCGCGCTGACCGCCGCCCGTTCAACACCCATGGCCGTCATCGTATCAATGGCAATCCGTGCCGCATATCCCTTGCCGACAGCTCCCAGGTTGACTCGCATTCCAGGCAACGGCAGGAACGCTGTCTGCTTTGCTGCGTCCAGTTCGATCTTCGCCGCGTTGACCAGAGGAAGTGCGTCTGCGAGCTGCTGCTTTGTGGGCAACGGACGTGTTGAATCGCGGAACGGCCACAGGTCCCATACCGGGCCGATCGTCACATCGAATGCGCCACCAGTGAGTGTGTGGAGTTCCTGCGCGAGCCGCAGCAAATGAAATGCATCGTTCCCAAGTTCAACGGGGCCAATACCGGCTTTCGCATTCAGACGCGAAATTCCGCTGTCCGGACGCCATGAACTGAGTTCAGATTCCAGTGCACGCAACCGGTTGGTCGCGGCCTTAATCGCGCGGATTGCCAGTTGTGGTTCTGCATCGACCACGAACACGAGTGATGTGCCCATCATCACGACTTCTCGTCGCGTCGTGGTGAACTCTGACGATGCTCCGCGTGCAACGCCTGGCGTGTTCGGTGCCAAGAGCGAAGGCAAGACAGGTTCAGGATGACTGTTTTCGCTTGAAACCTCGCCAGGCTCGTACGTGAACCGGCCCCAGCCGAGCGCAGCGAGCGTCCCGATCAGGAAAACGATCCAGCTCATTTTAGTGCGGCGCCGCATGGACGGTCATTCAATCGTGAGCATAAAGTTCAGCAGATCCTCGATCTGGCGAGCAGTCAGATGCGAAGTGCCGCCGTGCGTGTCGAACGTCTGGTCCTGCGGATTGAGCCGCCCGGCCGGCGTCCGCGCGGTCGTCTCATTGAACCCAATCTCCCGCCGACCAGGCCGGACATCCTCAGAGCCCTGAAGAACGGGCAACCGGTAGCGGCGGAGTCCTGGATGCTCCGGAGTGCACAGCACCTCACGCAGTGATCGGGTGCGCGCGTGATGAAGAAACACGGGTGGCCGATCAAAGATGCCGCGAAGCTGCATTGTGGTGAAACTTCCTTCTTTGTCCTCGACACGTCCTCGGTCGTCCGGCTCCATTTCGAATTCCGTTATGCCGTTTGCAATATCCATCGCGCGCACGCTGATCAGAGTGTAAGACGCGTCGCGGCGGCTGATTGTCGTGAGTGGTGGCAAAGCCCGCCGTTCGTTATGCGTCAGACTCAGGTCTTTGTTGGTGAACTCGGGAGGAGTGTGACACACGGAGCACATAACAGAGGCGCTGTTGAACAGCGTTTTGCCACGACGCACCGACGGTTGATCCTGATCGTAAGGATTTGGAAGCATGTGATTGGAATCACCCAGCCAGGCACTCACAAAGCGATAGAAATCCTGCAATTCGTATTTGCGGCCAAAATACTTCACAGACTGCTGACGGAAGAAGTCAGCGCGGCGTTCTTCCAGGTCATACCACTGTTCGCCGAGACTGCGGGTTTCAACACGTTCTTTCAGTTCTTCATGCATCACGCGCCGTTGATCCGGTGGCACGGGCGAGACCACAGCGGTGAAGTCTCCTGCCCAGATGGCTCGGTCGAAATCAATGGAACTGGCCGGTTCCGTGATGTCTGCTCCCTGCCCTTCGGACAGGCGGTGCGTGCCTTCAAAGTAGTATGGCTGGATGGCGTAGACGTTTCGCATCTGCGGAATTCCAAGCGTGCCGCCGGTCGTCAGATGACCATCGCGATCCTGACCGACAGTTTCTGCTGCTCCCCAGGCACGTCCGTCGCCGGTGTCGCGGTAGTGGCAGTGCAGACAGGACGTGTCGCCGTCCGAAGTGAAAACGGAACTATGCACGATCAATTCGCCACGTTCGGCGTCGGTGATCAACGGCGGATCGGCATCCGTCCTCAGAGGCAGTTCGCGACTGTCACCGGTTTCGACGTCAATGATCGAGATCGATTCGCCGATCTGGTTTGCGACGTACAGTTTGCCTGCCGCCGGTGTTTCGTCTGCACCGGCGACAATGCCAACCGGACGAAGTCCTGTGGGAAACGTGCGCAGCGGGACCAGTTTTTCAGCAGGGTCTTTTGCGTTCGGCTGTACGAGCCATTCGACCACCTCGAACGTACCTGCCATTGTCAGATACAGTCGGTTTCCATTCACCGCAGCCGACTCGGGAAACGCACCGTGAACACGCTGAAGTTCCGGTGGTACGTCCCCTTTAACATCGCCGGTTGTGGCTTCGGCCGTGTCGGACGTATAACGCACCCAGCCCGGATGGGACTCATACGCGTTCGCTTTCAGCAGATAGTTCATGTCCATTCCGGGCGTGAATGTGGGTATCGACAGACGCGAAAGGTCGACTGCCACCACATCATTCTGCATATCACGCATCTTGATGTTCCACGTGCCGTCGACTGCCTCAAACGGTCCCATCACGTGTTGCTGGTCAATGGGGAAAGCATCTGTCGTGACGGGATCTCTCAGCACGGTGAACTGCGCCGCCGGGTGGTCACGATCCCACGTTTCGGCCCCCAGCGGATCGCGCGACGGAGCCGCTCCAAAGCCAATGCCCATTGTGAGCGTGATCAGGAGATCGCGTTCGGTTTCATCGTCCGGCGCGACCAGAACGTGGCCAGCCACGTTCTGCACATAGATTGCACCCACTTCGTGATTCGCCTGAACGTCGACGACAGACACGTCCATCGTACCCGTGTTACCAACAAACAGATGCCGACCGTCACGGCTGAGTACGACGTCCTTTGGATGGCTGCCGGGGTTACCGACCGGAATTCCCGGTCCGCCTTCCGACGTTCGAATCCATTCAACCAGCCGTTCCAGGTCGCGGTCGTCTTGATCAAACAACACTTCGCCCGCGTGCATGAGCGGCGTAACACTCTGGTCGCCGAAGCCGCCCAGCGCCGTTGACACGACGGCTCGAATAAGCGGGCTTTCGTACGGCTGTCCGCCAATCGAGTTCTCCACGGCAGACAGAAAGTTCACAACCGGATCCGCACCGCAGACATAGCCCCCCGCCGCTTCCTCATGACAACGACTGCAATGAGCGCGGAGAATGGCGTTGATTCCTCCGATGCCCTTCCGCGTTGCGGCCTGAATTTCCGCCACACTCAGCTCGCGATCACTCAGTTCGCGCAGCAGGTCTGGCGGAAGTTCAGTACTGCCGAAGAACGCGTCGTCATCAAAACCGCCGACTTCGACCACCGTTCCCTTCAGCCTGTCATCCTGCGTCTGTAATTGCACGACCAGGACCTGATCCAGGTAGCGATTAGCAATCCAGGCACGTTTACCGTCCTCGGCGAACGCCAGACCCTGACAGTAGTAATCGACCGGAATCTCTCCCGTCACTTTGTCTGTTTTCGTGTCGATTACAGTGGCGTAGTTCGACAGTTCATTTGTCACAACGAGGAACCGCCCGTCCGGATGCAGCACCGGCACGTACGGGCGCAGCCCCACCGGAACTCGTCTGAGCACTGTTTCTGTTGCAACGTCGATCACAGCTATTTCGTGTCCCGGCACGGCTTCGGTGCCGGCCAGCGTGACGTACAGTTTTGTTCCGTCAGCGCTGAGTGCCAGTCGCTCCGGACGATCCCGCAGAGGTTGTGGCTCGGCGTGCGGGTTGTTGGCGGGCACGGGCTGTAGATCCCGACGCTGAAACTGCTGCCCGTATCGCCACACTTCGCTGGTGAGCCGGTTGAATCGACTACCGATCGAAACCACTTCGACAGCGTCCCTCTGAAAAGCGACTTCGCTGGTGGACTGCTCATCTGCCGGCGCACCGATCAGGGTGGCCACGCTGATGCTGACCAGACCGGCGAACACGACGAACAGATTGAGTCGATGAGGGTTCATGAAAATTTCTGCGAAGGTGAGAGCCCTGACGTTGGATTGGAGCAGTTTACTTATTGTCGTGGACGATACTGGCTCGTGGGATCAACGAAACTGCTATTGAAAAGCGTTCTTCGCGGCCACAAGTCAGGGTGAAACGCTGTAATATTGGAGGAAACGGCTGCCAGTGATCGAACCGATCACGGCGGGCCTCGATGATGTTCATGACCGGACGTGTGTCCGCCGACAAATGTTGCCCCCAGATCGATCCAGCGAATCAGTGTCAGCAATTCGTGTTCGTCAGGCGGCTGGACGGCCGGATGCGGTGTGTTGAGCAGGTCGAGTGTTTGCGGGGCGTCGAGTTCTTTGCCCATCAGTTTTTCAATCAGAGAACTTTCGACTGCCAGCGCTTCGCGTTCATTGATGTACTGTTTTGCAGTCTGCTGGCCACTGGCCGGATCAGCCAGGCGATGCAGCGATTCGTAGGCGACTGTGTAGTTCGCAGTGGGAGTGCCGCGCAGGTCAAGCCCGGCCGAATCCTCGCCGGTGCCATCGTGGCAATTGACGCAGCGTTCATCAAGGATCGGCTGCACGTCGCGGCGGAAGTCGATCGAAACATAGTCCGCCCCACTTTTCCCATGCCCATACGGTTCTCGGCGGCGACCAGTGACCGGGTCCCAGGTTGCCATGACACGGGATGCCGCAGATACAACATCCGGCGGACCGAGCGCATCGGCTGAATTGCCGGTCAGCGCGCCGTGACAACCAGCGCATGTTGCCGGAAATATACGTCGAGGAATCGAAAATGTCAGCTTCTCACCTGGCTGCACGTAGAACCAACGATTCATGGAATGCAGCGCCATTCGGTGTTCATTCAGTCCCTGCAGGATCAGCGGCACGCCGGTCGGAACTTCCGCGTAGAAGGTGCCGTCCACTTCCAGCGGTACCTCTGCCACAATCAGTTTGCGTGTGTGAACACCCAGGCTGATAGGCGTGGCAAAGGGATCGGCATTTCCATCGCTGATACCCAGCGGTTCCAGTTCACTGCCTGTCGGCGGCACCTGCGTCACAATGCGAACGTAGCGGTGAACATGCAGCGGGTCAGTGACGCTTCCGGGAAGCCCGACCGTTTCCCTTCGAAAATCGCGTGGGCCGAACGGTGCAAAGTGAGTGAGGAAGGACTGTAGCAGCGGATAATCGTAACACTCGATTTCGCCAGGCGTGTCCGATGGCATTCTTAACACGCCATCTTCACGCTTCGGTTTTTCGGCGAAGTGCCGCACGGCGAATTTCTGATGAGTTTCCGGTTTCTCCTTGAGGCGAACAATAATCGGTCGGGGGGAGTATTCTGCCATGTCTTCAGTTGAGGCACGCGGAATCAACTGTCGGTCAACCGGCCCAACCCGCTGCGAGTCTTCGCTCTGCAATGCGCCCGTGAAACGCAGTCGGTACAGATTCCAGTCCGGGTCGGCGTTTTCATCAAGGTGGTCGAGAGAATCGCTGACATGTGAGACCAGCAGTGTGCCGTCCGGTAGTGGATGCGGATCGCGGAAACTGCCACCTGGCGACACCCCCGTCATCGTCACTGCAGCGGGCCCGGTTTCAGGAAAGAAGGGCCGCTGTCCGTGCAGATACCGCAGTGCCGAAGACTCCAGTGGCTGTCCTCGGACGTCCCCATTGGTGGACAGCGGAATGTTGTCGACGGGATTCTCTGGTTCGATGTTAATCCCGAATCCGTGGTCCACCAACATCAGAAGACCGCCACTCCAGCGGTTGCGAGGGTCCAGCGCCAGTCGCGTTTCCAGCCCTTGCGGCAGTTCGCGTGAGTCTGTCACGATGGCATATTGCGACCGGTTATTTCCCTGAATGTGGTAATCGAAACCACCAGCCATCACGCGAAAAATCGCGCCATTGAACACGGGGCGATCTGCCTGGTAGCCTATGTTCCGCACGCTGGTAAACATGACCTCACCGGTTGTTCGCATCGTTGGTCGACGTTCCTGGGCACTGGTGAAGGTCATCCGCCACGGGTTTCCTCCGCCCGCAGTCAAGTCCGCTGGTGGAACGACGCGCCAGATGTCGTAGGAAGGAAGGTTTACCGCGGTTCGCTGTTCGATCTCGTACACGGTACGCCGGTCGATGGGAAATGGCAGAGCATCATCAAGTATCAAATGTGCGCCGACAACGCTGTGCGGATCACGCTCGTGCCGGACAATGGTGCGCCATTCGTTGCGGTTTGGCCCGTCGATAATGTACAACCGCCGTCCGTCGAAGGTGCCGGCGGCTTCAGTTCGTTGTGCATCGAACAACTCCGTTCCTGTGCCGTGATTGGCTTCTCCCAACAGTCCAAACTGTACCGACGGGGCGTACTGGCCAGCTGCATTCGACGCGTAGCATACAGCAACATCATCCAGGACTGTTCCGGCCGAATCGTTCGGCCCCGGTGTGTAGAGTGCGTCCACGTGATGCACCAACGTGCCATCCGGCAGGCGATCCGGGCCGAAGGTGATTTGTCGAAATGAACCGTCGGCCGTGCCAAGTTCGCTGTTCAGGCCGAGTTCATATATGCGAAATCCCATGTCTGCCGACCGCCGCATCGAAAAGACGATCGCGCGACCATCGTAGCGGACGTCAACCGACTGGATTTCGACCGGTCCCTGCGGATGCAGACCGGCCGTCAGATTGAACGGTTCCATGGAAGACGTCCTGCCATTGGTGGACTCCGGCAGGACGAATATGTCAGAGCCCGGCCAGTACGTGTCAAATTCGAAGAACGAACGCGGTTGATGTCGCGGACCGCGGATGAAGACGATGCCCTGCAGGCGTCCGACGTCTTCGACAGGCACCGCTTCGTGGTGACTGGTCATCGAGTCGACCAGTGCTTCGCGTTCAAGAGCAAGCCATTCGAGAATGGTTTTCACATCCGGATCGTCGTACGAATCGAAGAACTGATTGTTACCCCCGCGCTGATGCACTCCACCCTTGCTGATTGGCAGGTTTTTTACCAGCAGTCGGCTCAGTCGCAGGTCACCTCCCAGGTTGGCGAAGCGACTTTTTGTCCCCAACATCAGCTTCCGGTTTGCGGAGATCATTCGTGAAGAAAAGTCACGTCGGGGATCGAATTGGCCGTCCGGTGATGGCAGCGGCAACTGCAGTTTCAGATCGTTAAACACATGCGGGCCGTGGCACGATGCAAGAAAGCAGCCATTGCGAACCAGTACAGGCAGCACATCGTCGCGGAAGAATCGCTCCTCGGGCGGGACGTTTTCTTTCCTAACCGGTCTCAGCGCAATTTCAGTTTCAATCCATCGCCGCAGGGCCAGGTAATCGGGATCGTCCGTTGTGTAAAACACATCGAGTCCACGATGAGCGAGTCCACCAAGCTGGTCGGCCAGCGGGATGCGAATGAGCGGACTGAATTCCGGGCGTTCCTGATAGTCAATCCGCGATACGGCTCCATGCTCTGCGTCATTGCCTTCACCTCCTCGCGAGGTCTGCCAGGCAGACAACAGTGCTTCGTGATCTGCAATTTTTCCTGTCACGCTGTTGATGGGAAAGTAGAAGAAACCGGCGTGATCCGGACTGCTGGTGAATTCACGGAACTGCTCCGGCGATACCCCATGACAGTTCACTGCGCAGCGTGATTCCAGAATCGGGACGACATCATGGCGAAACTGATCGAACGACGAAACTTCATGCGGTTTAAGGCCTGCATGTCGATCGCCCTGAGCAGAATTTTCGGTCTGACCACAACCAGTCAGGAAAATCATGGCGAGCATTCCCAGGCAGGACCCTGGAAACGTATGCGCGATGAGTACGCCAGAACGCCGAATTTGGAGGTGATTGCATCGAAGTCTTAAGACTTCGGCCACGGAAGGTGCGATCATGGCACCTCCAGCGTCTTTTCAATGGACGTCATATCAACGATGGGAACGACTGGTGTGTCATGGCCCAATAGTAAGCGGGCCAGTTCCTGAGAATACGAACGGTACCGCAGAGTCGCGTGGATCTTTACCGGCCAGGTCAAATCAGCCGGAACTGCGAACGTGTAGTGTTCAAGCAGCGAACCACGCGGTGGAATCGTGTGAGTCGACAGGAATTGTGTCATCTCCCAGGGTTTGATTGTGGGATTACCATCTGCATCGGCTGCCACCGCGTGAAACATCACAGCATCGGAGTCGATGTTCCCCTGCTTGTCGACCGCACCGCTGCGGAACACTTCGTTTCCGTCGGCGTCGAGAGCTACGACGTCCAGCCACATCTGTCGTACTTCAACCAGACTGGTGGGCAGGTTGTGTCCGGCCGTTTCATTGGTCACCCGAACATCGAAATCTGCCATCTTGCCTGGTGTGAACGGCGTCCGCAGAATCAACTCCAATGAAGCTGCACTCTTGAGAAGTTTTTCTGCCATCGCGGCGTGTTCGTCGGCTCCCAGCAGCCGCGTGACAGCTGCGTTTGCTCCGACGAATCTGTGACTCGAAATATGCTCCCGCAGCGGACTCCTGGGGGTCGCGCGACCAGGGTTTCGAACACGTTGCAGAGTTCGCGCAGTCTGAATGGCACGCTCGACAGGCTGCATGTGGCAGTCCTGGCACTGAATGCCCTTTTTCGCGTAGATGCTGTCTCGCCACTCCTCGTAAGTACGTTCGATGACAAAGCCATTGACCGGGTGAACAATTCCGTGGCAGTTCGCACAGAACTCGGAACGCGTCATCACTTCATTGGGCACGGTTGCCCGACCGCGCTGCAGGCAGCGTCGTTCGGCATACGGCCCCCGAATCGGTCCCTGCGGGTCGGTCACGAAACTCGCATTCGCCGGCAGAGCATCGGGTGACGCGAGATTTGACCCGCTGATCGAATGGCATACGACACAACTGACTCCTTCGTCGACCGGCGGTCCAAACTGATCCAGGCCTTCAGGAGCCCCATGTCCGGAGACGACCAGCGGCGAGGAGTGACAGCCCATGCAAAGGCGATCGGTCAGTCCGTCGGTCTCCTGACTGCCTTTGCGGTACAGAGCTCGAAAGATGGGATCGTGAAACGCGGCAGCATGCATCGATCCTTTCCACTCTTCCCCGATCCGCTCATGGCAGCGAAGGCAGTCGGCATTGGATGCGTAATGATCCAGCGAAGCCGTTTCACTGTTCTGAGTCGCCTGTGCTGACGGGAAGAACATCGGTGCCCGAGTGTCGCTGTCAGCCGAACTTCGGGAACCGTCGCCCGGGCTTACTTCAACTGGTTGAGGGGCACGCTGATCACACGACGTCAGCAGGAATATTGCCATGGCAGGTACAAGTAGAAGGTACCTGGTTGCATGACTAGCATCTTCGTTCATGGTTCAACAGTGATAGTGCAGACTTTCCTGCAGGAATGGGTCGTTTTTTGGGACCGGGCTGGCTGCTGCGAACGATTTGACGAACAGTAATCCGGAAAGTCCGCACACACACAGCACGCTGGCGATTTCCGGCAGGCCGAACACCGGAACACTTCCCGTGACCGGTGGGAACACCATCACGTACAAATCGACCCAGCGACCGACGAGCACGACAACAGCGATTTTCAGCATGACATCTTCGCTGCGTTTACAGGGGCGGGGCAGCAGAACGAAGAACGGGATGATCCAGTTCAGAACGATGCTGCCAATCAGCACCGGGCCCCATGCACCCTGAGTTCGTGGTATGAAATACGACGTTTCCTCCGGGATGTTCGAATACCAGATCAACATGTATTGACTGAACCAGATGTACATCCAGAAGCAGCTGAAGCCGATCATCAGCTTGCCCAGATCGTGCAGGTGTTCGTCTCGAAAGACTTCACTCAGCGGACCAAGTCTCCGCAGCACGATGCAGCAAATGATGATCGTGGCGAGCGTTCCCATAATCAGGCCGGAAAACTGATAGACGCCCCACATGGTACTGAACCACATCGGCTCCAGAGCCATAATCCAGTCGACACCGGCCAGTGAAATTGTGAACGCAAAGACGAACAGAAACAGGATCGACGTGGGAGCAGAAGGGGCGGGGACCGGATTCACCTGTTGATCCTGAATTCTGGATTTGCCGACAAGACGCCTGGCGAAAGCAATCCACAGCAAAACGTAGCCCACTGCGCGAGCGGCAAGGAACGCTGGCTGCAACCAGAATTCCTTGAACCAGAATGTTCCTGCATCACCAGTGCCGTGATGATGCCATCCATATTGCGGCAGTCGCCAGGCCAGCACGCTCAGCAGCACGATACCGGCAACCGGCAGCAGGCCGGTCAACGCTTCCGGAACGCGGCGAAACGACGTGCTCCAGCCGGCGCCACAGACAGTGGTCAGAGCAATAAACAGGGCTCCGCCCAGTCCGAGGGTAATCAGGTAGTACGCTACGACAAAAAGATTGGCCCATGCCCGATCAGGAGACACCACAGCTGTTATCGCCAATACCGCAGCACCGACGCCTGTTGCCGTTCTGAGCTTGCTTTTGAATTCCGGCGAGACTGAGAGTTGTTTGAGTTTCATTGTTTGCTTCCGTTATCCTGCTCGACTTTCGGCTCGACTTTCGACTCGACTTTGATGGTGGACTCATCTGACTCCGCAGTTGGTCCCCCGGCTGCATCTGGCGCAGCGGTCTGGTTCTGGTTCTGGGCTGCGGCCTGTGCGGCTCCCTGTTGCAGACTGCGGACGTAGTTGATGACGTCCCAGCGGCTGCCTCGCTTCAGTTGAGCAGCCATCGACGACATGCTGCCTTGTCCGTACGTCAGAATGTGAAACAACTGGCCATCCTTCATTGGTACAGACTTGCCTGTGGGCAACGGCGGCGGCGGCGGGAAGCCGCGTTTGGCAACCGGGCCATCTCCGGCACCACTCGGCCCGTGACAGGACACGCAGAATACGCCGAAGATCTTTGCTCCTCGCTGAATGGAAGCATCAAGTTTTGCCTGTGGCGTCACGGACGCTTCCGTTGGTGAATCCTGTGACGGGGCCGCCGCTGTCGTTTGTTCAGAATCGGCAGGCGGTGCAGCATCGTCGGTGGCAGGCGGTGCTGCTTCATCGGCGGCCGGTTGTGCAACTTCATTGGCGGCCGGTGGCGAACTGACCGCTTCAGACACGGCAAACGGATTTTGCAGTTCCTCACCAGCGCGGATGGCGTCTTCTTTTGTCGCCGCGTAATAAAGTGGCAGGTCGCCTCGCGCGATTGAGCCGAGGACCGGTGCCTGCAACGTGTGACCGCCGGGCAGCACTGAGTTGGCGGCGAAGGCGTCTGACGCGGGTGAACGTTTCATGTCCGGAAGGAATTCGACGTTGGGCAGCGTGTGGTCGACATCCATGGCGATGGCCAGTGTCGCCACAATGGCCAGCAGCACACTCAGCACGACGTTGATGCGTGTCATGTTCATGAGTGTGCTCCGTTTTGAATGTGTTCTTCGGTCTCAACGACGTTGTATTCTGTGAGCATCGATTGCACAGTCGAAACGTCAAAGGCGGCGTCCGATTCATCAATAACAAGTACGAACCGGTCGTCCGTGACGCGTGGTCGGATGGGATGGGACTTCTTGCCTGGAAACAGGCGACTGACGCCGAACAGTGCGAACACCGAACCGAACCCGGCCAGCAGGACAGCGGCTTCGAAGGCAACCGGAACATCCGATGGCAGCGAGTTCCATGGTTTCCCACCGACATCAATCGGCCACCAGACGGATGCTGTCCAATGCTCAAACCAGAGCATTCCCAGAGCGCCGGTCATACCGCAGATAAAACACACCCAGGTCAGGCGTGATGGCTTCAGCCCCATGGCTCGGTCAAGCCCATGTACGGCGTACGGAGTAAAAGCGTCGACAATACGCAGGCCGCGTTCACGAACTGCCTTCGTGGCGGCGAGCAAGTCGTCTTCGTGGTCGAACGTGGCCAGCAGGACTCGGGCACTCATGGATTGGTCTTCCGAAGAAACGGTTCAATTGACATTACGGCACCTCCGCCAGTGCTGGCTGGTGCACGGTAGTCTGTTCGGGGTTTGTTTTTGGTGGTTCGGGCGTTGACGCCGACGCGGCAGGTTTTTTCATCTTTGCCGCGCCTTTAATTTCGGCAATCGCGATCGCCGGAGCAATGCGACAGAACAGCAGGAAGCACGTGAAGAACAGGCCGAAGCTGCCAACGAAGGTAGCTATCTCGATAGTGGTCGGCACATAGTGTGCCCAGCTGGATGGCAGGAAGTCGCGGTGCAGACTCGTGACGATGATCACGAAACGTTCGAACCACATGCCGACATTGACCAGGATCACGATCACGAACACCATCGGCAGCGATTTGCGGACCTTCGGAAACCACAGAATTTGAGGGACGATGACGTTGCACGTCACCATGGTCCAGTACGCCCAGCTCATCGGGCCGAGTGCTCGGTTTAGAAACACGAACTGCTCGTACCCGTTGCCGCTGTAGGCGGCCATAAAGAATTCCGTGGCATAGGCCAGTCCCACGATGCAGCCCATGGACAGCATCAGCAGACACATGCGTTCGATATGTTTTTTTGTGATGTAGTCTTCCAGTCGCATCGTCTTACGAGCGATGAGCATCAGCGTTGTGACCATCGCCAGTCCGCTGAAGATCGCTCCGGCAACGAAGTACGGCGGAAAAATTGTTGTATGCCAGCCGGGGATGACGGCGGTGGCAAAGTCCATACTGACGATCGTGTGCACTGAGAACACCAGCGGAGTGGCCAGTCCGGCCAGCAGCATGTACACCGTTTCGTAGCGATGCCATGTGCGTGCTGATCCGTCCCAGCCAAGTGACAGAATCGATGTGATACGTTTTCGCAGCCCTGGTTTGCTGCGGTCGCGAATGGTGGCCATGTCCGGGACCAGGCCGACGTACCAGAATACGGCTGAAATCAACAGGTATGTGGAAATCGCGAAGACGTCCCACAGCAGCGGCGACTTAAAGTTGACCCACAACGATCCTCGGGTGTTGGGGTATGGGCCCATCCAATAGGCCAGCCACGGGCGCCCCATGTGGATCAACGGAAAGATTCCCGCACACATCACTGCGAACAGTGTCATGGCTTCGGCCGATCGGTTGACGGCGGTACGCCACTGTTGCCGGAACAGAAACAACACCGCGGAAATCAGAGTGCCGGCGTGACCGATTCCAACCCAGAATACGAAGTTGGTGATATCGAATGCCCAGCCAACGGTCTTGTTCAGGCCCCATGTGCCGATACCAGTGGCGATCTGATACCAGACGGCCACGACGCCGACGATAAGAGCAGTTAGTGAGACAAAGAATGCCAGGTACCACAGGCCGGTCGGCCGACGATCCATTGGCGCGCAGATATCACGCGTGACATCACCAGGTGTTTTATCACCCGTGATGAGCGATGGTCTGAGTGACGAGGCCGAATCAGACATGCTCACCTACCTCATCCTCCTGAATGTCGTCTCGGTTTCTTACAACCCGAAGGTACGAGACGCTTTGTTGAAAATTGAATTCTTCCAGAACACCGTAACGGCGGGGGTTTTCCTGCTCGGCGTGAACCTCGCTGGCGTCGTCGTTCAGGTCGCCGAAGACAATGGCCTGGGCTGGACATGACTGCTGGCAGGCCATTTTGATGTCTCCGTCAGCCACCGGATCGCCTCGACGTTTGGCGTCGATCTTTGCTTCTTCAATGCGTTGCACGCACATCGAGCATTTTTCCATCACTCCCCGTGATCGAACTGCAACGTCCGGGTTGAGTGCCAGATTCACAAGTGAATCGTCGTGCGGGTATTCAAACCAGTTGAATCGCCGGACCTTGTAAGGGCAGTTGTTGGCACAGTAACGAGTGCCGACACATCGGTTGTAAACCTGTTCGTTCAGCCCTTCGTCGCTATGGACCGTCGCCAGTACCGGACAGACGGTTTCGCACGGAGCGTTGTCGCAGTGCTGGCACATCATCGGCTGATGGGATACGTGGACATCGTCGTCTTCGCCCGCATAGTAACGGTCGATACGCAGCCAGTGCATTTCCCGCTGTCGTCGCACTTCGTCCTTGCCCACAACAGGGACGTTGTTTTCAGATTGGCAGGCGACCAGACATGCCGAACATCCTGTACAGGTATTCAGGTCGATGGTCATCCCCCAGCGGTGATTTGGATTTGGGTGGTCGTCAGCCCACAGCTGAACTTCCGGATCAAAATGCAGCTCTGCCTTACCGGATTCCGGGTTCCTTGCGAACGCAGGAAGTGATGTGAGCTGCACGATGTCTCGAACTTCTGCACCGTGCGGGGCCACGTTGCGTGGAATTTCCAGTGAGTGATGTTCCTGAGTGGACGCCAGGTCGCGGTGCTGCCCGGTCGAGCTGATCGAAATGTCGCTGCGGACCAATTGCAGAGTGCCGTCACCTTTAAAGATCAAGGGAGCTGCATTCCTGCCGACGAGTTCACCTTCTTCGACAGTAGGACGACCTTCGAACCACTGAGGTCCGATATTGGCGAATCGATCGGTGCCCTTGACTCCATATCCCAGTGCGATTGAGATCACTCGATCGTGCTGACCCCGTTGAATCAGCGCCGGCAGTTCGATACTCAAACCATCGTCGCCCGTGTTGACGCGGACGACATCGCCATTGTTCAGCTTGAGCTTCTTAGCTGTCGCCGGCGAAAGACAGACGTAGTTGTCCCATGTCATTTTGGTGACTGGATCAGGCAGTTCCTGCAGCCACGGGTTGTGTGCGTGACGACTGTCGGTCAAACCGACGCGGGAATAGAGTGTCAGGCAATAGTCCCCGGTTGTTGTGGCACCGGGCGCCAGGCTTACTGCAGCAGCTTTGAATTCGCCGACCTTTGTTTCCACAGGTTTCACGTCGACAAAGCCATCGTGCACCGCCTGGTCCCAGAATTCACGAAATTCCCCGGCATCGGCACGCGGCAGAATATTTTTCTCCCACGACGATCTTAGAATGTCGTACCCGGATTCCTGACTGCCCGACCAGCGGGCCAGACTTTCCAGAATGGATCGTGTTTCACCAAGCGGCTGCAATAGAGGTTGCGAGAGGCTGACGAGTCCGCTGATTGGTTCGGCGTCGATCCATGACTCGAGTGCGTGCTGACCGGGACAGACGAAGTGTGCCAATGATGCGAAATCATCTTCCCGCTCGGCCATGCTCACAACGAGCCGAACCTTGCTGATTGCCTCCGCCAGTTTGTCGTGGTCAGGAAGATCATGCGTCAGATCTGTTCCTGCAACGAACAACGCTGACACCGTGCCGGCATTCAGTTCGTCGATGAGTTCCAGCACCTGACGGTCATTGCCCTGCCGTTGCTGACTGGGCCGAGCGATATCGAGTGTCCTGCCGTAGTTGCCCAGCAGTTGGTTGATTGCGTTCACCACCACCTGAACCGCAACATCCTGACTGTCACAAAGAATCACGCTTTTTTCGCGAGCATCCCACAGCCGGTCTGCCAGAGCCGAAAGATCGGCCTCAGGGACTGGCGAATCGGCAACTCCATCGCGAGCCGGGGATTGTCCGGACCGCTCTGCCAGCTGAAGATACAGGTGATTGAGTACAGTCCCGTATTCGTCGGGAGCCACTCTGTATCGCCGATCAGCGTTGCTGCCGGTCAGCGACATCTGTCCTTCAAAATGCGCGTGGTATGACATCACCGGATGTTCTTCGGTGGGAGCTCGACCGACTCGCCATGCGGCCGTGAATTCCACCGGCGAGATCCACGTTCCCAGAAAATCAGCGCCGAACGAAACAATCAAATCTGCCTGATCCAGCAGGTAATGCGGCAGAAGTCGTGATCCGTGCGTCTTTTCGTGAGCGTCAAGAATCGCTGATGAGCTCACGGAATCAAATGTGATATGGCGACCGTCCTTGAATCGCCTGAGGAATTCATCGATCGATGTCTGCAACGTGGGGCTGGTGATAGTCGGGGTGACAAATCGAATGGCCCCATCGGTATCAGCCATACCGTCCAGCGTTTGTTTGATCTGCTGATCCACCTTCTTCCAATCGGACGGTTCGCCACGTTGCAGTGGATGTTGCAGTCGATGGCTGTCGTACAGTCCGAGTGGCAGAGCCTGGCCGATAGCACACAATCCGCCCTTTGATAACGGATGTTCGGGCATGCCTTCCATCTTCAGCGGACGCCCGTCCCGAACTCCCACCAGCAAACCACAGGCCGCGGGGCAACCTGCACAGGTGGAGGCATAGGACTGCATCTGTCCGGGGATCAGGCCTTCCGGCTGTTCGGCCAGCGGCAGGGCCAGTTCAGCCTCCGGACGGCTGCATCCATTCAACGCTGCCAAAGTGAACGTGAATCCGGCTGCTTCGAGAAACCGGCGACGGCTGATCTCGAACGGCGCACTTCCCTGCAGATTCACGTCCGTCCGTTTGGATCCTTCCGCTCGGAGGGCACCTATTGTGTCATGCATTGTAGGTTCGTTGTTCATTTTCTTCAGATTCAATGGTGGCACACCGTGCAGTTCAAAGAGGCGTTCATGGCGTGGCCGCCGATTCCTTTTTCCGTCGATTCGCGGTGGCAGTTCACGCACCAGCCCATCGACAACGATTCAAATTGCCGCACTCTTTCCATCGATTCCACCGGCCCATGACACTTCTGGCATTCGACCCCGGCTGTTACGTGAGCACTGTGGTCGAAGCTGACAAAGTCCGGCAGGTTGTGAATCTTTACCCACGGAATGGAGTTGGCGATGGCGTCCGGGTTGGGGGTCCGGGGATCATCCAGACCAAGCGTGTCGTACAGCTTCTGTAATTCTTCCGAGACAATTGCTTTCGGCTTCCGTTTTTCCTCGTCTGCCTTCGTCAGTTCATCCTGCAGTGCACCGTAGGAACTGGTTACAAATTTGTGACATTTCATGCAGACATCGGTTGAAGGGATTCCTGCGTGCCGGCCATGTTCTACGGCGGTGTGGCAAAAACGACAGTCGATTCCCAGTTCTCCTGCGTGCAGCCGGTGTGAGTAACTGATCGGCTGAGGCGGCGAATAGCCCTGCTGATTGTCGGGCAGACGCCAGTCACTCATGCCGGACGCCAGCACGATCAGGCTGAAGAACAGCCCGATCAGCAGAACGATAGTGACAATAATCCGATGCATCAGGATCTCTTGGGTTGAAAAGGGGTCGGAGGTCTTTTTTTGATGTGCGTTGTCTGAATAAATGGCGGTCGTTTGTCAGAAAAAAAGTCCCGACCCGCCGTTGCGGCAACGCTTCCTAACATTTGATTTCCGCATTCCTGCGGGCATAGAACCACCAGTTCACAACCAGACAACTGGCGTAGTAGACAGCGAATCCATACAACGCGTATTCCGGCGTGCCGGCTTTGATCTGAGTGGCGAATATCTTGGGGATCAGGTAGGCGCCGTATGCTGCGATGGCGGATGTCCAGCCGAGCACCGGACCTGCCTGTTCTTTTGAGAAGATGATCGGGATCATGCGGAACGTTGAACCATTGCCGATTCCGGTCGTTGCAAACAGCACGATGAACGTGATCAGAAACGGAATGAAGTACTGTTCCGGCTTGTCGGTTTTTCCGGCAAGTGAAACCAGATATCCAGCCAGAATTGTGGATGCCACCATGATCCATGTGTCCCACTGGGTGACTCGGGCACCGCCGAGTTTGTCCGCCAGCCAGCCGCCGACCGGCCTGATCAGCGCTCCGACAAATGCTCCAATCCAGATGTAGTGTGACGTGACCAGACCATTGGTCGGTGTTACAAAGATATCGTCGATGAGCTTTGGAAATGCGTTTGCGTATCCGATGAATGACCCGAATGTCATCACATACAGCCACGTCATCACCCAGTTGTGCTTGTTACTGAAAATCGCAAACTGTTTGTCAAGCGGTTCCTGGATCGTTTTTGGGGTCGCAAATTTCATGCCCAGCATCGTGGCGACGACCGCCACGATCAGCACAAGAAATATTCTCAGCAGCTCGGGGATAGGCAGTTCGACAAAGACCAGCATGGCAACACCGATCGCCGCTCCCAGGAAGCCGATCATCTGCAACCAAAGATATTTTCCGATGGCAGCCGGAGTCGGCCCGCATTTGTGTTGCGGCAGATTGTTCATGAAGACCCAGGCCATGACGGCCAGCACGGTCATGATCGGAACCCAGACCAGCGCAGCGTTCTGAATCCACAGGCTTTTCGTTTCGCCATCAACAACGAACTGTTGCGGATCACCACCGATGCCGCCGAACATGCGAAACGTGATGGCCCAGGGAATCAGAAACTGCATCACGCTGACACCGGCATTTCCAAGTCCGGCGTTCAGCCCCAGTGCCAGCCCCTGCATGCGTTTCGGGAAGAAGAACGAGATATTCGACATGCTGGACGCAAATGCGCCACCCCCCACTCCTGACATGGCGGCCAGCATGACAAATACACCAAACGATGTGTTTGGATTCTGCAGTGCAAAACCGGCAAGCACGGCCGGAAGGATCAGCAACAGTGTCGTCATGAACTTCACGTTACGTCCGCCACAAATGGCGATCATAAACGAGTTGGGAATTCGCAGCGTTGCTCCGGCAAGTCCGGCAACGGCGGGCAGGGTGAACAGCAGTGCTCGATAGCCTGCTTCGTCATACGGCTGGCCGTCATTGCGGAACGTGAAGTTGAACAGATCGCCGTTGGCGAAATGCAGCTTCTGCATGGTCTTGGCAATCATGCCCCAGTACAGCCACACCGAAAACCCGCACAGCAGATTCGGTATCGAAACCCACAGGTTTCGGTTCGCGATCCGCTTGCCATCGGATTCCCAGAAGGCTTCGTCTTCAACGTCCCATCGTTCTGGTGTTGCGGCCATCGTTATTCAATTCCGGTTAGTTAGACAGATTGGTATGTCGAAATGGCTGATCATGTCGGGGACAGACCCTTTTCGGTCTCGTTCAGGACCCAGCTGTCCAGAGAAAGCGGCCCCGCTCCTCGCCAGACGAGAAGAACAAGGCAGAAGAAGACGAAAAACGTGAATTGGAAATCAACATTTGCCAGCAGTGTGCCGGTACCGCCGGACCCCAGCATCGAGACCACAACCGCTCCGAAGAGAATGAGTGCGTTGAGTCCTGCAGAGACTCGGGTGACAAAGCCCAGCGCCAGGCTGGCACCGCCGACCACATGTGCAAACACCACAGCCCAGGCGATCAGGTTCTGAGTTTCACCCATGTCTGTACCAAGCTTTGTCTCCAGTTCCGCCATATTCATGATGAAGTAAATGCCCTTCACCACCAACGCCATTCCGAGGTAGATTCGTAATGCATCCATCGGACGAAGGAGAGCCAGTCCCGGGATCAAGCCAGGAGATCTCGGACGCTCTTTGTGCTCTGCCCGTCGGCGAGCCATCGCCGCTTCAAAGTCAGCTGCTGCCTCAGTTTCGTCGGCCGTGCTGAACCTGACAAAGAATGTGAAGAACGAAAACCCTGTTACCAAAAAACCAAGAATCATCAGTGCCTGTGGGTAAGTAATCTGTTCAGATCGGAACAGGAACCCGGCACACACGGCTCCCACGTTCCCCCCTGCTCCGACGATTCCCGAAACGGCCCCAAGTGCCTTCTTATTGATGAATGGTACGACGGAATAGGTGGCACCTTCCGACATCTGCACAAACATGCTGAAGACCACCATTGCCGGAATAGCCAGTGCCAGGACTCGCATTTGTGAGAAGAACAGCAGGGCAATGCCTTCCACCAGTAGTGCAATAAACAACCAGCGGACGCGTCCTTTGAGGCCGCCGGTTCTGACGAATTTGTCACTGATGAATCCACCCGTGGTTCGAGCGAAAATGTTCATCAAACCGAACAGCCCGGCGACCAGACCGGCCGTCTTCAGGCCGAGGTCGAAGTAGTCCATGTAGTAGATTGCAGCAATGTTGTTGATCGTCAGCTCGATGCCGAAGCAGGCTGCATAGATGAGGAACAATGCCCAGACTCTGATATCCTTCACAGCCAGCCAGAAGGCACCCTTTCCCTTCTCGACGGACACGTGTTCTCCGGACGCTCGCAGCTCCTTGAAGTTTCCGTTCGGCAAGTCAGTCGTGAACAGGAAGTACGCAACACCGGCCATAAAACAGACTGCTCCCGCTACGACCATCGCCCATCGCCAAGCGCCGGCGTCCGCGTAGCCAAGACCGACAAAACCGGCGAATACCAACGGCATGACCATTTGAGTTACACCGCCTCCCAGGTTTCCCCAGCCAGCCGATGTTGCGTTGGCTGTGCCTACGCAGTTGGGGGCGAACATCACCGACGTGTGATATTGCGTAATGACGAATGATGCTCCGATCACTCCGATACCAAGGCGAAACAGCAGGAACGATTCGTAGGAATGCGACAATCCGATGGCCATCACCGGCAGCGAACCAATCATCAGCAGGATCGTGTAACTGATACGAGGACCGATACGGTCGCATAACCAGCCAATCACCAGCCGAGCAAAGATCGTGATCGCAACGGATGCGATAATTGTGTTGCCGATCTGTTCCTTCGTCAGTCCCAGCTCTTCACGCACAATCGCCATCAGAGGAGCGATGCCAAACCATGCGAAGAAGCACAGAAAGAAGGAGAACCACGACATGTGGAACGCCCTCATCTGAGGTGTCTTCAGAGAAAACAGCTCAATCTTTGTGGCTTTATTAGGAATGTCCATTTCTTCGCTGACCGTTTCTTTCGTTCCGATATCAGGGCCGTGTCAGGGCGACTGAACAACTGCAGGCGAACTGCTGTCGTGCCATTCTGAGGTTTGACCAGACGGAAGTTCTTTGATCAGAAAACCGATTTCGGGTTTCATTCGTTTCCAAACTGAAGTTCGTGAGTACGTTCGTGCGGACTCATTTCTGACCATACCAGCGGACAACCTGCGTCTTCCGCCAGAGATAGGGGTTGGGAACGACCAGCAGGTGGACCAGTCGTGTGAATGGGAAAAAGCCGATCGTCAGAAACGCCAGAGTGATGTGCAGCTTTACGAGATGTGGCATGGCAACGACGAAACTGATGTCCGGATTCAGCATGAAGATGGACCACAGATATGGCGACATGTTGGTAGCAAACCACGACGACCCCCAGGGATGCAGCACCGCTATTGCGACTCCAGTGATGGTTTGTATCAGCAGCATCCCGAACAGAATCCAGTCGTTAAACGACGTCACCTGACGAATTCGTGTAGTGCTGCCTCGCCGAATGACAATGGCCACCAGGCCAATCAGCGTCAGCAGCCCGCAGGTCAACGCAGAAACTTCCAGGATGTAGAGTCTCAGTGGATGGCCGTTCCACGCCAGAATGCTGCGCGGAACCAGGAATGCGATCAGATGTCCCGCTGTGACGGCCAGGATGCCATAATGAAACGGCACGACAGCCCAGAAGTGATGTTTGTTCTCCAGAAACTGACTGGACAGACTCGAATACGAAAATGACTGTGCTCGATATCTGTGAATCGTCATCAGAAAGAACGTGAACAGGCAGACATACGGCAGAGCAATGAACAGAAACTGATTCAGAATGCCTTCACTCATTATTGTTCACTCCTTTCAGGAGAGATATTGGTCGAGAGTTGCACGAGGTCACCGGGCTCTGGACTGTCGCAACCACCTCCACAGCCGCCGGAACCGCAGCCGACGTCTGCAACCGGGAATGCGTGCAACCGGTCGATTTCGCCAGCAATGTCACTGTTTTCAGATTGTTCGGATTCGGATCCGTCGCTGAGTAGTTCTCCTTCGCCCCAGACGTGGTGCAGGATTAGCGCAAGGCAGGAAATGACATCGCCATAGGGGCTGTCGTTTTCCTCGAAGGCGTGCATCATCTTCCTGACCGCCGGCAGAACGCAGGCGGTGACAAATCGTCTGGCCTCGTCGTCTGGCATCGCGGCGATGACGGCCAGCACGTGAGTGATGTGGTCCGGGAGTTCACTTGATTCTGTCAGCTTGTATTTCTTGAGTTCTTCACGCATCCGCACCAGGAATTGTCCTCGAGCGTACTCTTCGCCGAACAGATGCCAGCCAATATCGAGTGCACACGCCGGATTTACGTCAAATGTCGACGTGTAGGTCTCTTCGATTTGCCACAGCCTGTGCTGTTCAATATAGGCGCCAAAGCGGGACATCTTCTCTGCGGCTTCCGGTAACTCACCCTGCAGAATGATGTACAGCAATTCCGCTGCTTCGACTGTTTGCTCATCGGGATAAATGAGCAGGCGACTTAGTGATCGCAGTGTTCTGGGACCAGCCATATGGCTTCTCTCTGACGCAGAAATTTTGTCTGTAACTTCAGCTCCTGCTCACACAGGAACGGGCTTGTTTACACTACCGAGCGTTAGCTCAAACAGAGCAGCGAAGGTGCCACTCGGGACGCTTTTTGTATTTGAGGTGCGCACTCCCGGTTGCGGGAGCTAATGTTCTTTCCTTCAGCAATCGGTAACCACGTTTACCTCCGGATGAGACTTCTTCTAGACGCCTCTCCTTGGAGCACCGACGAAGCCAAAACCAACTTCTTCGCGGTGCTCGTGTGGTTCCTTCATCATCTCGATAGCCTGTTCGCGATGCATCGGCGGAATCACGAAACGGTCTTCGAACTTGCACAACGAAGTGAGTTTGTAGATGGCATCTGCTTCTTCACGAGTGCAGTTGGCTTCACGCAGCATACGGTCGGCCGTTTCGCGGTCGACGTCGCCCACCGTTTCCGCTCGCCGGTGCCAGCGTACCGCCTTCTGTTTCGCCAGTGCGTAGCGAACCACGCCTTCGTGTCCGGCTCCGAACAGATTGCCCAGGAACTTCATGGGCACTCGGGAATCGTCAATGTCGTGAAACAGGTTCTCACTGTTGTGAGTGATCGTGTCTTCCGGCTTGCTGGCCTGCACGGGGGACATAGGAGGTACGTAGAACAGCATTGGAAGTGTGCGGAACTCGATATGCGGTGGTAGAGCGATCTTCCACTCCTTGACAAATTTGTAAACGGGCGAGTCCTGCGCTGCCTCAATCACTCCTTCGGAAACACCATTCTTTATGGCCTCCGCGATCACCTCAGGGTCATGAGGATCAAGAATCATGTCTCGATGTGCTTCGACCAGTTCGTCGTTAGGGCATTTGGCAACCTGTTCCAGTTTTTCGGCGTCATACAGCAGTACACCCAGATACCGAATACGGCCGACGCACGAATGGAAGCATGCCGGAGCCTGGCCGGTTTCCAGTCGCGGAAAACACAGAATGCACTTTTCACTTTTTCCAGTGAACCAGTTGAAGTAAGTCTTCTTGTAGGGGCACGCCGCCACGCAGGACCGCCATGCTCGACACTTCTTCTGGTCAATCAGCACGATGCCGTCTTCACCCCGTTTGTAGAGAGCTCCGGACGGGCAGGATGCCACACAGCAAGGGTTCAGGCAGTGATTGCAGATGCGAGGCAGATAGAAGAACACGAGTCGCTCAACAGAACTGAGTTGCGAACGCTGCTGTTCAGTCAGTCCTTCCAGATTCGGATCGTTCTCTGCATAGATTGGTGATCCTCCCAGGTCGTCGTCCCAGTTGGGGCCCGACTGGACATCGATTTTTCTGCCGTCGATCATGGAGATCGGTTCTGCCGTCGGCTGGTCGGAGCCTTCTTTTGCGTTGAACAGGTTCTGGTAGTCGTACGTCCAGGGTTCGTAATAGTCGTCCATGCTGGGCATGTGCGGGTTGTGGAAGATGTTCGGGACGATCTTCGTCTTGCTGGTGGACTTGATTTCCAGTTCGCCAGCTGCGTTTTTCTCGAAGCCGCCTTTGTATTTCTCCTGATCTTCCCACTTAGTGGGGAAGCCGGTTCCCGGTTTGGTTTCGACGTTGTTCCACCACATGTATTCCGCACCTTTGCGGTCAGTCCACACGTTCTTGCAGGCGACGCTGCAGGTGTGACACCCGATACACTTGTCGAGATGAAACACCATTGAGATTTGTGATCGAACTTGCATTCGGTTTCCGCTCCGATTGTTACTTCTGTTGTTCTTGCGGGGAGTTTTCGTTGCCAGGTGGCTGGCATTCATCCGGCGAATGCCAGGTGCCTGTTTCCAGCTGTCCTAATACACCGGTTCGCCGGGTAGTTTTCGGACCAGCAAGTGCGTGTCGCGATTGCATCCGACCGGTCCCCAGTAATTGAAGTGATAGGTGAACTGGCCATATCCGCCAATCATTAAGTTCGGCTTCAGGCGTGTTCGAGTCAGACTGTTATGCCCGCCGGCTCGACGGTTTTTCCGCAGCGGCGACAGCGGTATTCCATGCGTTCGTTCCGGAGCGTGGTACTGCATGCACATTCCCGGCGGAATCCGTGAACTGACAACAGCTCGCGTCACGACCACGCCGTTATCGTTAAAGACCTCTACCCAGTCGTTGTCTGCGATCTCCATCGCCGCAGCTTCCTTGTCGTTCATCCACAGCGGATAAATACCGCGGGAAAGCGTGGTCATCCGCTGGTTGTCACCATACGTTGAATGGATGTGCCATTTGCCGTGTGGAGTCAGGAAGTTGAGCATGATGACCGGACCTGTGGCGTCTGTGTTTTCGGTAAACTGCAGGTCGGCGTACTGCGTTGGCATCGGTTTTGGCTTGTACGTCGGAAGATGTTCGCCAAAGTCGACATAAACAGGATGGTCCAGGTACAACGACTGCCGTCCCGTCAGCGTGCGCCATGGGACCAGTCCTTCCACGTTGTAGGTAAACGGAGAATACGTCCGGCCGTTTTCAATCAGCCCTGACCACATCGGGCTGTTGATGAAGCGTTGAGGCTGACTTTGAATGTCCTTGTACGATGTCCGCACACTGCGACTTTTTTCGCCAAACTGAGCCAGAGGCAACCCGGTCTTCTTCTCCATGTTCTGGTAGGACCGATACGCCAGTTCGCCGTTGGTGACGCTTGCGAAGTTCAGAATCATATCGCAGACATCGACGTCCCGATCGAGTGAGGGATAGGTGTTGCCATCCCACGTTTCACAGCGATGGGTCTCCATGTACTCGTCGTATTCTTCCTGAATCGAGTACTTCGTACCGTGGGCCCCCAGCCCGTTCTTGCGAACCATCGGCCCCCAGGAAATAAACTGGTTGTAGACGTTCTTATAGTCACGTTTAACAATCGCGAAGTTCGGCATTGTCTTGCCGGGAACGGCTTCCCCTTCGCCACGAACCCACTGATCCATGCTCGGCTGTGCGATTTCGGCAGCGGAGTCATGAGCCAGTGGAGCGACAACCAGGTCCTCCACAGGTTCGGGGAAGTGCGGCTCGGCGACTTCCGAGAATTTCTTCGCAATCTCCTTGAAGATCGCCCAGTCGCTCTTGGATTCCCAGCACGGGGGAACCGCCTTGGACAGCGGATGAATGAAACTGTGCATGTCCGTCGAGTTCAGGTCGGCCTTCTCATAAAACGTCGCAGCCGGCAGAACGATGTCTGAGTAAAGAGCAGACGTATCCATGCGGAAGTTGAGATCCACGACCAGATCCATCTTTCCCTGTGGGGCCGTTTTGTGCCATTCGACTTCCTTGACCGATCCTTCCGCCATGTCTTCGCCGACGGCGTTGTCATGAGTGCCCAGGTAATGCCGCAGAAAATACTCGTGCCCTTTTGCACTGGCCATCAGCGCGTTACCACGCCAGATGAACCAGACACGTGGCCAGTTTTCTTCAGCATCCGGATCTTCGACTGAGAACTTCATCTCTTTCTTCTTCAGCCGGTCAACGATCCATGTGATGACTTCTTCCGTGGATTCTGCGCCGGCTGCCCGAGCTTCCTTGACGATCTCAATTGGATTTTCCGGAAACTGGGGATAGAAGGGCAGCCAACCCTGCCGGACGGCCCGCACCTGCATGTCCATCGTATGTCCATGAGCTGTGCTGTCTTCCGGCCCGTTCTGTGGCACCGTGTGGTAGTCGGTGAAGTCTTTTTCGTAACGCCACTGATCCGTGTGGACATAGTGCCAGCTGGGAGCATTCTGCAGACGCGACGGCGGGAACCAGTCTTTTGCCAACGCGATTGACGCCCATGATTCCGCCGGTGCCAGTTTTTCCTGTCCCACGTAATGAGCCAACCCGCCGCCATTGACGCCCACGCAGCCGCAGAACATCAATGCATGAATGCCGGCTCGGTACATCAGATTGGCGTGGTACCAGTGATTGATGCCGGCCCCGATCAGGATCGTACACTTGCCGTTGGTGTGTTCGGCAGTTGTGCCCCACTCGCGAGCAAACCGGATCAGCACGTCCCGGCCAATGCCCGTGTATTTCTCGCTCCAGGCGGGAGTGAACGGAGCATTTTCATCGTCGTAATCAGCGGGGTATTCGCCGGACAGTCCTCGATTCACGCCATACTGAGCCATCAACAGGTCATAGATGGTTGTGACGTGAACTTTCTCGCCGTCCTTCGTTGTCAGGGTCTTGATCGGCACTCCTCGATGCGAAGCTTTGCCTGCCCCAAAGTCGTCAAGTTCGACATCAATGACTTCGTCGTGATCATCAAGCAAGGACAACTGCGGCTGAATGTCGCTGCCGTCCATGCCATCCTTCAGCAGCAGATTCCACTTGCCCTGTTCCTTGCCCCAGCGAAATCCGGAGCTGCCCATCGGCATTTTCGGCTCATGCGATTCCTCGTCCCACATGAGGAATTTCCACTCGCCATTTTCTTCGGTGGCATACTTTTCCAGTCGCCCCGCACGCAACAACTGGCCCGGTCGAACGACGCCATTGGCGTCTTTCGTGACCTCGACAAGATATGGTGAGTCGGTGTACTTCTTCGCATACTTGAGAAAGTAGTCCGTCTTTTGTTGATGATGAAATTCTGTCAGCAGCACATGATTGACGGCCATCCACCATGCGCCGTCCTGGCCGGAATTCACAGCCACCCATTCGTCGGCATACTTTGCGACCATGTTGAAGTCTGGCGCGAAGACCCACAACTTGGTGCCGTTGTGACGCCCTTCGGCCAGAAAGTGACAGTCCGGCGTTCGTGTCATGCCGATATTGGCACCCATCGACACCAACATCTTGGAATGATACCAGTCGGCGCTTTCGGCAACGTCTGTCTGCTCTCCCCATGTTTCCGGCGAAGCGGGCGGCAGGTCGCAGTACCAGTCGTAAAACGAAAGTGAGATGCCACCGACGAGTTGCATCAACCGAGCACCGGATGCGTAGCTGATCATCGACATCGCCGGAATCGGAGAAAATCCGGCAATTCGATCGGGCCCGTGCTTCTTGATGGTCTGCACCATCGAAGCGGAAGTAATCTCCAGTGCCGTGGCCCAGTCGGTCCGCCGCAGTCCGCCTTTGCCGCGTGCCTGCTGCCAACGACGTCGTTTCTCCGGATCTTCAACCAGGCTCTTCCACGCATCTGCCGGATCGGCGTGATCTGCCCGAGCCTGCTTCCACAGATCCAGCAAGACTCCTCGAATGTACGGATATTTCACACGCAGGGGACTGTACAGATACCAGCTGTATGAAATCCCACGTTGGCAGCCACGAGGCTCATACGGGGGAACGCCGTCTTCCAGTAACGGATAGTCCAGCCCCTGCATTTCCCAGGTAACGATGCCGTCTTTGACGTGGATGTTCCACGTGCAGCCGCCGGTGCAGTTCACACCGTGTGTGCTGCGAACCACTTTGTCGTGAGTCCAGCGGTTGCGATAGAATTCCTCCCATTGACGGCCTGAGGGGTTGACTTCGTCGCGGATCCATGAAATTGCGTCGCGAATAATGCTCATTGGTCACCTTGTTCGATGCTGGCTTCTGTGCCAACGTGAGTCGCTGATGAAGCTGGCTGTACGCCAGAATCGTTGTTGATGTCTTGCTGCGGCGTACCGCGATGAACCGTTTCTGTGATTGAATCCACCAGCGGGCGTCGTACGGAATGGAAACGAGCTTTCCAGATGGAGTCGAACAGGAAAACGACGGACGTCGCCAGTCCGAGCCCCAGTAGTAAGAAAGCCATCCGATTCACAGATGCGTCTTTTTCGCTGTGCTGAGCGGCGTCCTCGAAGTAGGCCGCCAGAGCATGGATCTCCTCCGCTTCCAGCGGCCGATTCTTGAAGATAGGCTGCATCGTTTCTGTTGCCGGAGCCATCAGCCACGCGCTCAGCGACTTTCGTCCCTTCAGGCGCTCATAGATCTTTGTCAGATCCGGGCCCAGATGTCCGCCTCCCAGAGCAGGAAGGTCGTAAATGCTGTGGCAGGCATTGCAGGCAGCTCCACCGTTCTTCAAACCCCGATACCCCGTAAAAATCTCACGCCCGGTAGCTCTATCAGCATCCGTAAAGGGCTTGTTGGAGATTTTTATTCCCTGAAACTGGGATTTTTCAAGCTTTGATTCGGCCTCAATCAGTTTCAGGATTTGCTCTGCACGATAGCGAGTCATCCCGGGAAGGGTCGGCATAACGACGCCCCGAGAGGCTTCTGTGATCTTTGCGGCATATGCGTCACCGCTGTCGATAACGGCTTTGGGATTCTGCATGAACCCAATCAGCCATTCGGCATCCTTCCGCTTTGTGACGTCTTTCAGGTCAGGCCCTGTCAGCCGCCCGCCACCAATTGTGTGGCAGTTCATGCAGTTGGCACGATAATAGTCCGGCGTGTCCTGCGCGAATGCGGCTGTGGAAACGACTGTGACGAACAGCGTGGTCAGCGTGCGAAAAGCACTGCACTTCCACGCAACAGCGGAAATTACGGGTGTTTTTGGTCTCATCGTTATTCCGGGATGCCCAAACCAATGTTCAATTTCTGTCCGCCGCTCAATCTGCGACACGCACTCGGATTCTTCTGCATGGCTCATGTTTTTGTCCAGTGACCGTCATCGTTTTGATGGAGGCACGTTTGGCAATATGCGTTCCAAAGCTCATCGATTCGCAGTAACAGGACAAGTGTGTCCAGTTATCTTCAGGGGGCGGAAAATATTGCATGGGAAACACCGGTGTCAAGGTTCTGGTGTCGACGATGTGGGAATTCTCAGCCACCGGAGCGAGTATCGTCGACACGTTCTCATACATTCCTGCACACTCCCCGCACGTTTCCGCGCGCTTCTTTGCACGCTGACATACGCTGGTGGTGGGCAGGACGAGCGTTGCGACCGGACGCGTTTGCTGCGTCCGTGAGACGATTTGCCTGAGCGTCCACGTGCGCGTCCTTCTGTCACTTTTTAAATGTGCTTCCAATCAGCATTCGCTGTGCGTTTTGCCCCTTTTGTGCCTGCAGGCTGGCAGCCAGCCAGGACGCCTGTGGCTCTCGCGGAACGATGGTCGTAAAGACAGAAGCGTGCCGTCAGGTTGATAGACGGCACTCACACTGAAGTAATTCTTCGCCCGTTTCGATTCGTCATGTATCTGATGCCGGTTTGAGAATTCTGCGGCGCACCTGGTTCAGGACTTGAAGATCTTAAACTACGATGCACGAAGAATGTCGATCTCAGAATCGGATGTCCGGACCAGTTGCCAATGATCTCCCAAACTGTTGAATATGCCCTCCGAGCGGTCGCCACCATCGCTCAGCACGAAGGGCAACCGTGTACCGCAAGGAAGATTGCCGAGATCACTGAGGTTCCGCTGCCATACCTTTCCAAGCTGATGCAGGGGCTCGTCCGGGGCGGGCTGGTCAATTCTCAGCGTGGTCTGCACGGCGGCTTTGTGCTGGCGAAAGATCCGGAAGACTTCACCATCCTGGATGTTGTTGGCGTCGTGGAACCTATTAGGCGTATTCGCGAATGCCCGCTAAAGATCCAGTCACACGGCAAGACTTTGTGTCCGCTGCATCGGCGACTCGACAAGGCTCTGGAGGCTACAGAAACCATTTTCGGCGAAACAACTCTTGCAGAAGTGCTGTCTCAGCCTGGAAGTGTCAGTCCGCTGTGCGAAGAACAGAAGCTCATGTCGCTGGGTACGGGCGGAAACGAACAGAAGATGAGTCAGAAGACAAAACAGAAAACGAAGAAAAAAAAGCGGTAGGTGCTCTATTTCTGGACGCCTGGTGGGAGCGACTGAACCCATTCTGAGATCAGTTCTACGGCCTTTGTATCCTTCACAAACGTGCCCAGCGTTGGCATCTGTCCCGGTCCGCGCCAGTCAATTCGACGGATTAATTCTGAATCCTGTGGCCGCCCCGGCGACACGATCGCAGTTGCGGGCGTTTTGGAAATCCGCGAACCGCGCGGGGCCTGTCCGACCAGAGACGCCTGTTCCAGCGGTGTGTGGTATCGCAGGTCGATGGGCGAATTGCCGGGGCCTCCGGGTGAGTGACAGAACGCACAGTTCACATCCAGATAGGCTCGGGACATGTCTTCTGTGGTTGAACTGGATTCTTCCCAGAGCGGATACGAATCCAGCTTGTCAGGAGCGTCGGGAAGGGCCGTGGTGAAGACACCAAGAGTCTCCAGCATCGACAGTTGATTCCTGGGACCTTCCGGGTACTGGTGCGTTCGATTCAGTTGTCGAGTGCTGACGCTGAGGACAAATCCAGCCGCTTTGGTGTGACAGGCCTGACAGTCGGAACGGCTTGGGAAATACCAGTTGCCGTGTACCATTCCTTCAGGGGTGGTGATGTCCAGAGGAACTGTCATCGACGCATCGATCAGTCGGGCGTCGGCCTGGTCTTCGTTCCAGACGTATGTGTAGCCTTCCCAGCCGCTGGTCGTTTTTACAAGTAAACGGGTTTCCAGGCGAAGTCGGGTTTCCGGATCCCCTTCCGTTGTGTCCATGAAGAACGACTTCACGACAACCGCCCCTTCCGGAAACTTCCATTGGCCGGTATCTGAGAATTCGATCTGTCCACCCGCAGGCAGCGCCAGATATCGCTCTTTGGCCGCGTTGTCGGACCACAGGGGCACGTTGACAGAATACGGAATCACGCCGCTGCACGGAGTCATCGATTCTGTCGATGAGAATAATCCGGTTTCAGACAGGCGCGTCGGAAACTGCCTTTGTTCGGACGCGTTGGTCTCGATCTTTTTCAGACGATAGATGTGGCCGTCGAAGGCGCAAAGGTATACTTCACCTGCCGAGTCTTCTCCAAATCCGGCCACCTGCAGGTGAGAGTTGCAGAGTTTCAGGTCCTGCTGCAGCTGTTCGCCATCGTGCCGCAGGGCCCAGACGTTTCCGCTGAAGAAATCGGCGTACAGGTAGGCTCCGTCCAGTTCCGGCAGCCGGTCACCACGATACACACGACCTCCGACGATTGCGCGTCCCTCGCTATGGTAATAGTCCAGTGCAGGCTTGACGAATTGATCCCGTTCAGCCTTGAGATCACTCTCCGACATTGTTGGAAGAGCCCACGCCGAATCAAAGTTGAAGGAATGGTTGCCTTCCATCCTGTTCCAGCCGTAGTTTCCTCCTCGCGTGACAATATCGATCTCTTCAAATCGGTTTTGACCCACATCACCAGCCCACAGACGGCCGGTCAGGTGGTCAAAGGCCAGCCGCCAGACGTTACGAAATCCGTAGGCCCATATTTCGCTTCGGACATTGTCTTCGCCCACGAACGGATTGTCCTTTGGCACGCTGTAGTTCAGGCCCGGGGCCTTTTTGTTCACGTCGATTCGCAGAATCGAACCCAGTAGTGTTTCACGGTTCTGTCCATGCTCCTGCGGGTCATCGGAGGAACCACCGTCGCCGAAACCGATGTACAGATACCCGTCAGGTCCGAATTCGATCGAACCGCCATTCTGAGTGCGGAACGGCTGCTCGACAGTCAGCAGGACTTCTTCACTGTTCTGATCGGCCTGGTCCGCGTCCGTCTCTGATACACGAAAACGTGAAATCACAGACGTCGGTCCGTCTGCTGAATACGACACTAAGAATTCACCATTGGTCGCGTAATCCGGATGAAAGGCCACTCCCAGCAGGCCTTCTTCGTTGCCGCCGCGTGAGACTCGATCGCCTAAATCCAGAAACACGTGAGATTCGCCGACGTCACGGTCGTTCGCGAAAACGTGGATCTTTCCCTCCTGGCACAGCACGAACACTCGGCCGTCATCGCCTGGTGGCGACAATAGCTGAATAGGCCGCTGGTGTCCGAAGTTCAGATTTGGAAATGCGTCTTCCGGTTCAAAATCATATGGCACCGCCATAAGAGACGAAGTGTCGACGGCCGTGAGCGTCGTAGCTGGCATCGCCGACAAAGATTCCGTCTGAGACGGTTCATTGTTCCCGGTGTACTGATTCGTATCAGGAACCGATGATTCACGATTGCCGGTTTCGGCAGTCTCCGAGCGACAGCCACTGCTGGCGGCCGCGGACACGCACAGTGAAAAAACTAATACATTGGCACGGAAACGCCGCATATGACTACCTTCAACAGGAAACAAGCTGCTGTCTGGTCATATTCCCGGCATGCTCAGAACACAATCACCAGAGTCTGATTTTCCTTGAGTATTTTTGATTGCACCTCGATCGTGTCCTGGACTTTGGCTGCAGCTCCAGGAATTCGTATGACGAACTGGCTGGCTGCCATGTCGAATTCACCGTAGAACTTTTTCGGAAATTTCCGTCCCGCATAATTGCCGATAGGAGTTGTGAAGCCATCATCGCCTGTCAGGAATCCGCTCAGGTCCTCCTGGCGATATTGTCTTACTCTTGCTTCTTCTGGCAGCTGGATCTGAATGACGACTAGATAGTCCCGCCAGGGTTTTGGGTCCTCCGGCACTGTCCAGGCGGTGAAACTGCCCTGACGTACCGCATTGCTTCCCACGCTGAAACCCGAGGTCGCCTGTTCGGTCGAGAAATCTCCCGCGTTTCCTGGATTCAGTGTCGGCTCCGAAAATTCGACTCCTTTGACAGTTGTACTGATGGTCATTCTGTTAAAGGGTGTGGCTTCCGGTGCTGGATTCGCCACGGCGATGTCCATCGCGGGCAGAACGAGCAATTCGTCATTTTCTGTTGCGATGAAGCCGGAACTGATGGGAATCTCCTCTGCGACCGGTTCATGAAAGACAAGCAGTCCCAGGATGATCAGCGCGGCGATATGAACCAGGACGGACACGCCACAGCAGCGGGCAGCGGCTGAACGCAGCCATTCCTGAAACCGCTTCAAGCCACCCTGTGATTCCCGGCCGCGATCATCGGCGCGCGGCTCGGCGCCTTCTGCCACTGAATGCAGTTCCGACGGCTGTTTTCGTCGTGGTTTTCGTGCAGACGATGGATCAATCGTTACGTCAGAGACGGCCGACTTTCGTCGACGTATTGGTGCTGGAGGATGATTCATGGCATCAGTCGATATTTCTTCCCGTCATGCTTCCATCCCGTACGGCGAAGCAGTTCCGCAAACGCCCCTTGTCCTGTGAGCAATTAAACCATCCAGACTCGCTCGCCCGGCACCAGTAATCATCAGAATCATCAACGTGCCGAAGAAGGTCACGTGCCCGGCGACCTGTTCCTTGAAATAAAAGAATGACAGCGTTAGCACAACAAACGCGATGAACGAAAACGTCCGTGTGAAGAAACCAAGCACCAGCACAAGGCCGACGGCGAGTTCGATGACTCCGACAGAGAACACCCACATCGCCGAGCTGACGGGAACGACGGATTCCAGTTGGAAGTCGATGACCACGGCCTCTGACACTCGAGGGTTGAACGCCTTTTCCGTAACGGCCAGCCAGATCATGGTGCATCCCATGGCCAGCCTTAACACGACGCCGCTGTTGTCTCGAAGCTGTTTCCACAGCGGTTCAAGACCTGTCCCCAGAACGTCGACTGTCAGCACGTCGTCCGTGCTGGGGCGATCGGGTCCGTGTGCGGCAATCAGCAGAGCCGCTGCTGCAGATTCCATTGTTCCCAGCAGATACTGGCTGGTTGACAGTCCGTAGAAGTAGATGCCCAGCGCGGCGAGTCCGCATGGTCGCACCATGAATCCCACCAGTACGCAGAAACCGAGTACAACCTCCAGTGTGCCCACCGCAGCGCCGGGAACATTAGGCAGGAAGATGGCACTTTTGGTTCCCGCGACGATCAACGCCACGCCCAGCGCCATCCGCAGAATCATCGGAACAAACGACGAATATGTCAGCAGTCGATCGTGAAGTGCCTGGCAGAACATTTGCGGACCGGGCAGAATCTGGCAGACAGCAATCACGCCGACCGTCACAACAATCGTCAGAACAATCAGTGACACATATAACGGATCGGAAAGTGGTGAGAGCAGAAACGGCCAGTCCGGACCTGACAACGCGCGCAGCTTTTCCGGATCGACAATGTAGGATACATGGGCGAACAGAGACGGAAGCATGTCGGCGTGAGTCATCATAGATCAGAACCTCCGTCCGTTACCTTTGTTGCCGATGGCTGCGTGGACCCGTACACACGACCATCAAGTGTCTTTATGAATTCCACCAGATCGTCTATCTCGGCGGAAGACAGACCCAGCGGCGCGATCAGGGCATCTCGATTCTCATTGTCCCGTCCACCCTGGTTGTAGAATTCAACAACGGCACGAAGTGTGCCGATACTGCCATCGTGCATGTAGGGAGCTGTGCGCGCGGCCTCTCGCAGCGACGGTGTTCGAAAGGCTCCGATGTCGCTTTGTTCACCGGTGACTTTGAATCGGCCAGGATCGTCGTTGCCCGTTCCCTGCCAGCCAACGCCCAGATTGTGAAATTCGAAATCTGTGAACAGTGGCGGAATGTGACAATTGCCGCAGCCCGTTGATCCGAAAAAGAGCGTTCGACCTCGCTGTGCTGCTTGACTGATTGCTTCCCGCTGGCCGGCTTCGAATCGATCGAAGTCGGAGTCTCCGGAGAACAGTGTCCGCTGATAGCAGGCCAGTGCCTTTGCGATCGAGTCGAGCGACAATGGCTGGCCCATCACATCCTGCGTTCGCCTGCCATACTTCTGTTCCAGTCTTCTGACCAGGGAATCTTCATCTACGTTTGCCATTTCATTGGGGTTCAGCAACGGATCGACGGCCTGAGCTTCGAGCGACGTTCGCCCGCCGTCCCACAGCAGGTCCGGAAAGTATGCCGTGTTCAGCACGGTAGGCGTATTGCGTTTTCCATGTCGCCCACGGACACCACGAGCGACAGTGTCCGGTTCGGCGAAAGCATATTCCGGGCGATGGCAGGACGCACACGACGTCGAACCATCGACGCTTAACAGCTGATCAAAGAACATGTCTTTGCCCAGATCCACTCTGGCATGCGTAGGTATATTGTCCGCCGGCAGCGGCACCATGGTGTCAAGCCCGTTCGGTGGTACACAGAGTCCACGGGCGGCGTCGTAGTCCCAGAAGAATCTCATGTTCTGAAATCTGGTTCCGTTGCCCAGCGAACCGTCCACGATCAGCCACGTCTGCCCCTGCAACCGTTCTGTGTTTGCTGCCAGCTCCTTTGTGCGTCCGACGCGATCGAAATGCACGGGGGCTGCTGATCCTGCCGAAGTCTGCACCGTCAGGGTTCCGGAAAATCCGGCCGGATCCATTTCCTGCCGAAAGGCATTGGAAATCCACAGCCTGTGATTGCCATCAGCGTGGCTGACCAGTTCCAGATGATACTGTCCCGACATGCCGACTTTACCGCCTTCGTGCAGAGGCTGATGCATGTGAAACATGCGATCATGTTCTGACATCTGGGGGGATGCAGATGAGTCAGAATCAGACGGCGACCACGCTCCTGATCGCCACGCCAGCAACAACGCGACCAGCCAGATGGATGTCAGAACAAATTGTTTCACATTATCTCCTGCGGATTTTCAAACCTGAAAGATAGGCTCGAGCGATCACGTCCGGGTCGGCGCCGTAGACTGTCCGAATGGAATTGTCGATATCTCCGCCATCCTGCAGGGCCGCCATCAGTTTTGAAAAATTCCGCAGGCGTCCTCGCTTCAACAGAAACTGCGTTACTGTTACCGCTACGGGACGAGCCTGTTCGGCCGAAAAGAAAACGCCGTCGTGAAACACGTCCGCCGGTTTATCCAGTTCGCTGAGGGACTCCACCACCGCCCCGCGAAAGCTGTCTGCATACTTGTCTTTGTCATCGACCTGACGAGCCGCCAGCGCCGGACCAAGTCCCTCGGTGACCCATTCCGGATAGTTCGCGTCGATGGTGGCGAGGTACGCAGACGTCAGTTGCTCGACCAGGCTGAATTCCAGGGTTGGAACCGTCCCGTCTGACTTGTCGCCGGTATCCTGCACAATCACCAACGCGTCTTCGAATGTGGAAGAAACCAGTGCCGTGCCGTGATCTTCGGTAAAAACACGCCGCAGTGCGATCTGTTGATTGAATGTCTCAAATTCAGATCGATCTTTGAAGACGAACACAGACAGCCCGCCTTGCCACAATGGTTGATCCTGATTCAGAACAAACAGCTCGCGGAGTGCTTCAAGATGCGTATCCGACCACTCCTGCACTTCGGTCAACCGTCCCGTCGAAACGCTGCCATAGAAACGAATCTCAGTCCCTGTCACCGACTTGGGCTCAGTATCGGGAAAGACCTTCTTCCATTGACCGGCGCTGCGAGTCTCTCGAAACTGCTGGAACTGTTCTGCGGTCAATGAGGCCAGTTCGGCTGCTCGGATTTCGGTGTCCGCCGGGTTGAGTGCTCTCAGGTGCAGACGCGAATTTTCGCCGTCGTACCTGGCTCCCTCGCGGATCCACGTTCCCAGATCTTCGAAGTTCTTTTTGGTGACCTTTCCTTCCAGCGGCATGCGGCTCGCTTCATCGTAGCTTCCCATTAACTGGTGCATCAGACTTTCATCCGGATCGCCGGGAATGATGATTCGTCCGTGCCGCCCGCCTCGCATGATCGATTCGAAGTCGACCAGCAACAGCTCACCGGATGGTTTCTTTCCCTGATGGCATCTCAGGCAGTACTCAGCGATGAACGGTGCTATGTCGTTGGTGAACGAAACGGTTTCACCGCCTGTTGGTCCGGGAAATTTCTTCGGCGGTGCGAAAGTCCTTGGGTCCAGAAGCTCGTCGAGGTCATGTTCTTCATCTGTCCCGTCAAACTTTGCGCCCTGGTTGATCCACAGTGCCAGCAATGAAAGTTCGTTGGGGGGCAATGGTGATTCCTTCTGCGGCATACGATGCTGTTCGGGAGCCGCCAGACGATACATGATCAGGCTGCGACTGGCGTCCCCCATGACAAGCAGCGGGCCGGTCTTCCCGCCCTTCTTCATACCAGCGAACGAATTGAGTTTCAGCTTCCCACCCGGGTCGTCGGCATGACATTCGACACAGCGGGCCTTCAGAACCGGGGCGACGTGTTTCACGAAGCTGACGGCATTCTGTTCCTCAAGAAACTTCTTCGGGTTGCGTTTAAGTGCGAGACTACGTCGCTGCCGAACCACGAGATTCGCCACAGACGCCAACAGTCTGTCGTCCAGAGGCAGGTCTGCTTCGTCCGCGACCTGCCTGAGGCGCCGCTCGACCTCATCGAGAATGTCTTCGACTTCGTCGAGCTTACGCCGACGAATCAGGGACGACACCTTCGATATCTCGCGGCGTATGCTGGATAGCTCTTTTTTTTGCTCGGACGTCAGCTCTTTACCGCCTCTGGCAGTGCTCATGCCGGTGAAGGTCAATGATAGCACCAGGCAAAGCGACAACAGTGGTATCCGTGATGTAGTGTTCATGTCCGGATACACTTCATGTTTCGTCGGTCGTCCGCCCTGTATTGATGTGTGCCACTGGCTCCGCCAGTGCTTTACGACTCATGAGAACACTGACAAAGTCACTGGCACATGCCCCTGACTGGGCACGACGTCAGAAGATCATCCGTCTGTGTTACATCTGGCGTGGCAGCGACGTATTTCCGCCCCGCCGGAATCTCATGGCCTGCCATCCTGACTTATCCGAAAATTCCGAGTCCTCTTTCCGATGGCATGTAGTCCGGGAAGAAGCCTTCCGGCAGATCAAAGCCCATGTGCTGACGCAGCACGTCGGCGTAGATTTCACGGAAGTCGGTCGTCACTTTCAGATCGCGTTTCTGATTGAGCTCACTTGGTTCCAGCCCCGTCCACTTGCCGTAGATCCGCCCACCTTTGACGCGACCTCCCAGCAACCATGTGGCACCCCCATGCCCGTGATCACTTCCATCGTTTCCGTTTTCACCACATACCCGACCGAATTCGGTGGAAACGAGAATCAGCGTACGATCGAGTTCCGGGCCCAGATCGTCCATAAACGCAGCGAGTGACGTGGAGACAAACTCAAGCATCCGGTTTAGTGTTCCATCGACCGAGCCCAGTCCAATGTGATGGTCCCAGCCGTTGATGTCCGTGCCAACGACCTGCAGACCGACATCAGCTTTGATGATGCGAGCCGCTGCCTTCAGTCGACTCGCAAACCATCCTCCGGGATACTCCTGAAACGTACCGCCTTCAAAACTGTCCGCTCTGCTGCTTCCGTAGGTGGGCTTGACGTCACCGTACAGAAGCTGCCGCAGTCGCCTCAGATACTGAATGGTCTGAGTCCCGGACTCCATCACCGGATCGGCACTGATCCCCGCAGCGGCGCCGACACCAGCCGCTTTCTCAGCGGCGTCGATCGTCGTACGCAGACGATCAGGATCACCACTGCGATAGAAATCCTCAAACACGTCCAGAACTTCATCAATTTCCCGCAGGTTGGATGGGACAGCCACGGCAGGATAACTGCCGCGCATCGACCGCGGCAGTCGCTCCTGCAGCGCGATCGCGCGGATCTGTTCCGGATCCTCGCCACGCGGATTCTTTGTCGCAAACAAAAAGCGATTCAGCCAGCCATCGCGGATCGAACGGTTGCCAGGCGCACCGAATTCCATGAAGTCCTGAGCATCAAAATGACTTCGTGTCGGGTGCGGTGATCCACTGTTGATTACGGCGGCAAAGCGTCCTTCATCGTAGAAGCGTTTGAGTGGTTCCATCGCCGGATGAAGCCCCCAGCGGTTGTCCAGCTGAATCACGTCCGGCTTTGGAATCGCGATCGTCGGCCGGATCCCGTAATACGTTTTGTCATTGTGTGGCACGAAGGTGTTTAACTGATCGTGGCCTCCCCGAAGATAAACCATCACCAGAACGGGATTAGGAATCAGCCCTGTCGCCGAACGCTGCTGACCCAGCAGCTGCGCCCCGGTCAGTCCTGCCGAAGCGACCGCAGCTCCCGCGCTTGTACTCTTCAGGAAGTCACGACGTTTCATCTTCTGCTCCGACGGTGTTGAACAAATTGACACAATTTCGACTGACGATTTATTGGCGCTGAAATTCGGGAGACCCAAGCAGGATTCCCACAATATAGCGTCCCAGTTCCTCGGGATTCGGATTGAATCTCGCATACTTCTTAATGACGTTCTCCAGGGCCTCGTCGGTTTGTCTGGAGTGCCCCATCGGCAGGATTTTCCCGGCCAGGAATTCCTTCCACTGCAACGGGTTGTTGGGCTCCATCCCTTCCCAGAATGAATCAGGAATCTTCACTCCGCGGACCCAGCCCATGCCCAGTCCCAGGCTGAACTGCCAGCGTGACGCCATAACACCAGGATCGCGCCAAACGTCTGCCTGGTCGTAGTAGCCGGTTGGATCTTCACACTGATACAGCGGCTCGTTCAGCGATAGCAATGCCGCCTGAATTCCGTCCGTCGACACGACTTCCGCTTCAGTGAGCCGCAGTGCACTCATGACGAATTCTGAAGGGCGCTTGAATTTCGACTGATAATTGGCCGGTGCAAAGAATTCCCTGTCTTCGACGATCGCCTGGTAGGTTGTGGGAAGATCTGTTTTCCGCCGAAACTCCTTGGCCACGCGTTCGACCATCCTGGGCGAAGGGCGATCGTTGACGAAGTGACGACACAGCTTATAAGCGATGAAGTCGGCCGTTCCGGCGTGCTTTGCCAGTCGGTCCAGGACGATCTGCGCTTCAGCCTCTCCGTTACGCTGGTTCGCCGGAATGCGGAACTTCAGGATCCGCCGAGATGCAGTTGCGTGCATTTCCGGCTTGAATTCAAACTCGATAGGCCTGTCTGATTTCTGCTGAACCGTCCAGCCCGTAAGCGCTTCTGCCAGGGCAATTACGTCGTCCTGAGTGTAATAGTTATCGACACCCAGTGTGTGCAGTTCCATCACTTCGCGAGCATAATTCTCATTCAGCCCCTTCATCTTTGCGATGTCGATGGCGTCCATTACGGTCGCGTAGTCTCGCGTCTGAGCCATCGCCTGCTGCGCCGCTGTCGTTAGTTCCTTGTTCGTCGGTGCCCGTGAGATGAAGTTGTCCAGAAAGACCAGCATTGCCGGATGTCGCGCAGACCTGTTGAGCATCGCTGAAAATGTGCCGAATGTTTCGCCACGGATGACGTCCCTTTCCCAGGTAGTCGCGTAGTAACGGACAGCTCCTTTGCTGACATCGATGCTGAAGTGATTTCTCCAGAAATCGGCCGTTGTCTCTTTGACCTGATTGTTGCCAAGCACTGCTGCCAGCACCACTGCATCCTTGAGTTGATCTCGTGGGACCCAGCGCGCCCTGAGGATTTCAGCTCGTTCGCGACGTTGCTCGCGTGTCAGACGATTGGCCAATGAGAGTTCCGGCGGCACGCCGGGATTGTATTTCTGAACGATTTCCTGGTTGGTCATCTTCAGCGTGTCCAGCTTCTCCAAATAGGACAGCAGGGTGTCCGCCTCTTCGGCCTCGCCCTTCAACTGAGCGTCGAACCATTCATTCAGTCCGACATTCTGGACATGGTCAATCAGAGCAGGCGTGGCACCATACGTAAAACGGCTGAGTACGTGATGCACCTTTTCTCGTTCAGTCAGTGGAGCATCAGGATCACGGTTGAGCGTCACTGTTCCCTCGCGTGCTTCCCGCCCAAACCTGGCGGTTGTCACCGCATCGTCGTCTGGGCTTTCCTGAGCAGGGATTCCAGTAAGCGGTGCAACGGACAATCCGGTCACAACAAACAGTCTGAAGAACTGACGGTACGACCGATCTCGCATAACAAGGCTCCGCGATCAGAAACAAGGTAAACACGCTGACTGAGGAAAGAGTTGCACAAAGTGTGCCAGACGGTATTTCGTTGATCCGAAAGGCGGTCAGACGTAATCGATTACTTGGTTCTGTTGACCACTTTGTAGCCACGTGACCGGACCGGGTATGTGTGCACGCGTGCCCGCATGTGTGCGGATTGGCACGTGGCCTGTGTGCGTTTTCGCTCAGGTCGCGCCCCTGGGTTGTGGGCTGCCGTTTAAACCGTGCTGACGTCACCTGGCGTCAACTCGAGTTGGCCGTTGCATTTGTGGCGTGTCTGCTGTCCCCCTTCTGTCCAGTTTCGTGAACTGCCAACGCCAGAAACCTGGTTTGGGATGATGGCACAGGTTATGCTGTGGAAGACTCATAACGATAAGGTCTTTCCACATGGTCTCTTTCCACATGGTCGCTACCCCCCAGTATGTCTCGATCCCGCCATCTGTAGAGAAGGACGTGTTGCGAAGACAGGATGAGACATTTGATTCGGTGATGCATCCTTCGTGGCCATTACGTCAGCAGGATTGTTCCGGCGGTGAAGAGAGTCGGCTTGTCGGACTGCGACTGCTGGAGCAGATTCCAGCGTATGCGGTGTCGCTGATCGTGCATGTGGCTGTTCTGCTGGCGTGCTCTGCCATCTATCTGACCGTCGATTTTGAACCTCCGGAACTTGTCGCGACAACGATCGTCGACGATCTGGACGAGCTCGACGAGGAGCTGTTGCTGCAGGATCTGACTCAGGAGCTGGATGCCTGGCGGGTTGACCCTGATGCGCCCGTCACGACAAATGCAATAACAGTGGCTGAGACTGCAACAAGTCGCCAGATTCAGGAGAAACAACTCACCCCCCTTGTCGAAGACGAAGTGCCGCCCGAACCTGTCTCCTTTGGCGACGAGGATGTCGATTTGACGGAGATTATTGAAGGTGTCCAGGGTGCGGTCGTGCAGACTGAAGGTGATGTGGGCTCGGTAGACCGAATCACGATGGAGATTGTTCACCGCCTGCGTGAAAAAAAACTCGTCGTCGCGTGGCTGATGGACGCTTCCGAAAGTCTGCGCACGCGGCGTGAACAGGTGATCAGCAGATTTGAACGCGTCTACAAAGAGCTGGATGAGCTGGCAGAAGATCATGAAGACCGATTGCTCACGAGCATCACTGCATTCGGTCAGCAGTCAGTCGTGATGACCGATGAACCAACGGCCGATCGAAAAGTAATTCAGCAGGCCGTGCAGGAAATACCGTTGGATGAATCTGGTGTTGAGAATGTCTTCACCGCCATCCGTGCCGCTGCTCTTGATCACCGCGGACTGGCGCGCAAGGGTTATGAAGTCATGATTGTGTTGCTCACCGACGAATGTGGCAACGATTTTGAGATGCTTGAGGATGCGCTGCAGCAGGTGAAACACAACAAGATGCCGGTGTTTGTCATGGGACCAATGGCTCCGTTCGGTCGGCACGAAGTCAAAGTGCCATGGACCGACCCGGAGACAAAGGAAGTGCATTACCTGCCGGTTGAACGCGGCCCCGAGTCGATTCGATTCGAATACCCGACTCTACCGAGCTGGAATGAAGCACTGCGAGACACTGCTCTGTCGTCCGGTTTCGGCTCCTATGGGCTTGCTCATATCACACGCGAAAGTGGTGGCATTTACTTTCTGCATCAGGACCGAAATCTGTCTGACGCCGGCATCGATTTTTCCACCATGCTGGACTACAGCCCGGATTATGTTTCAACCACCGAGTACATGACACTCATTCGTCAGAATCCTGCTCGGCAGGCCGTGCTGGCGGCGACTGATGCCAGCCGAACCGCCTCATGGGAACAGCCGCGAACGAAATTCCTGGCGTCCGGCATTCAATTCGATATTCGCGACGACCAGGATACATTGATGAAAATCGCGAAGTTTCTGGACGACGGGATTGAGGAGCTGCGGTCTGCCGAAGAGGCGCGCGGTCACGAAGATTCGCAACGCTGGCGAGCACACTATGACCTGCTGATGGGACGACTGCTGGCCAATCGTGCACGGCTGAACAACACGATCCCACTACTAAACGAAATGTATACGAAGCCAAAAGTCTGCCGAGACGGAACCACTAACGCGTGGGAGCTTGTGGGCCTCAAAGGCTCGGCGTTACGTGATGAGCCGAAGAAGGATTCCGAAACAGCGGATTCCGAAACAGCGGTGGAGGCCTCAGGCAACGAACAGACGCAACCTCTGACTGATCAGGATCAGGGTGACGTTGTGGCTGCGAGAGTGTATCTGCAGCGTGTTGAGGCGGAACATCCTGGTACACCGTGGTCGACTCTGGCGCGGCTTGAACTTGACGCCGCAGTCGACTTCAAATGGCAGGAAGCTTTCATTGTTCCGCCGGCAGGAGAGAAGCTGCCGTGGGACAAGAAGCCATGGAAGGAACTGAGCAACAAGCAGAAGGAAGCCAAACGCAAGTTTGAACGTTTCCAGCAGGAAAAGACGAAAAGAGTGGAAAAGAAAGAAGAACAGGCCCGAGAGGTAGAAGCGGGCGAGAAGAAGAAAACCAGGATTCCAAAACTGTGACTCAAGGAAACAACATACCCGTGATCGATACAACACGAACCGTCGGCGACTGGGTGGCGGAACATCCAGAGACAGCACGCGTGTTCGAAGAGTTGCAGATTGACTACTGTTGTGGTGGCAATCAGCTGCTGGCTGACGTTTGCAAGGCGAAAGATCTCGATGCCACGGCAATTGTTTCACGGTTCAATGATGTGATTGCTCAGAGTGACGGCGATTTACAGCCGGACTGTACGGAAATGTCACTCAGTGAATTGTGCGACCACATCGAAGTCACCCATCATGCATTCCTGAAAACGGAGTTGCCGCGTCTGACTCAACTGACAAAAAAAGTTGTGGACGCGCACGGTTCAGGACATGCCGAGCTACTCGACCTGCAAGCTGTCTATGCTGAGCTGCGTGAGGAATTGGAACCGCACATGCTGAAGGAGGAGATTGTTCTGTTTCCCGCCATTCGACTTCTGGAGCACTCAGAGGAGTGTCCCGGATTTCCGTTTGGCACCGTCAGCAACCCAATCCGCATGATGGAACACGAACACGACAACGCCGGTAACGCACTGAAACGAATTCGAAAGCTGACACGAGACTTTCTGGTGCCGGCTGACGCCTGCAACACGTGGCGCACGATGCTTGACGGTCTGCAGAATCTGGAACGTGACCTGCACCAGCATATCCACAAAGAAAACAACATTTTGTTCCCGCGAGCTGAACAGTTGAACGCGGTCAGGATCGGCAACGGGTGTGAAACGTCCTGACGTGCGTTTCATCCGAGCGCAGTCGCTGACGGGGCTGGCTGGCTGACGGGCGTCGGTAATTGAGCCAACGATCCTGCCGTTGGAAGATTTTTCATAGCAGTCTGTCGTGCTCACGAACATCGCGAGACCGCACTCCTTCAGGAAGCCTGGTTCACTGAAATCGGGACAGTCGAACTAGAGCAGTTTACTTATTGTCGTGAACAATACTGGCTTGTGGGAGTAACAAAACTGCTATCGAAAAACGCTCTTCGCGGCCACAAGTCAGCGTGAAACGCTGTAGTGCTTCGTCACAGCCAGGTTTTAGGGTTGGCGAGTTGAGTAATTGAATGCCGGCAGGCAGGGGGGGGCTGAGCCGACCTGAAGTCGGTTTCAGGCTTGTCGACATCGATTCCCGGTCACCGGGAATATCGCGGCTGCTTCTCGACACGGAGCTTCAGGGGCTCAATACTGCACCGCTGAGGATCCCTCAGTTCTGCTTCGGTCTCCTTAGTCGCCGATGTTATGCAGAAGGTGAGGGTCGGTCGGCACGCCAGGACGAATCTGTTCCGCGGGCAGGTCTTCTGAGCCTGCAGCAAAACAGTGTTCGCGGACATGACTGCTACGCCTGCCAGGCAGTTCAATCCGGTGACGAGACGCCGCGACCAACACTCGTCATGGCAGCTCGGGGGCTGGTCTTCAGCGTCACACAACGGAGACTTTGGTGCAGTGATAATGTGCCGCTGCAGCGGAAAGGCTTGCAGTCGATCGACTGCAGGCTGTGTCGTGTGTGGACTGATTCTTCCCCATTTTTCCTGCCTATAGACGTAGTGATCCGTTTTGGCATGTTGTTCGCTATGACGCACGAAGTATGTGTGCGTCAGCAGAAAGGAGACCTTCCCTGCAAAGGTGACCTTTTCAACAGTATTCAGTTGCACGAAAACCAGCGCCTGAAACAGTGTACGCTCTCAGCACCAACGACCGTCAATGGCAGGGACTTTGCGGCGGGAGTTCGCATCCACCTGGCCGAAGACGGTAGTCCGGTGGCAAAATGAATCTGGCACTCAGACGCCCGGAAGGCTGCAGTCCCTTCGCATCGTGACGATGCAGAAGTCGAAAACGCACGAGTGGTCTACGCAAATATTTCCGGCACGACATCCCCGTGTATGTTGGTGAGTCGGAAGTCGCGGCCGCCATAGCGATAAACCAGTTTGGTGTGGTCGAAGCCAAGCAGGTGCAGCATCGTTGCGTGAAGGTCGTGAAGATGGACATTGCCGTCGCTGGCTGTGTAGCCCAGTTCGTCCGTGGTGCCGTGAGTCAGCCCACCGCGAACTCCTCCACCGGCCAGCCAGGCTGTGTAGCCCTCGGCGTTGTGGTCTCGTCCGATTTTCTCTTCACCTTCCAAAACCTGGGTCTCCGGCGTTCGACCGAATTCGCCTGTCCACAGGACGAGAGTATCGTCCAGTAGTCCTCGCTGCTGCAGATCGGCGAGCAACGCCGCGATGGGCTGATCGATCTCTTCTGCTTTACTGTTGAATTTCTCCAGATTGCTGTGGTGATCCCAGCCGCTGGAACTCACTTCCACAAATCTTACGCCGGATTCAACCAGTCGCCGTGCCAGCAGGCATTGTCGACCGAAATCGTCTGTCCGCCCGGCGTCCACACCGTATGCTGCAAGGGTTTCTTTTGTTTCACCGCTGATATCGAGCACCCTCGGGACGGCTGACTGCATGCGATCGCTGAGTTCCAGTGAATCGATGGCGCCGCGCACGTCTTCGGTCTGACTCAGCAATCGCTGATTCATCAACTGTGCCAACTTCAGGGACCTGCTGGCAGAATCGGAACTCAGGCCGTGGTGGGAACTCAGGTTGCTGATCCCCGCATTCTTGACCGCCTGCCCTTCCCACCCCAGGCGAGTGGCCTGAAAGGTGCTGGGCAGGAAAGCGCTGCCGTAGTTCGATGGGCCGCCAAACGTGCGAGTCGGCTTGATCGTGAAGAATCCAGGCAGGTTCTGATTCTCGCTTCCCAGTCCATACAGCACCCACGAGCCGAACGACGGTCGCACGAACTGAAACTCTCCTGTGTGCAGCATCGGTATCGCAATCGGATGCGCGCGACTGGGAGCTGACATGGCGTTGAGCATGCACAGTTGATCGGCCTGTTTGGCCAGATGTGGGAACGCATCAGAAATCCACATCCCGCTTTCGCCGTGTCGGGCGAAGTTCGCCTGAGGTGCGAGCAGCGTTCCCTTTTTCATGCCCTTCTTGCCGCCGGCCTTCTGCAACATGGGTTTGTAGTCAAACGATTCAAACTGCGACGGTCCTCCAGCCATGAACAGAAAGATCACTCGTTTGGCTTTGGCCGCAAAGTGAGGGCCTCGTGGAGAGAGGAGTCCGGCAGACGCCTGATTCGGAGCGAGCCCATTGACCGTGAGCGCTCCCAGGCCGCAGGATGCTGCCTGGAGCCATCCGCGACGAGAAACCGTTGGGTCTGTTGGCATGTTTGTCATAGTTAGGTTGCTCCGGATTACGGGGGACGCAGGTGCGTCGCTCTCTATGTGTCAATGTCCGCCAGGTATCGAAACTCAGCCGTTGTAAACAGTGTCAGGAACCACGCAGACCATGCCGCACGGTCCGGTACCGCCTTGACCTTCTCTTTCGAATTCGCTGCCTTTGCCACTTCTTCCTGTCGGACTTCGTTAACCAGCTGCAACGCCGCATCCCGTTCGGCAGCGGACGGAATCCGTCCCAGTGTCCAGCGCATAGCCAATGCAGCTCGCTGCGCGTCGTCGGTTGCTTCCTTCGACGCCAGCAGACGTTCGGCTGCCAGATTCGACTGGTCGGCGACAAACGCTGAGTTCCGCAGGTAAAGCGACTGCGAAGGCACGTTGGTGACCGCTCGATGTCCGCTCACAAGACTGGGCGATGGGAAGTCGAACAGGTCGAACAGTTCCGGCACATAGTCGCGGACAACGGGCAGGTAAACGCTGCGATGATTACTCGGGGGCTGAATCTTCTCCGGTGCAATACTGCGTACCAGCTGGTCGCCCAGGCCGGTCACGGTGGACCCTGCCGGTCTCAGCAGGTCAAGCTGTCCGCTGACTGTCAGAACAGCATCTCGAATCGTTTCGGCCTCCAGTCGCCGGGGCATTGTTCGCCACAGCAGTCGGTTGTCGGGATCGATGGTCATATTCTGTTCGCTGGCGTGACTGCTCAGCTGGTAGGCTCGACTCAGCACAATGGCCCGCACCATTCGTTTGACTGACCAGCCGTTATCGACGAACCGTAAAGCGAGCATGTCCAGCAGCTCCGGATGAGTCGGTGGCTTTCCGATGATACCAAAGTTGTCGACCGTCGGAACAATGCCACGGCCGAACAGATGGTGCCAGATACGATTCACCATCACCCGGGCTGTTAAAGGGTTTTTCGGGCTGGCGATCCAATTCGCCAGCTGCAGACGTCCGCTGCTCGCCGGGTCAATGGTCGCTGCATCCGGCACGTTTACGGCACTCAGAAAACCCCGTGGAATGACATCACCGCGATTCCGAAAATCACCCCGCACGGCCAGTTTCGTATCTGCAGGTTTGGCTCGATCACGAACACTCATCGCATACTGAGGAAGTGGCGGAGTGTCTTTCCTGAGCTTCGCGACCTTACTTTCCACCTTTCCTAATTCCGCCTGTAGTGTGGCCAGGGCAGTTCTGGAGGTCTTCAGTTTCGCCACGGCCGTGTCCAGTTCGCTGCGTGCATCCTTGCCCGTCGCGTCTGCTGAGTTGGTTTGGGTGGCGTCCTGTCGTGCTGTGACGGCCGCCACCAGCTTTTCGGCAATGACTTTTTCTTTGGCGGCAATCTTCTCGGCGTCTGTTGCTTTCTTTAACTCGTCCTGCCTGGCACTTAGTGCCTTCTCGGCTGCGGCAAGTTCTATGTCGTACTTCCTGATGGCATCGTGTTTCGCCTGAGCATTTTCGCCGATGGGCAACAGGTCAGTTGGCGTATTGCTGTACTTCTGTTTGATCGTGCCATACAGCGGTTCGGTGCTGAGAAAGACCCCCGCCAGACCGTAATAGTCTGCTGTGGGGATCGGATCGAATTTGTGGTCGTGGCACCGTGCACACGATACCGTCATTGCCAGCGTGGACTTGAAGACAACGTTGATCTGGTCGTCAGCTATGTCCATCTGAAATTCTGTTCCCGACGAATTGTGCCGTTTCGGGCCGAACGCCAGCACGCTTGTTGCAATCTGCCGAGCCTCGGCCACGGCAGGCGATTCCTTTCCGTCCGTCGGCAACAGGTCGCCTGCAATCTGCTCCTGGAGAAACTCATCAAAGGGTTTGTCGGCATTGAAGGAATCAATCACGTAGTTTCGAAATGGCCATGCGTGAGGATATGTGAAGTTAAACTCCATGCCGCTGGATTCAGCGAAGCGAACCACATCCAGCCAGTGTCGTCCCCAGCGTTCTCCGAACTGAGGCGAAGTCAGGAGACGATCGACAAGTCTTTCGACAGCATCGGCAGCGGGGTCGGCGACGAATTCATCCACATCCTGTGGCGATGGCGGCAACCCGACAAGATCGAAATACAGGCGACGAATCAATGTCTGCCGATTCGCGTCGCCCACCGGCTTTATACCTTCGGCCTCGATCGCGGCCAGGACGAATGTGTCAATCGTCTCATCCAAAGGCCACGTTTTGTCCGTGACGACCGGCAGTGCTCTGACCTGAGGCGGTTGAAAGGCCCAATGCTGCTTTGCCTTGACAAGACGCTGTTCTTTTGCCGTAGGACCGTGGCCTTCTCGCGAATCCGGTGCCCCGAGGCGAATCCACTGCTCAAAGGCGGCGATGATTTCGGCAGGCAGCTTTTTCTTGGGGGGCATTGCGGACACATCGTCGTGGTGCCGCAGCATTTGCAGCAGGTGATTCTCACCTGTTCCGTGAGCTTTGAACATCGGGCCGGAATCGCCACCACGCTGCAATCCCAGCGGTGAGTCAAGCTCCAATCCGCCCTCAGTCTTCTCGGCTGCCTTCGAGTGACAGGCATAACAATGCTCCGTCAGTGCCGGCAGGATCTTTTCTTCGAACAGCGTCGTACCGCTATTGCTCGCGGTCGCTTGAACGTTTTTCTCTGCCGGTTCGTCGGCATACAGCGACGCCGTGCTAAGGACAGGGATCAGCGCAGCCAGATAGCAATGAGGAAGAATCTTCATGCTGAACTCATTGCATGCCCTGGGTGGGAGGTGCCGGTCGCCGACATGCAGGCAACTGACAAAAGGGGGCAGAGAGATGAGCGTCTCATGAAAAGGCACATCCCAGCGTCCTGGCTAATTGTACCTGTACCCAATCGCTGAGACTCTCAATCGACTAATAATAGAAGGCTGGAACACACAAATCAAGAGTTGCAGATCTTGACGTCCGACGTGGGGTGCAGAGCTGTGTCGTGTCGTGTGAATACGACCGCCGGCCTGTCAGAAACATCTGGAAACGGGTGCGGCACTCCGCGACTGCCTCTTGTATATAGAGGACATGTGGATAGTCTTATCGATATATAGCTGTATCCGCCACTGTGGGTCGTGGTTCAGCAGATTCTATTCAAGTGAAAAAACGAAATGAGATTAGTGTCTGAGTCGTAGTCGCAACCTTGATTCTCAACGAGCGGAGGGCGAGTCATGTCGAGTGTTTCAGGTTTTACAACCCCGGAACTCACCCGACCGTTTTCGGTCCGCGCCAGCGGAGTGTCCGTTCGGGGAATCGGTCGTGAGCAGAACGAAGACTGCTTTGCTGTTGATTCCAGCGGGCGTTTCTTCGTCGTTACAGACGGGATCAGCGGTTCACCAGGAGGTCAGGTGGCGAGTCGCATAGCGTGCGACGTTCTTGATGAGGAACTGGGCCAGCTTTCCTGCAACGCCGAGTCTTTTGCTGACTCTGATTCTGGGTGTGTCGCAAACCAGAACGAACAGATCTGCATTGAGCTTCTGGCGGCCATGAGAGCGGCCAATGACGCGATCACGTCTGGGCGACAGTTCAGCTGGCGAAATTGTGAGATGGGGACAACCGCAATCGCCGCGGTCATTGTTGATGAGTACCTCTGCCTCGCAAGCATCGGTGATAGTCGAGCCTGTCTGATCCGTGATGGTGTGATACAGCGGTTGACTTCTGATCACACGATGACTGCCGGGCTGGTTGATGCCGGGCTGCTGTCTACTGAAGAAGCGGTCACTCACCAATATCGCAACGTGCTCTACAAATATCTTGGAGCGTGGTCAGAAGACGACCCGGCTGATGTTGAGTCCGTCAGGATTCAAAGTGGTGATTGCCTGGTGCTGGCTACCGACGGCCTGACGGATTACGTGACAGAAGAAGAGATCTCAGCTGCGTGCGAGCACATTGGCGACTCCCGGCAGGTCGCCCGCGAGTTGGTGGATCACGCACTGAAGAACGGCTCGAGCGACGACATCACCTGTGTTGTTGCGCATGTGTTGTAAGCATACCGGCCGCTGCACAGCATGTATGCTTCAATTGCCATGTCGGCGCAGTCTGTTGAAAGGGCCCCAGTAGTTCCCAAAGTGCTCTTCCGCTCATCGTGGAACAGGATTTCTCGCAGTCACGGTTGCCAAGTTGCAGTCTTTTCGGGATTCTCACCGTCTGACGACCGTTCAATCCGGACATTAGATGGAGAGAGCCGTTGAAGAATATTGACGAATCACGCCTGGAGTCAGATCTGCCGTATCGGTTCAGTTATCTGGCTGAATTTGTGGGATTTGGGCAGGAAGACATCGACGCCATTCATGGCGCGGCAGCCCATCTCGCACCGATCGTGCCGGCTCTGGTGGATGCGGTCTATGACAAACTGTTCACATACGATGCCACAAAGCGGCACTTTGTTCCGCGTCAGGCTGGCTACGAAGGTGTCTTGCCCACGGATGTCGATGCCTTGACCCTGGATCACGACATCATTCAGTTTCGCAAGCAACATCTGGGGCGCTACCTCACTACGCTCGTCAGCAAGGATTACGACGAAGTGATGGTTTCCTATCTTGACGTCGTGGGCAAGATTCACACACCCCGAGCCGGGAGCTCGGAGCTGGACGTTCCGCTGATACAGATGAACGCTCTGATGGGGTTCGTTTCTGATGCTCTGTTGGCAACCATTCTGGGGCTCGGCCTTGACTCCGACACCACCAGCCGCACGCTGCGGGCGTTCAATAAACTTCTGTGGCTTCAGAGCGATTTGATCAATCGACACTACTCCGGAGGCCAGTGAGTTCCCTTCGCTTTCACTCACAATGGAATCCGGCTGAACACCGTTGATCTTGTGGAAGGCTTTCTCTGCCAGCGCTCCGCCTGCAGTGGATACAGGAGTTTTATGTTATGAAAGTGTCGGTGCGCGTTCAGCAACGCTGCAGTGACGGCAATCGCTGCTGGCGTCGTGTTTCGGAGGCGTGTCTGGCGGATGGTTCTGCGGCCTTCCTGTGGTCGACGTTCCATCGTCACTGTTTTTCTTTCTGGCACCCGGCATGCACAGTTATTTTCTGGTGTGTGATAAACGAATTCTGGGGGCGTTCGTAAACATAAGAAACTGAATTCAGTCTGTGTTGATTTCTTTATCTCAATGTCCTCTATTGATAAAACCTGTTCGGATTAAGTCATTTCAGAACTGTTCGATTTTATTAATGATGTGAGTCGCGTCATGCAGGAACGTTCCGACACGAACAGCTCCAATGAACCGGATGTCGATGAAAGTCGCAGAGGGTTCCTTGAGCACGCGGCAACGTCTGCCATGGCCGGAGGTTTGGTTGCAGGATATGGGGCCTTCGGCTGCTATGCGACCAGGTACCTTTACCCGGCAGATGCCGGGAAGAGCATTTCGCAGTTCGTTTGCACACTCGATCAACTGAAGATCGGTGAGTCTCTGCCCTTCACGATGCCTTCGGGCGCCAAGGTTGTTGTTGCTCGTCAGGCTGAAGGTGACACTGCCGACGCATTCATTGCTTTGTCCAGCATTTGCCCTCATTTAGGCTGCAAAGTTCACTGGGAAGCGAACAATGATCGGTTCTTCTGTCCGTGTCACAACGGGGCGTTTGATGCCAAGGGGGCTCCGACAGAGGGGCCTCCAGCGGCTGCTAACCAGCACCTCACTCGATTTCCGCTTTCCGTGGAAGACAACCTCCTGATGATTCAGGTTCCGGTTGAGTCCATTACTGTCTCCGACTCGGAGGGTAACGCATGAGTGGGATTGGGGCATGGCTGCAGGAACGAATTCCCATCAACTCAGCTCAGCTGCAGGAGTTGACTAACGAACCAGTTCCGAATCATCTGAAACGATGGTGGTTTGCGCTTGGCGGAACGCCGGCTTACCTGTTCGTTGTGCAGGTTGTTACGGGTATTCTGCTGGCATTCTATTATCAGCCCACAGCTGCGTCAGCTTATGAGTCCGTTCGATACATCACGGAAGAGGCGACGTTCGGGTGGTACCTGCGCGGCCTGCACAAATGGGCGGCGACACTGATGATCGCGGCCGTGATTCTGCACCAGATGCGGGTTTACTTCACGACAGCCTACCAGAGGCCTCGCGAATTGAACTGGGTCATCGGTATGTCGCTGCTGATGTGTTCGTTGCTTACGGGGTTCACCGGCTACAGTCTCGTGTTTGAGCAGTTGAGTTACTGGGGAGCGACTGTCGCCGCCAACATCAGTGACGCCGTACCGGTTATCGGGCCACTGTCAAAACAAATGCTGCTGGCCGGAGACGGTTACAACGAACGGACGCTGTCGCGATTCTACATTCTGCATGCGGCCGTGCTGCCGACAACAATTATCGTTCTCGTGGCGATTCACATCTCGTTCATTCGCATGCATGGTGTGACCGAACTGCAATTCGAAGACGAACCTGAAGACAAGCCAAAGTACTTCAACTTCTTTCCGGATCATATCCTGACCGAACTGACGATCGGACTGGTGTTGATGATTCTGCTCAGTGCTCTGGCGACCATTTTTCCTGCACATATGGGGCCGAAAGCGGATCCGCTCACGACCCCGGAAGTGATCAAGCCTGAGTGGTTCTTCTACGTTTCGTTCCGCTGGCTGAAACTCTTTTCTCTGACGTTCGCGGTGCTCAGCACGGGCTTCATTGTCGCGGCAATGTTTCTTTGGCCGTGGATTGATCGTGTGTTACGCAAGGTCACCGGGATCGAAGATATCAGTGTCTACGTGGGCATTGTGGCAACTTTTCTGTTAATCGGACTGACTGTCTGGGAAGCCGCGGTCGCACACTGATTTCGCGCGTTTCAATTCAGATCTTAGAACAACAAGCAGACTTTCATGACTGTTAAGACCAAGCAACTGATTGTCGGTTTTCTCGGGTTGGCCTTCCTGGCGTCTCTGATTTTTGTCCAGGCCATGGAGGTGGCTCGCAAGGAGGCGGAATCCGGTAACGGCTCCGCACACGTTGCGATTCCCGCCAATTCCAAAGGCTGTGTCGAATGTCACATGAAGTCGTCGCCCGGCATCATCGACCATTGGGAAGGCAGCACTCATGCCGCCAAAGGCGTCGGCTGTGTGGAATGCCATCAGGCCGCTCACGAAGACGTCGACGCATTCGACCACTACGGAGCCACCATCGCCACTGTTGTCACTCCAAAAGACTGCGGTCGCTGCCATAAGACTGAAACGAAGGAGTTTATGGCAAGTCACCATGCCAAAGCGGGCAATATCCTGGCGTCACTCGACAACTTCCTGGCCGAAACCGTCGAAGGCAATCGAATTCCATTCAATCCTCATTCGAAGACGCCGGGGATGGAAGTGGACAAGGTCAACGGAATGGCCAGCGCGAATACGGGCTGTCGGCAGTGCCATGGCAGTAAGGTGGCACTTCAGGGAAAAGACGGCAGCCTGATCACTGTGGATGAGCTTCAGCCCGACAAGGATGGTATTCCCACCAATCTGGAAGCCGTCGCTCTTGTTAAGAAGGATGACAATGGTCGTGCGGTGCTGGACGCCAGCAGTTGGCCCAACACGGGAATTGGTCGCTTGAATCTGGATGGTTCGCGAGGTTCCTGTTCAGCCTGCCATTCCCGCCACGACTTCTCACCTCGACGCGCCCGTCAGCCGGAAAACTGCGGCAAATGTCATCTTGGCCCCGATCATCCTCAGAAAGAAGTTTACGAAGAGTCAAAACATGGTGTCGCCTTCCGTGACCTCAAACATCATATGAATCTGGATGCGAAAGATTGGGTGCTGGGCGAGGACTACACGCAGGCTCCAACCTGTGCTACGTGCCATATGTCCGGCCATTCCCGCAATGGTGGCAAAGTGACTCACGATCCCGGCCAACGAATCTCATGGACCAATCGACCTCCAATCAGTGTTGTGATGGATACAGACGCCGAAGGAAAGGTGATCAAAGAAAAAGATCCGGTGGAACGCCAGAAGCTGATTGCCAGTTCATGGCAGGACAAGCGACAGGAGATGAAGAACGTCTGCCAACACTGCCACACTCCAAGCTACGTCAATTCCTTTTACAAACAGTACGATGACTTCGTGATTAACTACAACGAGAAGTTTGCGAAGCCTGGTACAAAGATTATGGATGTGCTGAAAGAACAACAGCTGCTGACAAAGACGTCATTCGACGAAGAAATCGAGTGGACGTGGTTTTATCTGTGGCATCATGAAGGTCGCCGGGCACGTCATGGGGCAGCCATGAATGCCCCGGACTATGCCCACTGGCACGGCATGTACGAAGTCGCCGAGCGTTTCTATCAGGAATTGATTCCTCAGGCTCGTGAAATTGCCCATGAGGCCGAAGAGGAAGGCAAAACCGATCAGGCAAAAGCTGTTCTTGACGTGATACAGCAGATACTGGATCGGCCCGAGCACGAGTGGTTTGAGTCGGCGAAGAAGCTGGCGACCGAAGGACAGGCGTCCGTTCTTCCCGGTGCTCCCGAACTGGCTGATGGCCACAAAGTTGGCGACGTGCCCGTGGAGAAGCCTGCTGCTGAGGAAGCTGGAGCGGAGTGAGTCCGTCAGGTCCAGCTCTGTCACACGCCGTTGCGTTCAGTGTGTTCAGCCGTTTAGTAGATCGGTTGCTCGTACGTAACGTGCGTGTGCGGCGACAGTGACATGCCTCCATCGGACGTTTGTTCGCCGCTGTCGCAGTTCCGTGGTTCCCACTCTTTCACTGTGACCACAGTCAGAAACTGACCGGATTCAGCAGATTAGATCGTCTAATCTCACAGCCTGTCCGGTCAGGGGGCATAGGCATCCGGAGGAGTTCGGATGCGCTTGTGATATGCTGCGACGCCGGGCTGTGTTTCGTGCGATATGGCGCGGCCGCACACCAATCGTACGTACGGATGCCGGAACTCACTCACATACCTTCGCGTTGACCGAGCTCCGGCAGCGAAATGTCAGTTTTCGTTACCGGAGGTGCGTCGAGTAGTTCGGCAACACCGACGCATTTGTGGCGCGCCTCCGACCGATCGCGTGCCATTCTCGCAGTCCATGGCACGCGACTTGCCACGATTTGGAATCTGCAATACGCCAGACATTTAGACTGTGCAGAGAAGTAATACCGGAGCCCACTGATGGCGATACGCGTTCTGATCCTGGAACCCGATGAAGATGTCTTATCAGAGATTGAAGCGTACTTCCGGCGGATGACGGATTTCGACTGTGTGGGCGTGACGAGCGGAAGGCGATGTATCGACAGCCTTGAGAGCTTTCGGCCGGATATTCTGGTGATGGAGCCTTCGTTGCCCTGTGAATCTGCAGGCCGGATACTCGACGCCGTCGGTGACGCGCCGGGGCGAGCGTGCCTGCCCGTCCTTGTTCTGACTCGACGAAGTTGTGACCCGAATCAGAAATCGCACAAGGCCGTTGCCGAGTATCTCATCAAACCGCAATCTCTTGCCGATGTCGTCGACACGATCCGGCAGCTGGCGTCCCAACGGCCGCAAAGCGGCGCAGGCGGAGAACAAGGTCATTGCGCAGTGCTTTGATCCGTTTGTTCTTCCTGCAGCGTTTCACGCCGGAGTGTGGCCGCGAAGAACCCTTTTCGTCGGCAGTTTGGTTGCTCCCACGAGCCAGTATCGTCCACGATAATAAGTAAACTGCTTCTGATGAAAGCGGGGCTGTCCGCACCAGGCTGTTCTGAGGCTGACTTCTATCGGCAGATATCGCCGGTCGCAACGGCCCGCGAGGAAATCGTCAATCCACCTTGTCGTAATCGCCGGAGAATCATAGAACGTGCGGACCTTTATGTCCTTAGGGTGGCAGGGGAGGTGGATGTCGAATGAGTCGATTTCTTAAAAGGCAGACCAGTGAATGACCTCAGAGGCGAACAGACAAGGATTGTCATCACCGGGCTTGGCGCTGTCTGCTCCGCCGGTCGCACTGCCGATCAGCTCTGGACAACGTTGACCCGTAGAAAGTCCGGCAACAACCACACGACCACGGAGGTTAGCGAACCGGGGCGTAAAGGAACGCCGGGAGTTGCAGACTTCAGTGGCAGCATTAAAGACTTCGGAGACCTGCCGGATGCGAAGCGAAAGTTCATCCGAAAATCGCTGAAGCTGATGAATCGAGAGACTCAAATGGGAGTTGCTGCGGGCCAGCAGGCGCTCTCTGACAGCGGTGCTCTCGAGCCATACGATCCTGATCGGTTCGGAGTCTGTTTTGGAGCGGACAACGTTTCAATCATGCCCAGTGACTTTCAACGCGGAATTCAGGCCTGTACTTCGACGGATGGGAACTTTGAAATGGAGCGTTGGGGCGTTGACGGACTGGATGAAATTGCCCCTTTATGGATCCTGAAATGTCTGCCCAACATGCCGGCCTGCCATCTGGCAATAGCCAATGACCTGCGAGGACCGTCCAACACAATTACTCAGCGGGATGTGTCTGCCAACCTTGCGATTGCAGAGGCGTGTCGCAGCATTCGAGCCGGTGACGCCGACGCGGTGCTGGTTGGCGGAACAGGAACCACATTGACGCCGTTCAATTACATGCATGCTCGGATGGAAGACGAAGTGCACGAGAACGATGCCATTTGTCGACCATTCGACAGGCGTCGTGGAGGTTCGGCGTCCGGGGAAGGAGCTGGCGCAGTTGTTCTGGAAGGAATGCATTCTGCCCTGCGACGCAATGCTCATATCTATGGCGAAATTCTTGGGGCCGCTTCAGCTTCGTTTGTCGGCACAGCAGGACAAGCCAATTGTCGCAGGGCACTGACTGTGGCGCTCTCTCAGGTTCTGGACAGGGCTGGTCGGACTCCTTCGGAGATCGGCCACATTCATGCTCATGGTCTGGGAACATGGGCGTCTGACGTTGCGGAAGCTCAGGCGATTCGTGACGTTTGGGGACAGGAGAGCGCGCAGACGCCCGTTGTGGCGGCCAAGAGTCATCTCGCGAATTCCGCCGCCGGCGCCGGTGCGCTGGAACTGATCGCCAGCGTACTGGCCATGGAAAGTGGCCATCTGTTTCCGATCCTGAACTATGAAACACCTGATCCGTCCTGCCCGATTCATCCTGTTGTCGATTACGACACGCCAGCGGGCGGGAGTTTTCTGAATCTGAATATGTTTGGCCGCGGGCTTGCAAGCTGCGTAGCGGTCGGTGCATATGCAGCGTAACCACTGAAAGCGAAGGAGTCGCTGGCATGAAACGGCGAGTGGTCATAACGGGCATGGGATGCGTGACGCCGATTGGCAGCACGCCCAGCGATTTCGAAACGGGTCTGCATTCCGGTCGGGTAGGCGTCGGCCGGTTGACTCTGTTCGATGCCGAGCGTTTCCCGGTGCGGATCGCCGCGGAAATTCGTGACTGGGATATCAACGCCGTTGCCAGGGATGGAAGTCGCTGGCAGCGTTGTCCACGACAGACGCAGTTCGCCATTGGCGCCGGTCTGCAGGCGGCGTGCCAGTCGGGAGTTGATGACACAGCTTTTGACCCCGGGCGGTTTGGCGTGTACCTGGGCTGCGGTGAACCATTTGAGGATTTCAACGATTTTACACAGTGCGTACATTCGTCATTGCAGGGTGATGAATGTACGTCGTCTGCCTTTCTGGATACCGCACTGCGCATTTTTGATCCCGAGGTCGAGCGGGAGTTTGAGCCGGATATGCCATCCATTCACCTGGCGGGATTGCTGAACGCGCAGGGGCCGGTTGCCAACTGCATTTCAGCGTGTGTGTCCAGCACGCAGGCGATTGGCGAATCGATGCGGATGATTCAGCAGGGAGAAACCGACGTCATGTTGTGTGGGGGCGCTCACAGTACCATTCATCCATTCGGTGTGACCGGCTTTCAGAGGCTCTCTGCGCTCAGTCAGCGAAACGATGATCCTCAGGCGGCTGTTCGGCCATTCGACGTGAACCGTGACGGATTCGTGATTGGTGAAGGTGCTGCAGCATTTATTGTCGAAGAACGTGAACATGCTCTGAGACGCGGGGCAGAAATTCTTGGTGAGATCACCGGTTACGGATCTTCTCAGGATGCGTTTCGCGTTACGGATTCTCACCCGGAAGGCCGTGGAACGGAATCCGCCATCAGGCGGGCGCTGGCGAATGCAGCACTGAATCCGGAGGACATTGACTACATCAATGCTCACGGAACCGGCACGATCATGAACGACAAGGTCGAAACGGCAGCAATCAAAAGAGCATTCGGCCAGCAGGCCTATCGGATTCCGGTATCCAGCACAAAGAGCATGCTGGGCCACGCTACGACTGCCTGTGGAGCAATTGAACTGGCTGTATGTGTCATCAGTCTGCGTACCGGAGTCATTCCACCCACTATTAACCACGAAACTCCCGACGCGGATTGCGATCTCGACTACGTTCCGCACAACGCTCGTGAAGTTTCCTGTCGTCACGTTTTGACAAACAACATAGGATTTGGGGGACAGAACGCGGCATTGATCGTGTCGCGCTACGACGAAGCGTCGCCCGGTTTTGTTCCGTCAGTGCGAGCGGCCTGAGTCAGCAGCAGAACGTGACGCCAGGACAGGATCATCAGGTTGAGCGAACACACCACCGACAACGGGACAAACGGAGCGATGAAAACAGGACCAGAAGCTGTTCGCAGTGTCGGTATTATCGGCGCGGGGGTCATGGGGCGAGGGATCGCCGAAGTCAGCGCAAGAGCAGGACTGCGAGTTAATCTTCTGGACCAGGACCCAGCCGTGGCTGCCTCTGCCGTTCAGGCAATCAAGTCGGTTGCACCTTGTGCTTCGGAAGTTTCGGTCGCGTTGAATGAAGAAGATATTTCGACAGCAGATCTGATCATCGAGGCCGTTCCTGAGGACCTGGCGATCAAGACTGAGATTCTGTCACGGCTTAACTCGCATCTGGGGCACCGGACAATTGTTGCTTCAAATACGTCGAGTCTGTCGATTGCCCAACTGGGTGCCGCATTGAAGGACCCCGGTCGTTTTTGCGGACTTCATTTTTGCCTCCCCGTCGCTCAGCGACCACTGGTGGAAGTCGTTCGGGGTGGTGCGACCGATTCCACAACGATGGATCGCGCTCTTGACTTTACCGTTGCCGTGGGAATGTCTCCGATCATTGTTCCCGACAGTCCCGGGTTCCTGCTCAATCGGTTACTTGTGTCGTATATGAATGAAGCTCTGGAACTGGTGCTTGATGGTGCCACTGTCGAGTCTCTGGATCGTGTCGCCAGGGATTTCGGCATGCCGATCGGGCCATTGGCGCTGTTTGACGAAATAGGAATGGACGTGGCGATGGCTGTGGGGCAGTCGTTGCTTCGAGCATTTCCGGAACGTATTGTCCCTTCCGAGTTACTGGTTGCGATGTATAAGTCAGGTCGCCGCGGACGAAAGTCCTGCGGCGGCTTCTACCTGTCGCGGGAGGATGCGGTGCACGGCCGCCTTGATCCGGTTGTTGTGGAGCTGATTCATGAAAGACGTCGGAACTGCGAACGGCCTGCGGACAGCGCCGTGATGCGGCGTCTGTTTCTTCCGATGCTGCTGGAGGCGACAAGAACGCTGCAGGAGTCTCTCGTCACGAGTCCTGAAACAATCGATACTGCGTTGCGAGACGGACTGGGCATGACACGTTCGTACGCGGGGCTGTTTGGCTGGGCGGACCGCATCGGCGCTGCCACCATTGTGGAGTGGCTCCGACCACTGCACTCATTGAGCAAACGCTTTGAACCGACCCAACGGCTGCTGGATGCGGCTCAACACGACTCGCTGATCGCTGGACGCCGTGCCGCTTAGTTCAGTTCGTTCACTTGAATGAGAAAACCGTCTGGATGTATACCGGATGGGGGAATTCTCCAGGGCTTCCACTGAACGAACTGGATGAAGTCGATATGTGGATGTATACATCCTGAACGTGAGACGCATGGTCGTTTCCGACGTGCGACTTCTTGCACATCCAGAAAAACGTTTTGTGAGTTCGGAGAGCCTGCATGACGGTGCAGCGTGACACAGGAAATCAATGTATGTCACGTATTGCAGTGGTTGGAGGTGGCATCAGTGGGCTGGCAGCCGCGCATCGGCTGACCGAACTGGACATGCCATCTGATGTCGTCGTTTTTGAGTCCGGAGATCGCACGGGCGGCGTTCTTGCAACTGAGTCTGTGGATGGCTTCCGCATAGAATCGGGCCCGGACAGCATGCTGTCACAGCTTCCGTGGGGGATCGACCTTTGTCGACGGATTGGGTTTACCGACAGGCTTGTTGGTACGAGTGACCAGTACCGTCAGACGTGGATCGTTCGTTCGGGGCGATTGCTTGCACTGCCTGACGGCCTGGCGATCATGGCGCCGAGCCGCATCTGGCCGACCGTCCGTTCGCCGATTCTGAGTGTTCTCGGCAAGTTGCGTCTGGCATGTGAACCGTTCGTGTCACGACGATCTGCAACTACAGACGAGAGTCTGGCTGACTTCGCCTGTCGACGCGTTGGAAGAGAGGCATTTGAGCGACTGGTGCAGCCACTTGTCAGCGGAATTTATATGGCGGATCCTCGGCAGCTGAGTATTCGGGCAGCTCTGCCACGTTTCGTAGAGATGGAATCAAAGCACGGCAGCCTTATTCGAGCGGCACGCCGCGCGGCCAGAAACAGGAAGTCGGCACCAACGGGCAGCAGCAACTCCGCGTTGCCCACAAGCATGTTCGTGGCGCCGCGTGACGGCATGGGTAGTCTGGCTAGTGCGTTGACGGAGCGTTTACCACCAGAGTCAATTCGTCTGCGAACAAATGTGAAGCAGCTGTCTCGCAAACCGGAAGGCGGCTGGCGACTGTCCGGTGATTGTGATTCGAACGGGTTCGATGAGAACTTTGATGCGGTTATTGTCGCCGCTCCGTCCAGTCGCGCGGCGCACATAGTCAGAGAGACTGACGCCTCACTTGCGGACGAGTTGTCGCAGATTCAACAATCCGGCTGTGTGGTGGTGACGCTGGCGTTTGCGCGTGAGGACGTTGCTCATCCGTTGAACGGGTACGGATTCGTTGTACCTCAGGTCGAACAGCGAGATATCATCGCGTGCACGTTCAGCAGCGTCAAATACGAGAACCGTGCTCCGGAAGGCCAGGTCCTGCTGCGAGTGTTCCTGGGAGGAGCGACTCGGCCAGAGCTTATGGAGCTCGACGATGAAGCTGTGCTGAGTACCGTTCTGCGTGAGTTGGAAGATCTGCTGGGAATTCAGGGCCGGCCGTCAGTGACACGTATTGTCCGCTGGCCGAACATCATGCCGCAGTATCACGTCGGGCATCTGGACAGGATAGAAAGAATCGAGGCGGCAGTTGCAACGATTCCGTATCTCGAACTGGCTGGAAATTCTTATCGCGGTGTAGGGATTCCGCACTGCATTCGCAGCGGGGAACAGGCGGCAGAGCGAATAGCACAGAGCATCACGTCTGCCTGACAGGTTCACGATGTGCCACTGTGTCTGATGAACCCTCGGCGTCGCTTGCCGGGCGTACCGGTGGATGCAGTCGCACACGTGTTGCTGAACCTGAAGTCGAACGTCTACAAGTGGTGTCAATATCAGCACGCAGCGCCAGCAAGTGATTTACCGCTCCGGTTTTCTCACGAGTTGGATCGCCTCGCTTACGCTTCGATCTTGTATTGCTGCCGAACGTCTACGTTGATTTCAGCAGGCCCTTGATCAGCTTGCCACCCTGGCTGTCCAGCAGCGACAGCGAGCGGCTGTTGGTTTCGAACGCGAAGCGGTTGGCGTCAAAACCGAACAGGTGCAGCAGTGTGGTGTGGTAATCGAAATGATGCACGACGTCCTCGACGGCTTTGTGCCCCAGTTCGTCAGTTGTGCCGTGAATATGGCCACCCTTGAAGCCGCCTCCTGCCACCCACATACTGAATCCGTACGTGTTGTGGTCGCGTCCGACGCGGGTCGGACCAGTGTCGTTCTGAATCACCGGCAGACGGCCCATCTCACCGCCCCAGTGAACCACGGTGGAATCCAGCAGGCCCCGCTGTTTCAGGTCCCTGACCAGCGCCGACGAGGGAACGTCAACTTTCTTACAGGCCGACGGCAGTCCGCTGCGAATACTGCCATGGTGGTCCCAACGCTGATTCTCCGTGAACACCTGAGCGAAGCGAACACCGCGTTCGATCAGCCTGCGGGCAATCAGGCAACGCGAACCGAAATCCTTCGTTGCCGGATCTTCCAGACCATACATCTTCTGAGTCGCCTTGGTTTCGCTGCTGAAGTCGACGGCTTCCTTCGCCGCCAGCTGCATATGAGCAGCCAGCTCATAGCTGGCGATTCGTGCAGCAAGATCATGGTAACCGGACCGCCTGGCAAGATGCTGCCGATTGAGCTGGTCAAGGTAGTCCAGTGCCTGCCGCTGTGCGGCACCTTTCAAATGCGAAGGCGGATCCAGGTTCAGAATGCGGGGCTCCTGAGGGCGGACGACTGTGCCCTGGTACACCGACGGCAGAAAACCATTCGACCAGTTCTCAACACCCATCACAGGCAACTGGCCGGGGTCGATCAAAGCCACATAGCCGGGCAGATTCTGTGTCTCGCATCCCAGTCCATATGTAAGCCAGCTTCCGACCGTGGGGCGACCTCCGAGGATCCGGCCATTCTGCAGAGCGCGAATTGACTGACCGTGATTGTTGACTCCCGTGTGCATGGACCGAATCAGCGTAATATCATCGACGACTCCGGCCAATCCGGGCAACAGCTCAGACAGCTCCATGCCGCACTCGCCGTACTTCTGAAATTTCCAGGGCGAACCCAGAATCGTGGAACTCGCCTGAGCCGCGTTGTCGTACTTGATGTCCCCTTCATAGGTCTTTCCGTCCAGTTTGTTCAGGAGGGGCTTTGGGTCAAACAGATCCACATGGCTGGGGCCTCCCTGCATCCAAAGAGAAATCATTGCCTTTGCTGTGGGATCGAAGTGTGTCTGCTTCGGTTTGACGTCAAATTTCTGCTGCTGGAGTTCCGGCCGAAAAGTCCTGTCTTCCTTCTCTGCGGATTCCGCTGCCAGATGTTCGTTTCGCAGCAGCGTTGCCAATGCAAACCCGGCGACGCTCATCGCTCCGGACGCAAGTGCATGTCTCCTTGATGAAGGTGCATATCTTCCGGCCGCAGACCGTGAATACATCGTTGACTGTAACTTCATCATGGATTCCAGCGAGTGATAGTTTCGGCCGGTGCTCTGCTGAACGGGACGCAACGAAGAGGTCGTTCCTGACTCCGTCGTTTCCATTCAACTGACACCCTTAATCGACGTACAGAAAGCGATTTGAACTGAACAGAGTCTGGCAAAAGCTGGCCAGCGCCAGCTGCTCGGCGGTCATATTTCGGTCTGTCTTTTCCAGCTTCTTCGTTTCGGGTTTTTCTTTCAGGTGTTCTGCCTGCTGCTCGATGAACGCCAGGGCCTGCATGGCTTCTTCTTCAGTCGGTGACTGAGTGAATACAAGTTCCCACGCATGTTGAACCTGCAAACCAGGATCGTTACCGACGTCTGTGACGATCCTCCGGGCAAATATGTCTGACTGGGCCAGCACGAAGTCGCTGTTCATCATCATCAACGACTGCGGAGCGACGGTCGATGACGGTCGCGTTTCGCAATTCGGTGCCATTCGTGGAGCATCAAATGTGTCGAGCACGGCCAGTGGTCGGCTGCGACGGACCTGCACATAGACAGACCGACGAAATTCTTCGCCCTTCATGTCGATCTTTGCGCCTGGGCGTCCGGCGTTTTCGTTTTCGATACCGATCACAATCTGTCCGACTCGATCCGGCATCACGGGAACTGGTGGGCCAAACTGTTTCGAATTCAGATTTCCGCTGATCGCTAACACGCTGTCGCGCAGTGTTTCGGCATCCAGACGCCGCAGCGACATGCCACTCAGCAGTCGATTATCCGGATCAATGTCATTCGTTGGAATCGTTCGTAATGCCTGCCGCCATGCGGTCGACGTCATGATCTGACGGTGCAGGCGTTTCAGGCTCCAGCCATTCTGCATGAAGTCTGTCGCCAGCCAGTCCAGCAATTCCGGGTGAGACGGCCGTTCTCCGAGCAGCCCAAAATCGCCCGGTGTCGCAACAATTCCCTTTCCAAAATGGTGCATCCAGAATCGATTCACAAGAACCCGAGCAACGAGCGGATGTTTGCCGCTGGTCAGGTGATCTGCGTACGCCAGGCGTCGGCCTGTTGTTGGAAGGGTCTCGCTGTTGGCCGGAATGCTGCCTGAATGGGGCGGTGCCGGGACTGTTAGTACTGCCGGGGCCATTTTCTGCACCGGGTTACGGTGATCACCACGTGAGAAGAAATGCGTATCCGGGATCTGTCCCGGCACTTCCGTGAGGGCGCGGACGAAATTCTCTGCCGGCTTTTTCTTCCGAATCTCCTTCGCACGCGTGCTGATCGATTCCAGCTGTGGCGCGCGTTCTTTGGTCCGGTCTATCTCAGCCTGCAGCTGAGTGAGTTCAGTTGCGGCCTGCTGATCGAACTGTTGCAGATTGTCTGGTGTTACTTCGATACTGGGATGCTCGGCCAGCAATGACTTCTGGGCGTCCGTGCGTTTGGCGGCCGGAGACTGTATGGCCGCAATGATCAGTTTTGCCGAATCGCCCTGCAGAGCGTCCAGTGTCTTTGACTGGGCGGCGGCGACCCGTTGTTTAGTGCTTTCCGCGAATGCCTTCTTCAGGCCTGCCAGCTTGACGCGAATCTCCCGGTCATACAGATACAGCGAACCTCGCGAGATCTTCAGGATCTTCGGGTACTTCTTCAGGTGAGCGTGCTGTTCAGGTGTACGTTTGTCGGCTGCCGCCCTGTAGGCGTCACGCAGTGCGTCACGCAGCTCCGCCGGTACGTGTTGAACAAGCTGATCTTCGAGTGTTGCTGCAATGAGCTCGTCGGATCGTTTCTGATATTCGGCGTCCACCGCCTTGGCTTCTGATTCGACCACGGCCGCCGCTTTTCGGTCGTCGTCCGTATAGAGCGACACCAGCCGGGCTTTTGGATTCCGCCAGTTCTTCCAGTCGTATGCCGGTTCGAAGATCGCTCGAACCTGGTAGTACTCAGTCTGCGGAATCGGGTCGTAGCGATGGTTGTGACACTGAGCACAATGCAGAGTCAGACCCAGCAGCGAACTGCCGACAACCTGAATCGCATCGGCAACGACCTGATTGCGGGCCACCGGCTGCTCCACGCCGGCGGATCCGGTTCCGTCGGGAATCATTCTCAGGAATCCGGTGGCGATCAGTTTGGCGGTTTCATCCGGAGTCAGGTTCTTCTTTGGGAATCCAATCAGCTCATCGCCGGCAATCTGTTCGCGAACAAACTGATCAAACGGCAAGTCCTCATTGAACGCGCGAATCACGTAGTCGCGGTAATGGTAAGCGTTTGCACGAACTGAGTCGTCAATCGTGTAGCCTTCGGAGTCGGCGTAGCCCACAACATCCAGCCAGTGCCGTCCCCAGCGTTCCCCGTATTCAGGTGATTCCAGCAGCGTTTCAATTAGCTTTTCAAATGCCAGCGGGTCCTTATCGTCGAGAAAAGTTCTGACATCTTCGGGCGATGGAGGCAGGCCCGTCAGATTAAACGAAGCTCGCCGAATAAGCGTCCTGCGGTCAGCGTCCGGGGAGAACTCAATGTTGTCTTCTTCGAGGCGGCGGAGCAGAAATGCATCGATCGGAGTACGCACGCGGGACTTCTGCTGCACCTCCGGAATCTCCGGTGCAACGATGGAAGAAAACGACCAGAAGTTGCGTTCCTCTTCAGGCACGTAGACGCCATCAGGAATGGTCTCCGGTTCGGCGCGAAGCGCCTTGGCTCCGGATGCGACCCATTTTCGCAGTGTCGTCAGTTCCTGGGCTGTCAGCTTTGTGTCGCCCGGTGGCATGTCGGTCGCTGCAGTGCGTTCGAATACCGGGCTTTCTTCCGGCTTTCCTTCAATGAACCCAGGACCGCTTTCTCCGCCCGCAAGAATGAATCGTCGCAGTCGCAGGTCGAGCCCACCTTCGATCTTCTCACCTTCGCCGTGACATTCGAGACAGTGCGCTTTGAGAATCGGCCGCACGTGCTTCTCAAACGAGATGCTCTCTGAGCGGTCGGCTTCACGGGGACGAGCGACACTGGTGCCGCAGAGTACGAAGAGGACAGCCGCGACAGGAAGATCATGGAATCGCATATTTACTTTTTCTTTTCCGGGACCTTGACCTGTACCCGCAGGGCCGGGGAATTCTGTGTAAAGGTCCGAAACGTTCCGTTGACCACAGCGTTGCCGGTGCCAGCAGGAGCGTTACCGGCCGAACGAATTTCGACGGTCGCCTCGGTTGCGTCTTTTTCGAATGTGACGACCGGTGCGTAGGTACGTGACGGCAGTCCCTGCAGCGTGGTGCGGACGGCATCGGTGAAGCCTTCCGTCCGGTGAAGCCGGACCGCCACCTGGACATTCCTGCCAGGAACGAGCGTGACGGAAGGCTGCGACCACTCAAGAGTGAACGGTGCCGCTGGCAGGACACTCAGCAACAAATCGTGGACCGGCAGGTATCGCCATTCGTTGATGTAACGCATCCGTTCGACGGGATCGGCGCGATGTGTTACTTCGACTTCTCCGATTCTTGTCCTGCCTTCGATTACCAGTGGAACAACAGCAGGTTCTGCATCAGGAGGAACGGTTAACGTCAGAACCACCTGACTCTGAGTGCCGTTGATGACAGCCGGGCTGACAACAGTCCCAGGTGGAGGATTGGGCACGGTGACTTCGACATCGCCTTTGAATCCGTCAAGTCGCCTGATCATCACTGTCAGTGCGATGGAACCCCCCGCCGTGACTCGCGGATTGTCCGGATTGACGGTTAATGAGAAGTCAGGCCGCGGCGAACGAACGCGCAGTCGATAGACGTGGTTGGCGCTACCCCGCCCCGTCGTGTCGCCGATGCGGATCACGTAATGGCCGTCGGCAGCAAACGTGTGTTCGATCAGTGAATCCGGCATTTTGTTGGCGTCGTCATTGGACTTAAGTTTGCGCCCTTTTTCGTCAAAAAGATCCAGTCGTGCGTCCAGAGGTGAACCGAGTGACCGGCTCACGGTTTCGAATATCAGTCGCTGCCCCTTCTTCGCTTCGAATTTGAAACAGTCAAAATCACCGTCGCGTTCAATCACACCGTTAAACGTTGCCGGGACCGCTGCGACGACAGCCCGATCAGCGTCGTCGTTGGGCTCCCCTTCGGTCAATTCCGGTGGGTCGCCGGTCTCAAACGCAATGCTGTTGGACGCTCCCAGAGAAGTGGTGACACGTTCGAACTGCCGATTCTGTGGTGTTTCAGCTGCCGTCACAACGTTCACCGTTGTGGTGTCGCCCAGATTGTATCCGGTCAGCCGGACAGGAATCGTTGTGCCCCGTCTGCCACCAGCCGGAAATGCGCTAGTCACGAAAGGCAGCTCGCCGATCGTCAATCGGTAAGTGAATTCAGAACGACCTCGATACAATTCATCGCGTACTTCCACAACATATTCGCCATCGTGTGGCGCGGTGAAAGTCAGAGCTGGGTCGTAGCGGCCTGGGAAATGAGAGGCACTGGCCAGGCTGCGAATGGTGCTGCTGTCGAACTTCTTCACAGCAGCTGCCATTTCGCCGGCGTGATTTCGAGCGGCCGTTAGTTCTTCGCCGGCCAGCTTCGATGCCGCGGCGGCAGCGGACGATCTGTCAGCAGCAGACTTCGCCGCCGCCGTTTTGCCGGCCAGTAATTTGTCCGCGGCGGCCTGTGCGGCCTGTGTCTTGTCTGCAGCGGCTCTTGCGTCTGCAGCGGCAAGCCGGAGTTTTTTTGCGATCTTCGACTTTTCGGCAACGATCCTGTCAGCGTCGGCCCCGCTTGCGTCGCCGTTTTCGCGGGCAGCGACTTCGTCGGCTTTCTGCCGGGCCGCCTTGAGTTCGACGATGGCTTTGTCCGCAGCAGCATTTGTCGATTTCATCAGGCCTGTTGCCTTCTTTGCCGCTGTCGTTATCACCGTGACCTGCTTTGCGGCTGCAGCTTTTTCTGTCGCTGCCTTCTTCGCTGTCTCGCGTCTTTTCTTTGCGATCGCCGCAGCTCGAGTTGTTGCTGCGGTCTTTTCAGCAGACAGCTGTTGAGCGGCCTGATACTCGTCGGCGACAGGCGCAATTCCGGACGCATCCCGGACAGTCAGTACGCCTTCAAGCCAGCCGGGGCGAAGTCTGTCGATGTACGGATGCAGCTGCTGGCCGCACAGGTCCATGACGATCGTCTGGCCCTTTCTTGCCGAGAATCGGAAGACGTCGCGATCTTCAGCACGACTAAGGGCCCCGTTAATGATCAGTGGCAGAGTACTGAGTGGTCTGGCGTCTGCGGCGTCGTTGTTTGGTTCGACTTCGGTAATCTGGGGCAGCAGGCCCACCGCGAATCTCACAATGTTGGACGTTCCACCCGGTGTTATCAGCCGCAGCTGGTGCAGTCCAGGTTCGGCGTCAGGGGCGGCTGTTAGTTTTATTGTTAGGGAGGTCGCACTGGGCTTCCGTCCTTCGGGCAACGGCACAATTTCTGCTGTGACGCCGCGTCCATCAACGGTGACGCGATTCACGGGAAGCAGCGACCGGCCCTGGACGGTGGCTTCAACAGACGTGCCCAGCTGAACACCGGACGGAACCACTGCCACCAACTGCGGCGCCGCTGCAGGCAACGGAACCGGCTTTGCCTGGGGGGCCTTCACTTCGTCAGCGAACGCATATGCAGGCAGGTACGGCAGTGTTATCGTCAGCGAGATCGCAACGAATAAATTGCTTCGGTTCATGTCAGTTTCTCCTGCCACACGCGGCGTACCTGCTCAGGTACTGAAATCAGGCTGCTTCGCAAAAGTCCGGCGACGTCACGACAGTTCGTCCAGCATGCCACCACTCACGACACTGGTGCCAAATGGCAGCAGGCGAATGTTGCGGTCACGTTCCACGTACGTCTTGTCGTACGGGATGCCGAGCTTAGCAAAAATGCTGGCGCCCACGTCCCACGGCAGTACCGGACGGTCCTTGACAGTTTCGCCCTTTTCGTCTGTTGCGCCGACGACATGGCCGCCTGCGAATCCGCCACCTGCGATCACCGACGAGAAAGCTTTCGAGTAATGGTGCCGTCCGCCTTCCCAGCGCGGAGCGTAGTCGATTGTCGGCGTGCGACCGAATTCTCCCATCCACAACACGATCGTGCTGTCCAGCAGTCCCTGCTGCGACAGGTCTTCCAGCAGTGCCGAAAATGCCTGGTCCAGTTCCGGCAACCGCGTGTTCTTCAGCGTTTCGAAGTTCTTCGAATGTGTGTCCCAGCCGCCCCGGTCAACATGTACGAACGACACCCCGGCTTCAACCAGTCGGCGGGCCAACAGGCAGCTTTGTCCCAGGGTGTTGCGTCCATAGCGGTCGCGGAGACTGTCCTCTTCTTCCGACAGGTCGAATGCCTTCGATGCTTCCGGCGCGCTGATCATGTCATACGAACGTTGATAGAATTCGTCCAGTACGGTCAGTTCTGCGTTGTCGTTCATCTTCTGCTTGAGTGTATCGAGACCGGCCAGCCACTTGCGTCGGTTGTTCAGCCGATCGATCGTCAGCTCACCGGGAAGCCTGAGGCTGCGAACCTGAAACCCTTTCGAATTCGGATCGCTGCCAATGGCAAACGGTTTGTACGTGCCGCCCATGAAACCGGCGGCCGAATAGCGGTGTCCGTTGGGCACGGCAATGTATGGTGGCATCGCTCCTTCGTAACCACGTTCACGAAACACGACCGAACCGTAACTGGGATTGACCGTTCCACGAGCCGGAACATTGCCGGTCAGCATGATATGACTGGCGATGTCATGCGACGGGGATGGGTGAGTCATGCCTCGCAAGACACTGAATTTGTCACCCTGCTTTGCCAGCAGCGGCATGTGTTCGCAGATCTGCAGTCCTGGAGATTTGGTATCAATCGGGTCAAACTCGCCGCGATGACTGGATGGCGCGTCGGGATGCAGGTCGAAAGTGTCCATGTGCGACGGTCCGCCGCTCATCCACAGCACAATACATGATTTTGCCTTCGGTTGAACGCCATCACTATCGGCAGCGTCTGCCTGAGCACGAAACAGGTCAGTCATGCTCAGGCCGAGCGTTGACAGTGCACCAACTCGAACGAAGTCGCGCCGCCCCACGCCGCGGCGGTTTTTACGTGAGTTCATGTCGATGTGTAACATGGTTCTCCTCCTGTATTCGGAATCGGGTTTGTCGATGCCCTGGCAGCCACGTTCAAGCAGAATGAGGCAGGTCCACGACGCTTCGCAGTCTGCTGACTGCGCTTACACTTGTTCTTTAGTGGTTGAACAGAAACTCCTTTGTATTCATCAGCACCCACAGCAGGTCCTCGAATTTTTCCCGACGCCGCTTGTCCTCGATCGGCTCTGCCAGAATGACGTTGCGTTCGGTATCCGTCGGCAATCGACTGAACGTTGTCAGGTACAACTCGTCCACGACTTCGGCTACTGGTTTTTGGGATGCTGCCAGACGAGCCGCCAGGCCATTGTTGTCTCGCAGCTTGCGAGCCATGTAGTCAGAACTGATCATCTGCAGGCTCTGACCGATATGTGTTTCGCACGTGCGTTCTGACTCCACCGGAGTCGCTCGTTTGGGGCGACCGAACAGATCAAGGAATTCAGACCGCATCGAAATGTCGGGCAGCTGAGTTGCTCGCGTCCCCAGCGGCAGCCCCGGATATTTCTCGGCGACTCCTGTTACCTGACTAATTGCCTGTGCCAGTTGTTCGGCGGAAAGTCGTTTCAGATGATAATAGGAATGGTGAATGCGGTCGGCTTTGTTCCATTCGTTGGGCTGAGCTGAAAACTGGTAGGTCCGGGAATTCAGCACCAGTCGGAACATCGCCTTCATATCGAAACCAGACTCGACAAACTGTTCACCCAGATAGTCCAGCAACACTGGATTGGAGGGCGGATTGGTCGATCGGAAGTCGTCCGGCTCGTGCACGATTCCGCGTCCCATCAGCCAGCACCAGACTCGGTTCGCCATATGTCGAGCGAAGTACGGGTTCTCCGGAGCGACCATCCAGTCGACCAGTTGAGACCTCAGATCACCGGTCGTTTCCACAGCGACGAGTCTGGCGATCGCAGTTTGGTGGAGAGCCTTTACCTGGGCTGCTTCTTTCGCGGCGATCGTTCGTGTGGCGTTGACCTTGGTGAGAATCACCTTGTGGTCAGCCGCTTTCCTGGACGCAAGTTTTGCGGCAACGGCTCGCTCGGCCGTCGCCTGATCGGCAGCGGCCCTGGTAGTTTTTGCCAGTTCCACGGCTGCCTGTGCCGCCGTTGTCTTCCTGCTCATATCTCCGTTTGCCGTGGCCATATCAGCATTCGCGTCGTCCATCGCTGCCGTCGCAGCAGAAACCTGCTGAGCGGCTTTCTGTTGAGCCGCTTTCACTTCCTTCGATGGTTCCTCATCCTTACTGGAATTGGCCGCCTGAGCCACTGCCGCCTGGGCGTCGTTCATCGCTTTTGCAGCGTCGGCGAGAGCGGTCTGAGCATCGGCCATGGCTTTCTGAGCCGCGGCTTTTTCGGCCATTGCCTCGGCGGCGGAGGTCTTCGCTGCCTGTCCTCTTGCGGCTGCTTTCTGTGCGATTTTGGTTTTCGCGGCGACGACTTTGTCCGCGGCGGCTTTGTCAGCTTTTGCCGTGTTCGTTGCCGCTTTGACGGCAGCCGTCTCCTGAGCAAGTCTTTTGTCCGCGGCGGATTTTGCAACGGCCGCTTTTTCGACGACAGATTTTTCTGCTGCGGCGACGTCATCTCCACCCAGATACCTGGGCGACGCGTTCTGTTTGGTGTCTGGGTTTTTTACTGAACCGCTGTCGGCCACGTAAATCACTTCTTCATCCTGCTCCAGAGTCCGCTTGGTGCGGACCTGTGAGAAGAATGCGGCCATGCCCAGGTTGTCGACCAGCGTGAATTGTTCGAATGGGTGGTTGTGGCAGTGAGCACAGTCCAGTCTCACACCCAGAAAAGCGGTCGACGCGTGCTCAGCCATTCCCTGAGCGCCTTCGCCGACGCGAAAAAAGTTTGCCGGCCCGGACTCGTACGCACTACCTCGTGCCGTCAGGATCTCACGCGTAAACTGATCCATAGGCTTGTTCTGATCGAGACTCTTCCACAGCCACCGATAGTACGCCCACATGCCTTTGTCCTGCAGTCGTGCAGGTTCGGCGCGATTGATCTGCAGAATGTCGCCCCACTTTAAGGCATAGAAATCAGCGTATTCCGGACGTTCAAGAAGAGAATCAATCAAGCGACTGCGTTTGTCCGTGTTTGTGTCCGCCAGGAAGGTACGCGTCTGTTCAACAGTAGGCAGCACGCCGACCACATCCAGATACGTTCTACGCTGGAACTCTTCGTCACTGCATAGTTCTGAGGGAATAATGTTCAGCGAACGGAGTTTGTTATATACCAATTCGTCAATTCGGTTGTAGGCCGGAACGTCGGGGAAGGGGACGGCAACCGGTTGAGCCGACGTAATTCGACTTGTCGCCATACGGCCTCCGTACGTCACCATCACCACCGTCTCGCCATAGCCGGAAATCTCTGACCGACCAGCCTCATCAACCGCAGCGATTGCTTCTTCGCTCGATTTGAACGCCGCCAGATCGGTGACATCACGCATCGACCCGTCGGAGTAATATGCCTCCACCAGAAGATGCTGCGTGGTGCCGGGAATCATTGTGCGTTCGGCCGGGAACACTTCAATGCGTTCCAGTTCAGCGTCGTCAGGGTTGCCCTCCGGAGCTTTGTTGCGAATCCAGTCGACCAGCAGGTTCCACGCAGGGTCACCTTCTGCCGTTACGTCGCCGCCATCATGATCTTCCTCGCATGTCGCTTTCAGCAGTAACCAGCTTCGCTCTGGCGCCTTCAGGTCAAGTAACTCGCTCTTCGGATTCGTGATCTGCAGAAAGTCCTTGTGCGGGTCCGCACTGAATAGTGACAGGTGCAGTCTTTTCTTGCCCTTCGGTGAACCGTGGCACCCCATTTGGTTGCACCCCAGATTCTCAATCACCGGCAACACGTCGTTCTTGAAATGATAAGATACGTCTTCAGTCTTCCTGATCTCGAATACTGCTGCTGAACTGTGTTTTCCAAACACCACGTCCACAGTTGCAGAGCCATTCTTACGCGGAGTGACCACACCCGTTTCAGAGACGTCGGCTACTGCGGCGGCGTTCGATTGGAACTTACAGTCGCTGGTAAGGTCGCGCAGACTGCCATCATCAAATCGACCGGTGACTCGCAGTCCCTGAGTTCTTCGCGAATCAGACAGTACGATCTGATTCGGAAACACATTCAGCTCAACCAGTTTTGCGGCCGGTTTGTTCGGCTCTGCCGCGGTACCGACCGTCAGCGACATTGCCAGGAACAGAACAGATGAATGGCAGAACGAACGGTTTCTGATGAGGGCCAATTGCATCTCAGATTTTCCTTTCGCGGAATCACGACCCAGCACTACCGGCAGTTTTTTGCGGCAGCCCGCGACTCAACATGCAGTTGCGGTCTGAAGACTTCGCATCGCAATAATCTGGAGTACTGAATTCGATAGAGCTGTGAAAGAGTGCTCTGCCGGGGAGAGGGCAGGTGGGTGACGATGATCGCACGCGGGGTGCTGTATCGTGAGGCTTCGGTAGGACGTTCTGAGTTTGTAAAATGCAGCTATTTGGGTGGACTCTAAAACCAGAAATATCCGTCATTCTGACGGACGGCTATCGTATATACAGATCATGTTATCCATAATAAAGGCCGCGTCAAGAGCTTTGAATAACAGGATTGTTTGCTTGTTCTCGTGAACCGTTATGACTCGCGGGGCTGCCTGTTTCTTCGGCTGGAATTCCTGTTTCGCGGCCAGGAATCAGCGTCATTCTCTGTGGTGTTACCACCAGGGCCGCGGCTGAAGGAACTCTGATTCTGTGTGCTGTTGAAAATGGCCGACAGAGCCAGTCAGACGTATGCGTCTTTCGTCCCTTTACGTTTGTTGTTTGCCGTTACGGATTTCGAACCGGCGAGTCGTTGTTGTCAGCGAGGATAATTCATGAAATCTCAGAATCCGATCTCGGTTGTCACTCTTGTCGCGATTCTTGCGGCGCTGCCAGCCACTGTTATGGGCCAGTTCGATTTTGAGCGTCCGCCAATTGACTACCACAATGCTCCGGCACACGACCCGATCATTAGACTGCAGCAGCAGATGGACGCCGGGGACGTCGCGTTGGAGTTTGACGAGACACACGGGTATCTGCCGTCATTGCTGAAAACGCTGGACGTGCCGGTATCGTCTCAGGTACTCGTGTTTTCAAAGACCAGTCTGCAGATTCGTCACATCAATCCACAACAACCGCGCGCCATCTATTTCAACGACGATGTCTACATTGGCAATACACGTTTTGGGGAAGTGTTTGAGGTTTCTGCGGTCGATCCGCAGCTGGGAGGTGTGTTTTATACTCTGAATCAGAGTCAAACTGACAAGCCTCGCTTTGTGCGTGATAAAGGACAGTGTCTGACGTGCCATGCGTCATCGCGAACAGCAGACGTGCCCGGACATCTGATTCGGTCAGTCTTTCCGGATCGTAAAGGCCATCCGATCATCGGTTCGGGCACGTTTACGACGGACCATACAAGCCCATTTACCAGCCGCTGGGGCGGCTGGTACGTGACCGGAACGCACGGTTCGCAGCGTCACATGGGCAACGAAATTGTCGCCAGCAGAATTGACCCGGAGAAGCTCGATACAGACCGTGGAGCGAACGTCACCGATTTAAGCGACATCGTGAACGTGAAGCCGTATCTGTCGCCACACAGCGACCTTGTCGCTCTGATGGTTCTGGAGCATCAGGCACAGATGCACAATCTGATTGCCAGAGCCAGTTTTGAAACGCGGGTGGCTGAGGAAAATGATCGTGTGATGAATAAGATGCTGGACCGTGATCCAGGTTACCGGAGCGATCTTACGGGGCGACGAATTAATCGAGTAGCCAGTCGCCTGGTGGAATACATGCTGTATTGCGGCGAGTATCGACTGACATCGCCTGTTGTTGGCACTTCCGGGTTCGCGCAGGAGTTTCCGACCCGGGGCCCCCATGACAAGAGCGGACGATCACTGCGTGACCTGGATCTGAAGACACGACTGATGAAGTATCCCTGCAGTTACCTGATCTACAGCCAGGCCTTCGATCAGCTTCCCCTGGCGGCGAAACAGCGAGTGTATCAGCGTTTGACTGCTGTTCTGAACGGCGCGGACGAAAGCGACACGTTTGCTCACCTGGCACAGTCTGATCGGCAGGCGATTCTTGAGATTCTGACGGAAACGAAACCAGAGCTGCAAGCGTTTAACGGCGAAACGGCGAACGCCAGTCTCCGGGTAAGCGATTGACGCTACACCTCGAATTCCTCCTGAAAGCACTATCGGAAGCAAACACAACAATGACCGGACCACTGACTTCGGAACAACTGGGCCAGTACGACGAAGATGGTTTCTTAGTGCGGCGTGGATTATTCGATGCTGAAGAGATACGCCGTTTGCGAGAATCAGCCAAAGCGGACCAGGCGCTCAGTGCTCATGCTTTTGCTCGTGGCGACGGCGAAGGCGGAAGTGTTAAACTGGCGTTGTGGAATCACCCGGATAACAGCATCTACGGCCTGTTCGCGCGATGCCGCAGGATGACAGATGCTGCTGAACAGATTCTGCGCGACGAGCCGTATCACTATCACACCAAGATGATCATGAAAGACGCCGTGACCGGCGGCGCGTGGGCGTGGCATCAGGATTATGGTTACTGGTATCACAACGGCATGCTGTCACCGAACGTTGTGAGTGTGTTTATCGCTGTCGATCCGGCGACACGCGAAAACGGGTGCCTGCAGGTTGTGCGAGGCTCACATCGTCTGGGGCGAATCGACCACATCAAAGTCGACGACCAGGTCGGTGCGGACCAGGACCGAGTCGACGCAATCCTGCAGAGTCACGAACTGATTTACGCCGAGATGCAGCCTGGCGATGCTGTCTTCTTTCACGGGAATCTGTTGCATCGCAGTGACCAGAATCACTCGTCGAAGCCGCGCTGGTCGATGGTCTGCTGCTACAACGCCAGATCGAACAGTCCGTACTGTGAAGGCCCGCACCCGCAGTACACGCCGCTGTTGAGAGTTGACGATTCTGCCGTGATGGACGCGGATATCTCGGACGGCACAGGTGATGACTGTACCAACTGGCATCGTGGGCAGGATTCAACGGCCCAACGCATTCCGACCTGAGATGCGCTTACTGAGCTGTCATTAATACACAAGGCGAACAACCTGCGGCGGAGCTGCAGTCGCCTTCGCGACAAACAATACGCAGAATCCGCAGGAACTTGTTTATAAACAACAGGTTACAGAGGCGGCGTCACCATGCCCCGGTATGTCAGGACAGACGTTACGGAACACAGCGAAAGTCTCCGCAGAACGACGCGCATCAGGTCAGGAGCTCCCGAAGTACGCGGGAATCTTCAACTCCGGTAATGCGGGCATCGAGTCCCTGAAACTTGACGGAAAGCTGCCTGTTGTCAATTCCAAGACACTGAAGAATGGTGTGGTTGAGGTCAGAGATCTTGACGGGATTCTCGACGATGTTGTAGCTGAAGTCGTCTGTCTGCCCGAGCGAAACTCCACCCTTGATGCCACCTCCAGCCATCCACATTGTGAAACAACGTGGATGGTGGTCGCGACCGTAGTTGTCCCGGGCCAGCTTACCCTGGCAGTAGACAGTTCGGCCGAATTCTCCGCCCCATACAATCAGCGTATCTTTCAGCATGTCACGCTGCTTCAGGTCCTCGATCAGCCCGCGAGTTGGCTGATCGATGTCGCGGCACTGGTTGCGGATGTCTCGCGGAAGATTGTTGTGCTGATCCCAGCCACGGTGAAAAATCTGAATGCACTGCACGTCACGTTCGGCCATTCGTCTGGCCAGCAGACAGCTGGCAGCAAACGTGCCGGGCTTCTGAACATCCGGGCCGTACATGTCCATCACTTCTTTCGATTCCTGCGAGAAGTCCGTTAGTTCGGGAACAGACGTCTGCATGCGAAAAGCCATTTCGTATTGCGCGATGCGAGCGTTGGTTTCCGGGTCACCATTTTGTTCGAACTGCAGTTGATTCAGTTCGCCAAGGCCATCAAGCATCGTGCGACGCATCGCCTTGTCCACACCGGGCGGATCAGACAGAAACAACACGGGGTCTCCCTGGGCTCGCAACGCAACGCCCTGCAGTTTTGACGGTAGAAATCCTGTTCCCCATAGTCGTGAGAATAATGCCTGCGCACTCTTGCGGCCGGTCCATGTGGGGGTCATCACAACGTAGTTGGGAAGATTCTCGCTGCCGATGCCCAGACCATACGACAACCATGATCCCAGGCTCGGCCAGCCCGGCAATTCGCGTCCGGTCTGAATGAAAGTCATCGCCGGGTCGTGGTTGATCGCGTTCGTGTACACCGAACGAATGAACGCCAGATCGTCGATGACTTTGGTCGTATGTGGGAGAAGTTCACTGACCCACGCGCCCGATTCCCCGTGCTGCTGAAAATCAAACATGGACGGTGCCATCGGAAAACGTTTTTGTCCCGACGTCATTGTTGTGATTCGCTGGCCCTGACGGACGGAATCAGGCAGGTCCTTGTCGAACAGTTTGTCGAGTTCCGGTTTGTAATCGTACAGATCGTGCTGAGCCGGTCCGCCGCTCATGAATAGATAAATAACCCGTTTGGCTGTTGGAGCATGATGCGGAATACCAGGAAGTGCTCCCTTTAATTGTGGCAGTGATTCCTGTGCGACCACATTCCGGCCACCCTGCATACCGGCCAGCGCCGCCACGCCAGCGGCATTCAGGCCTTGTCCCAGCAGGCGTCTTCGCGTCATATTCAGCAGTGTTTCAGTGCGAATATCCATGTATGTTTTCCTTCTATGATTTAAATGGGAGGGGCACTATCCCTTTGTGATTGTTTCGTCGAGATTCAGAAGCATGTTCGCAACCATCGTCCATGCTGCCAGTTGGGAGGCCGTCAGCGAACTGTCCGGCCCGGAGTCGCCGACCGTCAGCAGTTCCGTGGTCGCCTTTTCGTTCGCGACATAAGCTGCCAGGGCGGTCCTGTAGACCTTCAGCACAACTGCCAGTTCGGCGTCTCCCGGACGTCGGGCTGTGACCAGACGAAAAGCGAACGCAGCCCTGTCTTCTTCAGTGCTGCCGCCCTCTTTCATGATTCGCTGACCGACGCCGCGGGCTGCTTCGATGAATTGTTCGTCGTTCATCAGAGCCAGAGCGGCCAGCGGAGTGTTGGTGCGCGAGCGTCTGACGCTGCACGTTTCGCGGGACGGTGCATCAAAGGTGACCATCGTGGGCGGCGGTGCCGTACGTTTCCAGAACGTATACATGCTGCGCCGATACAGAGCCTCGCCGGAATCACGCTTGAACCTTGCTGTGTCGCTGTCTGTATAGGCGACCGCGAACCAGATTCCCGGCGGCTGATATGGCTTGACACTGGGGCCACCAATGCGGTCGATCAGCAGTCCGCTGAGAGAAAGTGCGTTGTCGCGGATCATCTCCGCATCGAATCGAAATCGCGGTCCCCGCGACAGCAGCCTGTTGTCCGGGTCCAATGATCTGACGTCCTTCGGGACCTGCGATGACTGCCGGTATGTGGCCGACATGACGATCAGTTTCTGCAACCGCTTGACATCCCAGCCGTTTTCCTGGAAATCCACGGCCAGCCAGTCCAGCAACTCCGGATGCGAAGGTGGCGAGCCCTGTGAGCCAAAGTCTTCGGCGGTCTGGACGATTCCCACACCGAAGTATTGCTGCCAGAAGCGATTCACCGTAACGCGGCTGGTCAGCGGATGATCGGGGGAAACAAGCCACTGTGCCAGGTGCAGGCGAGTTGGTGTTTCACCGTCACCTAACGGCGCGAGCGGCGGCAGAGCTGCAGGCGTATTGCGATAGACCTGCTCTCCCTTCTTGTCATACGCACCGCGGATCAGAATGTGAGCGGGTTTCGGTTCAGCAAGTTCTTTCCAGACCAGAGTCGTGGGCAGAGACTTGTCCAGTTCGGTCTGTCGCTTGCGTTTTGCTGCGAGGTCGGTGCGGTTCTTGACCAGCGTTTCATCAGTCGAAACATTATTGCGATAGTGATCTCGGATCGTGTTCTGCTGCTCAGCATTTCGCTGTTCTGGTTCAGTCTTGAGCAGGTCAGCGATTTCCTGGGGGACAGTCTTGCTGCCAAGTTGAGGGATTTCGACGGCATCAGTAACGGCCAGGCGGATCCGTCCGAACTGGTGCTGAGAATAGACCGATTCATGCCGTAGACGTAATTTAAGCCGGGTTCCTTCTTCGTGGCCGAAAGGAGCGTCCGCTACAAAGATCGCCGTGCGATTCTCTTTACGCTGATGACCGGCGATCGCCCATCCGGTCTCCGCTTTGCCGTCAATCGCGTTACCAATCTTGAAATCACCGTCAGGTTGTTCGTGATCGGCCCACGCTCGAGTGAACGTGATCTTTTCCCATTTGTCCGGTTCCACAGTGGACGCCACTTCCGCTTCAAACTCGCTTAACACTACGTTGCTGTTGCTGCTGCGACCAGCGCCCGCCGCCGTGAGCGACGGATGCAGTAATCCTTCGAGACGTACGGCAGTCAGGCCATTCGAGTCGACCAGGGCGACAAATTCATAGACTTCCTTCGCTGGGTTTTCACCAGAGACAAGGATCGACTCATCCTCCTGTTTGTCTAGCGTCGCTCCGCCGCTGGACGTGGACGTTTCCGGCGAAAGTACAAGCCATTTCGGTTCGCTTACGATACTCTCCCGCAGCTGTGTTTCCCATTCCGCCTGAGCCTGGTCGACAGCGGCGTCAGGTGCCGTCGTCGTCTTCGACAATTCAGCGATCAGGCGTTTGAGTTCCGCCATCTCGGTCTTCTGTGCGTCGTTGGCGATTTTCAGGACCGGGGCCGTGTCCTTTTTGTTGCCATCCATCACAGGACCGTCGAGACTGTTGAAAAAGGCGTATAGCTGATAAAAATCTTTCATCTCATAGGGGTCAAACTTGTGTTCATGGCAGGTCACGCAGCCCATGGACACGCCCAGCCACACTGTGGACATTGTTGCCACTCGATCGACAGTGTAGTGCACATGATATTCTTCACTTATCGCGCCGCCTTCGCTGGTTGTTACGTTGCAGCGATTAAAGCCCGTGGCAACCCGCTGGTCGATCGTGGCGTCCGGCAGAAGATCGCCTGCCAGCTGTTCTATCGTGAACTGGTCAAACGGCATGTTCTTGTTGAACGCATTGATGACCCAGTCCCGGTATGGCCACATTTCGCGGAAGTTATCCAGATGCAGGCCGTGTGTATCGCCATACCGGGCGACATCCAGCCAGTAACGTCCCATCTGTTCACCGTAGTTCGGCGACTTGAGCAGCCGGTCGACAACTTTTTCGTAGGCATTCGGCGACGTGTCCGCCAGAAAGTTGTCAATTTCACCGGCGGTCGGTGGCAGGCCCGTCAGGTCGAATGTGACACGTCGAATCAGAGTCACTCGGTCTGCTTCGGAAGATTCTTTCAGTCCTTCTTTCCTGAGTCGTCCCTGCACGAAATGGTCGATCGCGTTGCGCGACGCCTTGTCCGAGAGTTGCGGCCGTTCGGGAGCGACCCATGCCCAGTGCTGTTGCCACTCGGCACCCTGTTTGATCCATCGTCGGACCAGATCGATTTCGTTCTTTGAAAACTGTTTTTCCGCATCGACTGGTGGCATGTGTGCATCCATGTCGTCAGTGGTGAGACGTTGATAGATGGTACTTGCGTCCAGGTCGCCGGGCACAATGGCAACGCCGCCGGATTCGAGAGGGGCGAACAGACCGTCTTTGGTGTCCATCCGAAATTCGGTTGAACGTGTTTCGCCGTCCAGTCCATGGCACGCAAAACACTTCTCTGCCAGCAATGGACGAATCTGCCGACCAAAGTTCACCTTCTCTTCCTGCGCCGCAACCGGAGAGACCGCCATTGAAGCGAGAATGAAGACGCACATTTCAGGCACGTAGTTACGAGTGACTGTCATCGTTATGAATTCCTCGAACGTCTGAGTAGTTCTCTTTAAGATGTCGTCGCGGTTGACAACGACTGCTTACAAGCTGAGTGCGCCAGTGCTGTCGCCGAGTGTTTCGACATTGGCCCCGGCCATGTGACACATCGATACGAACAGATTGTTGAGTGGTGTGTTTTCATCCTGATGCAACAGACGATCCGTCTGCAGACGGCCTCCGCCGCTGCCGGCCAGGACAATCGGCAGGTCATGGTGCGTGTGACGGTTGGCGTCGGACAGGCCACTGCCATAAAGAATCAGACTGTTGTCCAGCAACGTGCGTTCACCCTCCTGAACTGACTTCAGCTTCTTCAGGAAGTAGCCAAATTGACTCGCCAGAAAAATGTCGATCTTCGTCAGGTCTTCGACCTTCGATTCCTCGTTGCGGTGGTGTGACAGGCTGTGGTGGCCGCCTTTGACGTCAACCTGCGGATAGCTTCGATTGCTGCCGGCGTTTGCCAGCATGAACGTACCGATGCGGGTCGAATCCGTCTGGAATGCCAGAGTCATTACGTCGTACATGAGCTGAATATGGGACTCCAGCTCTTTCGGAATGCCTGCCGGGACGTCGTATTCCGGTACTTCACTCAAACGCGTTGCATCCATGTCGAGTCGATGTTCCAGTTCCCGCACGCTGCTGAAATATTCGTCCAGCTTGCGTTGATCGGATTTTCCGAGCCGCCGCCGCAGCACTGCCGCGTCTTCTGCAACCAGATCCAGAATGCTCTGGCGATAGATGTCTCGTTCGGCCCGCCCTGTCGCACCGTCCTTCGCTCCGAACAGCCGTTCAAAAGCCAGCTTCGGATTGATCTCCTTGGCCATCGGTGTGCTTTCGGTCTTCCATGAAACATTCGCTGAATAAGCACAGCTGTAGCCGGAATCGCAGTTGCCACTGTTGCGGCCGCGTTCGATACCCAGCTCCAGAGAAGGGAATGCTGTCTGCCTTCCAATCAGTGCGGCAGCCGCCTGGTCGACGGACACACCGACTTTGATGTTTGCTCCAGCGGTCTTGACGGGCTGAGCTCCCGTCAGAAAAGAACTGGCACATCTCGCGTGGTCGCCTGCTCCGTCTCCGTTGGCGCGGCCGTGATGTTGCGTCAGGCCACTGAACACTGTCAGGTGTTCTTTATGATCGGCAAGCGGTTCCAGGGTGCGCGACAGTTTCCAGTCGGACTCCTCACCTTCCGGCTTCCAGTTCGGCTGGATCGCTCCATTGGGGAAGAAGACGAACGCCATGCGTACGGGCGCAGTCGGGGCGACGCCGGACGCCAGCGCGGTACGTGGTGCCATCGCTTCGAGCATCGGCAGCAACATCGTTGTGCCCAGCCCCCTGAGCACGGTTCGTCGTGGGATTTCGAGTGTTCTTCGCACCGGGAGTCTCCGTTGTATTCGGTCAGTGATCGAGTTTGCAGAAGCGAAAGCTGAGGTTCATTTTTCGCCTCGCCTCATCAGAAATGGTTTGCTGTGGACGATTCCCCGAACCAGTACGGTGAATCGGTAGTCGTTTTGGCTCAGTTCGGCGACGATGTCGTCAATCGCGCAGGAATCGGGAATCTCCAGGCCCCGACCCAGTGCGTACGTGAGCATTTTCTTGGTGACCAATTCGGCGAACTTGTCGCGGCGGTTTCTCAGAATGCCGGCCAGTTCGACGGGACCACTGAATGATTCACCGCTGGGCAGCGTGCCACCGGCATCGACAGGGTTCCCTTCGGCCTCGTCACGCCAGCGGCCGATGGGGTCGAAGTTTTCAAATCCAAACCCAAGCGGATCCATGGTGTCGTGACACGCGGCGCACGTCGGCATTTCGCGATGCAGCTTCAGTTGTTCACGCATCGACGTCGCACCAGACTCCTTCGCCCCTTCTTCCAGTGACGGCACGTCGCCCGGCGGATCAGGAAGTTCCATCCCCAGGATCTGATCCAGAATCCACACACCACGGCGAACCAGTGACGTGCGGTCCGGATTAGACGTGATTGTCAGAATGCTGGCGTGCGTGAGAATTCCGGTTCGAGTCTCGCGTGGCAGTGATACGCGGCGGAATTCGGAGCCTTTCACGCCGTCGATGTCATAATGACGGGCCAGACGTTCGTTGACAAACGTGTAATCCGCATCCAGAAAATCGACAAGGCTGCGATCATCGCGGAATACACTGCGGATGAACATCTTCGTTTCCTGCACCATGTCTGCTCGCAGTTCAGGTGTGAATTCCGGAAACAGTTTTTCATCAGGCTGAGCCTCCACGATGTTGCTCAGCGTGAGCCACTGGCTGGCAAAGTTATCGACCAGAGCGTCGGCTTTCGAGTCGGCCAGCATTCGGTCCACCTGAGCGTCCAGAACCTGTGCTTCATGCAGCCTTCCCTGATCAGCCAGCTGGAACAGCTCTTCGTCAGGCATTGTACTCCACAGGAAATATGACAGACGTGACGCCAGTTCAAAATCGTTGATTTGATGTTCGGATACCGCATTACTGGTTGTGTCATCAAATTCAAGACGAAACAGAAAGTGTGGCGAAACCAGAATCCCCTGAAGTCCGGCCTGAATACCGCGTTCGAACGAGTCACCACGCGCGACGGCGAATTTTACGATTCGCACGAGTCGTTCAATCTCTCCGTCATCAACCGGTCGCCGGAACGCCCTCGGCAGCAGGCGACGAAAGGCCTCCTCTGCGGCCTGCTCTACAGATTTGTCGGCTGACGGTTTCGTGAACAGAACACGGCGGTGAATCTCTGAAGGATCAGCGTTCGTCGGTCCCTGAATCTCGATGAACCGCACCGTCATATTGCGGTCTCGGTCTTTGGGGTCCCTGGCTTTCGGCTGATAGTAATCGTTTATGAAGGCCGCTTCGATTTTTCTTAGGCCCTGCTGTATCCGGCAACTGACTTCGTACACTGCCGGTTCGCGATGTCCCTGCGTGTCGTGCACTGTGACCTTCTTCCCGTCAACGCGAATTTCCAATCGGGCGGGATCGGGGCCCGCCTGATCGGCCGAAGCTTCTACTCGAATAATGTAGTCGCCTGTAGCTCGAACGTCGTGAAAGCGTATGGCGGAACCGTCTGATGTCATTCGTATCACGCCGCCTCCCGGCTCTGCCGCGCCGGCGGTTTCGAGCTGACCGGCGTTGAACCGTTGTTTTTGCTGACCGGCCGCGCTGGTTAGAATGGTTGCGGCAGCAATTTGCTCTGACGCATCGACATATTTTTCGAACAGCAGCGGTGGCAGTGACAGCACGTCGGCAATATTGTTGAAGCCGTATCCCACATCGTCCGAGGGAAAGTCCTTTGCGGGGTCGATGTCCACGCCAAGCAGGTCGCGAACAGTATTCGTGTACTCCGTTCGATTCAGGCGATGAATGGTGACTCGTCCCGCATCGTCAGCCACGTCACAGTCGACGTGGAACAACGCCAGGTCGAGCCATTCGATCATTTTTCGTTTTTCGGCAGCTGACGGCCTGTCGTCGTGATCTTTCGGCGGCATCCCATCGACACCCATAAGCCGGATCGCACGCACCCATGTGTCGCGGTTTTCGTATACGTGCTCGGCATGGCTCAGATCGTGCAACGACACGTCGCCTTCCGGCTCATCTGCGCCGTGGCAGTCGACACAGTACTTCTGCACGACCGGCAACACGTCCGATTTGAATAACTCGTTCGATGCGACTCGACGGGGCTGATCGGGGTCCGCCGCACACGCCGGCGACTGAAAGCAGATCACGGCAGGGATTATCGAGGCAAACGCTGCGGTGATAATTCTCTTGGATGTTGACACGGTATCAGTCTAACTTTCCGTCAATGTGCGGCGAAGTAAGGGGCGTCAAAGGGGCGTCAGTGTTTCATTCGTAACCAGAGAGGTTCTGGTAAGCCTGACTGTTTCATGTCAGCTGAACAGCGCTGTCACTGGTCGGCCTTTTACGAGTTCACGAGGCTGATTCAGATGGTTGTACATCAGCATGGCCGGGTCGATGCCGAACGAATGGTAGATGCTGGCCAGCAATTCGCGAGGATGCACGGGATCATTCAGAGGGGCAGAGCCGGTGTTGTCTGATTTGCCGTGCACATAGCCGCGTTTGACGCCGCCTCCGGCGACCAGTGCAGAATAACAATATGGCCAGTGGTCGCGACCGTCTGAGCTGTTGTCGTTGCCGGACGTGCTGACGCCTCGCTCAGGGCTGCGGCCGAACTCACCAACCGCAACGATCATCGTTTTTTCAAGCATTCCCCTCTGATCCATATCGTCGATCAGGGCTGAAAGGGCCGTGTCCAGCATTGGTGCTGACTGGTCCTTCATACGTTTTGTGAGACCCTTGTGGACGTCCCACGAATGGTTGTCCGAGTTGGCAACCTTGGGCCAGACAACTTCGACAACGCGCGTTCCAGCTTCCACTAAACGACGGGCCAGCAGACAGCTTTGTCCGAACGTGTTACGACCGTAGCGGTCACGAATCTGATTCGATTCGCGATCCAGACCGAAGGCATCACGGGCGCGGCCGGACGTCACAAGCTCCAGAGCTCGCGCGTAGTATTCGTCCAGCTTGTATTCGCTCACTGCCTTTTCCACTGCCGGCATTCCCTTGTTGATCACGTCACGCAGGCGTGCTCGACGTTGTAACCGACCCGCGTGCACCTGGGGACGCAGCTTCAGGTCGTCGACGCTTATGCCATCCATCTTGTTCATGTTCATGTCATCTCCGCCCGGATACAGGTAATACGGGTCATAGGCCCGCCCCAGGAATCCAGCGGTTCCGGCCTTTCCGACGACGTTGCTTTCCTGCAGCGGACGCGGCAGCATCACCAGTGGCAGCATGGGCACATTTGACGGCTTCAGGCGAACGAGGTTCGACCCGAAGTTGGGGAAGTCCTTGGGACTGGGCGGCTCCAGCTGACCGGACGGACTGACTTTGTCGGTCGTGTAGCCGGTCAGCATCTGATAAATCGCTGCCGTGTGATTGAACAATCCGGCCGGCGTGTAGCTCATGGACCGAATCAGCGTCGCTTTGTCATTCACCTGAGACAGCTTTGGCAGCAGCTCGGTGAATTGAACGCCGGGCAGTTTCGTAGAGATCTCCTTGAATGGCCCGACCATGTTGTCAGGCAGATTCGGTTTCGGGTCCCAGAGGTCCAGGTGACTTGGCCCGCCCTGCAGGAACAGCATAATAATGTTCTCTGCTGTTTCTGCACCGGCTGCGCTGGCTGTCGCATTCTGCATCTGCAGCAGCGATCCGAGACTGAGTCCCAGCATGCCGGAACCTCCCACTCGGAGAAGATCTCGACGTGTTGAGCCGAGATGTCTGTCGCACAGATCTTTTCCAGAGTTGCCGGGAATGACAAGCATGGTTTTTCTCCTGTTGTTTCGCAGTTGTGTTTCTTCTGGAGAACGACGCGAGCGACTTCTATCTGTTAAACAGAAACGCAGGGCTGTTGATCAATGCCCAGGCAAGGTCCTGGGCAGCGGTCAGTCGGATGTTCTTCAACTGTTCTTCACTCAGAACTGCATCAGCTCGCAGTTGTGCGAGTTTCAGATCAATTGGCAGCGGCTTGCTGACTTCCGTCAGTTTGTCTCGCCGTTGCTTCAGCTGCGGGTCAACCGGTCGAGGGCGTTTTGCCTTTGCCAGTGCGGTTTCGACTTTCTTCAGTTCGCCATCGATGCTGCGATAGTATGCGAGCAATGCGGCCTGCTGTTCGCTATTTCTGTCGGCGGCCGCAACGGCCAGAATTTCTGTCACGTTCGTTGGCAGGCCCTCCAGCTGGATTGGTCCCGTTGATGTCGTGGTTGACAGCCGGAACCGACCAATCGAATGCTGGCCGCTATTGAATTGCTGGTGCAGCAGGAACGTCAGCACCGTTCCTCCGTCGTAGCCAACATCCTGTTTTGTCTCGAACGAGGCTACATGATCTGTGCCAAAATTCGGAGCCACTGCCCACCCATTGCCTGTCGCCGCCATATTGCCATCAATCGCTGTTGCGACCGCGTAATCGGCCTGACTGAAGTCAGCCTGCGCATTTTCCAACACGACCTTTTCGGCTTTGGTGGGATCCGATGACGGAGCGGCGGACAATTCAAATTCCGTCAGGACAAAGTTTCCGTCCGGAGCACGGCCCGGTCCTTTCATCGGTTGACGGTCATCAGCCAGTGCTTCCAGTCGCACCGCCTTGATGCCTTTCAAGTCCGTGTTCGCCACGACCTTGTACGTACCCAGGCCATTCGAGCTGGTGGCAATCACAGACAGATCTTCCTGCCTGGTCAGTGTGGTTGCACTTGTGGAAGACAGCTCTCCTGGATCAAGCGGTGTCCATGTGGTTGTCTTGTTATCCCTTGCCTCCCAGCTCGCCAGTCGATCAGCCAGCGTGGCTTTGTATTCTTCCAGCTGGGCATCTGCTGTGGCGATCCCTTCATTGTGCTGCCGTTCGAGTTCTGTTTCTCGTGTGGCGATTTGTGTTTCGTAGGCCTGGAGTTCCTTCCTGGCGTTGGTAATCCGTTGCTGACGCTTCTTTTCCTGTTCGGCGATTCCCGGCGCCAGGCTCAGTTCGTAATCCTGCAGGGTCGCCACCAGTTGCGTGTGCTCGGTCGGCAGTTCACCGATCATTGCCAGTGCGGCGTCGATTTCTTTTTGGTCTGCCGGGCGGTTGAGGATTCTCACGAACAGTTCGTCGACAAGTTTCGCATCGTTCTCTTCTGCTGCGACCAATCCTGCGATATTACCCTTCGGGTCAATGATTGCGTTGTCGACGGTCGAACCGCTGACCAGTGCCATCACCGGTCCGAACTGCATCCCACTGGACCGCTCACATTCACAGGCACTTTCGCGTGGCGGACGTCCCAGTTTCGCAAGAAAACCGCTGGGTTCCTTCACTCCCCCATCAGGCAATGCCGCCGCACGTGTTCCCGGCGGAACACCTGGAAACTTTGATTGTGAACCGGTCACCAGGTGCAGAGTGTCGTACAGCACCTCGGCAGGTAAACGCCGGGCCAGGGCGTGCGAGTAGTTGATCGTGTCATCTTCGTTCCATTTATTTGTCCTGATGGACATCTGATAGGTCCTGGAACGACAGATCGTGCGCACCAGATGCTGAACGTCAAATCCGCTTTCAATGAATTCTGCTGTCAGCGCAGTCAGCAGTTCCGGATTAGTGGGTGGGTTGCCGGCGCGGATGTCGTCAAGTGGTTCGATGATGCCCCGACCCAGCAGGTAGCCCCACATGCGATTGACGTAGCTTTTGGCAAAATACGCGTTGTCCGCGGAAATCATCCAGCGTGCGATGTGTTCGCGGCGCGATGCCGTGGGAGCGGCAACGTAGTGGCTCTTGTAGGGCAACTGTGGGGGAGTAACCGCGCCGGTTTCATCGTGCAGCACCTCGCCCTCGTCTTTCTCAAAGACGACTTCGTACAGTGGCTTGCCGGCTTCGACTGCTGTTCGACCGATTTCCCGCTTGCCACCAGCCGGATCCTTCTTCAGTCCGAATTGCGCAAAATACGCTGCAGTCTGCCAGTATTGATTCTGCACCCAGCCTTCAAACGGATGATCGTGGCACTTGTTGCAGCTGAACCGGATTCCCAGAAACAGGTGCGTCGTGTTTTCCATTGTGTCTTCCGGCGTCCGGTGGATTTTGTAATACGACGCTGCCGGGTTGTCCTTGTTTGAGCCACTGGCGGTGAGAATCGTGTAGGCGAACTGGTCGTGCGGTGTGTTGGAGCTGACCTGGTCTCGAATCCAGCCGCGGAACGCAGTCGCTCCCTCGATGGCAAGGTACTTGCGGTTGACCTGCAGGAGGTCCGCCCATTTGTTGGTCCAGTGTTCAACGTAGTCTTCGCTGCCGATCAGCTGATCGATGAGTTCATCGCGTTTGGTCCTTGAATCACGGGCATCTGCAACAAACTCTCGCACCTGGTCTGCAGCAGGCGGCAGGCCTGTCAGGTCCAGGCTCACACGTCGCAGGAACTCGGCGTCCGTACACAATTCGCTGGGAAGCGTCCTGGTACGTTGCAGTTTTTTTGCAATGAGTTCATCGATGAAGTTATTTGGAATTTTGTCCTTCCACGCGAAGCCCGCCCGGTCCCCCATGACTGTCAGCGTCGAAGCTGCATATTTTCCTTCAAACCTCGCCAGGATAGACGATTCACCGCGCCGCTGTACCGTCACTAACCCGGTGTGGTCAGCGGTCGCGACCTCAATGTTGCCGCTGGAAACATGGGCTTCCGACGTCACATCACGAATCTCACCATCAGCATAGGTTGCCACAACTCGAAACTGCTGAGTGGCATCGGTCTGCTGCAGAATTCGATCCTGAGGAAAGATCTCGATGTTTGTCACACGTGGCGCGCCACGATCAATCTTCGCCCCGTCGGAAATCCAGCGCTGGATGACGGCGTAGTGCGGAGTGCCGGGAGCAACGGCCTGCCCGCCCCGATGGGGCACTGTAGCAGTTGCCTTGAGCAACAGGAGGCTGTCTTCCGGCGACGCCAGATTGATCCGTCGAGACGCCAGTTCGTCGATATAGGCACGTGCTTCAAAAATCGGATCGTTACCACGCATCGATACTTTCAACCCGCCCTTGCCGTTCTTCGACCCATGGCAGGACCCGGCATTGCAGCCCGCTTTACCAAAGACCGGATTCACGTCGCGGATCAGATCGACCTGAAAATCAGGTTCAACCCCGCCAACTTCGACAGTGGCCGTTGCCAGCCTGTCACTCAGAGAAAACTGTATCCTGGCTCTGCCGTTCGCTCGCCCGCGAACCAAACCACCGCGAGACACATCGGCGACGTTTGACGATATTTCAATTCTGACCAGACGCGTCACATCGACAACATTTCCTGATTTCATGTGTCCGGTTACAATAAACTGACCGGTGTCGAAGCGTTTGGCCAGCCTGATACTGGCCGGCTGTACCTCGATCGAGGCCAGTTCTTCGCCGGCGGACAGAAGTTCGGCCGCTGCAGTTTCTGCCGGCCGGACGGGGGCCGCTTCTGCGGCCGTTGCCAGATCCTGCCTCTCTCCCGAATCTGCCATCGAGTCGACTGGCACAGGCACAAATTCAGCGATCTGCGAACCATCATCGGCGCCGATCAGCCGTACTGTCCCGTCGGTGCCAGCTGCCGCAACAACCTGGCCATCACTGCTGAAGGCTACGGCAAAGATGCCGGCATCCGTGAACTCTTTCTGAGTCAGAATCTGTACGCTCTTTGTCTGGTAGTCAGCAATTTGTTTCTTTTCCTCTGCGCTTCGCTGAGCAACACGCTTTTGCATGATTTTTAGAAGTTCCTCTGGCAGTTCGGCGTCGAAGTCGCCGGCGTATACCTTGACTTCACCGGTTCCGTCCACGCAGCTTCCCGCTGCGATGCGTTTGCCGTCAGGACTGATCGCGACATCAAAAACGCGTCCTTTCAGACGGGGGAATTTTCGAATCAGGTTGGCGTCGTCTCCGATGACTCGCTTCGACGTGCGGAACACGCGGTACAGCTTGGGTTCGCCATCTGCTCCTCCAACAATGATCTCGTCCCTGGTCGGATGCCTGTCAATCGCGGCAATCCCGCCTTTCAATGCGCCCGGAGTGATCGAAGTGACGTTGTCGACAAATCGCTGCGTTGCAACCTCCGTCAGCTTGACAGAACGGTCGCGACCGACAGAAATTACATGAGTGCCTTCTGCGGAAAAAACCGTGTCCAGCGGCCAGTCACTGTGAGCTCCCTGATACAACACCTGCCCACCAGTGTCTGCATCGATCGCGCGGACGGTGTCGTCCCCGCAGCCGAACGCAATCAGCTTGCCATCCGGCGACCAGCTTGCTCCATAAATCGTGTCATGAGTCACAGTGTGTGACAGAGCCAGTGCAGGGTTCTCGGTGTTCTCAACATTCCAGATCTGCACTTCACCCATTCTGGCCGGCAGTCCGCCGGTCACAGCCAGACGCTTCCCATCGGGAGAGAATGCCACTGATTCGATCCGTTCTGACGCGCCGACCAGCCGCGCCAGCAGGCCGGTTCCATCGGGTTTGTGCAGCAGCACTTCATGGTATCCTGCGACGGCCAGCAGCTTTCCGTCCGATGAAAAGTCGAGTGATGTGATCACTGGGGGCATTGAGTAGTCCGGCGGGTGCTGCATGTCATACTGTCGCCGGGCGTTTTCGGGCGTGTCATCTTTGGCCCCCTGTTCGATCCACTTTCTGATCAGAGTAATCTCCCTTTTGGTCAGCGGTTTCTTTTCCTTTGGCATTTCCGCTTCGCCGTCCACCGGGGTAATGAGTTCCAGCAGATAGCTGTCGTCCACTTTGCCGGCCGTGATTGCCGCGGCCTCACTCTCGCCACCGGCCAGCAGTCGTTCAAATGCCGTCATCACGTACTCGCCATCCGCTTTTGCCGGTTGATGACAACCATGGCAATTGGCCTGCAGAATCGGGCGAACGTCGTTGTGGTAACTCACGGAGCCCGTCGCGGCGTCGGCCGGGACAGTCTCATCTGCCGCCTGACAGGGAAAGGAGACCAGGAAAGCAACCAGAAACGCGGTGGTGAGCAGGACGTTCGACCGAGACAACAGATGCATTATGAGGAACTCCCCATTAATCAGTTGATGTTTTCAGGCGGATAGATCAGGCTTCGTCAGCAATGAATCGATGACTGCACTGGCACAGCGGATATAGCGAGAATTGAGATGCCGGAAGGGCGGCTGCAGTTGCAGCTCAATTCAGGTTGAAACGTAATAGTGGTGGAAGAGAAACAGGGCAGGTTGTCCGGGAGCGTTGTTGGACGTAACAGCAGAGTGTTCAACAGGTAAGTGTACCTGCACGGATCCAGTGTCGCGAGCCACAGGCCGGTTCAGTTGTACATAATAACCGGGAGGTGTCTTCTTTTGTGGGGCGTCATTGGGTCGTGGAAGACTATGTTATCGTCCTTCATTTCCGGCGGCTTTTGGGGGCCTTTTTACCGACTGCTGCGGTTTCAGCAACACATGGGAGCGTGCATAGCAACCCGGGCTCCTGAAGCACTTCCTGGATGGTTGTTTCATGCAGTGTTTGTTCTGCGGCCGCCATCACGTTGTCGATCCGTCGATGCAGCGGACACAGGCCGCTGTTATGGCTCGGTCGCCCCAGTGGGCAACGGTCGACCCGTTGAAACGCATCCACTGCATTTACGACGTCCAGTATCGTCAGCTCACCGGGGTCTTTCGCAAGCTTGAAGCCACCGTGCAGTCCTCGCTGAGATTTGACGATACCAATACGGCTGAGCCCCTGCATCACTTTTGCGAGGTAATCCGGCGGAGCACCGATCGCGTTGGCAAGTTCCGCAGTGGTGCATGGCTGAGGAACTTGATTGCCAAGAAATACAACAGCGCGCAACGCATACTCGGCAGTTTGAGAAAACATCTCTCACTCCCCGTGTCAGGACGTTCAGGTGCTGGGGCCGACGTGCGTCAGAACGTGTTGAAGAACAACCAAATCGCACAGCATCCGGATATGTGGACATTGACATCCAAAATATCGCTCGGTAGCATGGCCGTCAACCCGTCAGGCAAAATACAGTGATTCGTGCACCGTCCTGCCCGACGGGACGATTCACACGACTGCTGTTTCCCACACCGGAAAAGATGATGCAATCTGCAGGTCTCAGCTACACCGCCGCCGACTTCAATGTACAACCGCTGATGCTGTACTATGAGGTCACTCAGGCATGCGATCTTGTCTGTCGACATTGCAGGGCCTCAGCTCAGGAACAGTCATCGCCGGGTGAACTGACGACAGAACTGTCGAGAGAATTGATTGATCAGGCGTCCGAGTTTGCTCGACCACCCATCCTTGTGATGACCGGCGGGGATCCGTTGAAACGACCGGATCTGTTTGAGCTGATCCGATACGCACGCGACGCGGGCCTGCAGGTAGCGTTGACTCCGTCGGCAACACCGCTGGCAACTCTGGACGCATTCTACCGTGCAAAAGATGCGGGCGTCGCCCGGTTGGGAATCAGCCTGGACGGTGCAGACGCGGCAACTCACGATGCGTTTCGCGGTTGGCAGGGCAGTTTCGTCCGCACGCTTGAAATGCTGGAACACGCTCGGCAGCTTGAGTTGCCTGTCCAGATTAATACAAGTATCACTCGACGTAATTTCCATCAGATCGACGACATCGCAAACCTGCTTTCTAAGCGTGGGATCGCGATGTGGTCGGTGTTTTTCCTGATTCCGGTCGGGCGCGGAGTGGAAGAACAGCGAATTTCACCTGACGAGTATGAGATCGCTTTCGAGAAACTCTGGCAGCAGTCTCAGCAGCAGCCGTTTGGAATTAAGACAACCGAAGCTCCTCACTATCGTCGCTTCGTGCTGCGGCGCAACGGCGATCCCCTTGCGGAACCCGCCGTTGCGACTCATGCTGCACGCGGAAAGACACACCGGGCTCCGCTGGGAGTTCGTGACGGACGTGGAGTCATGTTTGTCGGCCACACCGGCGAGATCTATCCGGCCGGGTTCCTGCCTCTGAAATGTGGACAATTCCCTCAGGATTCCATTGTCGCCACTTACCAGGACCATCCCACCTTCGTGGCACTGCGTGACTCGGAACAGTTGAAGGGGAAATGCGGAACGTGTGACTACAATGACATCTGTGGCGGTAGTCGCAGCCGAGCATTCGCAGTCACCGGTGATCCTCTGCAGGAGGAGCCTGACTGCGTTTATGACTCCCGCAATGCTGCCCAAACCGTCACGCTGGGGATCACATCTGACTAGCCGTACCGGCCGGAACGTGGTTTCCGCGGAGTTCGGCCAGGAGGCTGCTTCACTGACACGATCTGGAGACAGGAAATGAACTCACCATCTGCCGAAACACCGGTTGATGTGGTCGTTATCGGTGGTGGTCCGGCAGGGGCGGCGTTGGCCACGCTGCTGGCGAAACAGCAGCACTCCTGCGTGCTTCTCGAAAGCGCCACGTTTCCGCGATACCACATCGGAGAATCGCTGATTCCGCATACGTACGCGACGCTCGACCGGCTCGGGTTGCTGCCGAAACTGAAGGCGTCGGCGTTTCCTGTCAAACACAGCGTGCGGTTCGTGTCACCTTCTGGAACAGACACGGCGCCATTCTATTTTTCAGAGACGATCAGTGGCGAACGCGCCCTTACCTGGCAGGTTGAACGGTCGGAGTTTGACCGCATGTGCCTGGACAATGCCATCGAATCCGGTGTTGACGTTCGCCAGCCGGTACGAGCCCAGGAAGTTCGTTTCGAAGGTGATCGGGCCGTTGGAGTGACGGTAGAGAACGGCGAAGGAGGATCAGATTTCATTCCGGCGCGAGTTGTCGTGGATGCATCCGGACGAGTCTCAATGATTGGTTCACAACGCGGCCTTAAGATTGACGTTCCTGGTTTGAACAAAGCGTCCATCTGGACTTATTTTCGAGGAGGCCGGCGCCGTGAAGGGATCGACGAAGGTGAGACGACCGTCTTTATGATACCGGAACGCGGCTGGTTCTGGTATATTCCATTACCGGACGACGTTGTCAGTGTCGGCGTCGTTGCCGACGCAGAATACCTGTTTGATGAAACGAAAAAGTTCGACCCGACACTGGAACGCGAAATAAATCGCTGTGTTGGTCTGTCCGAATGTCTTGAGGACGCAGTGCAGGTTGGACCGGCGCACGGTCTTCGGCGACTGGCGTACTACAACACACAGGTCGCCGGTGACGGCTGGGTGATGGTTGGTGATGCCGCTGGATTCCTTGATCCAATCTACTCGTCCGGCCTGTTTCTGGCTCTGGCGTCCGGAGAGCTGGCTGCGGACTGCATTCACGAAGCCCTGCTCGCCAACGATACCTCTGCCGGGCGACTTGGGAAATTCTCCGATACACTGTGGGAGGGCATCGAAGTCATTCGTCGGCTGATTTATGCCTTTTACGATCCGGCTTTCAGTTTTCATAAGTTTGATGAACAATTTCCCGACCAGAGGAATGCTCTGATCGATTGCCTCGTTGGCGATGTCGTCGGTCGGGATATGAGTTCCTTCCTGGATTGTCTTGCCAGAATGAGTCCACCGCCGGCGCCACTCTTTTCGGAGGACTCAGAAGTCGTTAATACGTAACCTGGGCATCAGTACCCCCCCTCGATTCTTCAGTTCCCTGCCAACCCATGGGTCAAATCGAAATGAAAAACAAGTCTTCAGTTCTGATCGCATCCTTGATTCTTGTTGCCGGAGTTGCGGTGACACCGCCGTTTTCTGATGCAGACGAGCCGCAGAAGAAAGAGCAGAAACAGAAAGAGCAGAAACAGAAAGCGGACAAACCGCAGAGGAAGGATCGTGCACTGGAACGTACCCGGAAGCAGGTGCGAATGCTCGACGATGTCTACAAGACAGCTGTCGTCCTTATCACAACGCATTATGTCAACGACGAAGATGATCTGCCGGCCGGTGCTGCCGCCATCGCGCTGTTTGATGCCGTAAGCAAGAAAGGCTGGCATACAGTTCGATTGCTCGACGCGTCGGGCGAACCGATTGAGGAAAAGAATGCCGCAAAGGATGCCTTTGAAAAGATGGCGGTCTCAAAACTTAAGGCGGGCGAATCCTACTACGAAGAGGTTATTCGAAAAGACGGCAAACGCTATCTGCGTGCCGCGACACCGATTCCGGTTGTCCTTGAAAAATGCACGATGTGCCATGAAAACTACAAACAGGCGAAAAAAGGCGAGCCGATTGGTTCGTTGAGTTACACGTTGCCAATTGAGTAATCCGCTGGGGAGGCATTGCCGCGGACTCTTCGGGAGCCGCGGCGACTTCACTGATTCGCAGTTTATCCTGGATCTCTGGCAGGATCGCCTGATCCGTTTTTTTTTAACGGACCTACAGGGCACGGCTGGCCACAAACGTCACTGATCGAATACCGACAGGCCGCAGGTCAATGTCCTGAACCGGCGTCATCCGGCAACGCGTCCTGTGCCCGTGACTTTATCCTGTCGTCACCGAACAGTCCGACAGGACGGTTCCAGGTTTGGGCCTGCGAACGTTCTTCCGTTCGCAGGCTTCAAACGTTGGAGGAGTTGCCGTTCAGACTGTCTGCCAGTCGTGTGCTACAGCGAATTTCGCTGACGCATGGCCGCGGTTCACGTGTCTTGATAGCAGAACGGCTGCCCCCACGAGCCAGAACCGGTTCCGGCATTTCGTAGACCGCTCTAACGCATTATCTGATCGGCTTCGACAAGCATCAGAATTGCCGCTCGCGTGTGTTCGCTGAGATGCGGCCAGGCGTCGACGAGTTCGTTAGATTCTGGCATGGCGTCGTCTTCGGTCGTTTCAATCACTTCCGTTTCAACGACTTCCGCTTCAATCCCTTCCGCTTCAATCACTTCCGCTTCAATCACTTCCGCTTCGATCACTTCCGCTTCGATCACTTCCGCCTCAACCACTTCTGCTTCAACGACTTCCGCTTCAATCACTTCCGCTTCGATCACTTCCGCCTCAACCACTTCTGCTTCAACGACTTCCGCTTCAATCACTTCCGCTTCAATCACTTCCGCTTCGATCACTTCCGCTTCAATCCCTTCCGCTTCAATCCCTTCCGCTTCAATCACTTCCGCTTCAATCACTTCCGCTTCGATCACTTCCGCTTCGATCACTTCCGCTTCGATCACTTCCGCTTCGATCACTTCCGCTTCAAT